>DASRGQ010000001.1:0-8338 GCA_035650975.1 Gaiellaceae bacterium
CAGCACATACAGAAGCGGCGTATCCAACGACGCCGTCACCGAATGAACAAGGCCGTTCACCTTGATCCTCAACTTGCTCGCCATACCTCAACCTCCAGTCGGAACCGGCTCTACCCTACGCCGGTCCAAGGCGCCTTACAAACGGGGGATCAGCTGTCCGCGACCGCGGAGCGTTCGTGCACCGACGGCGGTCGCTGCACGTGCCAGTCGGTCGCCTGCTGGAAGCGCGCGGCAACAGACAGCGCGTCGGCGTCGCGGTAGCGCCTGCCGACGATCGCGAGGCCGACCGGCATCCCGTCGGCGAATCCGCACGGCACCGAGACCACCGGCCAGCCGACGAGGCTCCACGGGGCCGTGTACCGCAGGAGCCCCTGACGGAAGAGGTTCTCCTCGAGCGGGCCCGAGCGCCCGAACACGGGCGCGACCGACGGCAGCGTCGGCGCGACGAGGCAGTCGAACGGCTCCGCGGCGGCGCGAAAACCGGCGGCGATCACACCGCGCGCCCGCAAGGCCGTCACGTAGGCCGTCGCGGGGACGAACAGCCCGGCGAGCAAGCGCCCGCGCACGTCCACTCCGTAGTCGCCGAGGCGCGTGCGCAGCCACTCGAGGTGAATCGAGGTTGCCTCCGGAAACTGCAGCGCCTGCTGCACCACCGGCGCTCGGTCGAGGTGGGGCAGCTCGACGCTCCGCGTCCGCACGCCGGCCTCGCGGAGTGCCTCGACCGCATTTCGCGCTGCGAAAGCGACTCCCGGCTCGATGCCGCCCTCGAACAGGGCGTCGACGACACCAACGGTCGGCTCGCCCGGCAAGCCGGGCGCCGGGCGCTTGCCGGCGAGCACCTCGAGGAGCAGCGCGCAGTCCTCCGCCGTCGTCGCCATCGGCCCGACCGTGTCGACCGACCACGACAGCGGCACCATCCCGCGCGTCGAAACGAGCCCCGTCGACGGCCGCACACCGGTGACGCCGCAGAACGCCGCTGGGATGCGGATCGACCCGGCGGTGTCGGTTCCGAGCGCAGCGGGCACGAGCTCCGCGGCGACGGCGCCGCCGCTGCCCCCGCTCGAGCCGCCGCAGACGCGGTCGAGCGACCACGGGTTGCACGCACGGCCGAAGTGCGCGCTGGTCGTCGTCGGCCCGTACGCGAACTCGTGCGTGTTCGTCTTGCCGACGACGATCGCTCCGGCGGCCCGGAGTCGCGCGACCGCCTCGGCATCCTCGTCGGCGACGTGGCCGGCAAGGATGCGCGATCCCGCAGTCGTCACGGAGCCTGCGACGTCGAGCACGTCCTTCACCGCCAGCGGCACGCCCCACAGCGGCCCCCGCTCCCTGCTCCGCTCCGCTGCCTCCGCCTCGCGCAGCGCCTCCTCCGCGCGGACGCTGATGAACGTGTTCAACGCGCCGTCCCGTGACCGGATGCGCTCGAGCACGTCCGTCACCGCCTCGAGCGGGGAAAGCTCGCCGTCGCGCAGCATCCGCGCGAGCCGCACGACGGTCATTCGAGCGGCTCCGGTCCCTGCGAATCCGCAGGCAGAAGCGCTGCGAGCTCCTCGACCGCGGGGAGGAACACCGCGAGGAAGTCGCGCACGGCCTCGAGATCGGTGTCGTCCGCCTCGATCCCTTGCAGGTGTGCGAGGGCCCGTAGCTCCTCGACGGTCATCCCGGCGAATCCTCGCAAGGATGACGACCTCGTACCGAGTACGCTCGCCCTGTGCGCAACGGAGCGGAGGGGCAGCGGGTGCGGCTCGCCGAGCTCGTGGCGGCTTTGTCGCTCGGAATCGATCTCGGCTTCGGCCAGCCGATGGAGCACGTTCTCCGGCAGTGCGTGATCGCGACGCGTCTCGGCGAGCGGATCGGGCTCGACCCCGATGCGCGAGCGGCCGTGTACTACACGGCGCTCCTCGTGAACGTCGGCTGTCACTCCGACGCCCACGAGCAGGCGAGATGGTTCGGGGACGACATCGCCACCAAGGCGCTCAAGTACCAGCACGACCTGCGCAGCCTCCGGATGACCTTCTCCGGATTCCGTTTTCTCGGGGCGGGGCATCCGCCGCTCCATCGTTTCCGGCTCGGTCTCGAGTTCGTGCTGTCGGGCCACCGCGAAGTGGACGGGATGGTCGAGCATCACGCGGAGATGGCACGCACGCTCGGCGAGCAGCTCGGCCTTCAGCAGCCGGTGCTCGAGGCGCTCAGCGCCGCGTACGAGCGCTGGGACGGCCGCGGGTGGCCCGGCCACCTCGCAGGAGACGACATTCCGATCGCGGCCCGGCTCGCGGCGGTCGCCGAGTTCGCGGAGGTCGCGTACCGCGTCGGCGGAGCCGCGGCCGTGCGGAACCTCGCGCAGAAGCGACGCGGCAAGCACTTCGATCCGTCTCTTGCCGACCTCGTCGAACGCGATGCCGAGATCGTCCTCGCAGGGCTCGAGTCGACCGGGACGTGGGACGTCGTCATCGAGGCCGAGCCGGCACTCGAGATCGTGCTCACAGGCTCGCAGATCGACGCAGCGCTCCTCGCAATCGCCAACTTCATCGATCTCAAGTCCCCTTTCTTCCTCGGGCACGCGCCGGCGGTCGCAGAGCTCGCCGCGCAGGCGGGCACCCAGCTCGGCCTAGGGGACGACGATGTTCGGCTCGTGCGGCGGGCCGGGCTCGTTCACGACTTCGGCCGCATCGGTGTGTCGAACGCGATCTGGGACAAGCCCGGCCCGCTCGGCGCCGGAGAGTGGGAACGGGTGCGGATGCATCCGTACCTCACCGAGCGCATGCTCCATCAAGCCGACTCGCTCGCACCGCTCGCGGCGGTCGCGGTGCAGCACCGCGAGCGCCTGGACGGCTCGGGCTACCCTCGCCGACTCTCCGGGGCGGCCATCTCCCGGCCCGCCCGGGTGCTCGCCGCAGCAGACGCGTATCAGGCGATGTGCGAGCCTCGCCCTTACCGCCTGCCGTTGTCAGCGGAGACGGCTGCTGCGGAGCTGCGAGCAGAGGCGAAGCAGGGCCGCCTCGACGTCGAGGCGGTCGAGGCCGTCCTCGGCGCAGCGGGGCACCGCGTTTCACGCCGACGGGAGGGGCCGGCAGGGCTGACGCGGCGCGAGGTGGAGGTGCTCACGTTGCTCGCACGCGGTCTACCGAACAAGGAGATCGCGCAGCGCCTCTCGATCGCGCCGAAGACCGTCGGCAACCACGCCGAGCACATCTACGCGAAGATCGGCGCGTCGACGCGCGCCGGTGCGGCGCTGTTCGCGATGCAGCACGGCCTGCTGCCCGAGTTCGAGCTTGCCGGCGGTTAGGCCGGCTGCATCGCCTGCATGTTCTTCATGATCACCGCCTCCGTCTCGCGGAGCTCCTCGGCGGGGCTGAACATCACCACCTCGCTGCCGGGCTCGTGCTTGACCGGAATGTGGCCCGCCGGGGTGTAGAAGGCGTCACCCGCCTCGTACGTCTCGTCGTGCCCCGGGAAGCGAAACGTCACCTTGCCGCTGATCACGTAGCCCCAATGCGGGCACTGGCAGCGATCCTCCGGCAGCCCCTTGAGGAGCGGCGTCCCGTCGATGTCGTCGCGGAACGTCGTGAAGCCGATCCGGTACCCCTCGACCTCCTCGTGCCGGTCGACCACCGGTCCGTAATCGCCGCCGCCCGTCGCCGTCGCTTTCGACACCTTCGCCATCTCGGCCCCCTTTCGGTTGCGTTTGCCGAAGCGTAGGCGCCCGTGGTCTCCGTTTCATGAGGCGTTCTCCTCATCTTCGCCCCGTCACCCCGACGGGTGATTTCGTGACCTGCGGCGCAGGTTTTTCCCGCGGACGCAGTCATGGACTCCGTGCCCGTCCCGGTCCACAAGGGACCCTTTGGTCCCGAACAGGCAGAGCGCCTCCTCTGGCGCGCAGGCTTCGGGCCGCGCCCCGGCGAGGACGACGCGCTCGCGAAGAAGGGCCTCCACGGGGCGGTTGAGTCGCTCGTCCGCCCGCACGGCCCCGACCGGCTCGTCGGCAAGCCTCCGGCTGTCGACGGACACCCGATCGCGCCGAAGGATGCGTTCGGCCACGATCACCTCTGGTGGCTCGACCGCATGGTGCGGACGTCGCAGCCCCTCGTCGAGAGGATGACGCTCGTCTGGCACGACTGGTTCGCGACCTCGAACGAGACCGTCGGAAGCCAGCGCATCATGCTCCAGCAGAACGAGCTCTTCCGCGAGATCGGGCTCGGCTCGTTCGAGGGCCTCGCGATGCGGGTGACGATCAACCCCGCGATGCTGCTCTACCTCAACGGCCTCAACTCGATGAAAGGCTCGCCGAACGAGAACTACGCGCGGGAGCTCATGGAGCTCTTCACGCTCGGCGTCGACGCCGGCTACACCGAGCGCGACGTCCGCGAGCAGGCGCGCGCGCTGACGGGGTGGACTGCCGACTACCAGAACGGCTACGGCTGGAAGAACTTCCGCTTCAAGCGCGAGAACCACGACGACGCGATGAAGGTGGTCTTCGGCAAGGTCGGAGCCCTCAACTGGAAGTCGGCGGTGAGGCTCTGCATCGCCCACCCGAAGCACCCGGCCTACTTCGTGAACAAGCTGTGGGGCTACTTCGTCCCGGTGCCGCCTGACGACGCGACACGAGCCGCGCTCCAGACGCTCTACGTGCAGTCGGGCCACAACATCCGCCCAGTCGTCGGCGCGATTCTCAAGCATCCGCTCCTCTACGAAGGACCGCGGATGACGAAGTCGCCCGTCGTCTACACGGCCGGCCTGCTGCGAAGGCGCGGTGACCGGATCTCGACCGAGGATTGGATCTGGCTCGACGCGATGGCCGGGCAGCAGCTCTTCTACCCGCCGAACGTGTCGGGATGGAACGACGACCGCTGGCTCGACACGTCGCGGTTCCGCGCTCGCTGGCTGATCGCGCGGCGCGCGCTCGAGAAGCACGCGTTCAACCCGGATCACGCGAGCCCGAAGGACCGGCCTCCGAGTGACCCGAAGGAGCTCGTCGACAAGGCGATCGCCTTCTGGGGCGGCGTGCGCCTCACGGACCACACGCGGAAGGCACTCCTCGCGTACGCCGAGAAGACGATGGCGGCGGCGATCGCCGACGAGGGGAGGCAGCGCGCCTTCCCGATGCTGACCTACAACGCCCTCCGCCACCTCGTGGCCGTATCCCCGGAGATGCAGACAGCATGAGTGACTGCCGCAGCTGTGCCGAGTTCTCCCGCTCCCAGCTCCTGACGCGCGGGTTCGCGAAGGCAGGCCGCGGCCTGCCTGCGGTCGAGCCGGGCATGCCCGACCCCGCCGGCACCGGCCTCGACCGGCGAACGTTCCTGTCGCGGTCGCTCGGCGCGGCGTTGACCGTCTACGGTGCCTCCGCGCTCGCGCCGCGCGCGCTCGACGAGGCGATCGCGCGTGCGTCGGCGGCGGGCCGCAACGACCGCGTGCTCGTGACGGTCTTCGCGCCGGGAGGGTGGGACTCGCTCTCGCTCCTCTACCCGAGCGGCGACCCGCGCTACCGGCACCTTCGGCCTTCGCTCGCCCTCAAACCGGACGAAGGGAAGCCGTTCTCGGGCGACTCGAGACTGCACTGGCACCCGTCGTTCGAGTCGCTCTCGCACCTCCATCAGCACGGGCGGCTGACCGTCTTCCCTGCGATCGGCTACTACCACCCGGACCAGTCGCACTTCACCTCACGCCACTTCTGGGAGGTCGGGGCGCTCGACACGCGGCAGTCGACCGGCTGGCTCGGCCGGCTGCTCGACGTGATCGGCGACGAGGACAACGCGATGCAGGGTCTGTCGCTCGACTCGTCGCTGATGCCGTCGCTCGCGACCGCTCGCGTGCCGGTCGCCACGCTGACGAACCCCGGCGACTACGGATTCGACTCGCACAACGTCTGGGACGTGCCCGGGGTGCTGCTGCAGGAGGCGCTCGGCTCGCTCGGCGGGCTCGTCGACGAGACCGACCCGATCCTCACGAACGCGAGCAAGACGATCGGTCAGGCCGACCAGCTCCGCCGGCAGCTCGGCCGGTTCATCGGCGACGACGGCGAGGCCCACTACAACACGAAGGCGAAGTATCCGGAGACGGACTTCGGCCGCCGGCTCGCGGGGCTCGCCGCGCTCCTCCATGCGGGCTTTCCGATCCGCGCTGTCGCCCTGCAGGCGCCGGGCTCCTACGACACCCACTCCGACGAGCCGGGTGCGCTCGCAAACGGCGCGAAGGAGGTCGCCGACTGCCTGGCGGCGTTCCAGCACGACCTCGAGATCCGCCGTCTCGGCGGCCGCGTCGTGACGCTTCTGTGGAGCGAGTTCGGACGCCGCGCCGAGCAGAACGACTCGAACGGGACCGACCACGGTGCCGCCGGCGTCGGCTTCCTGATGGGCGCCAACGTGCGGCACAAGATGGTCGGCGAGTTCCCCGGGCTTTCCCGCGGCCTCGACCGTGACGGGAACCTCAAGCACACCGTCGACTTCCGCTCGGTCTACGCCTCGCTGCTCGAGCACTGGTTCGACGTCGACTCCGACCGCATCCTCCCCGACGCCAAGAAGCTGCCGCGCTTCAACCTCGTATGAGAGTGCACCGTCTCATCGGAGCGGGACTGGCCGCCGTCGGCTGCTCCCTGCTGCCGACGAGCGCGGGTGCGCGCGTCCAGAGCCCCACCTACGTGCAGGTGGTCGAGAAGGAGTACTCGCTGACGCTCTCACGGCTCAAGGTCCCGCACGGCACCGTCATCTTCCAGGCGATCAACTTCGGGATGGACAACCACGACCTCGTGATCCAGCCCGATCGGAAGGGTGCGAAGCCGATCACGTTCAAGCTGATGGCGCCGAGCGAGCGCGTGACGAAGACGCTGCAGCTCGCCGCCGGCCGTTACACGCTCTCGTGCTCGGTCCCCGGCCACCGCCAGTACGGGATGGTCGCGCGGCTCAGCGTGAGCTGACGGACCGGCGTCAGGCGGTGCGCCCTCACCTCCGCCACCATCTGCGCTCGAGCGCCTTGTCGGTGCCGCCGGTGCGGTCGAGCGCGTCGAGCTCTGCGAGGTCCTCGGCCGACAGCGCGAAGTCGAAGAGCTGCCCGTTCTCCGCGATGCGGTCGCGGTGAGACGACTTCGGAATGACGGGGATCCCGCGCTCGATGCACCAGCGCAGCAGCACCTGGGCAGGCGTCCGTCCGTGTCGCTCCGCCACCCGCGCAACCGCCTCGCTGCGGAGATGACTGCCTGTCCCGAGGGTGCTGTACGCCTCGAGCACGATCCCGTTCCGGCTGCACGAGTCGAGGAGCGACTTGCGGTACTCGAACGGGCTGAACTGCACCTGGTCGACGACCGGAGGCACGCTCGCGGTGTCGAGCAGCTGCCGCAGCTCGTCGACGCCGAAGTTCGACACCCCGATCGAGCGCGCATGGCCTGCCTCACGCGCCCGCTCCATGCCAGGCCAGGCCCACGTGGGGCCGCCCTCGGGCCAGTGGATGATGTAGAGGTCGACGTAGTCGAGCCCGAGCCGCTGCAGGCTCCGCTCGACCTCCGCGACCGGGTCCTTGCGCGACGGAAAGAATTTCGTGGTGACGAACACCTCGTCGCGCGGTACGCCGCTCGCACGGAGCCCCTCGCCCACGCTCTCCTCGTTCCCGTACGCCTGGGCCGTGTCGACGTGCCGATACCCGAGTTCGAGCGCCCAGCGAACGGCGTCCACGCACTCGCGCCCCTTCCGCACCTGCCAGACGCCGAGCCCGAGCAACGGCATCTCCCGGCCGTCGGCGAGGACGCGCGCTCTTCCGTCCGCGGTGACGCGGTGCTCCGTCATCCGGCGCCACGGTACCGTGCGGAGCGTGCGGTACGTGGCACTGCTGAGAGGCATCAACGTCGCAGGAAAGACGCTGATCAAGATGGCCGACCTGAAATCGTGCTTCGAGTCGCTCGGGCTCGAGGACGTCTCGACCTACATCGCGAGCGGGAACGTCCTCTTCGAGAGCCGCGGGCCTGATCCCGCCAGGCTCGAGTCGATGATCGAGACCGCAGTCGAGGAACGCCTCGCGCTGCCCGTCAAGGTCGTCGTTCTCGACCGCGCCGCGTACGCGCGCATCGTGAAGGCGATCCCGAAGTCGTGGGTGGGCGACGACGGCGTACGCGCGAACGTGGCGTTCGTCCGCCGCGGCACCGACGCGAGGCGCATCATCCGCGAGCTCCATCCGGATCCCGCGATCGAAGAGGTGAAGGCGACGAACGGCGCGATCTTGTGGGCGACGAGACGCGACGCGCTCAACCGGAGCGTCATGCGCAAGCTGATCGGAGGCGCCGCGTACAAGGAGCTGACCGTGAGGAACCTGAACACGACGCTCAAGCTCGGAGAGCTTCTCGCGCGGTAGCCGC
>DASRGQ010000002.1:0-24389 GCA_035650975.1 Gaiellaceae bacterium
GTCGGCACGAGCGTGTCGCGGGTCGGCACGTCGGCGCAGACGAAGGCGATGAAGAAGGTCGCCGGCCGCCTGCGCCTCGACCTGGCCCAGTACAGGGAGCTCGAGGCGTTTGCGCAGTTCGGCTCCGAGCTCGACCAGGCGACGCAGTCGGCGCTGAACCGCGGCGAGAAGATGGTCGCGACGCTGAATCAGCCGCAGTACCAGCCGTGGCCGATGGAGGAGCAGGTCGCGGCGCTCTACGCCGGCGTGAACGGCGACCTCGACGACATTCCGACCGAGGACGTTCCGCGCTTCCAGGAGGAGCTGCGCGAGAGCCTGCGCGCCCAGGGTGAGATCTACAAGACGATCCGCGAGAGCGGCGACCTCTCCGACGAGACGGCCGAGCAGCTGAACGGCGAGATCGAGAAGCTCAAGGGCCGTTTCGCGACGAGCACGGAAGAGGCTGCGTAGCACGTGGCATCGACGCAGGACCTGAAGCGGCGCGTCCGCTCGATCACGAACACGCGCAAGGTGACGCGCGCGATGGAGCTCGTGGCGTCGGCGCGCCTGCGGCGCGCGCAGATGCGCATCGAGGCGATGCGGCCGTATGCCGACCGCATGCTCGAGCTGATGGCAGGCGTCTCGCAGGCAGCGGGCGCAGTCCGGCTGCCGCTCCTCGAGCGTCGAGAACAGGTGAAGACCGTCGCGATCGTGCCGGTCACCGCCGACCGCGGCCTCGCCGGCGGCTTCAACGCACAGGTGATCCGCCGCTCGCTCGCGCTCCAGCGTGAGCACCGGTCCGAGGGCCGCGAGGTCGTGTGGTTCTCGACCGGGCGCAAGGCCGGCTCGACGCTGCGGTTTCGCAGGTTGAACGTCGTGCAGTCGTGGACCGGCTTCAGCGAGCGTCCCGAGTACCGCGACGCGCAGGCGGTCGCGCACGCAGTCTCCGAGGCGTACACCTCAGGCGACGTGGACGCCGTCTACGTCGTCTACAACGCGTTCGTCTCCGCGCTCACGCAGAAGGTGACAGTGCGCGAGCTCCTGCCGATCCCGACCGATCTGCTCGAAGCCACCGGGGACGAAGATGCCGAGCGCGACGACCACGCCACGCAGGGAACGCCGGACTTCATCTACGAGCCCGAGCCCGAGGAGATCCTCGCGCGGCTGCTGCCGGTGTACGTCGAGACCGAGCTCTATCGCGCGCTGCTCGAGTCGGCCGCCTCGGAGCAGGGCGCTCGGATGACGGCAATGCGGAACGCGTCGAAGGCAGCGGGCGAGCTGATCGACAGCCTGACGCTCGCGATGAACCGGGCCCGGCAGGCCGAGATCACGCAGGAGATTCTCGAGGTCGTGGCCGGTGCGGACGCCCTTGCGGGCTAGCCCTTCCGCGAGTCATTTGCCGCGCTGCTAACAGGAATCTCGGATCCGGCGCCTAACTTCGGGATCCGTGCGCCGTCTCATCCACGAAATGCTCACGGTCGCCCCTGTGATCGGCTAGTGTTGCGCCGCCCGTGAGCACCAGGGTCGACCTTCAGACCGACGACGCCGTCGCGCTCGACGCCGAGCCGGTCGTCGCCGACGGCTCCGCATTCGTCGCCCGCGGCTACTGGGAGCTCGTCTGGATCCGGTTCAAGCGCGACCGGCTCGCGGTCGCGAGCATCTACTTCATCGTCTTCCTGTTCCTCGCCGCGTTCGCCGGCGGGCCGATCGCGGCGTGGCTCTTGCATCACGGGCCGAACGACATCTTCACGAACGGCGTCGATGCGAACACCTTTGCCCCGGTCGGGCCGTTCACGCACATCAAGCTCTTCCCAGGCGAGCCCGGGTACACCGCGACGCGGCACACGGCGTACCTGCTGCTCGGTGGGGACAGCAACCTCGGCCGCGACCTCTTCCTGCGGCTGCTCTACGGCGCGCAGACCTCCCTCGAGGTCGCGGTCCTCGCGACCGTCGGCTCGGTCTCACTCGGTATCGTCATGGGCCTCATCGCCGGCTACTTCCGCGGTTGGATCGACACGGTCGTCTCCCGGATGATCGAGATCGTCATGGTGTTCCCGCAGCTGCTCTTCATCATCGCGGTGCGGATCGTGATGGGGCCGAGCATGAACAACCTGACGCTCGGCTTCCTCTCGAAGGGCGTCCTCACGCTCGCGCTGATCTTCACGATCTTCGGGTGGTTCTATCCGGCGCGCATCATCCGCGGCATCGTCCTCTCGCTGCGCGAGAAGGAGTTCGTGGAGGCCGCGCGGATGACCGGCGCGAGCGACGTGCGCATCATGCGCTCGCACATCCTCCCGCACCTCGTCGCGCCGATCATCGTCTACGCGTCGCTGATCGTCGCGCAGACGATCATCGCGGAGGCCGGGTTGTCGTTCCTTGGCCTCGGCATCGACCTCCCGACCGCGAGCTGGGGCAACCTGCTCTCGACGGCGCCGGACTACTACCTGGTCCAGCCCTGGCTGATGGTCTGGCCGGGCCTCTGCATCCTGTTCACGACGCTTGCGTTCAACCTGCTCGGCGACGGCCTCCGGGATGCGTTCGACCCGCGCGCCCGCATCTAGCCGGCTCTCCACCGCGCTCCTACTCCTCATGACGATCCTCGCCGGTACCCAACTCGCTGCCTGCGGACGCACGAGGCCCCCGGCGCGCCACCCGGCAACGACGACGACCGGCTTCAAGCCGCCACTTCATCTTCATCCGCCGGAGCTCGGCAAGTGAGCGTTCGCGGCCCCGGCACCCCTAACCATCGGCACGTCCCGGCGTCTAACCGGACGCTGGTGTTTTCAGCATCCCGTCACTACGATTGGGCGCCGCCGCTTCCAAGGGCGGGGCGGAACGAGAGGAAGGAGTTTTAATGCGGAAGAAGCATGTGCTCTCCCTGTTGCTTTTGACAACGGGAGTGGCTCTGCTTGTTGCGGCGACGACCGTCGCGGCCGCGGGCTCGGCGACGAGCCGGCCGGGCACGGTGGCGTCGACCAAGGCGCACAAGGGCGGCGTCCTCCGGATCGATCAGTCCAGCACGGACTTCGACACGGTCGACCCGGGCCTCGCCTACGTGACGAACGACTGGGCGATGCTCTACACCACCCAGATGCTGCTCGTGAACTTCCCCGAGAAGAACGGGCAGGCCGGCAGCGAGCTCTATCCGGAGGCGGCGACGTCGTTCCCGACCGTCTCGAACAGTGGTCTCACCTACACGTTCCACATCCGGCCGGGCTTGAAGTTCAGCGACGGCTCGCCGGTCACCGCGGCTGCGTACCAGCGGGCGTGGGAGCGGAACTTGAGCCCGAAGATGGGCTCCCCCTACGGCGTCAACGACCAGTTCCAAAAGGTCATCGCCGGCGGCGAGGCGTTCCTCGCCGGCAAGACGCAGCACATCTCGGGCATCACGGCGAAGGGTCTCACCCTGACCTTCCACCTGACGCACCCGAACCCGACGTTCGTGTCGTACCTCAGCATGCAGTGGTTCGGTGCGGTAAAGCCGAACATGCCGTACACCACGACGGGCGAGAACGTCTACCCATCGGCCGGCCCGTACTACATCGCGAGCCGTGATCCGGGCAAGACGCTGGTGCTCAAGCGGAACCCGTACTACAAGGGCAACCGGCCGGCGAACCCGGACGAGATCGTGTTCACGAGCAACACGAACCAGGATCAATCGCTCCTGGAGACGAAGGCCGGCCAGACCGACATGGACATGAGCCAGGTCCCGCCGACCGCTGCCGCGACTCTGGGCACGCCGAACGCTCCCGGAGGCCAGTTCCACGTCGGCCCGACCGCGTGCGTGATCTACGCCCTGCTCAACACCGCTCGCGCCCCGACGAACAGCCTCGCGGTCCGCAAGGCGCTCAACTGGGGCATCGACCGGCCTGCGCTCCTCCGCCTGCTCGGCAAGTACGCCGGCCAGCGGACGGACCAGATCCTGGTTCCGGGCATCCCGGGCTACAAGCCGTACAAGATCTACGCCTGGAACGGCGCGAATGCCACGAAGGCGAAGCAGATCGGCGGCAGCGCCCTGACGAACGCTCCGGCGTTGAACGTCATCCACTCCACGAGCCCCGCCGGCGTGTCCGGTGCGCAGCAGATGGAGTTCAACCTCAAGCAGATGGGCCTGAAGTACAACGACGTCCCGACTCCGGGCACCGTGTACTACAACACCATCGAGACCAAGGGCACGTCGTACAACATCGCGCGTGCCGGTTGGTGTGCTGACTACTTCGACCCGTTCGACTACATCAACGTGCTTCTCGATGGTCGGTCGATTCAGGCGAACAACAACACCGACATGTCGTACCTGAACGCCCCGGCGCTCAACAAGCAGATGGACGCCGCGGCGGCCCTCTCGGGCAAGGCCCGCGCGGAGGCGTACGCCTCTCTCGACCTGACGGTCATGAAGGACTACGCACCGTGGGTCCCGTACGAGATCGAAAGCGCGCGCTTCTATACCTCGAAGCGCGTCGGCAACTGGATCTACAGCACGTACTTCGGAGAGCCCGACTTCAACGCACTGACGGTCGGCTAGCCGAAAGGTAGAAGCAGGATCAACTACTGTGTGGAGGGGCGCTCCGGCGCCCCTCCAGCAGTCTCCGAGACTGGCGAGAGAACATGGGCTACTTCCTCATCCGTCGCATCTTTTGGGCGATCTTCCTGTTCTTCGTGGCGACCATCGTCACGTACCTGATCTTCTTCGTGATCCCGTCGGATCCGGCGAAGCTGATCGCCGGACGCAATGCGAACGCTCAGGACGTGGCGCGCGTCGCGCGCTTCTACCACCTGAACATCCCCGTGTGGCAGCAGTACTGGATCTTCCTCTGGAACCTCATCCACAAGGGATCTCTCGGCACCTCCTACATCACCCGGCAATCCGTCCGCTGGATGATCGGTCAGGATGCGCCGGTCACCGCCTCACTCGTCTTCGGCGGCGCCGTTTTCTGGCTGTCGCTTTCGATCCCGATCGGGATCCTCTCCGCGCTCCGGCCGCGATCCCTGATGGATCGCGCGTCGATGACGTTCGTGCTCATCGGGATCTCGGCGCATCCCGTGTGGATCGGCCTGATCCTCTCGTTCGCGATCGGCTACAAGCTCCACCTCACTCCGATCGCCGGCTACTGCAATTTCTTCACCGGCAACGCGGGAGCCTCGTGTAGCGGCCCGATTCAGTGGGCCTACCACATGATCTTGCCCTGGATCGTCTTCATGATCCTCTTTGCCGCGCTCTACGTGCGCCTGATCAGGGCGAACGTGATGGAGACGATGTCCGAGGACTACGTGCGCACAGCCAGAGCGAAGGGCGCGTCCGAGCGCCGGGTGATGATCCAGCACGTGCTGCGGAACAGCATGCTGCCGATCGTGACGATCCTCGGCATGGACATCGGCCTCGCCCTCGGCGGCGCGATCTTCACCGAGCAGATCTTCAACCTGCCGGGCCTCGGCCGGCAGATCATCCAGTCCTACAGCGTGTTCGACCTTCCGGTCATTGCCGGCGTCATCTGTTTTGCGACCATGGCGGTGATCGTGTTCAATTTCATCGTCGACGTCGCCTACGCGTTCCTCGACCCGAGAATCCGCCTGACGTAGCCAATGGCTCTGCTCGAAGTCAAGGACCTGCAGACGAGCTTCCGGACCGACGACGGCGTCGTGAAGGCGGTCTCTGGCGTGAGCTTCGAGCTCGACCGGGGCCGTACGCTCGGCGTGGTCGGCGAGTCCGGCTCGGGGAAGAGTGTGACGTTCCTCTCCGTGATGGGGCTCGTCGAGAAGCGCAATTCGATCGTCAGCGGCTCGGTGATGTTCGACGGACGTGAGCTCCTCGGCGCATCGACCTCGGAGCTGCGGAAGATCCGCGGCTCCCGGATCGGGATGATCTTCCAGGACCCGATGACGTCGCTGAACCCCGTCAAGCGGATCGGGTGGCAGCTCGAGGAGACGGTGCTGCTGCACAACGACGTGACCCGCAAGGAGGCGCGCAAGCGCGCGATCGACCTGCTCAAGGAGGTCGAGATCCCGCGCGCCGACCAGCGTGTCGACGACTACCCGCATCAGTTCTCCGGCGGTATGCGCCAGCGCGTGATGATCGCGATGGCGCTGATCAACAACCCCGAGGTCGTGATTGCCGACGAGCCGACGACCGCGCTCGACGTGACGACGCAGGCGCAGATCCTGAAGCTGATGCAGCGCCTGCAGGAAGAGCACGAGATGGCGATCGTCATGATCACGCACGACCTGGGCGTGGTCGCCGAGCTCGCCGACGACGTGCTCGTGATGTACGGCGGGCGCGTCGTCGAGCAGGCCAAGGTCGACGATCTGTTCGTGAAGCCGGAGATGCCGTACACGTGGGGCCTGCTCGGCTCCCTCCCGCGGCCGAACGTGATCACGACGCGGCTCGAGCAGATCCCCGGCCAGCCACCGTCGCTCCTTCACCCGCCGTCCGGTTGCGCGTTCCATCCTCGCTGCGAGTTCGTGATGAACGAGTGCCGCGTCGAGCTGCCGGAGCTTCGCCCGTCGACGGTCGGCGAGAACCACGAGTTCCGCTGCCATCTCGACGAGGAGGCGCGCGCCCGCATCTGGGCGCGCAAGCGCGCCGCGATGATGGCGGAGGACGCTGCGTGATCCCGACGAACAGGTGCTGTTAGTGGCGGAAGACCTTCTCGTCGTCGAGAACCTCCAGAAGTACTTCCCGGTCACGCGTGGGCTCGTCTTCCAGAAGGAGGTCGGGCAGGTCAAGGCGGTCGACGACGTCAGCTTCACCGTCAGGCGGGGCGAGACGCTCGGCGTCGTCGGCGAGTCCGGCTGCGGCAAGTCGACGATGGCGCGCTGCCTCGCTCGGCTGCTCGAGCCGACCGGCGGCACGGTGACCTTCGACGGGCGCGACATCACGCATCTCAGCCGCGCCGAGATGCGGCCGATCCGGCGCGACATGATGATGGTGTTCCAGGATCCGTACGCGTCGCTGAACGCGCGCAAGCGCGTCGGTTCGATCATCGCGGAGCCGCTCGAGGTGCACGGGATCGGCGAGGACTCGGAGCGCAGGCGCCGCGCACAGGAGCTGCTCGAGATCGTCGGCCTGAACCCCGAGCACTACAACCGCTTCCCGCACGAGTTCTCCGGCGGCCAGCGCCAGCGCATCGGCATCGCGCGGGCGCTCGCGATCAACCCGAAGCTGATCATCTGCGACGAGCCGGTGTCGGCCCTCGACGTGTCGGTGCAGGCGCAGATCCTGAACCTGCTGAAGGACCTGCAACGCGACTTCGACCTCACCTACATTTTCATCGCGCACGACCTCAACGTGGTGCGGCACATCTCGGAGCGCGTTCTCGTCATGTATCTCGGCAAGGTTGTCGAAGTGGGCGGGAGCCAGCAGCTCTACACGGAGCCGAAGCATCCGTACACGGGCGCGCTGCTCTCGGCCGTACCGATCGCCGATCCAACTCTCGGGCGCTCGCGGAAGCAGATCGTGCTGACCGGCGACGTGCCGAGCCCGCTCAATCCACCGGCAGCCTGCCGGTTCCATCCGCGCTGCCCGCGGTTCGTCGACGGCAAGTGCAACGTCGACACGCCGGAGCTCCGCTCGGTCGGTGAGGGCGAGCACGCGGCGGCGTGCCACTTCCCCCTCGAGCACTGGCCGATGGACGAGGACGAGATTCGGCACATCTCAGCCGTCCCGGTCGCCGCGGACTGAGACGCACCCGTGCGTGCAGCGGCCCGCCGGCTGGCTTTGATCTTCGGCGGCGCCGTCTCCGTGACGACCATCCTGTCGGCCGCGATCGGCGTGCTGGCGGGCGCGAGCATGGCGCGCGCGATCGCAACAGGCTTCTATGCGGCTGGTGCGCTCGCGCTGATCGGCACGTTCGTGTTCGGGAGCCGCGGGCCGCTACGCCCGGAGTTCCGCGACTCGCAGGGCGGCGGGTTCCTCGGCGGGCGCGGGCTGCGCAAGGCAACGCCTGACGAACGGACGGAATCCGTGAGCACTGCAATCCTCCTATTCGCGCTGGGAATCGCGCTGATCGCAATCGGCGCGTTGCTCGATCCGGAGCGGCGCGCGTACTAACTTCTGCTTCTGAAGGAACGTCCTACCAAGAGATATGCGCGCAGCACACTGTGATCGCGCACGCTTCTGGATCTCGCTCCAGCTCGACGGCGTGCTTTCCGAGTTCGAATCGGCGCTGCTCGAGCAGCACGTCGGGCGCTGCGCCGACTGCCACGCCTTCAAATCCGATGCGATCCGTCAAACGCGTCTGCTACGCGACGCATCACTCGATCGAGTGACGGTCGCCGTCGACCTGCCGGCACGCCCGCAGCCGCTGCGGCACGTCTTCGCCGGGCTCGGCACGCTGGCCGCCTCGGCGGCTGCCGCGGTCATCTCGCTGCACCTCGTTGCGGGCTCGCACCCGGCTCGGCCCACCGCGAGCGGCGAGGCCGCTGCGCATCCGGCCGCCCTCGCGGTGCTTGTGGTCGACGCCGGTACGCTCGGCGTCCGACGCGGCGGCGAGCGGACCCCGCCGGCGCCCGACGGCTCGGTCGTGCGCGGCACGTTCGGCCTGCCGGCCTGAGCTTTCTGGTTTAGCCGGCGCCTGCGAGCGGGACGGGCGGCCGCCAGTGCGGCTCCCAGTAGTTCACGAGCCAGCGGCCGTCCTTCTTGCCGCCGGCGCGCTTGAGCCCGAGGAAGAAGTCCAGGTTCGGCCGGACGGTGCTGGGGCTTCCTCTCTTGGCCACCAGGTTGACCTCGAGCAGCATCTCCGTCTGGTAGGAGAAGTCGACCTGGAACGCTGCCGTCTTCGCGTTGTTCGCCGGGTAGTCGACGACCGGGATGTTCCCGGTGTCCCACTGCTTGCGCGTCATCCGGCCCTTGAGGTCGACGTGCACGAGGTTGTAGGACGCGTCGACGTTCTTGCGGAGCACCGCAGTCTCGAGGAACTTGCGCGCGACCTTGAACGCCGCGGGGGACGGCGGCACTTTCTTGTCCTTCTTGATCAGTGTCGCCGGCTTGTTCGAGATGGTGCCGACGAAGGCGTTGCCCGTGCCTCTCAGCAACACGATCGAGACGAATGCGATCACGCCTGCGACGAACACGAGACTGCTCCCGATCAGGATCCTGCGCTGCGCCCGCGGCGAGCCGAAGAACCGGCCGGGGGCGTGGGGAGTCGAGGACGCCATGACCTGTTAGACCACGGTAGCAGCGAAAAAGTTAGGTCTACGGTCGTCCGGCGGGCTCGCGCTCGCGGTCGTCCACCTCGCGCTCGTACCCGGTCGGCAGCGGCGGCAGCTCCCTGCTCTGCGGAAGAGCGGCCGTCCGGCGCTTCCAGCGGCGCGCACGCACGATGGCGAAGATGCCGAAGCCGAGGGGCGTCAGGATGATGAGAGCCAGCACGACGGCGATCGGGACGAGCCCGACCTTCCCGAGCACCGACTTCTTTTGCGGCGTCGAAGCGGACGGCGCCGGCGCGGCGAAGTCCGCAGGGCCGATCTCGTGCTTGGAGCCGCGGACGGGCTGGAAGATGGCGATCGTGTAGAGGCGGTTCACGAGCCATTTCCCGTTCTGCTTCACCATTTCGCCGGCGAATGTCCAGGCGCCGATGTTCGCACCGGGACGCGGATGAACCAAAAGCGTGAAATCGACGTAATTCTTTCCGTTGTCGAGAGTCGACCAGTCATGGAAGGGCTCCACCTTGACCGGGTACTTCGGCACCGGCGAAGTTCCGACGCGCCACTCGGCGAGTGTCGAGCCGGCCTTCAACTCCGGGCCGGCGAGCGACCAGGCGAGGTCGGCGTCCTGGCGGCCGACGGCCGCGGGAACGAAGCGATCGAGCGTCCGGTCGATCGCGCGACGGTCGGCTGCCGTGATCTGGACGGGCACGTGCGCCGCGACCTGGGCTGCGCCCTCGTTCCCAGTCGGCGTCGGGTTCGGCGGGCCGGAGCTCGGGATCAGCGAGACGACGCCCCCGACGACGGCTGCGACGGTAAGAACGGCGGCGAGCAAGAGCACGCGGCGCCGCTTGCGCGGGGATGCGGGCAGTCCACGCATCCCGCTCGACACTATCATTACGAGGGTCGTGCACTTCACAACGAGGCTCGCGCTCACGGTCGCGCTCGCGGCGGTGGTTGCGTGCGTGACGGTGGGAGGCTCGAGCGCGCACTCGTCGTTCATCATCCGCCGGGTCGTGTTCGTCGCGATCTCCGGACAGGGACGGGTGACGAGCGTGCCGAAGGGGATCTCGTGTCCTGGCACGTGCCGCTCGCGGGCGTTCTTCAAGGACGAGACGGTGCGGCTCGTTGCGCATCCGTCGCCGGGCTGGACGCTTGCGCGTTGGAGCGGCTGGTGCAGGGGCACGAACCGGTCGTGCACGTTCGCGCTCACGGACTCCCACGACTGCGCCGGAGGTGCCTGCCCTGTGGGCGCGTTCGGCGAGCGGATCGCCTTCGTTCGCAGCGGCCAGTGACGGGAGAGGGCCCAGGAGCCGTAGGCTCGACGGAGGCTCCCAAAGAGGGCCCAGGAGCCGTAGCCTCGACGGAGGCTCCCAACAGCGGAGGTGCCGGCTCCGCCGGCGCCGGGAGCAAGTAATGGTACCGAGCCTGATCACGTCGTACACCTGAAGCCTCGACCACGCGGACCGTGTGTCTGCGGCGTTGAAGCGCTCCGAGCTCCGTTGGCACGTGGATCCGCGGCAGCGTTCGGGTACGCTCCGGCTGCCCGGCAGGCTGGCGCGCGTTTTTCGCGCCCGGCGCCGCGGCGCGACCACGTCCACCGCGCGCGTTCAGGAGCTCTAGAAGTGGCGAAGACTGACAACACCGGCAAGCTGCTCGAGATCAAGGGCGTCGTCGTCGACGCCGTGTTCTCGGGAGCGCTGCCCGAGATCTACTCGGCGCTGCGCATCGTGCGGCCCGACGGAGGCGAGCTGATCGCGGAGGTGCAGCAGCATCTCGGCGACGATCGCGTTCGCGCGGTCGCGATGGATGCAACCGACGGCATCGCACGCGGCACCGACGTGGTCGACACCGGTGGGCCGATCTCGGTGCCCGTCGGCGACGTCACGCTCGGGCGTGTGTGGAACGTGCTCGGCGAGCCGGTCGACGAAAAGGAGGCGCCGAAGGACGCGGAGCGCTGGTCGATCCACCGCGACCCGCCCGCCTTCGCCGACCTCTCTCCGAAGGTGGAGATCTTCGAGACCGGCATCAAGGTGATCGACCTGATCGCGCCGTTCGTGCGCGGCGGCAAGATCGGCCTCTTCGGCGGCGCCGGCGTCGGCAAGACGATTTTGATCCAGGAGCTGATCCACAATGTCGCGCGCGAGCACGGCGGCGTCTCGGTGTTCGCGGGCGTCGGCGAGCGCACGCGTGAGGGCAACGACCTGCTTCTCGAGATGGAGGAGTCTGGCGTCCTCGACAAGGTCGCACTCTGCTACGGCCAGATGAACGAGCCGCCGGGCGCGCGCCTGCGTGTCGGCCTCTCCGGCCTGACGATGGCGGAGTACTTCCGCGACGAGGGCCAGGACGTGCTGCTCTTCATCGACAACATCTTCCGCTTCACGCAGGCCGGCTCGGAGGTCTCGGCACTGCTCGGGCGCATGCCGTCCGCCGTCGGCTACCAGCCGACTCTCGCGACCGAGATGGGTCAGCTGCAGGAACGGATCACGACCACGAACAAAGGCTCCGTCACGTCGATCCAGGCGATCTACGTGCCCGCCGACGACTACACCGACCCTGCGCCCGCGACGACCTTCGCGCACCTCGACTCGTCGGTCGTGCTCGACCGGGCCATCGTCGAGCAGGGGATCTACCCCGCGATGAACCCGCTCGACTCGTTCTCGCGGGCGCTCCAGCCGGGCATCGTCTCCGAGGACCACTACCGGGTTGCGACGCGCGTGCAGGAGGTGCTGCAGCGATACAAGGACCTGCAGGACATCATCGCCATCCTCGGGATCGAGGAACTCTCCGACGAAGACCGGCTGACCGTCGCGCGTGCGCGCAAGATCCAGCGCTTCCTCTCGCAACCGAACTTCGTCGCCGAGCAGTTCACCGGCACGCCGGGCGAGTACGTGAAGCTCGAGGACACGATCCGTGGCTTCGATGCAATTCTCGAAGGCGAGCACGACGATCTCCCCGAGCAGGCGTTCTACATGGTCGGCCCGATCGAGGGCGCGGTCGAGCGGTCGAAGCAGATGGCCGGCTCCGGTAGCTGACCGTGGCCGAGCGCAAGACGTTCTCCGTCTCGGTCGTCACGCCGGACGGCCCGGCATTCGAAGGCGACGCCGAGATGCTCGTCGTGCCCGGCGCGGCCGGCGAGATCGGCGTGCTCGCGCGCCACGCGCCGCTGATCGCGACGCTGAAGGCCGGATCGACGCGCGTGCATCCGGGCGGGGGCGAGGTCCTCGAGTTCGCGACCGGTCCCGGTTTCTTCCAGGTGCTGCAGGATCGCGCGATCGCGCTCGTCGACGACGCCGCGGAAGCGTCGAAGATCGACGCCGCCCGTGCCCACGAGCAGCTCGAAGCGGCGCAGGCGGAGCTCGAGGCGATCGACCGCGGCGACTCGACCGCCGACCGCTGGCAGGTCGAGCAGCGCCTTCGCCACGCCGAGAACCAACTCTCGGTCGCCGGTCGCGGCTGACCGGAGCAAAGGAGATCCTGTGAACGACACCCGCGAATGGAAGATCGCGCACCTCGACGACTTCGAGCAGCGCGGCAGAGACATTCCCGTGCGCGAGCACTTCGGGATCGGCTCGTTCGGGGCCAACGCCTTCACGCCTGGTGAGGACGGGACGCTGATCGGCGCGCATGACGAGGCAGGCACCGGGCAGGAGGAGCTGTACATCGTGCTCGACGGAACCGCGACGTTCGAGATCGACGGCGACGAGATCGAGGCGGGCGCGGGAACGTTCGTCTTCGTGCCGCCGGCGTCGCACCGCAAGGCGACCGGGACGGGAACTGTCCTCGCGCTCGGGGGAACTCCCGGCGAGGCCTATCAGGGGCTCGACTGGGGCGACGCATGGCCGTTTCATCAAGAGTCGATGAAGGCCTACGGCGAGCAGCGGTATCCAGACGCGCTCGACGCGGTGCGCGGTGGGCTCGAGCGGATGCCGGACAATGCCGGGCTCCACTACAACTACGCCTGCTTCGCCGCCCTCGCAGGCGAGACCGGCGACGAGACGTTCGAGCATCTCCGCCGGTCGGTCGAGCTGCACCAGTCCTTCCGCGAGCAGGCGCGCCAGGACGACGACTTCGCTTCCGTCCGCGACGACCCTCGCTTCGAGGCCGCCCTCCGCTAGGGATCGGCTACGGCCAAAGGGACCGCGGTCACCAGTCGCCGCAGGTGCCGTACTTGATCTCGATGATGCGGCTCGTCGGCGGTGCGGGCTGCGTCGTCTCGTAGCTGACGTAGAAGATCAAGCCGTCGCGGCTTCGCCAGCGATCCGTACCGACGATCCCGAGCTTCCCGTATCGCCGTCGCACCTGCCCCAGGGTGCTCGAGAGACTCACTCCCTTCGAGGTCACCAGCCTCGGGGACACTCGGCGACTCGCGGCAGGCGCGGGTGCGCCGCCCGACCATGCGCCGCGCACGTAGCGGAAGCCCGTGAGCTTGCCCCGCCGGAACTCGGCGTAGAGATGACCCCATTCGACTTCGGTGTAGTTCGGGCCGCAGCCGTTGCTGACAAATCGTGCCGACGGCGAGCCGAGAACGGCAGTCAGTCTCTCGACGGCCTGCGACTTGGACGTCCCGAAGCGGGCACCGGCGATACCGTGCGACGACAGGACGGGCGTCGCTCCCTCGGCGGCGACGGCCGCCGGCAACGCGGCGCCGATCACGCCGGCGATCGCACACGCCCGTCTGAGTCGCATGCATTTCTTATACCGGCGCCTCTGCGAGGCCGCCGCCACGACCTGCGGCGCCGTTAAGCTGTGTGTCCCGGAAAGCTTTGAAAAGCAGCTTGGCGACCGGGTCACCAAACGCCTAAAGAGCTATGCCGGACGCAGCCCACCACATACGCAGACTCGCAGCCGAGCGGATCCTCGTGCTCGACGGCGCCTGGGGCGTCCTGCTGCAGAACCGCGGTCTCACCGAGCACGACTTTCGCGGCGAGCGCTTCGCTGCGCATTCGCGCGACGTCAAGAACGACCCCGACCTGCTCAACCTGACGCAGCCCGAGATCGTGCGCGGCGTCCACGACGCGTATTTCGCAGCCGGCGCCGACATCACGACGACGAACACCTTCACTGCCACGTCGATCGGCCAGGCCGACTACGGGCTCGAGGACGCGGTGTACGACATGAACGTCGAGGGCGCGCGCATCGCGCGCGAGGCGGCCGGCCCGGACCGCTTCGTCGCGGGCTCGGTCGGCCCGCTGAACGTCACCCTCTCGTTGAGCCCGCGCGTCGACGATCCCGGCTTCCGCACGCACACGTTCGACCAGGTGGTCGAGGCGTACTCGGAGCAGATCCGCGGGCTCGCCGCCGGCGGCGTCGACCTGCTGCTGATCGAGACGATCTTCGACACGCTGAACGCGAAGGCCGCAATCGTCGCCGCACGCGACGTCGCCCCGCAGCTGCCGCTCTGGATCAGCGTGACCATCGTCGATCTGTCGGGCCGCACCCTCAGCGGCCAGACGATCGACGCCTTCTGGACGTCGATCGAGCACGCCGAGCCGCTGATCGTCGGCGTCAACTGCTCGCTCGGAGCGCGCGAGATGCGCCCGTACGTCGCCGAGCTGTCACGGATCGCGAGCTGCCTGACCTCGGCGCACCCGAACGCCGGGCTTCCGAACGCTTTCGGCGGCTACGACGAGACGCCGGACGTCACGTCGGCGCTCCTCCACGAGTTCGCGCGCGACGGCTTCCTGAACGTCGCCGGCTCGTGCTGCGGCTCCACACCGGAGCACACGCGTGCGATCGCCGCCGCGATGCGCGGCCTCGAGCCGCGCACCGCGCCGCCGCCGCGCACCGCGCCGCGCTTCAGCGGCCTCGAGCCGTTCGAGATCACGCCCGATACGGGCTTCGTCGTGATCGGCGAGCGCACGAACGTCACCGGGTCTGCGCGCTTCCGTCGCCTCGTCGAGGCCGGCGACTTCCCGGCCGCGGTCGACGTCGCGCTCGAGCAGGTCCGCGGCGGAGCGAACCTGATCGACGTGAACATGGACGCCGACCTCCTCGAAGGCGAGGAGGCTATGCGCAGGTTCCTGAACGTGATCGCGACGGAGCCGGAGATCGCCCGGGTGCCGGTGATGATCGACAGCTCGAAGTGGTCGGTGCTCGAAGCGGGGCTGCAGTCGATCCAGGGGAAGGGCATCGTCAACTCGATCTCGCTCAAGGAGGGCGAGGACGAGTTCCTGGAGCACGCACGCCGGGCACGCGACTACGGCGCGGGCGTGATCGTGATGGCCTTCGACGAACAAGGCCAGGCGACCGACGTCGACCGCCGTGTCGCGATCTGCCGGCGCGCGTACGACCTGCTCGTCGAACGCGTCGGGTTCCGGCCGGCGGACATCGTCTTCGACGCGAACATCCTGGCCGTCGCGACCGGTATCGAGGAGCACGACGACTACGCGCGCGCGTTCATCGCGAGCCTGCCGCTGATCAAGGAGCGCTGTCCCGGCTCGCGGACGTCCGGCGGCGTGTCGAACCTGAGCTTCGCGTTCCGGGGGAACGACGTGGTGCGCGAAGCGATGCACGCCGCGTTCCTCTTCCACGCGGTGCGCGCCGGCCTCGACATGGGAATCGTCAACGCGGGCCAGCTCGCGGTCTATGAGGACATCGAGCCCGAGCTGCTGGAGCGCGTCGAGGACGTGATCTTCAACCGGCGACCCGATGCGACCGAGCGGCTCGTCGAGATCGCGGAGCGCGTCCGCGGCGAAGGAACCGCGCGCGTGCTCGACCTGAGCTGGCGCGAGGCGACAGTTGACAAGCGACTCGAGCACGCACTCGTGCACGGGATCGTCGACTACGTCGAAGCCGACACCGAGGAGGCGCGCGTCAAGGCGCAGCGGCCGCTCGACGTGATCGAGGGGCCGCTGATGGACGGCATGCGTGTCGTCGGCGACCTCTTCGGCTCGGGTCGCATGTTCCTGCCGCAGGTCGTGAAGTCGGCGCGCGTGATGAAGCGCGCGGTGGCCTACCTCCAGCCGTTCATGGAGGACGAGCAGGACGGCGCCCACGCTTCGCAGGGCAAGGTCGTGCTCGCAACTGTGAAGGGCGACGTCCACGACATCGGCAAGAACATCGTCGGCGTCGTTCTCGGGTGCAACGACTACGAGGTGATCGACCTCGGCGTCATGGTCCCGGCCGAGCAGATTCTCGACACGGCGGAGCGCGAGGGCGCGAACATCGTCGGCCTGTCGGGGCTGATCACACCGTCGCTCGATCAGATGGTGGACGTTGCACGCGAGATGCACCGGCGGCGTCTCGAGCTGCCGCTGCTCGTCGGCGGAGCGACGACGTCACGCCAGCACACGGCCGTCAAGATCGCGCCCGAGTACCGAAACGAGACGGTGCACGTGCTCGACGCGAGCCGCGTGGTCGACGTCGTCTCGCGCCTTCTCGACCCGGGGCGCCGCCGCGAGCTCGACGTCGAGAACCGGGAGTTGCAGGACCGCCTGCGCGATGCGCATGCCGAGAAGCTGAAGCGGCCGCTGCTGTCACTCGGCCGCGCGCGAGAGAACCGGCCGCCGATCCGCTACGACGAGCGGCCCGCGGCGCCGTTCGCCGGCGTGCGCAGCGTCCAGCCGCCGCTCGCGGAGCTCGTGCCCTACATCGACTGGCAGTTCTACTTCCACGCCTGGGACCTGAAAGGGAAGTTCCCGGCGATCCTCGAGAACCCGGCGGCGCGCGAGCTCTACGACGACGCGCAGGCGCTCCTCCGCGCGATCCTGCAGGGCGCGTCGCTGCATCCGCGCGGCGCGTACGGCTTCTGGCCGGCGCACGCGGACGGCGACGACGTGATGATCGCGGGCACGCGCTTCTGCTTCCTCCGCCAGCAGGGCGACCACGGTGACGGGCGCCCGAACCGCTGCCTCGCCGACTACGTCGCGCCGGCGGACGACACGATTGGCGCGTTCGTCGTCTCGATCCACGGCGCAGACGAGCTCGCGGCGCGCTACGCGGCGGCACACGACGACTACTCGGCGATCGGGGTGAAGGCGCTCGCAGACCGACTGGCCGAGGCATTCGCCGAGTGGCTGCATGCGCGCGTGCGGCACGAGTGGTATGCGCCCGACGAGCACCTGAGCGGCGAAGACCTGCTGAAGGAGAACTTCCGCGGCATTCGCCCGGCGTTCGGCTACCCAGCCTGCCCCGACCACAGTGAGAAGGCGAAGCTGTTCGCGCTCCTCGACGGCGGCACGGGCGGCGTCGAGCTCACAGAGACGTTCGCCATGCAGCCGGCGGCGGCCGTCAGCGGACTCTACTTCCACCATCCGCAGGCGAAGTACTTCGCCGTGGGCCGGATCGGCCGCGACCAGGTCGCGGACTACGCCGCCAGGAAAGGCGATCCGCCCGGGGACGTCGAACGCTGGCTCGGCCCCTCGCTGGCATAAGAGGCTCTCACACAATGACGCCCGTTGATCCGGGCGTGATCGGCGAGTGCGACTGAGGACGCCGTAGCGTGCCGTCGAGCGCGGCCGGGCGGCATCGCGTTCGTTGTGTGAGAGCCTCAAGGGCTCGAGCCGAAGGGTCGGCTATCCTGGGGCCGCGGGCGCCCACTGGGCGCCGTCCACGTTTCTATGCGGACGACACTGAAGAGAGGGGTCGGGCGCGGCGCCTCCCACAACGGGAACGGCAGGGCCGTCCTCCCGCCCGGCGCTCTCTCGACGATCACGCGCTACCAGCAGCCGGAGCCAGAAGGCTCGAGCGCGCTCGGGCTCTTCGGCCGCATCGTGCTCGTGACCGTGCTCGTGCTCACGTCCGGCGCTCTCGCCGTCGCCGGCGGCGCGTACCTCTACTTCCACCAGTCGGTAGCTGCCGTGCGCGCACATACTCCGTCTGTCATCCGGGCGGCGCGCAGCCTCGACGTCCCTCTCGCGCATCACGCCGCGATCGCTCTGATCATCGGAGAAGATCACCGTGCGAACGAGGCGAAGAACCTGCCGGCGCTCTCGGACACGATCATGCTCGTCCGCGCCGATCCGGTGACGAAGACGATCTCGCTGCTCTCGTTTCCGCGCGACCTCGAGGTGCCGATCTACTGCGGCTCGTCCGCGTCGGACCGGGTCGGGCACGTCGTCGCGTCGCTCGACCGCATCAACTCGGCGTTCTCACGCTGCCAGGAGCAAGGGACGCTGCTCACGATCAAGCACCTGACGGGGCTCCCGATCAGCTTCCTGATCACGGTCGACTTCCACGGCTTCAAGGAGGTGGTCGACAAGCTCGGGGGCGTGTGGATGGACGTCGACCGGCGCTACTACAACAAGAACACCGGCTCCTCGTACGACGACTACGCGAACATCAACCTGCAGCCCGGGTACCAGCTGCTCTCGGGCCAGGAGGCACTCGACTTCGTCCGCTTCCGGCACACGGACAACGACCTCGTGCGGAACGCGCGCCAGCAGGAGTTCGTGCGCGCGTTGCGCGAGCAGATCTCGCGCAACTTCTCGATCACCGAGTTCCCGAGCATCGTCAATACGATCACGAAGAACATCGAGGTCGGCGAGGGCGGTCACTCGCTGCAAGGCGACCAGGTGCTGCAGTACGCGCTCTTCGGGGAATCCCTTCCATCCGGCCACCTGTTCCAGGACCACATCAGCGGCGTTGTGTGCCAGAACACGTGCACCGTCAGCCCGAGCGACCTGCAGGCTTCCGTCAACCAGTTCCTGAATCCCGATGTCGAGTCGTCGAAGCTTGCGAACGCCGCAGCTCTCGGCGTGAAGGTGAAGCAGAAGCAGAAGGCGCCGCCGCCTTCGAAGGTGACCGTCACCGTCCTGAACGGGAACGGCGTCGCCGGCGCGGCGGCCAACGCGTCGTTCCTGCTCGGCCAGCAGGGTTACCAGACGCTCACGCCGCCGAACAACCTCGAGCCGGACGTCCAGCCGTACACGTACTTCCATTCGAAGATCTACTACGACCCGGGGCAGAAGGGCGCGAAGCTCGCAGCTGTCGCCCTGCAGGCGCTCATGCAGCCGGCGGACGTCGCGAAGCTGCCGCGGACGCAGAAGCTGCTGCGCCTCGATCCGGGCTCGATGCTCGTCGTCGTGCTCGGACAGACGTTCCACGGGACGATCACGCCGGTGCCGCAGCACGTCGTTCCGAAGCACCAGCCCGCGTTCGTGCGCGCCGACGCGTACTCGGCCACCGATCTGCTGCGGCCGCTGCAGAAGAAGGCGGGTTTTCCGCTGTACACGCCGACGGTGCTCGAGGGCAGCTCCTATCCCGACACGCTGCCGGGCGACAAGCCGGTCCGGCTCTACTGGATCGACTGTCAGAAGAGCACGTGCTCCCCTTCGAAGTACCACAAGGCGGTTCGCCTCGTGTTCCACACCGCGGGCAATGCGTTCTGGGGGATCGAGGAGACGACGTGGGACGATGCGCCCGCGCTCGCCGACCGCAGCTTCCGGCATTCGATCGGCGGCCGCGAGTACGACCTGTACTACTCGGGCTCGAGCCTGCACATGGTCGTGCTGCACGCGCACGGCGCGAGCTACTGGGTGATCAACTCGCTGCAGGACGACCTCTCGAACGAGACGATGCTGGCGATCGCGAAGAGCCTGAAACCGCTTACAAAGGTCAAGTAGGCTCCCGCGCGCGATGTCCAGACGTAGGCTTGACGGAGTCTCAGCGCAGGCGCCGGCTTCGCCGGCGCTTGAGCGGCAATGGCGCAGGTAGGAATCTTCGGCGCCGGCTGGGTGGGCCTCGTGACGGGCGTCTGCCTCGCCGAGCTCGGTCACGAAGTCGTGATCCGCGACGTCGTGCCCGAGAAGATCGAGGCGCTGCGTGCGGGCCGCGTGCCGTTCCACGAGGAGCGCGTGCCCGAGCTGCTCGTGAAGAACAGCGAGCGCCTCACGTTCTCGCTCGACGTGGACGACCTGGTCGACTGCACGTTCCTGTTCATCTGTGTCGACACACCGCCAACGTACTCGGGGGACGCGGACCTTTCGCGCGTGTGGACCGTGATCGACGAGCTGCCGCCGCTCGACGGACATCCAATCGTCGTCATGAAGTCGACCGTGCCGGTCGGGACGGGCGAGAAGGTGCGCGTTGGTCTCTCGCAGCGCGGCCTCGACCACGTCGGCTACGTCTCGAACCCGGAGTTTCTCGCCGAGGGGCGCGCGATCCAGGATTTCATGCACCCGGATCGCATCGTCGTCGGGGGCTTCGATGCTGAAGACGCCGACGCGGTCGCACGCCTGTACGAAGGCATCGACGCGCCGATCGTTCGCGCCGACGTCAACTCCGCAGAAATGATCAAGCTCGCCGCGAACGCGTTCCTCGCGACGCGCATCTCGTTCATCAACGAGATCGCCAACGTGTGCGAGGCGACGGGCGCCGACGTCGTCAGCGTCGCCGAGGGGATCGGCCTCGACAAGCGCCTCGGCCCGCACTTCCTGCGCGCTGGAATCGGATACGGCGGGAGCTGTTTCCCAAAAGATTCGCTCGCGTTGAAGCAGCTTGCGTCGAACTCGGGCTACCACTTCCAGCTGCTCTCGGCGGTGATCGAGGTGAACGAGCTGCAGAAGCGCCGGGTGATCAACAAGCTGAAGCGCCACCTCGGGCCGCTGCGCGGCGGGACGATCGCGCTGCTCGGGCTCTCGTACAAAGCGGGCACCGACGACATGCGCGAGGCGCCGTCGATCGTTCTTGCGTCACGCTTGTTGGCCGAAGGCGCGGAGGTGCGCGCGTGGGACCCGATCGCGAGCGGCGCGAACTTGCCCAAGGGCGTCGAGGTCGTCTCGAGCATTCTCGACGCAGTCACCGGCGCCGACGCTGCGGTGATCGTCACGGAGTGGAATGAGCTGCGCAACCTCGCCTCGGCCGAGGTGAGGAATGCGATGGCGAACCCGCTGATCGTCGACGGCCGCAACCTGCTCGACCCGGCCGCCGCGCGTGCGGCGGGCTTCGCGTACGAGGGGATCGGCCGGCCGACGTCGCCGACGGACGTCCTGCCGGAGACGCCCGAGCCGGCCCGCAGCGAGGTCTAGTAGCGATGGAGGCGATCATCCTCGCCGGCGGGAAGGCCGAGCGGCTCGGTGACGCTGCCGCCGACCGGCCGAAGGCGCTCGTAGAGGTCGCGGGGCGTCCGCTCGCGGCGTACCAGGTCGGACGGCTCGCGCGAGCGGGCGTCGACCGGGTGATCTTTGCGTGTGCAGTCGGCCAGGGACCGCTCTTCGAGCGCGAGCTTGCGGGACTCGGTGCGGAGATCGTCGCCGCCGAGGAACCGGAGCGGCTGGGGCGTGGAGGCGGCATCAGGTTCGCCGCTCAGGCTCGTCGTGAGCGAGGGGACGTCTTCGCGCTGAACGGCGACGAACTCGTCGACGTCGACTACGCGGCGCTGTACGACGCCCATCGTGGGCACGAAGCGCTCGCGACGATCACGGTTGTGCGGCCGCGCTCCGCGTTCGGCCTCGTCGACGTCGGCGAGGATGACGTCGTGCGCGGCTTCGACGAGGCCGGCCGCGTACCGTACTGGGTCAACTGCGGCAACTACGTCCTCTCGGCGGAGGCGATCGAGCGCTTCCCGCGGAAGGGCGACCACGAGTCGTCCACCTTCCCCGAGCTCGCCGCCGAAGGCCGGCTGCGCGCCTTTCGCCACGAAGGCCTCTGGCTGACCGTCAACACGCCGAAGGAGCTGCGCGTCGCCCAGGAGCACGTCGAGGCGCATCCGGAGTGGCTCGCGTGACGAGCGGCAACAGGACCGGCGTAGGATCGGCGCACATGGGCTTCGATTCGCGGAATATCGACACGCTCGACCGGTGGGGCTTCGACGTGCGCCGGGTCGACAAGCCGTGGGGACACGAGTTGATCTGGGCGCTGACGGACATGTACTGCGGCAAGGTGTTGTTCGTGAAGGCGGGCCACTCGCTGTCGCTCCAGTTCCACCACGAGAAGGACGAGGCGTGGCTCGTCCAGGAGGGACGCGCCAAGCTCGAGCTCGGGGACGCGGGGGAGAGCGTGCTCCACGAAGAGGTGATCGCCGCGGGCGCCGCCTTCCACTTCGCGCCGGGGACGGTGCACAGAGTCACTGCGCTCGAGGACACGACGATCGTGGAGGTCTCGACACCGCACCTGGACGACGTGGTGCGGCTCGAGGATGCCTACGGGCGCGAGGGAACGTCGGCGCCCTAGAGGCTTTCTCTAGCTCCCGGCCCTAACCTTGACACATCTATGGTAAGGTTGGGCCGATGCCGGACCTCAACGTTGGCGCAGCCGCAGCGGAGACCGGCTGGTCTGCGCGCATGCTGCGCTATCTGGAGCAGCACGGGCTCGTCACGCCGCCGCGTTCGCAAGCCGGCTATCGCGCGTACGGGCTGCCCGAGTTGAACAGGCTACGGTCGCTCCGTGACCTCCGCCGCGTCTTCGGAATCGATCCAGCCGATCTCGTGTTCGCCCGGCGGCTTCGCCGCGAGCCCGAGCTCCGGCGCGCGGTCGACAGCTGGCTCGCGGCCGGCGAGGACGCAGGCTCGTGGGTCGAGTGGGAACAGCGCAAGCACGAGCGGCTCTTGGTGGCCTGATCCACGAACGGCTCTACACTCCCGCGACCCATCGATGAAGGGAACCGACTGACTTCATGGCGACGACCAAGCCACATCACGTGAAGGATCTTTCGCTCGCGCCCGAGGGGCTGCGGCGCATCATGTGGGCCGACCGGCAGATGCCGGTCTTGACCGCGATTCGCGAGCGCTTCGAGCGCGAGCAGCCGCTCGCCGGGTACCGCGTGTCCGCGTGCCTGCACGTGACCACCGAGACGGCGAACCTCATGCGCACGTTGAAGGCGGGCGGCGCGGACGTCGTCCTGTGTGCGTCGAACCCCCTGTCGACACAGGACGATGTCGCGGCCGCGCTGGTCGAGGAGTTCGAGGTGCCGGTGTTCGCCATCAAGGGTGAGGACAACGACACCTACTACTCGCACATCGAAGCCGCCGTCGACCACCACCCTCAGCTGACGATGGACGATGGTGCCGATGTGATCGGTGTGCTGCACAGCGCTCGTCGCGAGCAGCTCGGCGACATCATCGCCGGGATGGAGGAGACGACCACCGGCGTCATCCGCCTGAAGGCGATGGAGGCCGACGGTGCGCTCGAGTTCCCGGTGATCGCCGTCAACGAGGCGCGCACCAAGCACTTCTTCGACAACCGCTACGGCACGGGACAGTCGACGATCGACGGGATCATCCGGGCAACAAACGTGCTGCTCGCCGGCAAGCGGTTCGTGATCGCGGGCTACGGCTGGGTCGGCCGCGGAGTCGCGATGCGCGCCCGCGGCATGGGTGCGCATGTGATCGTCACCGAGATCGATCCGATGCGCGCGCTCGAAGCGCTGATGGACGGCTACGAGGTGATGCCGATGGCGCAGGCTGCGGCGATCGGCGACATCTTCTGCACCGCGACGGGCGACAAGCACGTGCTCGCGAGAGAGCATCTCGCGGTCCTCAAGGACGGCGCGATCGTCTGCAACACGGGCCACTTCAACGTCGAGATCGACATCCCGGCGCTGCACGAGCTCGCCGCCGACACCCGCGAGGCACGCAACTTCGTCGAGGAGTTTCGCTTCGAGGACGGCCGGCGCGTGTACCTGCTCGCGGAAGGGCGTCTGGTGAATATCTCGGCCGCCGAGGGGCACCCGGCGATCGTGATGGACATGAGCTTCGCGAACCAGGCGCTCGCCACCGAGCACGCCGTGCAGCATGCTGCCTCCCTCGAGAAGAAGGTGTATCCGGTGCCGCAAGCGATCGACGAGGAGATCGCACGCCTCAAGCTCGAGACGATGGGCGTCACGATCGACAAGCTCACCGACGAGCAGGCGACATACCTCGCGACCTGGAACGAAGGCACGTGAGCGCACCCGCGCGGGACGTTGCTCGAGCCTGAGCAGATCGTCAGGCTCGAGGACGACGCGGTCGTCCTGCTCGACCAGCGCCGCCTGCCGGGTGCGGTGGAAGAGGTGCGCTGCACCTCGGCGGCGGAGCTGGCTCGGGCGATCCACGACATGGTCGTGCGCGGCGCGCCCGCGATCGGCGTCGCCGCCGCGTACGGGATCGCGCTCGCAGCTGCCCAGGGCGGCGACCTCGTCGAGGCAGATCGAGTGCTCCGTGCCTCGCGGCCGACCGCGGTCAACCTCACCTGGGCGCTCGACACGATGCGCGACGACCCGACCGCCGAGCGCGCGCGGCGGCTCCACGCCGAGGAGGTGGCGCGCTGCCGGTGCATGGCCGGCCACACGGCCGACCTGCTCGCGCCCGGAACCCGCGCGCTCACGCACTGCAACGCCGGCGGCCTCGCCACCG
>DASRGQ010000003.1:0-55324 GCA_035650975.1 Gaiellaceae bacterium
TCCGCTCGGACACATCACTGGAAAGACACCGACGGGCCGGGTCATTCGAGAATCGAGTCACAAGCAAAGAGCACCGCTACCAACCTGGCAAACGCCCCAGACGGGACAAGCGCACACTCACAGTTCAGGAATGACCCCTGATTTTGGCCGTGGCATGCTTGCTGTATGCCGACGCTTGACGAAGACGGCTGGCAGTTGGAGAGCGGCGTCGAACTGAACGCCGAAGCCCCGGACACCTTCGGTATCCCAGACGAAGCGATTAGATCGCGCCTCGTGCCCGACTGCGATGCCAAACTGATCTTCACGTTGCGTGGTGTGAACGGAACCGAGGTCGAACGGATGTGGGTTCGGGTCACGGGCTACACCGACACCGGCTACGTCGGGATCCTGAACAACGAGCCGAGACTCGAAGGCGCCCCGATCTCGCTCGGACAGCGTGTCGAGTTCGAGCCGGACCACGTCATCGATGCACTGCCCCCCGAGAACTGGGATTCCGAGACGGGCGAACACGAGTAACCCGAGCCGCGTACCTGAGTGATGGGACTTCGCATGCGCAAGCGTCCTTCCGCCCGAGCTGCAGCGAGCCCGCCCCGCACAACTCGGCCGGAATCGGATCCGCCGCTAGACCCGTCCGGCGCCGCTCACGGGCGAGGCGCGAAACGCCTGCACTCGTGCGCGATCGCGGCGAGGCGCGCCGCACGGCGCACAGGACTGACACGCAGGGGGTCGGGGGTTCGAGCCCCTCACCGCCCACCTTTCAGTCCCGCCGACCGGCTACAGGCCGAGAACGAGCAGGACAATGCGCATCTCCTCGCGACCGCGCTCGTCCGCGGCGAGGCTGCGCGCCTCGTCTCGCACAGCAGATCGGAGCCGGTGACGCGCCGCTGCCTCGCGAAGGGCCGTCCGCACTGCTTCCGAGTCGCTGAGCTTGCCGGCGCGCACGATCTCGAGCGCGTCCGCGGAGGCGTCGGCGAGTCGAACGTGCAAGGCCGTCAGGCAATTGTCAGAGAGCGCTTCGTACCGTTCGGCGGCGTGGACGGCTCGCTCGTGCAGAGGCTCGTCCGGCCGCCGGCCGGGCTCAAGGTCCCGCTGCGGATCACGGTGGTCTTCTGGGCGATCAAGCTCCTCACCACCGCCGTCGGCGAGTCGACCTCCGACTACCTCGTCCACGGCTACAACCCATACGCCGCGGTCATCCTCGGCTTCGCGGCGTTCGTGATCGCGCTCGCGATCCAGTACCGCAGCGCGCGCTACGTGCCGTGGGCGTACTGGCTCGCGGTGCTGATGGTCGCGGTCTTCGGGACGATGGCGGCCGACGTTTTGCACGTCGAGTTCAAGGTGCCGTACGTCGCCTCGACGATCTTTTTCGCCGTCGCGCTCGCCGTCGTCTTCGTCGCCTGGCAGCGCACGGAGCGAACGCTCTCGATCCACAGCATCACGACGACGCGCCGGGAGACGTTCTACTGGCTCGCGGTGCTCGCGACCTTCGCCATGGGCACGGCGACCGGCGATCTCGCGGCCTACACGCTGAACCTCGGCTTCCTGTCGGCGGGACTGATCTTCGCCGCCGCGTTCCTCGTTCCCGCGCTCGCCTGGCGCTTCTTCGGCGCCAACCCGATCCTGTCGTTCTGGACCGCATATGTGCTCACGCGCCCGCTCGGCGCATCGTTCGCCGACTGGACCGGCAAATCACGTCACGCCGGTGGCCTTGGCTACGGCGACGGGCCTGTCGCCTTCGTCCTGCTGCTCGTGATCGCCGCGCTCGTCGCGTATGTCACCTGGAGCGAGAGCGGCGTGCGCGCCGAGCCCGAGCTCGCGACGGAGTAGATCGGATCGTCGCGGTGCGGGCTGCGCCGCGCGTCAGAGATCCGCGAGCCCGGACTTCGCTGCCTTCTCTGCGAGCTTCCCCGGATCGATCCCGAGCTTCTCGAGCATCGCCGCGTGCTGCTCGTGGTCGATCTTCTCCGGCAGCTCGTCGAGCGCCTGCTGCACCTTCGCCGACTGGCCTTCCTTCTTCAGCTCGTCGATCACGAACTGCTTGTCGAGCTTCATCGCTTGCCTCCCTGTTCGCTCTCGGGGCGAAAGAATCTCACACCGTCAGAGAGTCGTCAGACAACGGCTGGTTTCATAGCGGCAGTGATCGAAGCACGCGCGCTCACGAAGGACTACGGGGACAAGCGGGCCGTTGACGGATTGTCGTTCGACGTCCGTCCTGGGGTCGTGACCGGCTTCCTCGGCCCGAACGGGTCGGGGAAGTCGACCACGATGCGTCTGATCCTCGGGCTCGACCGGCCGACGAGCGGTCACGTCACCGTGAACGGGAAGCCGTACCGGGAGCATCGCGCGCCCCTGCGCGAGGTCGGGGCGCTGCTCGAAGCGCGCTCGACGCACACCGGCCGCTCGGCGCGCAACCACCTGCGCGCGCTGGCCCAGACGCACGGCATCTCGAACACGCGCGTCGAGGAGCTGATCGAGCTCGTCGGCCTCAACGACGTGCAGAAGCAGCGGGCCGGCAAGTTCTCGCTCGGCATGGGGCAGCGGCTCGGGATCGCAACCGCGCTCCTCGGCGACCCGTCCACGGTGATGCTCGACGAGCCGGTGAACGGCCTCGATCCCGAGGGGATCCAGTGGATTCGCACCATGCTGCGCCGGCTCGCGAGCGAAGGGCGCACCGTGTTCGTCTCGTCGCACCTGATGAGCGAGATGGCGCTGACCGCCGACCACCTGATCGTGATCGGCCGTGGACGGCTGATCGCCGACACGAGCGTCGCCGACTTCGTCGCGCGCGCTTCGAAGGACATCGTGCGTGTGCGCACGCCGACGCCCGAAAAGCTCGCCGCCGCCGTCGAGCGCCTCGGCGCCACCGTCGGGCACACGGACGACGGCTACCTCGAGGTGAGCGGGCTCAAGGTCGAAGCGGTCGGAGAGGCCGCCGCCGCTGCGTCTGTCGTGCTGCACGAGCTCGCGCCGCACCAGGCGTCGCTCGAAGAAGCGTTCATGGACATCACACGCGGCGAGCTCGAGTTCGGGCACGCGGAGACGGCGGAGGCAGCGGCATGACCGCGGCCACGCTGTCAAGAGCGACAGTGGGCGATGGGGGCGTCACGCAGGCGCGCGTCGTTCGCTCGGAGTGGACGAAGCTCTGGAGCGTCCGCGCGACGCGCTGGTCGCTGCTCGTCGCGACCGTCCTCACGATCGGCTTCCCGATCCTCGCCTCATCGATCATCTCGAGCCACTGGGGCTCGCGCAGCCCGCATGACCGCCTGCACTTCAACCCGCTCGACCCGGCGCTCATCGGCTCGCAGATCGCGCAGCTCGCGATCGGCGTCCTCGGCGTGCTCGTGATCTCGTCCGAGTACTCGACGGGAATGATCCGCGCGACCTTGACCGCGGTGCCGAAGCGGCTGCCGGTGCTCTGGGCGAAGGCCGGTGTGTTCGCGGTCGTTACGTTCGCGCTAATGCTGCCGTCTGTGCTGATCGCGTTCTTCTCCAGCCAGTCGATCCTCTCGCGCCACCATGCGAGCTACTCCTGGAGCCATCCCGGAGTCGCGCGAGCAGTCATCGGCGCCGCCCTCTATCTCGTCGTCATCGCCGTGCTGACGGTCGGCATCGGCACGATCGTTCGTAACACCGCCGGCGGCATCGCGGCGTTCGCGGCGATCTTCTTCGTGTTGCCGCCGCTCATGGACGTCCTGCCGACGAGCTGGAACAACGCGATCTCGCAGTACCTGCCGTCGAACGCCGGCCGCTCGGTGATCGCGCTCACCCACAGCGCGCACAACCTGCGGCCGTGGCCCGGGTTCGCCGTGTTCGTAGCGTATGCAGTGGCCGCGCTCGTCGCGGCCGCGATCGTGCTGCGCACGCGCGACGCGTAGGCGCTCTAACTACAATCGCGTCCCGTGGACGACGAGCGGCTCGTGGCCGCGCTGCTTGCCGGTGACGAGGCGGCGTTCGCGACGATCGTCCGCGAATGGCATTCGTCGCTCCTGCGCGTCGCGCAGATCTTCGTGCCGTCCCGCGCCGTCGCCGACGAGGTCGTCCAGGAGGCGTGGCTGCGCGTGCTTGGCGCGCTCGACCACTTCGAAGGCAGGTCGTCGCTCAAGACGTGGGTGTTCCGTATCCTCGTCAACACCGCGAAGACCCGCGCGCAGCGCGAGGGCCGCACGATCCCGTTCTCGGCGCTCCAGGACGCGAGCCGTGTGCCCGAAGCGTCCGTCGAGCCGGAGCGCTTCCTGCCCGACGACGACCCGCACCATCCGGGCGGCTGGGCCTCACCGCCGCGCGACCTGCCCGAGGAGCGGCTGCTCGCCGCGGAGACGCGCCAGGCGATCGCGGCGGCCATCGAGGCGCTCCCTGCGAACCAGCGCGCCGTGATCTCGCTGCGCGACATCGAAGGCTGGAGCAGCGACGAGGTGCGTAACGCGCTCGACATCTCGGAGGTCAATCAACGTGTTCTCCTGCACCGCGCGCGGTCACGCGTACGCCGTGCACTCGAGGAGTACCTCGCATGATGGACGTCGAAGCACTCAGCTGCCAAGAGCTCGTCGAGCTGGTCACGGACTACCTCGAAGGGGCGCTCGGCGAGCGCGACACTCGTGCGTTCGAGCACCATCTCGCCGGCTGCGACGGCTGCACCGAATACGTCGAGCAGCTGCGCGTGACGATCCGCATTACCGGATCGCTCGTGCCGGCGGATCTTTCACCGGAAGCGGAGTCTGCGCTGCTGCAGGCGTTCCGCGACTGGCGGCGAAGCACGTAAGCGTCTTAACACCGCCCTCAAAGCACCTCGCTACGGTGGCCCGCGATCGCCGCCCGCGAACCAGGAGGAGTGAAACTCTTGCGGAAACCACACCGCTTCGCCCTGCTTGCTGCGCTCACATTGCTCGTCGTGCCGGCCGCCACTGCGAGCGCCGCGCGTCAGATGCCGATCGGCTTCTTCGACGATGTCAGCTTTCGCTTCTCGCCGGCTGCGCAGCAGAACATCGACGCAGCCGCATCGACCGGCGCGTCGATCATCCACACGTCGGTCAACTGGTCGACGATCGCCCCGACGAAGCCCGCGAACGCGGCCAACGGCGACGATCCGGCGTACCGCCTGACCGATCTCGACGACCTTGTCGCGAACGCATCGCGTGCGGGGATGCGCGTGATGATGAACGTCACCGGCACGCCGAAGTGGGCGAACGGCGGACACACGCCGAATTACCTGCCGAAGAGCAGCAGCACGTTCGCGACGTTCGTTCGCATGCTCGCCACCCGGTACAACGGGCACAACGGCCACGGCTCGGTGTCGCTCTGGTCGATCTGGAACGAGCCGAACCTGCAGCAGTTCCTGTATCCGCAGTACTCCGGCAAGACCATCGTCAGCGCAGCGCACTACGGCGCGCTGTTCAAGGTCGCGTATGCCGCGATCAAGTCGGCGAACCCGCTCGCGAAGGTCGCGGTCGGTGAGACGTCGGCCCAGGGCCGCGACAAGCCGGCCAAGGGCGTCAGCGCGACGGTTTCGCCAGGCACGTTCGCGAAGATGCTCGCGAGGGTGCGGGGTCTCAAGTTCGACGCGTGGGCGCATCACCCGTATCCGACCGCACGCACAGCGAAGCCGCTCGAGAAGGTCCGCTACCCGAACGTCACGCTGTCGACGCTGCCGACCTTCGAGAAGAACCTGAAGAAGTACTTCCACCGCACCGTCCCGGTCTGGATCACCGAATACGGCCACGAGACCAGGCCCGCGCAGCCGAAGGGCATCTCGACATCGCTGCAGGCGTCCTACGCGAAGCAAGCGCTGACGATCGCCCGCAACGACCCGAACATCCAGATGTTCGTTTGGTTCACGTTCCGCGACAGCGCCGGCAACCCGTGGAAGAGCGGTGTCGAAAACACGAACGGCTCGCACAAGCCGTCGTTCGCGGCGTTCTCGGCGCTCGCGCGGCTGATCAACGGCACCCTGACGACGGTCAAGGCGGGGAGGACGCCGACGATCACGGTGTTCGTGCCGCAGCTCGCAGCGAACGCGGGCGCCGGCGCTACCGTCGGTCTCACCTACCACGTATGGGACGGCAAGTCCCAGGTGGCCGTCGGTCAGCCGACGGCGGTGATCGCCGGCGACGAGTCGATCAAGTTCACCGCCACCGGTTTCAAGCCGGTCAAGGGGAAGACGTACTCCGTCACCGCCGACGTGAACGACGCGAACGGCGTCACGGAGTCGGCGACGGCGTCGATCACCGCGACGTAGGAGACGCTGGGCTCACTGCCGCAGCAGCTTGCCGACGAGGCCGACCGCCGCCACGGCGGCGGCCGCGCCGAGCACGATCGGCAGTGCGCCCGGCGACGACGAGATCCCCGCGGCTCCGACGAGCACGAAGCCGACGAACGCTGCCCCGAGCACGACCGCCGCCACCGTCGCGGCCTGCCTGAGCACGACCGCGCGCTCCTCGTCGATGCGGCGGTCGTGGGCGATCGACCACGCGGCCAGCTCGGCCGCGAGCAGAAGCGCGGCTCCGACGAGCGGGGCCCAGCCGTCGGCGACGGCGTGCCGCTCGCGGGCGACGACATAGCCCGCTCCGGCGAGCGCCACCGACCACGGGACGACGAAGGGAGTGCGGAGCGCGATGCCGGCGGCGAGCACCACCGCGCCGCCGGCCGCGATCGACTCGCCTGCGATCGCGAGCACGCCGCCTGCCGTAGCGGCATACAGTGCGACGGCGGCGAGCGAGGCCACCGCGCCAATCCCGGTGATCAGACGTGTGCGGCCCGGGCGTAGCGCCTGAATGACCTCACCTCCTCGAGCACGGCCTGCAGCGGCGCATCCTCGCGCCACTCGGCAACGGCGACACCCGCCTGCTGAAGGCGATGGCGCAGCGCATCGCGGCGCAGCGTCCAGATGTCGTAGGCCACGGCGTCGAGCCCGCCAGCCGGCCGAGTCGTGAAGGGAAGCGGCGAGATGTCGACGACGGCGAGGTCGACACCCCGTGCGCGCAGGTCGAGCAGCGCGCCGACGAAGCGACGGTCGAGTAACGGCGACAGCGCGACTACGAGCGCGTTCGGCGGCAGCGTTCTGCGCGGCAGCACGTCGATCTCGGTCCAGTAGTAGGAGAGGATCACCTCGGTGTCGAGCAGCGCGTCGATGATGCGATAGAGCTGCACCGTTCCCATGCCCGGCAGCAGCCAGCGGAGGATGCCGCCGAAGGAGACGAGGCCCACGCGATCGCGGCGATGGATGTATGCGTCGGCGAGAGCTGCCGTCGCGCGCACCGCGAGATCGAGCGTGCCCGCGCCCGCCTGCCGTGCGTCCGCGAACGAATCGACGAACAGGATCACGTCGGTGTTGCGCTCGGGGTGACTCTCGTTCACCCAGAGCTCGCCTCGCCGCGCGGTCGCACGCCAGTTCACGCGCTTCACCGCATCGCCCGACGTCCACGGCCGCACGTCCGCGAACTCGATGCCCTCACCCTTGCGCCGCGCGACCTCGCTACCCGAGAAGACCTGGGTGTCGCGCGGATGCACGATTCGGCGAAGCGTGTCCTCCTTCGGGTACACGCGGACGCTCGGCGTTCGCGCGAGCATGCCCTCCCACGAGACGAGCCCGAGCGGGTCGCGCGCACGCAGGTAGAGCGGTCCGAGCGCGTGCGCGCCCCAGAGCCGGGCGGTAAGCTCGAAGTCCAGGTCGCGCGTCTCGCCCCGGCGCAGGCTGATTGCGCGCGCAGTTCCCTGCTCGCCTCCGGCTTCGAGCCCTTCGGGAACGCGCAGGTAGACGTCCAGCCGCGCGACGGACGTCGCTGCCGCCACGGCGAGGCGCGCCTCGATGAGATCGCCTTCGACCACCCGCTCGTCGGCCGAGAGCTCGGCGGAAAAGCGCGGCGGCGATGCGAGCACGAGCCCTGCGCCGAGCGCCACGAGGAACGGCGCGGCCAGCGCGACGAGCTCCGGGCGGCCGAGCACGAGTGCGGTGAGCAGGCCGACGGCGGAGAGGTTGGCGTAGGCGACGAGCTTCGGCGACGCGCGCCGGATCACGCCGGTGCAGCCAGGTCTTCTGCAGCAGGCGTCGGGACGGAGTCGAGCCGATCGCGGACGATCTCCTCGGCCGACACACGCTGCACCCAAAGCTCCGGTCGAAGCGTCAGTCGGTGCGCGAGCGCGGGCACCGCAACTGCCTTCACATCGTCCGGCGTCACGAAGTCGCGGCCGTCGAGGGCGGCGCGGCATCGCGACAGCTTGAGCAGTGCAAGCGAGCCGCGCGGCGACGCGCCGACCTGCAGCGACTGCGAGGTGCGCGTCGCGGCGACGATGTCGACCATGTAGAGACCGACGGGCTCGGAAACGTGGACCTCCTCGCACGCGGCCTGCATCTCGAGCAGCGTTTCGCGATCGACGACGGCCTCGAGCTGCACCTCGTCGGTGCGCCGCTCGAGGCGGTCGGCGAGCATGCGCCACTCGTCTTCTCGCTCCGGATACCCCACCGACATGCGCAGCAGGAAGCGGTCGAGCTGCGCCTCCGGCAGCGGGTAGGTGCCCTCGTACTCGATCGGGTTCTGCGTCGCGAGCACGAGGAACGGCGGGCCGAGCCGCCGCGTCTCGCCCTCAGTCGTCACCTGTCGCTCCTGCATCGCCTCGAGCAGCGCGGCCTGCGTCTTCGGCGGGGCGCGGTTGATCTCGTCCGCGAGCAGGAGGTTCGCGAAGATGGGGCCCGGCCGGAACTCGAAGTCGGACGTGCGCTGGTTGAAGACCGACGAGCCGGTCACGTCGGACGGCATCAGGTCGGGCGTGAACTGGATGCGCGAAAAGTCCATCGAGCACGCCTGTGCGAAGGACCGCGCCATCAGCGTCTTTGCGAGGCCGGGATAGTCCTCGAGCAAGACGTGCCCGTCGGCCAGCAGGCCGAGCATCAGCAGCTCGAGCGCAGGGCGCTTGCCGACGACGGCCTTCTCGACCTCGTCGACCAGCAGGCTCGAGATTCTCCCGACGTCGGCGAGGTCCACCCTCACATCCTCTCAAGGTCGGCGACGAGGTCACGCAGCTCAGCCTCCGAGATCCCCCGTGCGAAGCGCTCGTCGGGCGGCGGCCGGTCCGGGCGGAGGAGCTCCCACCACCGGCCGAGCGTCTCGGGGCCCGGACGGCGGCCCCCGCGTTCGAGCCGGGCGGCGGCGATGTCGCGCAGGTGGGGCAGCAGCTTCGTGTGCAGGTCGTGGGCGTTCCCGACCGCGAGCGTCACCTCGCGCTCCATCCGGCGCAGATCGGCGATGCGCTCTGGCTCGGGCGGCTTCTCGTCGAGCGCGCGTGTCAGGTCGGACGTGCGCCCGCGCGGAAGCTGGGACTCGAACGACGAGACGACCGCGGTCATCAGGAGCGCGCCGACGGCGAGCGCGTAGATACGCACGGCGATGTCGCGGTCGCCGGGCAGCGTCTCCGCGACGACTCCGAACGCGATCGTCGCCGCCACGAGGTAGAGCAGCAGGTCGAGACGCTGGACTCTCATGCCGCGCTCAGGTCGGCGCGGATCGCACGCAACGCGTCGATCGCCTGGTACTTCATGTCGCGGTCGATGCGGTGGTGCGAGAACTTCGCCTGCTCGAAGAGGCCGGTGAGACGCGTCACGGGCTCGCTGCGCGACCCGAGTCCGAGCAGGATCCGGCGCAGGTACTCGACTGCAGTCTCGCTCGGACGCCTCGTCAGCCCGTTTCGGCCGAAAGCCGTCTCCATCCGCGCGTAGGCGGCGATCACGGCACGCCGCGGATCCGGCTCCGCCTCGAGGTCGTCGATCGCGTCGGTGATCGACGCGGCGACGTCTTCGGCCGCGGTGCGCTCGGGCAGCAGGGGCCGGCCCGCGAGCTCCTTGCGGTGCTGGAGCCATAGCCAGCCGGCAAGCAAGGCGAACAGAACCAGCGTGACGTACAGCACCGGCCACTGGAAGCTCGGATTGTAGTTGCCGCCCTTCTCGTGCAGCTTCGAGCGGGTTCCCGTCGGCCCCGGCGACTGGTGGTGCAGGAAGCTCAGATGCTGCCAGTTTTTTCCGAGGTAGACGCGCAGGCCGAAGATCAGGAGGATCAGCGCGAGCACCGCAAGCCTCTTCGCCACCCGGATACCGAAGCTCTGCTGCTTCGCCTTGCGCGCCAGGATCTCGTCGCGACCCTGGAAGAAGTAGATGTAGATCGCGACCGGGATCATCAGCACGAAGATCACCAGGAAGATGCTCATCGCCCAGCTGACGTAGCCCGGCGTCGGCTGCGACTGGCGGGTGCGCCCGAGCCCCGAGCTCGAGGCGTATGCGACGAGCCCGAGTAGGACGAGCAGGACGACCGCGGTGACCGCGGCCCGCTGGGTGCGCTCGTGGCCTCTGCCCGGGGTGAGCATGGTTGGGAACTTAGACGCGCCTGAGCGCGATTCGTTGTCGTTATCGTCACGTTGTGGGCCTCGAGGGGAAACGGGCGATCGTGACCGGCGCGTCGAGCGGGATCGGCGCGGCTACCGCCGCGGCCCTCTCGGCTGCAGGCGCCGAGGTGGTCACCGGCTCCCGCCGCGAGGGGAACCTCGACGTCACCGACCCCGAAAGCTGCCGCAGCTTCGTCGAGGACGCGCTCGCGCGTCTCGGCGGGCTCGACATCCTCGTCAACAACGCCGGCCTCTCACGCGGCCGGGATCCCGTGTGGGAATCGCACGAGGACGACGAGCGCGAGGTGATCGAGACGAACGTCCTCGGGCTGATGCGAATGACGCGCCTCTGCATCGAGCACCTGATCGGAAGCGGCGACGGGCATGTGGTGAACATCGGCTCGGTGGCGGGGATCTGGGCGTACGCGAACGGCTCGTCGTACGTCGCGTCGAAGTTCGCGGTGCACGGCTATACGCGCGCGCTGCGCGAGGACCTGTTCGGCAAGCCGGTGCGCGTGACGAACATCGCCGGCGGCCTCGTCGAGACCGACTTCTCGAAGGTGCGGTTCCGCGGCGACGAGCAGAAGGCTGCTGCCGTCTATGCCGACGTAGGGCTGGGCGGCCCGCTCACGGCTGAGGACATCGCCGAGTGCATCCTCTTCGCTGTCACGCGCCCGCCGCACGTGTCGATCGACGAGATGCTGGTGCTCGCCCGCGCACAGACGACGGGCGTGAACGTCTACCGCACGAGCTGAACGCGCGTTCGAGCGTTCGGACCTCGCGCGACAGAAGAACGGGCGCGGTTGCCGCGACGGTCAGGACGGCGCAGCCGATGAATGTCGCGCGGTCGCCGACGAGTGCCGACACCGGCCCGGCCGCCGCGACGCCGAGCGGCATCAAGACGAACGAGCCGAGCATGTCGTATGACAGCACGCGTGAGAGCTTGTCGGGCGGGATCTGCCGCTGCATCGTGACAGTCCACATGACGCCGAAGACCTCGCTCGCCAAGCCCCACGCGAGCCCGGTCGCGACGAGCGGCTGCGCGGACGGGAAGACGGCAAAATCGCCGAGCCGAAGCGCGACGCCGTGCGGGCGACGAAAAGCAGGCGGAACTCCCGCCCGCGGAGAGGGCCGGACTTCACGCGCTGCGCTTCGTGTCCCAGTAGCGCCGAAGGCCGTGCCAGGACTGCCAGAACGGCGCGACGCGGTCGTACTCGTCCGCCTCGGTGCCCGCATCGGCTCGCGCTGCCGCGACGAAGTCCTCGAGCTCCATTCCCGACCCGACGCGCTCCGCCCACCGGTCGAGCTCCGCGTCGAAGCGGTCGAGGTGCGCGGCGACGTCGTCGTGGACGCCGAAGTGGATGAGTGCGAGCCGGTCGAGCGCTCGCTCGCGCAGCGTCGACGCGGTGCGGTGCCAGGTCTCGACGTCGATGTCGGGCGGCGGCGAGACGGGGAGCACGTAGGTGGAGCCGGGCATGCGCACGCCTGCGGCATCGCCGGCGAGCACGACGCCGTCACGCTCGTAGCTCACGTGATGCGAGGCATGTCCCTGCGTCGGGAACGTATCCCAGCCGAGCACGTTGCCCGTCGCGATGCGCGCGTTCGTAGCCGGCACCGGCGCGAGCTCTCCCCAGAGCGGGTCGAACGCGTCGCCGTAGAGCCGCCGTGCCGAGCGCTCGAGGCGCGACGGGTCGAGCAGGTGCGGATGGCCGATCTCGCTCACCCACACCTGCAGGCCGGGATGACGGCGGACGAGCACACCGGCCGCACCCGCATGGTCGAGATGGATGTGCGAGAGCAACAGGTGGCGGATGTCCGCCAGCTCGAGACCGATGTCACGAAGCCCCGCGTCGAGCGCGTCGATCGTCGACGTCGGCCCGCAGTCGAAGAGCGCAGGCCCGTCTTCGGTGTCGACGACGTAGACGCCGATCGCGCGCTCGGCTCCGCCGAAGTGCAGGTCGATCAGCTGCAACGAACTCATAACTGCATCTTCGCAGTCGAGGACCTACCGTTTCTCGGGATGCGGATCGCGCTCGTGCTGCTCCTGGGGCTCGCGGTGGCGCCGTTCGCGAGCGCGATGGACGCGCCGGCAACACCGACGCCCTTGACGGCGATTCGCTTGATCTACTACCGCGCGCACGACGGCGTCGAGCGCCCGGCGTGGCTGCTGCTGCCCGCCGGCTACCACGGCCAGAAGATCCCGCTCGTCATCTCGCCGCACGGCCGCGGCGTCGACGAGAGCTACAACGCGCTCTTCTGGGGCGACCTGCCCGGCGAGGGCGGCTTCGCGGTGATCAACCCGGCGGGCGAGGGCCGGAGGCTGCACTGGTTCTCGTGGGGCGCTCCCGGCCAGATCGCCGATCTCGCGCGGATGCCGGAGATCGTGCGCCGAAACGGCGTCGATGTGAATCGCCGCCGCATCTACGCGATCGGCGGCTCCATGGGCGGCCAGGAGACGCTGCTTCTCCTCGCGACGCATCCACATCTGCTCGCCGGCGCCGCAGCGTTCGACCCGGACACCGACATGGCGCGGCGGTATCGCGACTTCGCCGCCCTCCCGGACGGGAAGGCGTTGCAACGGCTCGCGCGCGAGGAGATCGGCGGCACGCCGAAGCAGGTGCCGCATGCGTACGCGGTACGGAGCCCCGACCACTACGCACGTGCGATTGCGAACTCGGGCGTGCCGCTGCAGCTCTTCTGGAGCTCACGCGACCGCATCATCCGCGACCAGATCGACGAGACGAACCGGCTCGCGATCGACATCGAGCACGACGAGCACCACGATCGCGACGCGCGCCTCTGGGACTTCCACGGCGAGTGGAGCCACACGGCCGAGATGCGTGCCAACAGGCGCCTGCCGCACGCGCTCGCGCGGTTCGGGTTGCTGCCTTGGCGCGACGTGCCGCGGTTGCCGCCGGCTATGCGCGGACAGCCGGTGTGACGAGCGCAGCCTCGAGATCGGCGACGAGATCGTCCGCCGACTCGATGCCGACCGACAGCCGAACCAGGTTCCCGGGTGGCGCGAACGGGGCGCCGGCCGTCGATGCGTGCGTCATGCGCGCCGGGTGCTCGATCAGGCTCTCGACGCCGCCGAGCGACTCCGCGAGCTGGAAGAGCTTCGTGCGTGCGACGAGGTCGACCGCCGCCTGGTCGGACTCACAGAGAAACGACACCATGCCGCCAAAGTCGCGCATCTGCGCCCGCGCGACATGGTGACCGGGGTGGTCCGGCAGGCCCGGCCAGAGCACACGCTCGACCGCGGGATGCCCGTTCAGGAACTCGGCAACGCGGCGCGCGTTCTCGCAGTGTTGCCGCATCCGCACCGCCAGCGTCTTCAACCCGCGCAGCACGAGCCACGCGTCGAATGGACCCGGCACGGCGCCGAGCGACTTCTGCAGGAAGTAGAGGCGCTCCGCGAGGGCGTCGTCGTTGGTTGCAACGAAGCCGCCGACGACGTCGCTGTGGCCGCCGAGGTACTTGGTCGTCGAGTGCACGACTGCGTCTGCGCCGAGGTCGAGCGGCTGCTGCAGGTAGGGGCTCGCGAAGGTGTTGTCGACGACGAGCTGCGCACCGACCGCATGTGCGGCGCGCGCCGCCTTCGCGATGTCGACGACGTTGAGGAGCGGGTTCGACGGCGTCTCGACCCACACGAGTCTCACGTCCTCGTCGAGGTACGACGCGAGGTTGTCGTCGAACTCGGAAGCGGGCACATACGTGAAGCGGTAGCCCTTCGGCTCGTACACCTGCGACGTCATCCGGTACACGCCGCCGTACACGTCGGCGATCAGGACCACGCGCTCGCTCGGGTCGACGAGATGCATCAGCGTGGTCGTCGCGCCGAGCCCGGAGCTGAACGCGATCCCATGCGCCGCGTTCTCGAGGCTTGCGAGCGCGACCTGCAATGCAGTCCGCGTCGGGTTCGCGACGCGCGCGTAGTCGTAGCCCTTGTGCACGCCGACGGCTTCCTGCACGAAAGTCGACGTCTGGTAGATCGGCGTGATGATCGCGCCGGTTGTGGGGTCGGGCTCCTGTCCGGCGTGGATTGCGCGCGTCTCGAAGTCCATGGTCAAGCCTCCAACTCTAGTTTGGCGCCGAGCCACCGAGCGAGGCTGCGCAGCGGCTTCTGGAGGGACACGGGCTTCACGCCCGGCTCCCACCACGTCCCGAGCACGCGCAGTACGCCGGCCTTGCGGTCGTGGAGCGGCTCGATGCGGCCGATCACGCGGTCGCCGGCGAGGATCGGCAGGACGTAGTAGCCGTACTGGCGCTTCGCCTTCGGCACGTACATCTCGAGCCGGTAGAAGAAGTCCCACAACGCGTGCGCGCGTTCCCGGTCGTGGACGAGCCGGTCGAACGGCGAGAGGAACGTGACGCGGCGGGGGGCCGGGCCATCGACCGCATCCGGATGTGCTAGCAGCTTCCCGCGCACGAGGCGGACGCCGAGCCGTCGCCAGATTTGGGACTCGAGCTCGGTCTTGGCCTCCCGCCAGGGGAGCGGCTCCACCTGCGGATACCAGCGCTCGGCGAGGTCCCACACCCGCTGCTTTCCGTTCCGCCCGACGACCGCGACGTGGCCGCGTGCGGCGAGCACCTCCAGCATGAGTCCCATCTTGCGTGCGCCCCACCAGCGGTGCGGCTCGCGCCCCGACGGCAGGTGGTCTTCGATCTCGCGCGAGAGCAGTGGCCCGCGCTGCTCGAGCTCGCGCAGGACGTAACGGCGAAACGCGGCGTGCTCTTTCAGGTAGTTGTCGAGCCGGCGGTCGAGCGGCCGGTCCTTGCGCCGCATGCGTGCTTTGAGAAGCGGCAGGTCCTCGACTGGGTAGAGGTACGCGTCCCACTCCACGAGCTTTCGCTCCTGCCAGGTCAGCCGGTCGAGCTCAGCCGGGTCGTATTCGTTGCCGAGCCTGCTCCAGAGTACGAGGTGCTGCGGCGGCGCGACCGCGGAGATCGGATCGAGCTGTAGAAAGCCGAGCCGGCGGACGGTCGAGAGGACGTCGGTCGCCGAGCCGTCGAGCAGCTGCGCGCGCACCGCGATGCGGCGAGCTTCCTCGACGGTGACTTCACGCGCGTTCGACACGTTCGAGCCCGATCGTACGCGCGAGCCGAAGTGCAGCCCGCTCGAGCTTCGCGTCGAAGTCGCCACGCGTTTTCGGCTCCGGGTGGAATCGGCGGATTCGGAGCACGCCTTCGGCGCGGTCGGCCTTCACGTCGGCACGGCCGACGAACCGGTCGCCGGCGAGGAGCGGCAGCACGTAGTAGCCGTACACGCGCTCGTGGTCGCGTTTGTAGACCTCGATCACGTGGTTAAAGCCGAAGACGCGGCGAAGGAGCGGCCGGTCCCAGACGAGGTTGTCGAACGGACAGACGAGCACGAGCGGCGCCGGATCGCCGCCGAGCTCCGTCTCGGGTGCGATGTAGAACGGCGCGCCGCCGTCGTCGACGGCGACCTCGCGCAGCAGCCCTCGCTCGACGAGGCCCGCGAGGTGGGGACGCAGGCGCGCCTTGCCGCCTCTGAGGCGCCAGTGCTCGCGGATCGCCGCCTCGGTGAGCGCGCCGCGTGCACGTGCGGCGAGCAGCGCGAGCGTCTCCAGCGTGTCGGCCTCGTTCGGCGCCGGCGCGGTGAGGATCTCGGGCGGGATCACGCGCTCTGTGAGGTCGTATAGGCGCTGGAAGTTGCGGCGGCCCGCGATCACGAGGTCACCGCGGTCCCAGAGCGCGTCCAAGACGGCCTTGGCCGGCTTCCAGTTCCACATGCCGCCGCCACCGCCGCCCTCGAAGTCGCGCGAACCGAGCGGACCCTCTTCGCGGATGCGCGCGAGAATCGGCGCGACGAGATCGGCATGTGTCGTGAGCGCGCGGTCGTGCGAGCCCCAGTGGCCGGCGCCGTTCATCGTGGCGCGAAAGTGCGGCCAGAGCTCGACGGGGAGCAGCGAGGCCTCGTGTGCCCAGTACTCGAACAGCCGGCCTGTTCGGAGCAGCGACGTGACGGCGTCCGGCTCGAAGGCGCCGACGCGCGAGGCGATCGTCAGCCGGTGCGCGCGGTCGACCGTCGAGATCGAGTCGAGCTGCACGGCGCTGAGGCGGCGCACGGAGGCTTCGACGTCGTCTTCGCGCGCACGGCGGAAGCGGACCGCGTAGCCCTGCGCGGAGACGATCGTGCGGCGGATCTCTGCGAGCGTTGCGGTCCTCGACGCGTTCGGCACGTGGTGTGCAACGTATCCGCGCCCTCCGGTCGTCCGGGGCGGGCTCCAAACCGGCGGTCCTGTGGACAGCCTGGCGCAGTTCGTTCACGGTGGCAGCCACCGGACTGGTCTCCGCCAGGCTTGCCAAAAGACCTCGGGCGCGCTGCAGAGCGGCGTGCATTTGAGACGGAGCCACCGCCGTGGGTTCGCCCGCTGTAAACAACTCGTTGCAGTTCATTCACGGTGGCAGCCACCGGACTAGTCTCCGAGGCGCATGTCCAGCAGGGAGTACTAGCGCGCGTGCGCGAGGTACTCGAGCAGATCCGAGCGCGTGACGACGCCCACCGGCCGGCCGCTGTCGGCGACGACGACCGCGTTCGTGCCGCCCGTCAACGCCGTCACGATCTCGTCGACCGACGCATCGGCGTCGACCGCGGTCAACGGGCCCTGCATCGCCACCGCGACGTCCTCGTGCAGCGCATCCGCGTTCTTGAACACCAGATCGAGCAGCGCGCGATCCTGCAGCGAGCCGATCACGTCGGCCAGGGAGGCCAGCTCGCCGTCGCGTACCACCGGCAGCTGCGAGATCGAATAGCGCTCCATCACGCTGATCGCCTCGGCGACCTTCTGGTGCGATGAGACGGTGACGAGCGCGGGCGTCTCGCCCGGCTTCGCGCGCAGCAGGTCGCGCACGCGCGGCACCGGCGCGCCGCGATCGAGGAAGCCGTGCTCGATCATCCAGTTGTCGTCGAGAAACTTCGAGAGGTACGAGCGGCCCGAGTCCGGAAGCAGCGTCAGCACCTGCGCTCCACGTTCGCACGACGCCGCGTAGCGCAGGGCCCCCGCGATCGTCGTGCCCGACGAGCCGCCGACGAGCAGCCCTTCCTCGCGCGCGAGCCGGCGCGCGGCGAGAAACGAGTCGCGGTCGGACACGCGAATCCACTCGTCGACCACTTTCGGGTCCATCGTCTCCGGCCATGTGTCCTTGCCGATCCCCTCGACGAGATACGGATGCAGATCGTCGTCGCCGCACGCTGTGTACACCGAGCCCTCCGGATCGACGCCGACGATCTTCACGTGCGGCGCGTGCTCCTTGAAGTAACGGCCGACGCCGGAGATCGTGCCGCCGGTGCCGACGGAGATGACGATCGCCGCGAGCTCACCGCCGGTCTGCTCGAGGATCTCCGGGCCCGTCGTCTCGTAATGCGCCTCCGGGTTCGCCATGTTCGAGTACTGGTCGGGCTTGAACCCGCCGGGAATCTCCTCCGCGAGCCGCGACGAGACCGAGTAGTACGACTCGGGCGAGTCGTGGTCGACGGCCGTCGGTGTGATCACGACCTCCGCACCGTAGCCACGCAGCATCGCGATCTTCTCCTGGCTCATCTTGTCCGGCATCACGAAGATGCAGCGGTAGCCCTTGAGCGCGGCCGCGATCGCGAGCCCGACCCCGGTGTTGCCCGACGTCGGCTCGACGATCGTGCCGCCGGGCTTCAGCTTTCCTTCGCGCTCGGCGGCCTCGATCATCGCGAGCCCGATGCGGTCCTTGTTCGACCCGCCCGGGTTCATGTACTCGAGCTTTGCGAGCAGGGTCGCCGGCAGTCCCGCCGAGATGCGGGAGAGCCGGACGATCGGCGTCCGGCCGACGAGATCGAGGACGGTCGGGTACTCGCGCGCCATCGGGCCGGAAGCCTATGCGACCGCGGCGCTTTGCTCGACCTGGGCGAGCTCGTCCGAGCGCACGAAGACGAGCGTCGCGACGAGGCCGACGACGCTCAGGGCGGCGCACACCCAGAACGCCCACTGCGAGCCCGAAGTGAACGATTGCGCGAACGAGCTCGGCCCGTGCTTCGCGATCAGGTGGTCGAAGTGGCTGAGCGACACAGACGACGTGACGGCGACGCCGATCGCGCCGCCGATCTGCTGCGCGGTGTTGATCAGCCCCGATGCGAGGCCGGCCTCGTGGTGCTGGACGCCCGCGAGTGCGGCGATCGACACGGGGATGAACGTGAACGGGAGCGCGAAACCGACGAGCAGGTAGCCCGGCAGCAGATCGCCCCAGAACGACGCGTCGGCCGGAACCTGCGTGTACCAGATCATGCCGGCGATCATCGCGACGAAGCCGACGGCCATCACCGTCTTCGCGCCGATCCGCGTCACGAGCGCTTGCGCGACCCCCGCCCAGAGGATCGCGGTTCCGGCCGTCGCGATGAACGTGATCCCGGTCTTGAGCGCGGACCAGCCGAGCACCTGTTGCACGAACAGCGTGAGCAGGAAGAAGTTCGCGAACGTGACGGAGCCGAGGAGCAGACCCGAGAGGTTCGCCCCCGCGACGGTGCTCACCCGGAAGATCCTGAACGGCATGAGCGGGTCCTTGGCGCGCGCCTCGATCGCGAGAAACGCGACGAGCAGCACGACCGCGACGACGAGCCGTGACAGGGTCCAACTCGAGCTCCACCCGTGACTCGGGGCGTTCGACACTCCATACACGAGCAGCGCGAGCCCGGCCGTGACCGCGATCGCCCCGGCCACGTCCGGCGAGCTCTCGCGGTCGACGCGGCTCTCCCGCACGAGACGTGGCGCGAGTGCGAGCGCAAGCGCACCGACGGGAACGTTGACGAAGAAGATCCACTCCCACCCGGCGTACTTGGTGAGGAGGCCGCCGGCGAGCACGCCGACCGCTGCCCCCGAGCCGCCGATCGCGCCCCAGATACCGAGCGCCTTGTTCCGCTCTGCACCTTCCTCGAAGGTCGTCATGACGATCGAGAGTGCGGCGGGGGAGATGATCGCTGCGCCGAGACCCTGCACTGCACGCGATGTGATCAGCACGCCTTCCGACCATGCGAGCCCGCACACGAACGACGCGGCCGTAAAGACGATGACGCCGACGAGGAACACGCGGCGACGACCGAGCAGGTCGGCCGCCCGCCCGGCCAGCAGCAGGAAGCCGCCGAAGGTGATCGAGTACGCGGTGATCACCCACTGGAGGTTGTCGCGCGAGAAGTGCAGCGACGTGCCGATCGAGGGCAGCGCGACGTTGACGATCGAGACGTCGAGGATCGTCATGAAGAACGCCGCGCACACCACGGCGAGTGCCTTCCAGCGCAGCGGGTCGACCTCTGCCATCGCTTCCCCCTCCGGTTGCCTGGTGCGTCCGATGCTAGAGGAGTCGGCGCTAATGCCGGAAATGTCTGCGACCGGTGAGGACCATCGCGGCGCCGGCCCGTTCGACCGCCGCGAGCACCTCGGCGTCGCGCCGAGAGCCGCCGGGCTGCACGATCGTCGTGACGCCTGCCTCGAGCGCGACCTCGGGACCGTCCGCGAACGGGAAGAATGCGTCGCTCGCGAGCACCGCACCGCGGATGTCGTGTCCGTGCTGCTGTGCCTTTTCGACGGCGATGCGCACGGCGTCGACCCTGCTCATCTGGCCCGCGCCGACGCCGATCGTCTGCCGGTCGCGCGCGAGCACGATCGCGTTCGACGAGACGTGCTTGCACACCGTCCACGCGAACAGCACGTCGTTCCAGGTCTCCGCGCCGACCGTCCCCGTGACGACCTTCATCCCGTCCTTGGTCTCGATCTCCTCGTCGCGGTCCTGCACGAGCAGACCGCCGAGCACGCGCTTCAGGTCGCGCTCGCCCGGCCGCTCAGCGCGGCGCTCGCCGTCGGCGAGAATGCGCAGCGCTTCCTTGCGGCGTAACGCCTCGATGGCCGCGAACTCGTAGTTCGGTGCGAACAGCACCTCGACGAAATGGCCGGCGATGCGCTCCCCGAGCGCGGCGGGCACCTCGCGGTTCAACACGGCGACGCAGCCGAACGCCGACACCGGATCGGCCGCGAGCGCCCGCTCCCACGCCTCCTCGATCGTCGCACCCACCGCGACGCCGCACGGATTGCCATGCTTCACGATCACCGCCGCCGGCTCGTGCAGCTCGCGCGCGACACGCCGCGCGCCCTCGAGGTCGGCGAGGTTGTTGTACGAAAGCTCCTTGCCGCCGAGCTGCTCGACCCGCGAAAGCAGGTGCCGTCGCGCGCCGACCTCCCAGTACAGCGCTGCCGCCTGATGCGGATTCTCTCCGTAGGCAAGATCGGAGACCTTGCGGAACGAGAGCGTGAGCTGCTCCGGGAAGCCATCGCTGCGCGAGAACCAGCTCGCAATTGCCGCCTCGTACTCCGCCGTCGCCGCGAACGCCTCGGCCGCGAGCCGCCGACGCGTCTCGGCTGATACCGCGCCGTTCGTGCGGAGCTCACGCAGCACGACCTCGTACTGGCGCGTATCGCAGACGGCCGCGACGTGGGCGAAGTTCTTTGCCGCGGCGCGCAGCATCGAGGGGCCGCCGACGTCGATCATCTCGATCGCCTCCTCGTCGCTCACGCCCGGCTTGCCGGCAACGGACGCGAACGGATAGAGGTTCACGCAGACGACGTCGAAAGGCTCGATCTCCTGCTCGGCAAGCGCGGCGACGTCCTCCGGCAGCTCGCGCCGCGCGAGGATGCCGGCGTGGATGCGCGGGTGCAGCGTCTTCACGCGGCCGCCGAGCATCTCCGGTGCGCCGGTCACCTCCTCGACGCGCGTCACGGGCAGGCCATGGTCTTCGAGGTGCGCCGCCGTGCCGCCCGACGAGACGAGCTCGAAGCCCAAGTCGTGGAGTCCGCGCGCGAACGTCGCGACGCCCTCCTTCTCCCAAACGGAGATCAGCGCGCGGCCAGGCATAGCTCCCTCACGACGCTCGGCAGCAATCGGTGCTCGACCGAATGAATCCGCTCCTCGAGCGTCTCGCGCGGCTCGACGGGCACGCACTCCTGCGCGATCACCGGTCCGGAGTCGAGGCCCTCGTCGACGAAATGCACGGTGACGCCCGTAGTCGCGACTCCTGCCTCGAGCGCGTCGTCGATCGCGTGCGCGCCCGGGAACGCGGGCAGGAGCGACGGGTGCACGTTGACGACCCGACCCGGGAACCGGAGCAGGAACGGCTCGGTCAGCAGATGCATGTAGCCCGCGAGCACGACGAGCTCGACGCCGTGCTCCTCGAGCCACGTTGCCATCACAAGGTCGCGCTCCTCGCGATCTGTGAAGCAGTCGAGCGAGAACGTCGCGGTCGGCACGTCCGCTTCGCGCGCACGCTGCAGCGCCGGCGCGTCCTTGCGATTCGCGGCAACGGCGGCGATCGGCAGACCGGCATCGAGCAGCGCCTGCAGGTTCGTGCCGTGACCGCTGACGAGCACGCCGATCACGAGACGACTCCGATCACGGTCTCGCGGGGCTCGGCCTGCGCGACGACCGCACACCAGCCGATGCCGAGGTTGAACACGCGCCGTAGCTCGTCTTCGTCGACGTGGCGGGCGAGCCACGCGAAGACGGGCGGGCGCTCCCACGCCTCCCAGTCGAGCTCGGCGTCGCGGCCATCGGGCAGCACACGTTGCAGATTGCCCTCGATCCCGCCGCCCGTCACATGGACGAATGCCTTCGCGCGGCCGCGGAGTCGCCGCGCGAGGTCGAGGTAGAGGCGCGTCGGCGCGAGCAGGTCGGGTCCGTCGTAGCCCTCGTCCTCGAGCACGCGGCGGACGAGAGTGAAGCCGTTCGCGTGCACGCCCGCCGACGGGAACCCGATTACGACGTCGCCCGCCTCGATGGTCGAGCCGTCGATCAGGTCCGCACGGTCGACGACGCCGACGCAGGTGCCGGCGAAATCGAGCTCGCCGTCTGCGTAGATGCCGGGCAGCTCGGCCGTCTCGCCGCCGACGAGCGCGACGCCCGCCTCGCGGCAGGTAGCGGCTGTGCCGTCGACGAGCTCGGCGACCTCGTCGAGGTCGATCGCGTTCGCGGCGACGTAGTCGAGCAGCATGATCGGCTCGGCTCCGCACGTCGCAACGTCGTTGATGCAGTGCGCCGCGAGATCGGCGCCGCAGTCGCGCAGCCGTCCACGCGCGCGCGCGAGTACGAGCTTGGTGCCGACACCGTCGGTCGAGGCCGCGAGCAGGCGCTCGCCGTCGAGCGGGTGAAGAGCGGCGAACGCGCCGAACCCGCGCGCGCCAGTCGACTCGACGGCCGCACGCAACCGGTCGACGACCGAGCCGGCGGTCTGCAGCGAAACTCCTGCGCGTGCGTAGCTGTGCTCCGAGCTCAGGGCCTCAGTGTAGAAACCCGGGCGGCGCGCCGATCATTCGAACCGCTCGCCGTACAGCTCCGGCCGACCCTCGGGCCCGCCCGACAGGAACCGCACGAGCGTGCCGCCGACGTCGACGGCGTTGCCCTTCATCTCGAGGCCGAGGATGTCGGCAAGCGCACCGGCCTTCGTCTCGGGCTCGTCGGCGCGCAGCTGCAGCTCGGCAAGCCGGAACTCGCCCTGGTCTGCGAGCAGCTCCTCGATCCACTCCCGCGGCGGATGCACCTCGAGCCGGTACCCGGCGTTCGTCGCGACGAACGTGCGGCGCCCGCCGTGCTCCTGCACGCGCAGGTTCCACTGCATCGCGCGGCCGAGTACGGACTGGAAGTCGTCCTCGTCGAGCGCAACGCCGATATGGTCGACGCGCGGGATCCGCCAATGGCCGGGCTGCACCACTACGTTGACGCTGCCGCGCTCGAGCTCGGAAAGGCGCAGCTTGAACCCTTCGCTCTCGAGCTTCTCCCACGACGCGCCCGCCTCGACTGCCACGTGCTCGTCGCCGATCCGCCCGTAGCGGGCGACGAGCGCGAACCCGAGCTTGCCCAGGTAGCGGGCCTCGACGTCGCGGAGCTGCGAGGTGACGAGGTGGTAGTGGAAAAGCTGCACGGCGGTCTCCTATCTCTAGTGTTCCAGGCAGATGGCATCGCCGTCGCTCCTCACGCCTTGGTCGTTGGAGCCGCTGCAAGTCGTGCCGACGGTGGTGGTGTCGTTCCTCTACCTGCGCCGCACGCGGACGCTCGCGCACGAAGGTCGGCCGGTCGCTCGGTGGCGTCAGTGGATGTTCTGGACGGGGATCGTGTTCGTCGTGCTCGCCCTCAACTCGCCGATCGACGCACTCGGCGAGGAGCACTTCTTCTTCGTGCACATGGCGCAGCACGTGATCCTCGGCGACCTCGCGCCGCTCTGCTTCGTGCTCGGCATGACAGGCACGATCCTCCGGCCGGTGCTCGCGCTCAGAGCCGTCGAGCGCCTGCGTGTGCTCTCGCATCCGTTCGTCGCGCTGCCGGTGTGGGCGGTCGACCTCTACGTGTGGCACATCCCGCTGCTCTACGACGGTGCGCTCCACCACGACTCGATCCACGCGTTCGAGCACTTCTGCTTCTTCACCGCCGGCTGCCTGATGTGGGAGCCCGTCGTCGAGACGCTGCCCGCGCCCGCATGGTTCGGCACGGGCATGAAGCTCGGTTACATCGCGGTCGTGCGCCTGATCGAGACGATCCTCGGCAATGTGTTCATCTGGTCGTCGAGTGCGTTCTACAGCGTGTACCGGCATGCGCCGGAGTGGGGGATCACACCGGTGCACGACCAGAACCTCGGCGGCGTCGTGATGATGGGCGAAGGCTCGATCGTCACGCTCGCCGTGCTCGTCTGGCTCTTCTTACGGCTGGCCGCAGAGGGTGAGCTGCGCCAGCAGCTCCTGGAGCAGGGCTACGACCCGCGGCAGGTGCAGCGCGCCGTGCGCTACGGCCGCGCCGAAGGACTGACCACTACACGCGCTCGAACCTGAGCTTCGCCGCGTCTTCCGGGACGCGCGTCGGATACTCGCGCGTCAGGCACGCACGGCACAGCTCGCTCGCCGGGCGCAGCGTCGACTCCTCGAGCCCTTCCTGCGACAGATAGGCGAGGCTCGTTGCGCCGATTGCCTCACGCACCTCCTCGACGGTCGAGTGCGCGGCGATCATCTCGTCCTCCGAGGCGAGGTCGATTCCGTAGTAACACGGTGAGACGACGGGCGGCGACGAGATGCGAACGTGCACCTCCGCCGCGCCTGCGTCGAAGAGCATCTGCACGATCTGGCGTGTCGTCGAGCCGCGCACGATCGAGTCGTCGACCACGACGAGCCGCTGTCCCGCGACCTCGGCGAGCGGATTGAACTTCATCCGGATCCCCTGCTCGCGCATGCCCTGCTCCGGCTGGATGAACGTGCGGCCGACGTAGCGGTTTTTGATCAGCCCCTCGCTGAACGGGATGCCCGTCGCGCGTGCGAAGCCGATCGCCGCCGGCGTGCCCGAGTCGGGGATGGGCAGCACGAGGTCGGCGTCGACCGGCGACTCCTGCGCGAGCCGCTCGCCCATGCGCACGCGCGCGCCGTGCACCTCGACACCGGACAGCTTCGTGTCGGGGCGAGCGAGGTAGAAGAACTCGAAGATGCAGAGCGCTCCGTGCTCGGGCGGGTCCAGCACCTGCTGCGTGCGCACGCCCCGGCCGTCGGCGAGCACGAGCTCGCCCGGCGCCACCTCGCGCACGAGCTCCGCGCCGACGAGGTCGAGTGCGCACGTCTCGGAGGCGACGACCGGGTCGTCGCCGAGTTGACCCAGCACGAGCGGGCGAAAGCCGTGCGCGTCGCGAAAGGCGAACAGCGTTCCCTCGGCGAGGCCGACGACTGTCGCGGCGCCTTCCAGCCGCTCCATCGTGGCCCCGATCGCCTCGTCGAGCGGACGGTCGTCGTCGGCGATCAGCGCGGCGATCACCTCGGAATCGGACGTCGAGCCCAGCGGCTTGCCGAGCTCGTCGCGCAACGCTGCGGCGTTCACGAGATTGCCGTTGTGTCCGAGCGCGACGGTGCGCGCCGTGCCGTGGTGCAGCAGCGGCTGCGCGTTCGCCCAGGCGTTTGCCCCCGTGGTCGAGTAGCGCGTGTGGCCGATCGCGAGATCTCCGCGCAGGCCCGACAGGCTGCGCTCGTCGAACACCTGAGGCACGAGCCCGAGGTCGCGGAGCGCGGTCAGGCGGCCGTCTTCGCTGACCGCGATGCCCGCCGACTCCTGGCCGCGATGCTGCAGGGCATAGAGCCCGAAGTAGGTAAGCCGTGCGACGTCGCGTTCGGATGCACGGACGCCGAAGACGCCGCACATCAGGCAACCGCTCCGAGCTCGACGATGTCGTCCCACGGCACGTCGAGGCCCGGCGCGACGCCGACGACGACGCCGGCGGCCTCGACGACGTCGACCTCCGCGCGCACGCCCGACCATTCCTCCGCCTCGTGGACGGCGAGTGCGACGCCGCCGTCGGAGACGTCGTGTGCAAGCGTGAAGAGGTGCGCGTGGCGCCAGACGAACTCGACGAGGCCGTGCCCGGAGCCGCGCAGCAGCAGCACGCGGTCGCCGCGGCGCCAACGGCCCGGCACCGACGCGAGGTCGTGCACGAGGCCGACGCAGCCGATCACGGGCGTAGGCGGGATCGCGCGGCCACCGGTCTCGTTGTAGAGCGACACGTTCCCCGACACGACGGGGATCCGTAGCGACTCCGCCGCGAACGCGATGCCGTCGATCGCCTGCTCGAGCTCCCACCCGATCTCCGGCTTCTCCGGGTTGCCGAAGTTGAGGCAGTCGGTGAGCGCGAGCGGCTCGCCGCCCGCGCAGGCGACGTTCATCGCCGCCTCGAGCACCGCGGCGAAGCCCGCTTCACGCGGGTCCCGGCAGCCGAGCGGCGGCCCGTCGAGCGTCACCGCGAGCCCGCGCGTGTCATCGAGCCGCAACACCGCCGCGTCGAAGCCGGGCCTGCGCACGGTGCGCGAGCCGACGAGGTGGTCGTACTGCTCGAACACCCACTTCTTCGGCTCGTCGTTCACCGGGTCTATTGACGCGCCCGCCACCGGCTGCGCACGCTTCTCGAGCTCGTAGCGCGGGCACGCGTCGGTGAGGAACGAGGCCGGGATCGCGCCGACGAGCTCGTCGGCGAAGAACGCACGCAGCTCGCCGTGGTCGGTCACCTCGCCGATGACGGTGCACGGCAGTTCCCAGCGCGTGCACACGGCGGCGACGTCCGCGAATGTCTCGGGCTCCACGACCGCGACCATCCGCTCCTGCGACTCGGAGATCATGATCTCCCACGCCTCGAGATCGTCCTCGCGCAGCGGCACGCGGTCGAGATGCACGTCGACGCCCATCCCGTCGCGCGCCATCTCGGAGAGCGACGACGCGAGCCCGGCCGCGCCGCAGTCCTGCAGTGAGACGACGAGCTCACGCTCGACCAGTTCGAGCGACACCTCGATCAGCGTCTTGCCGCGGAACGGGTCGCCGATCTGAACCGACGGCCGCTTCTCGTCCGAGCCTTCGAGATCCTGCGACGCGAGCACGGATGCGCCGCCGATGCCGTCGCGGCCGGTGAACGCGCCGTAGAGGACGAGCAGGTTGCCGATGCCCTGCGCCTTCGCCGAGAGCACGCGCGAAGTGGGGAGCAGGCCGACGCACATCGCGTTCACGAGCGGGTTCTCGGCATACGCCTCGTCGAACGCGCACTCGCCGCCGACGTTCGGCACGCCGACGCAGTTTCCATAGTGCGAGATGCCCGCGACCGCGCGGCGGAAATGCCAGTCGGGCTCGCCGAAGCGGAGCCCGTCGAGCAACGCGACCGGCCGCGCGCCCATCGCGACGATGTCGCGGAGGATCCCGCCGACCCCCGTTGCGGCACCCTGGAACGGCTCGACCGCGGACGGATGGTTGTGCGACTCGACCTTGAACGCGACGGCGAGACCGTCTCCGACATCGATCACACCTGCGTTCTCGCCAGGCCCCTGCAACACGCGCTCGCCGCTCGAGGGCAATCGGCGCAGGAGCCGTGCCGAGTGCTTGTAGCCGCAGTGCTCCGACCAGAGCAGCGAAAAGACTGCGAGCTCGAAGTCGTCGGGCTGCCGGTCGAGCAGTTCGCAGATACGATCGAACTCCCCGTCCGTGAGGCCGAGCCTCGAGTGGAGTGGTTCTGCGACCGAGCTCAGGGGTGCAGTGTATCGGCGGCCCCCGACGTGCTCCCGTTCGCTAGAACCACAGCGTGACCCGTAGCCGCCCGATGGTGCTCCTGGCAGTTCTCTCGCTGATCTGGGGCAGCTCGTTCATGTTCATCAAGATCGCCGTGCGCGATCTCGACCCGTCGACGCTCATCCTCGGGCGGCTCGGGCTCGCATCCCTGACGCTCCTCGTGGTCGTGCCGCGGCTCGTCGGCCGCGGTGTCGCGTGGGCCGACTTTCGTGCGCACTGGCGCTGGCTCGTCGTCGTCGGCCTGCTCAACACGGCCGTGCCGTTCTGGCTGCTCTCGTGGGGCGAGACGCGCATCGACTCGGGGCTCGCGTCGATCATCCAGGCGTCCGTGCCGATCTTCAACGCGTTGCTCGCGTTCGGCATCTTCCACGAGGAGCGCGTGACGGGTGGTCGCCTGTTCGGCGTCGTCGTCGGCTTCGTCGGCGTCGCGATCCTCGTCGGCGCGCAGCCCCACGCGAAGCTGCTCGGTGCGCTCGCGGTCGTCGGGATGGCGCTCTGCTACGCAGCGGGCGGCCTGCTCACGAAGCGACACCTCGCGACTGCACGGCCGCAGGTGATCGCGCTCGGCACCGCCGCGGTCGCTGCGGTCGCGGTTCTCCCCGCGGGCGTCGCGCAGGCGCCGCACCACGTGCCGGGCTGGAAGGAGCTCGCGTCCGTGGTCGTCCTCGGAACGCTCTGCACCGCGGTCGCCTACCTGCTCTTCTTCACGATCATCGCGCGTGCGGGCGCGGGCTACGCGGCGCTCGTCACGTATCTCGTGCCGCCGGTGGCGCTGTTCTACGGGGCCGTGTTCCTCGACGAGGGGATCGGCTGGCCGGCGATCGTCGGCCTGGTACTGATCCTCGCGGGCGTGGCGCTCGGCACCCGGCGGTCGCGCGCGGTCGGGCGAGCGCCGGCGGAAGTGCCGGCGTGAGCTCCGAGTCGGTGACGATCAGGCGTGCGACGGCCGACGACGCAGACTGGCTCGTCGATCTGCATGGCGACGACGACACCGAGCCCTATCTGCGGCCTCTCACGGCCGAGGAGATCCGCGCCCAGATTGCCGAGTCCGAGCACGAGCCGCAGCGCTTCGGCCGCTTCGTCGTCGAGGTGGACGGCGAGCGCGCAGGGGTGATGGGCTTCGAGGAGCGAAGCGAACGGCATCGCATCGCCCATCTAGGTGGCCTCGCGATCCATCCCGACTTCCGCGGACGTCGCATTGCCGACGAGGCGGCGCGGCAGCTGCAGCGTCACCTCCTCTTCGAGCTCGGCTACCACCGGCTCGAGCTCTCGTGCTACGGGTTCAACGAGCGCGCAATCCGCCATGCCGAGCGTGTCGGCTTCGTCCGCGAGGGCGTGCAGCGGCGCGCGTACTTCCGGCACGACGAGTGGCAGGACGCGGTGTTGTTCTCGCTGCTGCGGGAAGACCTCGAGTCATGCTGACGCTGTATCAGGCGGAGTGGTGCCCGTACTCGGCAGCCGTGCGCGAGCGCTTGACGGAGCTCGGTCTCGACTTCGTCGCGCGGCAGGTCGAGCCGCGTGCCGGCGAGCGCACGTCGGTCGACGAGATCCCGACGCTCGAGACCGAGGACGGCCTGCGTTTCGAGGGGACTGCCCCGATCTTCGAGTACCTGGGCACACTGCCGGCATGGGAGCACGAGCGGGCGCATCGCGCGCAGTATCGCGCGCACGCCGAGGAGCGCCGCGAGGAGGTCACCGCGCGGATCCTCGAGGGCGTGCCGCTATCGTCTCGCACATGACCGCGACCTTTTTGCACACGATGGTGCGCATCACCGACCCGGATGCGAGCCGCGCGTTCTACGAGGCGCTCGGCTTCACCTTCGAGCGCGACATGGACATCGTGCGGAACGGCGAGCGAGAGGCGACGAACTATTTCTTCTCGCTCGGCGACCACGAGTCGGTGCTCGAGCTGACGTTCAACCATGACGGGCGCACCTACGAGCTCGGCACCGGCTATGGGCACATCGCGGTCGGCGTCGACGATCTCGACGCAACGCTCGCGCGCCTCGCCGATCAGGGAATCGAGCCGGAGCGCCCGCCGTACCAGGTGCGCGAGGGCGGGAACTTCCTTTGCTTCGTTCGCGACCCGGACGGGTATCGAGTTGAAATGATTGGACGAGGTTAGGCCGAGAGCTGAGCGCGGGTAAGCGCCTGGGCTTCGAAATCAACGCCGAAGCGGCGGCGTGACTATGGCGGTTCTGTGCCCGCTTCTAGGAAGGTGGCCGCGATTGACCGGTGCTCGGCGAGAGCGGAAGCATCAGCGAGCAGTACCCCTTGACAATCGTGTAGCCGCTGCCTTCGTAGAGCCGGATCGCCGGCTCGTTGGCCTCCTCGGTTTGCAGGACCACGCGTAGTGCTCCAGCGTGGATCGCAGCCGTACGGATGGATGCGAGGAGGGCGCGGGCAACGCCGAGACGGCGGTGGGTCCGCAGGACGAATAGATCTCTGACCTGCCAGAAGTGGGCGAGACTGAGCGACGCCGGGACGTCGATCGTGGTAGCGAACCCAACGATGTTGCTGTCCTCCTCGGCCACGAACGCGTGCAGCCGGCCGGTAACGAGGCAGTCCTCGAGCCACTCCATCGACCGCGCGCCATCGGCAGTCTCGCCGTATTGAACCCGGTACCGGTCGAAGATTTCGGCGAGCGCGGCGATCTCACTGCTGGACGGCGCGGTCAGAATCCGTATCGCGGCGGGCACGGAACGGACGCTAGCGCGACGGCGGCGTCGAATCGAGATGACCGGGCCGCTCTTGGCGGTTCGAGTTCGCCGTCGGCGCGTTCGATCGGACTCGCCCGACCTCCGGGAGCGATCCGCTTCAGATTTCGCGCTCGCGGAGGCGTTGGAAAGCGTTAGGAGTCGGGCCATTCCGAAGGCCCTCAACGATTGCGAGCGCACATCCCCGGGGCGTCGCGGTGTCCGTCTGACACTCAAGGTCGTAGATGCCGGGTGTGTGTACCGCCTCGACTTGCGCTGCGGCATGACCAACGATCCGATCTCCCCGTGCCCTCTCGCGCCTCTCCAACTCCGGGAGGGAGCACCGGATGCCGACGAAAAAGACGCGGAACGGCTCGAACAGTCGAACGCAGTCCGCCAATCGCCAAGCCTCGCTGAAAACGTAGTCCATGATCACGTCGTTGCCTGCTGCAGCCATCCCGGCCACGGCACGATGGAAACCGGCGCGAGTACGGCGCAGCACATCGGCCACCTCGTGTTCCGAGAGCTCCGCTGTACGGGTCGGCGAACGCATCGCGCCGAAGTCGTCGACCGACATCAAGAAAAACGGGGACGACAAGACATCGAGCAGTTCACGACCAACGCTCGTCTTCCCAGCACTTGATGTGCCGTTCAGGACGATGATCTGCCCGGGCACAACGTCCGCCATCGAGGCACTATCACCAAAATCGCACGAGCCACCAGCAACGCGGCCTCGTTGTCGAAGTGGCGGAACCAGAATCGAGATTCGATGCCCGCCCTTGACGGGTATCGAGTGGAGATGATTGGACGGGGCTGACGGTCCGCCGGTGGCGAGACCTCAGCGGACGGTGAGCTTCGTGCTCAGAATCCCTGCCTTCCCGCAGTCGACGTAGATCCTCCAACGACCTGGTGTCGTATTGGTCCCGACGAACCACGTCCATGTGACCCGCCCCGCACGCGCCCGACGTGGCGTCAGCCCCTGCGCATGGGACGATCCACTCTCGTACAGGACCGTAATTGAGCAGGTCGCGTTGCTGGAGACCGCTGCAACTAACGTCGCGTGCTCCCCCGGATAGGCCGGAGTCGTCAAAGAAACGAGGCGAACTTTTGCCAGGGCAAGAGACGGCACGGTAAGAGCGAGGACAGCAACGAACAGGACGAGGCGTCTGCGGTAGCGATTCATCTTCGCTGCTGATCATCAGTGACGAGCTCAGTTTCGTCGAGAGCGGACAGTCCTGCTCACTCGAACGAGTGATCACTGCGGTCGAGCCCGCGCATTCCTCACTCTGGATCAAACCGCGTTAGCCTGCGCGCGGCGGCGCGAGTACGTGATTGCGGAGCAGGTAGCGATCGAACTGCGGCACAGTGAACTCGCCGCGGCCGTGTCCCGTCGTGTAGATCAGCCCCTTGTCGATTAGCCGCGCGCGGGTCGGCCCGAGCTGCGCCGACGTTCGACCGAGCACCGCGGCGACGTCGCCGGCAACGTGCTCGCCCGCGCCGAGCTCCGCCATCGCGCGCAGGTACTGAAGCTCGAGCTCGGTCGTCCGCTCCGCCCGGACGCGGAAGAACGACTCGTCGAGCTTCGCCTCGACCGCGCGCTGTGCTTCCCGCGCGACCCGTTCGTCGATCGGCTGTCCCTCGGGCGCGAGATCCCAGACGATCTTCCCGTACTCCTGGATGAAGTAGGGATAGCCCTCCGTGTAGTCGACGATCACGTCGATCGCGCCGGCCGCGTACGTCACACCGAGGTCGCCTGCCGGCTCCGCGAGCGCAGCTTCGGCCTCCGCCGGATGCAGCTGCCCGATCCGCGGGAACTTGAAGAGCCGCTCGGCGTACGACTTCGCCTCGCCCGCGAGCCGCGGCAGCTGCGGGAGCCCCGCGCCGACGAGAGTGATCGGCAGCTGACGCTGCACGGTTCGGTGCAGCCCGGCGATCAACGCCTCGAACTCGTTCGCGCGTAGGAACTGCACCTCGTCGACGAGGAACGCGACCCCTGTCTCGCGTTCGCGCGCGGCCTCGCCGAGCGCAACGAGCAGGTCGGTCAGGTCGTCGGAGAGGTCGCCGCTGTCGGCCGTTCCCTCGAGCGGCTCGATGTCGATGCCGGCACTCACCGAGCCGTCCTGCGACACGGTGATCGAGAACGATTTCAGGGCAGCCGCCGCCCGGCGGAGCTTGTCCGTCCACGACGACCGCGGCGCGACCTGGAAGAGCGCGCGGCGGACGAAGCCGCCCATTCGCGGTCCGAAGTCCTCGTTCTTCGTGATCTCGGCGCTGACCGTGACCCAGCCGCTCGCGCGCGCCCTGCTCTCGAACGCGCCGAGCAGCACGGTCTTGCCGACCCCCCGCAACCCGGTGATGAGCATCGACTGCTCGGCGTACCCGCGCCGTAGCCGTTCGAGCAGGATCTCGAAGCCCTCGAGCTCCTGGTCCCGGCCGACGAGCGCGGGCGGCGGCGCACCCGCGTTCGGGGTGTAGGGGTTCACGCGCGGGTCCACGGCGGTTTATCAAGATTATCACCCGAGGATAAAAACGGGTTATATTTAGCCAATCTCGATAACGACGGCTAAACTCGTCAACGATGACCGGCCGCGCGTGGACAGCCGTCGCAGCACTGGCCGGGGCCGCGTCGCTCGCCGGGTGCGGCGGGGGCGCGCACGCGCCGAGAGCGGAGCAGCCCGCCGCGCCTGCGCGGCTCGCCTTCACGGACCCGTCCTCGCAACCGCTTCGCATCGTTGACCGCGGCGTCGTCGAACGCCGCGGGCAGGTGTCGGTGCACGACGTCTCCTATACGAGCGGCGACAGGCGCGTCGTCGCCTACCTGGTCGAGCCTGCCGACGCCCACGGCGCGCGTGCCGGCGTCGTGCTGGTGCACGGCTCGGGCGGCGATCGCCATGAGCTCCTGGTCTATGCAATCGACCTCGCCCGCCACGGGATGCTCGCAATCGCGCCGACGATGCCGTCGGAGCGTCCGCAGTCGCCGCCGGTGTCGCTCGCGGCGCTTCTCGCACAGGCCCGCTCGTCGACGGTCGAGGACGTCGTCGCAGTGCGTCGCGCAGGCGATGTGCTCGTCGCGCACGGCGCGCGCCGGCTCGGTTATCTCGGCTGGAGCTCTGGTGCGAAGACGGGCACGTTCGTCGCCGCCTCCGACCGCCGGTTTGCCGGGCTCGCGCTGCTCTCCGCCGGTGCCGCGACGGTCGGGCAGTTCGTCTCCGCGGCGCCTGCCGGTTCGCGTGCGCTTGTCCGTCGCGAGCTGTCGCTGGTCGACCCGATCGGCTACGTCGCGCTCGCGCGGCCCGGCACGCTTCTTCTGGAGAACGGCACGCGCGACGCTGTCGTGCCACGGGCCGCGCTCGACAACATCGTGCATGCCGCGCCGAAGGGAACGGTCGTCCGCTGGTACCCGGCCGGGCATGCGCTCGACGCTGCCGCATACCGGGCCGCGATCACCTGGCTGCTCGCACGTCTTTAGGGTGGTCGCTGATGCTGCTCTACAACAGCCAGATCTCAGGCAACTGTTACAAGGTGCGGCTGCTGCTCGCGCACCTCGGCATCCCGTACGAGCGCCGCGAGCTCGACGTCGTCGACCGAGCGAACAGGCCCGGGGTCCTCGGCGGGTTGAACCCGGCGCTGCGCATCCCGACGCTCGTGCTCGACGACGGTCGCGGTCTCGGCGAGTCGGGCGCGATTCTCTGGTACTTCGGCGAGGGAACTCGCTTCGTGCCGGAGAACCGTCTCGATCGGGCGCGTGTGCTGCAGTGGATGTTCTTCGAGCAATACGAAGCCGAGCCTATGCTTGCGGTCGCTCGGTTCCTGATCGCGTACTCGCAGCTCTCTCGTGCCGAGTACGAGAAGCGGCTGCCGCGACTCTGGGAGGGTGGGGCCAAGGCGCTCGCGACGATGGAGCGCCACCTTCGCAATGGGGGCAACTGGTTCGTCGGCGACGCGCCGACGCTCGCCGACATCGCCCTCTTCGGCTACGCACACTGTTGCGAGGAGGGCGAGTTCGACCTCGCGCCGTACCCGCACGTGCGTGACTGGCTCGCTCGAGTCGCAGCCATGCCGGGCCACGTGCCGATGAGTGCGTAGCGTCAGACGATCGTGAGGCTTGCCCCGGCGAGCGGACCTGCGCGTACTCGGATCAGTGTGTGTCGCGGGAGGCGCCCTCGCCAGGTGTAGAAGCCGTTCGAGCTCGGCCGGATGCGTGCGAAGGCGTGCCATGTCGAGCCGCGTCGCTCCTCGAGCGTCGCAGTCGTGTGTGCGGCGGCGGGTGCACGCAGCTCGCCCCACAGGCTCGTTTCGGCTCCGGTGCGATGCGTCTCTGCGAGCGGCAGCTCGAACGCCGCAAGCGCAGGCTTCGCGACGGCCTTGTCGGTGACGAGCCCGCTCTGGAAGCGCGCGAGCTTGGGCTCGTCCTGGTACAGGAAGTGGATGAGCAGGTCGACGCGCGGCGTATGGTAGGCGACGTACGCGCCCTCCGACACGTAGCGCGCTTGGAGCGCCGGCGAGACACCGAGCACCTTGTCGGGCGGGTTGCTCTGGTAGCCGTACTCGGTGAGCCAGATGCGGGCTCGCGGCCAGTCGTGCGCAACCAGGGTGACGAGCCGCCCGAGCGTCGCCATCGTGATCGTCGTGCAATGCGTGCAGCCGCCGGTCAGGGGCGTCTCGCGCTTCGGATCGAGCGGGTACGGGTTCTGCGCGTAGGCGTCGAGTCGCGCGTGCGCCGCGTGCATGCCGGTGATCCACGCGACCGGTGACACGCCGCCGGTGCTCCCGCGCGGAGCCGTTCCACCGCCGGCGACCTCGGCGTCGTGAATCGCGCCGTGGATCGCAATGTACGCGGGGTTGAGGAGCCGGACGGTGTAGAGCGTGGGCGACGTCGGGCGGAGCCAGATGCGTTGGTTCGGCTCGTTCCAGATCACCCACTTGGTGATCCAGGGATACTCGCGCGCGGCGGCAGTCGCGAACGCGGCGAATGTCGCTGACGATCGCGGTATGTAGTTCGGCGGCTTCTTGCCGTTCGCCCAGCCCGGCGTTCCGAGCAGTTGCACAACGACCTCGATCCCGTTTGCTCTCAGCCCATCGAGGACCTGCGACGCCTTCGTCCAGTCGTACGCCGGATCGCTGGGGTCCGTGGGAGCCGCCGGCTCACTGGTTGCGATCTGGTTCCAATGCAGCGTGAAGCGCACGACGCGCACACCAAGTGCGTCGAGCGTGGAGAGCCGGTCGTCGAGCGAGCCCGGGCCGTTCAGAAGCCATGCGTCGTCCGTCAGGCCGTATCTCACGTCCGTCGCCGCCCTGGCGTTCGACGCGTGCGCGAAGCAGACGGCCACCATCGCCGCAAAGGCGACCACTCGCGTCGTGAGGCCCGCGCCGTTCGTCATCCACTGAGCCATCGTCGGATTCGGACGAGGCCAAACATCGGTTGTTGGGGGAATTCACACTTTCGTGACAGAGGCGTTTCCCACCTGTTGCAGATGCCCGGGTACGGTCGTTTCCATGGCAACCACCGCAACTCCATTCGGCTCCGCCACGCTCGTCGAGCGTGTCTCGGTCACACAGCGTGCAGGCGACAAGCGATTCACCTCGCTGTTCGAGCTGCTCGAGACCGACCGCGGCGAGCGCCTCGTTCGCATCGCGTACTCGACCGACGGCACCGTTCGCCGCGGCCCGGTCACGCTGCGCGCACGTGACCTCGAGCGGCTGGGCTCGGCGCTCCTCAAGACGCCGGCGCTCGCCGACACACTGACCGATGCACTTCGGGGAGCTGCCTAGACGGGAACCGAAGCCGACAATCGAGCCGCATCGACGAGCGATCCCAGGATCAACGCGCCGTCGGTCGAGCCCGGCCCGAGCCGCCTGTCGACTGCGTGCTCCGGGTGCGGCATGAGACCGAAGACGTTTCCCTCCTCGTTCGTGACGCCCGCGACGTCCGAGACGGCACCGTTCGGGTTTGCCCCCGGCGCGTACCGGAGCGCGATTTGCCCGCCCGCGTCGAGCTCCGCCAGGAGCGCCTCGTCCGCGAACCAGCAGCCGTCTCCGTGCTTCACCGGGATCGTCAGCTCCTGTCCGGCTCTGCAGCGACTTGTGAAGAGCAAGTCGGAGCGCTCGACTATGAGCGGAACGTCGCGGCAGACGAACGAGAGCGACGCGTTTGGCCGAAGCGCACCGGGTAGGAGGCCGGCCTCGGTCAGGATCTGGAAGCCGTTGCAGATCCCGAGCACCGGGCCGCCGTCCGCCGCGAACGTAGCGACGGCGCGCATGATCGGCGAGAAGCGGGCGATCGCGCCGCAGCGGAGATAGTCGCCGTACGAGAAGCCTCCCGGCAGGACGACCGCCGCCGTATGCTCGGGGAGCGTCTCATCGGTATGCCAGACGCGTGCTGCGCACGCGCCGAGCTGCTCGAGCGCGCCGGCGGCATCACGGTCATCGTTCGACCCCGGAAAGACGACGACCGCGACGAGCGGCCGTGAGGAGTGGTCGCTCACTCCGACGCGTCGCCCATGAACGCGATCGTGTAGCTCTCGATCAGCGGGTTCGTCAAGAGGCGCTCGCACATCTGCTCGAGCTGGGCCGCCGCCTCGCTGCGATCGTCGGTCGCGAGCTCGACGTCGACGAGCCTTCCGACGCGCGTGCCGCCGACCTCGAAGCCGAGGTGCCGCAGTGAGCTCTCGACCGCCTGGCCCTGGGGATCGAGGATGCCCGGCTTCGGCCGCACGAGCACCGTCGCCTTCATCCCAGCACCACGGTTGGGTCGGCGACGTAGTCGGCGAACGCGATGCCCGTCAGGCGCTCGAACGCCTCGACGTACCGTGCGCGCGTACCGGAAACGACGTCGTCGGGAAGCTCGGGCCCCGGGTACGTCTTGTCCCACCCGAGCTGCTCGCAGTAGTCGCGCACGAACTGCTTGTCGAACGAGGGCGGCGTCGCGCCGGCGACGTACTCGTCGGCCGGCCAGAAGCGGGACGAGTCGGGCGTGAACGCTTCGTCGCCGAGCACGAGGCGCCGGTCCTCGTCGAGCCCGAACTCGAGCTTCGTGTCGGCGAGGATGATTCCGCGCTCGCGCGCGAACGCGGACGCACGCTCGTAGAGCGCGAGGGCGGTCGCCTCGACCTCGGCGTAACGCTCGGCGCCGACGAGTGCCGCAGCCGTCTCGCCGTCGATGTTCTCGTCGTGCCCGGTCTGTGCCTTCGTTGCCGGCGTGAAGATCGGCGTCGGCAGCTGCTGCGACTCGACGAGCCCGTCGGGCAGCACGTGTCCGCACACGGAGCCGGTTGCTCGATAGTCCTTCCACCCCGAGCCCGACAGGTAGCCGCGCACGACACACTCGATCGGCAGCATCTCGAGACGCCGGCACTCTGTCGAGCGCCCGTCGTCGCGCAGTGCGAGTAGGTGGTTCGGGACGAGATCCGAGGTGCGCGCGAACCAGAACCCCGAGAGCCCTGTCAGGACGCAGCCCTTGTCGGGGATCGGCGTCGGAAGGATCACGTCGAAGGTCGAGATGCGGTCACTCGCGACGAGCAGCAGGCGGTCGTCGTCGAGTGCGTACAGCTCGCGAACCTTGCCGCTCGCGACGTGGGTGGCTTCAGACATGAACTGGCTCCTCCTTGTGGGCGAGGCGGCTGACACGGTCGAACACGGCGTCGAGGTTGGCGATCGTTGCCTGCAGGTCGAACACATCGGCAAGCGCAGCGTCGTCGAGTCGGCCGGTGATGTCCGGATCGCTGCGGACGAGCGTGGCGAAGTCACGCTCCTCGTCCCACGCGCGCATCGCGTTTCTCTGGACGAGGCGGTACGCGTCGCCGCGCTCGAGCCCATGCTCGACGAGGGCGAGCAGCAGGCGATGAGAGAAGAAGAGGCCGTGCGAGGCCCAGAGGTTGCGCTCCATGCGGTCCGGGTGCACGACGAGTCCGTCGACGAGCCAGCAAAACCGGTCGAGCATGTAGTCGAGCGCGAGAAACGCATCCGGCACCACGACTCGCTCGGCCGACGAATGCGAGATGTCCCGCTCGTGCCACAGTGGGACGTTCTCCAGTCCGACCGCCGACGCGGCGCGGACGATGCGTGCGAGCCCCGAGATGCGCTCCGCGATCTTCGGGTTCCGCTTGTGGGGCATCGCCGACGAGCCCTTCATGCCGGCCGCGAACGGCTCCTCGACCTCTCTCACCTCGGTGCGCGCGAGATGGCGTACCTCCGTCGCGAACCGGTCGAGCGAAGTTGCGCACAGCGCGAGCGACGAGAGCAGCTCCGCGTGCCGGTCGCGTGCGATCACCTGCGTCGACACCGGCTCCGGAACGAGCCCGAGGCGCTCGCAGGCAATCCGCTCGACCTCGGGGTCGATCGCGGCATACGTCCCGACCGTCCCGGAGAACTGTCCGACCCTGCAGCCGGCGAGCGCGTGCTCGAGCCGAACGCGGTCGCGGTCGAGCTCGAACGCCCAGCCGGCGACCTTCCAGCCGAACGTCGTCGGCTCGGCGTGCACGCCGTGCGAGCGGCCGATGCAGATCGTCGCGCGATGCGTCTCTGCGAGCGCCACGCAGGCGGACAGCGCGCGCTCGGTACCGTCGAGGATCAGCGCGCCGGCGTCGCGGATCTGCAATGCAAGCGCCGTGTCCAGCACGTCGGACGATGTCAATCCGTGGTGGACCCAGCGCCCTTCCGGGCCGAGCTGCTCCGCGACCGCGTCGACGAACGCGGCAAGGTCGTGATCGGTCGTCCGCTCGATCTCTGCGACTCGTTCGACCGACGGTGCGCGGACCCGGGAACGGATCAATGCGACCTCGTCGGGCGGGATGGCGCCGAGCTCGGCCCACGCCTCGAGTGCGGCGACCTCGACCTCGAGCCAGCGCGCGAGCTTGCCCTCCTCCGACCAGATCCGGGACATCTCCGGACGGCAGTAGCGGGCGATCACTGTCGACAGTGTAGAGGCGGTCTAGGCGGGTGCCGCCGTCAACCCGACGATCCGCGCCGCGAGCACGGCTGCGTTCTTCGCGTTGTCGACGCCGACCGTTGCGACCGGCACGCCGGGCGGCATCTGCACGATCGAGAGCAGCGCATCGAGCCCGTCCAGCACCGACTTCGACGAGCGGAGCGGTACCCCGATCACCGGCAACTCCGTGTGTGCCGCGACGACGCCGGGCAGCGCTGCCGCAAGTCCGGCCCCGCAGATCAACACCTTGAGTCCTCGGCCGGCCGCTCCCTTTGCGTACTCCGCGACGGCATCGGGCGTCCGATGCGCCGAGCGGACCTCGAACTCCCACCCGAGCCCGCGCGTGTCGAGCTCGTCCATCGCGGCCTGCATCCGCTCGCGATCGGACTCGGAGCCGACGAGGATGCCGACGACCGCGTCAGCCATCCGCGTCCGCCGCGATGTCGTGTCTGAAGCGCGCTCCCTCGAAGGCGATCATCTCGACGGCAGCGTACGCGTGCTCGCGGGCGGCCGAGACGGTTCCCGCCGTTCCGGTCACGGACAGGATGCGGCCGCCGTTCGTGACGAGTGCGCCGTCGCGCGCGGCGGTGCCACCGTGGAACACGAGAGCGCCGGAGCTTTCCGCGCGGTCGATTCCGGCGATCGTCTTGCCCGCGTAGTCGCTGCGGGCCGGATAGTCGGGCCCCGCCATGACGACGGTCACTGCGGCCTGCCCGGACGCTTTCGCGTCGGCGCTCGACAGGTCGCCGTTCGCAGCTGCTGCGAGCAGCGCCAGCAGATCGCCGTCGAGCCCAGGCATGAGCACCTGCGTCTCCGGGTCGCCGAACCGTGCGTTGAATTCGAGCACCTTCGGCCCCGCCGCCGTGATCATCAGCCCGGCGAACAGGCAGCCGACGAACGGTGTCCCGCGGCGCGCCAGCTCGTCGATCGCCGGCTGATGCACACGCGCAACGAGCTCGTCGACGTCGGCGACCCACGGCACCGGCGAATACGCGCCCATGCCACCCGTGTTCGGTCCCGTGTCGCCGTCGCCGATCCGCTTGAAATCCTGCGCAGCCCCGAGTGGCAGCGCGCGCCTACCGTCCGAGAGGGCGAAGACCGACACCTCGCGACCTGCGAGCAGCTCCTCGATCACCATCGCGCCGCCGAGCTTCTTGATGGCGAGTAGCGCCTCGTCGAGCTCCTCGGCGGTGTGGCAGACGAACACGCCCTTGCCCGAGGCGAGCCCGTCCGCCTTCACGACGCAGGGCGGCCGCGCCACCGACAGCGCCTCCGCCGTCGGCACGCCCGCCGCGCGCAGCACATCCTTCGCGAAGCTCTTCGAGCCTTCGATCCTGGCCGCCTCGGCACTCGGCCCGAACACCGTGATGCCGTTTCGCCGCAGCTCGTCCGCGACGCCTGCGACGAGCGGCCCTTCGGGCCCGATCACGACGAGGTCGGCGCCGATCGTCTGGGCGAGCGCGAGCAGGCCGTCCGCGTCGTCCGCGCGCACCGGATGGCACCGGCCCAGCGCGGCGATTCCCGGGTTTCCGGGCGCCGCATGCAGCTCCGTGAGCAGCGGGCTGCCGGCGAGCCGCCAGGCGAGCGCGTGCTCGCGGGCGCCCGAGCCGACCACCACCACTTGCACCGGCCGAGTCTACTCTCGCCCACCGCGGGCGATACTTCCGCGGTGGCAACTCCGCCGTATGCGACCGCGAAGGTCGACGTCGTTCGCATCCCCGGCGGCGAGTCGAGTGATGTCGTCGCAGTCGAGGAGCCGCTCGAGATCAGGATCGGCGGCGCGCCTGTCGCCGTCACGATGCGCACGCCGGGCCACGACGAAGAACTCGCGCTCGGCTTCGCGCTCTCGGAAGGCTTGCGCCCGCGAGGAGCGCGGCTCCCCGACGATCTCGCCGCGAACACGATCGAGGTCGACGCGCCCGGGTTCGACCCGCAGCGCCTCGCGCGGAGCTTCTACACCTCGAGCTCCTGCGGCGTCTGCGGCAAGGGCGCGCTCGAGGCCGTCGCCGTTGAGGCCCCGCTCGTCGAGAGCGCGCTTCGCGTCGAGGCCGCGCGGCTCGCGGGGCTACCGGAAAGGCTCCGCTCCTCGCAGGCCGCTTTCGAGGCAACCGGCGGCCTGCACGCGACCGGCCTCTTCGCTGCCGGCGGCGAGCTGCTCTGCCTGCGCGAAGACGTCGGCCGCCACAACGCCATGGACAAGGTGATCGGCTGGGCCTTCGGCGAGGGGCTGCTGCCGCTCGCCGCGCACGTGCTGTGCGTGAGCGGCCGCCTTTCCTTCGAGCTCGTGCAGAAAGCCGCCGTCGCCGGCTGTCCGATCTTGGTCGCGGTGGGCGCGCCGTCTTCGCTCGCGATCGAGCTCGCAGCCGACCGTCGCGTCACTCTCTGCGGATTCGTCCGCGAAGGGCGCATGAACGTCTACACGGAGCCTGCGCGCGTAACGTGACACGCCCGCTGACCGGCGTGCTGCTCGTCGGCGGCGCGAGCTCGCGCTTCGGCTCGCCGAAGGCCCTCGCCGAGCTCCACGGAGAGACGCTCGCTGCGCGCGGCCGGCGGGTGCTCGCCGAGGCATGCGACGAGGTGCTCGTCGTCGGCAAGCGCGGCGAGCTTCCCTTCGACGTGATCGACGACGGAAGCGACGTGCGCGCGCCGATCGCCGGCGTCGTCGCGGGCCTTCGCCACGCTGCGCATGAGGTCGCCGTCTTCCTGCCGGTCGACTGTCCACGCATCACGGCGAAGGTGATCCGCACCCTCGGGGAGGCGTGCCGCGACGCGGCCGTGCCCCAGACCGGTCCGCTGCCGGGCGCCTGGGCAAAGAGCGCGCTGCCGCTCCTGGAGGAGAGGCTCGCCTCGGGACCGCTCGGTCTGTACCGCGCCTACGACGAGCTCGACGTGGTCACCGTGGTCGTCGACCCGAGTCTGGTCGTCGACGTGGATCTCCCGAGCGAGCTCGCCGCGCTTCGTAGTCGGCCTGAACCTGCTTGAGCCGCTGCTCGTCGGGATCGTCGCGCCACTTCCGCAGGAACACCCAGACGAGCACGAGGGTGATGAGGAGCGGGATGAAGATCGAGCACGCCACGATCACCGCCGTCCAGGTGCTGGCGGTGTAGGCGAGCACGCTCAGGCGAGCACGCGATCGCGCGCCGCGCCGACGCCGACGAGCTCGATCGGGATCCCGAGCGACGAGGCGACGAAATCGACGTAGCTGCGCGCCGCGACGGGCAGCTCCTCGCGCGAGGATGCGGCGTCGAGCGGCGCCGCCCAGCCCACGAGGTGCTCCCACACCGGCTGCGCGTGATGGAAGTCGGACTGGTGCGCCGGGAAGTCCTCCGTCTCCGAGCCGTCACGAAGCCGGTAGCGCACGCAGACGGGAAGCTCGTCGAACGCGGAGAGCACGTCGAGCTTCGTCAGCGCGAGCGACGTCAGCCCGTTCACGCGCACCGCGTACCGCAAGGCGACGAGGTCGAGCCAGCCGCACCGTCGCTCGCGCCCCGTGACGGTTCCGTACTCGCCGCCGAGCTCGCGCAGGCGCGCCTCGTCGGGCCCCGCGATCTCCGATGGGAACGGCCCCTCGCCGACGCGTGTCACGTACGCCTTCGAGACGCCGAGCACGTGGTCGATCCGGGTCGGGCCGATTCCGACGCCGGTCGCCGCGCCGGATGCGATCGGGTTGGACGACGTGACGAACGGATAGCTGCCGTGGTCGAGATCGAGCATGGTGGCCTGCGCTCCTTCGAACAGCACCTGCTTCCCCGCGCGCAGCGCCCGATCGACCGCGAGCGAGACGTCGCCGACGTACGGCGCGATGCGCTCGGCGAACGAGGCGTACTGCGCCCACACCTCCTCGAGGTCGAACGGCTCGGCGTCGTAGATGCGCTCGAGCCAGAGGTTCTTCTCGGCCAGCGCAACCTCGATCTTCTGGCGCAGGATCTTCGCGTCGAGGACGTCCTGCACGCGGATGCCGATGCGCGATGCCTTGTCCGCGTACGTCGGCCCGATCCCTCGCCGCGTCGTTCCGATCTGGAGCGAGCCGAGCCTGCGCTCGGACGCCTGGTCGATCGTCACGTGCCACGGCATGATCAGGTGCGCGTTGCCGGAGAGCAGCACGATCGACGGGTCGATGCCGCGCTCGCACAGCAGGTCGATCTCGTCGAGGAACACCTGCGCGTCGACGACGCAGCCTGCGCCGATCACCGACGGCGTGCCGGAGACGACGCCGCTCGGCATCTGCCGGAGCTTCCACGTCTCGCCGTCGGCGACGATTGTGTGCCCGGCGTTCGGCCCGCCTTGGTAGCGGCACACAAGGTCCGATTGCTGGGCGAGCAGGTCGACGATCTTCCCCTTGCCCTCGTCGCCCCACTGCGCACCGACCACGACGGTCGACGGCACGTTTCGACTCTAGCTACCCGAGCTGAAGTTGCCGCTCGTCGCGCCGCTGCAGGCCGGCCGGACGCTCGATGCGCCGCAGGACGAGCTCGTGGCCGGCGCGGCAGCGACGCGTCGAAACGTCGGCGTCGGCCGAGACGGTGCCGCGCACGCTCGCGAGCATCAGCGCGTCCGCGAAGAGGACGCCCGACGTGCGCGCTTCCTCGAGGCACGCTTCGCACAGGCACGAGAACGTCGTCGCCGACGGTGCGAGCCAGACGGTCGTCGACACGGTCATGCTGCCGCCGCCAGGTCGGCGAACTTCGCGTAGCGCTTCTGGAACGCGAGCTTCGTGTTGTCGGTCGCACCGTTTCGGTGCTTTGCGAGGATCAGCTCGGCGATGCCGGCCGAGTCGGTTTCCTCGGGGTTGTAGTACTCGTCGCGGTAGACGAACATCACGAGGTCCGCATCCTGCTCGATCGAGCCCGACTCGCGCAGGTCGGAGAGGATGGGCCGCTTGTCGTGGCGCTGCTCGACGGCGCGCGACAGCTGCGACAGCGCGACGATCGGCACCTCGAGATCGCGGGCCAGCACCTTGAGCGCACGAGAGATCTGCGACACCTCCTGCACACGATTCTCCACCGTCGTGCCGCTCGTCATCAACTGGAGGTAGTCGACGACGACGAGCCCGAGGTTCTGCTCGCGCATCTTCAGCCGGCGAAGCTTCGACCTGATCTCCATCATCGTGATCGAGCCGGTGTCGTCGACATAGATCGGCGCCTTCGTCAGCTTGGAGCACGCGGCGGTGAGGCGCGGCCAGTCGTCCGGGGCGAGCTTGCCGGTTCGCAGGCGCTGCGACTCGACGCGCCCCTCGGCGCACATCAGGCGCTGGGTCACCTCCGCCTTCGACATCTCGAGCGTGAAGAGCGCGACCGGCGTCTCGTGCCGAACGGCGACGTTCGCCGCCATGCAGAGCGCGAGCGCCGACTTGCCCATCGAAGGTCGTGCGGCGACGATGATCAGGTTGCCCGGCTGGAAGCCGGAGGTGAGCCGGTCGAGGTCGCGGAAGCCGGACGGCGTGCCGGTGATGTCGCTCCCGGCCTCCATCAGCTTCGTGATCGTCTCGAACGAGTCCTTGAGCAGCTCGTCGATGTGCGCGAACTCGGTCGAGACGCGCTGCTGCGAGAGGTCGAAGACGATCTGCTCGGCGCGGTCGACGAGCTCGATCGTCTCGCCCGGCCGGTCGAAGCCGAGGCGCGCGATGTCGTTGCCGGCGCGGATGAGCCCGCGCAGCGTCGCCATCTCGCTGACGATGCGGCCGTAGTGCGCGGCATTCGACGCTGCCGGAACGAGCGCCGCGAGCTCGTGCACGCGCTCCGTGCCGCCGGCGGCGTCGAGCGTCGACGTGCGGTCGAGCTCGTCGACGACGGTGATCGCGTCGACCGGCTCGCCCTTCGCATACAGGGCGATGATCGCGCGGAAGATGTGGCCGTGGCTCTCGCGGTAGAAGTCGGACGCGCTCAGGCTCGTCGACTCGGTTACCGCCCCGATCGCCAGCGGCGAGAGCATCATCGCGCCGAGCACGGACTCCTCGGCATCGAGGTTCTGCGGCGGGACCGGGGCGGTTCCGAGAGCCTGGGCAGGCGTTGCCATGCGCTCGGTAGTAGACCGCGCCTGCGCGCCCGCGGAAAGGGTGTGGAAACCGCCGTCAGGAGGGTCGAAGGGCAAGGGCACGCAGGGATGATAGAACGTGTGTTCGCGTCGCGGTAGTGGACGAAACGGACGCTCTTTGCGGCACATTCACGGCGAGTTCCACAGGTGTGAACCGGCTGTGGAAAGCCGGTGGGAAGTCGTCCACAGCTCCGTGGAGAGCCTGTGGACGAATCGAGCGGCCGGCGCTACTCCTCGACGGGCTCGGCGGGGGCGTCCGCCGCCGCGGGCGGCTCGTCCTCGGACGGCTCGTCGTCGATGAAGACCGGCGCAGGCCCCTCCGCGGCCGCGTGAGCCGCCGCCTCGGCTTCGGCACGCTCCTGTGCCTCGAGCGCCGCGAGCTCCTCCTCGGGCGGCAGCTCCTGGCCCTCGGGTGCGACGACGAGCTTCAGCTCGGCGACGACGTCCGGGAAGACCTCGAACGGGACGGTGTAGCGGCCGATGCGCTTGATCGTCTCCATCCGGAGCTTGCGCCGGTCGACGCGCAGGCCCTGCGCCTCACGCAGCCGGTCGGCGACGTTCGTCGCGGTGACCGAGCCGAAGAGCGCGCCGGTGGGCCCCGCGTTCACGTCGAAGCGAAGCTCGAGCGCTTCGAGCTTCGACGCGATCGCGCGCGCCTCGTCGGCGGTCTTGGCCTCGTGCCGCGCGCGCAGCGCCTCGCGCCGCTCGAGCTCCTTGACGATCGCGGGCGTCGCGACCTGGGCGAGCCCGCGCGGCAGCAGGAAGTTGCGCGCGTAGCCGCGTGCGACGCTGACCACCTCGCCGCGTAGGCCGAGCTTGTCGACGTCTTCTCTGAGGACGACGTCCATGCCTACTTGTCGCCGACGTACGGCAGAAGAGCGAGCTCTCGCGCGCGCTTGACGGCGACCGCGACCTGGCGCTGGTGGCGCCGGCACGCGCCGCTGATGCGGCGGGAACGGATCTTGCCCTTCTCCGAGACGTACCGCCGGAGCTCGTTGACGTTCTTGTAGTCGACTTCGTCGACCTTCGACTTGCAGAAGAAGCACGACTTGCGCCGGCCGCCGCCCGTCTGGGCGGTGCGCTTCCTGCTCGTCGAGCGGTCGGTCTTCTGTTGAGCCATGCGTCTCCTTAGAACGGGATGTCGTCGTCGCCGCCTGCGAAGTCGGCGTCCGAGCCGGCCGCCGCGCCCGCGGGCACGAACTGGTTGCCGCCGTCGCCGCCGCCGCCGTCGCCGCGGCCGCCGAGGAACTGCACGGAGTCGGCGATGATCTCGACGGCCTGGCGCTTCGTGCCGTCCTGCGCGTCCCACTCGCGCCACTCGAGGCGTCCGTCGATCGCGACCGGGCGGCCCTTCGCGAGGTACTGCGCGCAGCTCTCGCCCTGGTTTCCCCAGACGGTGACGTCGAAGTAGTTCGGCTTCTCCGTCCACTGGCCCGTCGCGTTGTCCTTGCGCCGCGTGTTTACGGCGATGCGCAGGCTGCAGACCGACGTGCCGGAAGGCGTGTTGCGAAGCTCGGGGTCGCGGGTCAGGTTGCCGACGAGCACGACGCGATTGATGTTGGCCATGGTGTCGCTCCTCCTTCGGGGTCGTCGACCCAGGCTACTCCGCCGCCTCGGCGCTGTCATCGGCGGATGCGGCCGGGGCCGGCGCAGCCGCGGCGGCCGGGACCTGCGCCGGCGCCTTCGTGTGCTGCGAGCCCTTGACGCGGCGGTAGGCGCCGTGGCGAAGAACGCCGTCGGTGATCTTGAGGACGCGGGTGATCTCGTCGAGCGTCTCCACGGGGCTCGTGAAGAGCAGCAGGTGGTAGACCGCCTCGCTCGTGTGCCCGATCTCGTAGGCAAGCCGCCTACGTCCCCACGGCTCGTGTCCGTCCCACGTTCCGGCGGCCCCTTCGACGGAGTCGCGGATGCGCTGGATGACGTCGTTCGCCTTCTCCTCGGCGAGCTCCGGGTCCAGCAGCAGCATGACTTCGTACTCGTTCACGCCCGAATTCTCCTTCCCACGGTCTGAGTCGGCCCTGTCTCCTGGGCGCCGCTTCGGGGTGGACGGCGCGACGGACAGGGCGAGAAGCCGCGGCAGTGTAGCATCGAGCTCGTGAAGCGCCTGCTCGCGCTCCTCGCCGGCGGTCTCGGCCTGGGTGCCCTGCTTCGCCGCCGCCGGTCAGCGCCGGCGCCTGTCTCGTCGCCGGCCGACGAGCTTCGCCTACGGCTCGCGGAGTCGCGCGGCGAGGGCTCGGAGGAGCCGCCGCCGCAGGACGAGCCCGCCGACGCCGAGGCGCGCCGCGCCGATGTCCATGCGCGGGCGCGGAACGCGATCGACGAGCTACGCGACTAGCGCCAGCAGCTCGGTTCGTTCCGCACCGGTCAGGCTGCGTAGCGGCGGCCGGACGTCGGCCTGCATTGGCACGCCGGCGGCGACCGCGATCTCCTTCAGCGCGGCGTGGCGAGGGAAGCGCTCGACCGAGGCGCGTAACGCGCCGACGGCGGTCGAGTCGCCGCTCCGCACGGCGTCGACGACCGCCTGGGGAAGCGCGGCGGCAAGGCCCGAGACCGCGCCGGCGGCGCCTGCGGCGAGCCCCTCTCCGATCAGCGCCTCGGCGCCCACGAAGACGTCGAGCCCGGGCAGCAGGTAGGGCGCGACCTTCTCGAACGGCGCGTCGCTGACCTTCATGCCGACGAGGTTCGGCGCCGTGCCGCGCAGCTCTTCGACGACGGACGGCGGGATTGCGTACCCCGATGCACGCTCGAGCTCGTAGGCGTAGAACGGCGTTGGCGCGCAGGCCGCCGCCGCAGCCGTGAAGTGAGCGAGCAGCTCGTCGGCGCGGAGCGGGAAGTAGGGCGGAGCGATCACGGCGACGCCTTCCACGCCGAGCGTCGCGGCGTGGCGCGCGAGCTCGATCGTCCCCGCGGTTGTCTGCGCACCGCAGTGCGCGATCACCGGCAGGGCGCCCGCGGCGTACGCCTCGAGGAGCCGCTTCCGCTCGTCGATGCTCAGGTTCATCCCCTCGCCGGTCGTGCCGGCGACGAGGAGGCCGTCGATCCCGGCGTCTGCGAGGAACGCAACGTACGGCGCGACCGCCTCGAGGTCGAGGGCCGCACCGCCTTCCGCGAGCGGCGTCAGCGCCGCAGCGATCGCTCTCGGCATCATTCGATCGTACTGACGTAACGCAAGGCGAAGCCGGGAGTCGAATCATCGTGTCCATGGACGCGCGCCCGTACGGCAGGCGGGCCTTCCTCGCCCTCCTCGCGGGCGGCGTCTCGTCGTACTGGTGGGCACGTCCCGCGTCACGGATCTTCGCGCCGGTCACCTCGCAGTTCTCGCAGCTCGCCGGCGACCTGTTCCCGGTCGGCGGCTGGCGGATCTACACGATCTCCGGGTCGATGCCGCTGTTCGACCCGAGCGCATACCGCCTGTCGGTCGGGGGGCTCGTGCGCAAGCCGGCGAGCCTGACCTACGACGCGCTGCGCGCGCTGCCGCGTGCGCACCAGGTGAGCGACTTCCACTGCGTCACCGGCTGGACCGTCGACAACGTGCGCTGGTCGGGTGTGCGGTTCGCCGACCTGTTCTCGCTCGTCGAGCCGCTGCCCGCGGCGAAGGCCGTCAAGTTCGTCTCCGCGGAGGAGCCGTACGTCGACTACCTGACGATGGAGCAGGCGCTTCTGCCGAACGTCATGGTCGCGCTCGACATGGACGGCGCGCCACTCTCGCGCCCGCACGGTGCGCCCGCGCGTGTCGTGATCCCGGAGATGTACGGCTACAAGGGCGTGAAGTGGCTCGCGAGCATGGAGCTCGTCGCCGACGAGGGCGCCGGGTACTGGGAGAACCTCGGCTACGACCAAGATGCGTGGGTCGGGAGGTCGAACGGCTACTCCTCCTGAGCGGATCTCCCAGCGGCGGCTCGCGCGCTTCACGCGCACCGAGCGTGCGGTGCACTGGGTGCATGCGAGCGCGTTTCTCGTGCTGCTCGCGACCGGCCTCTGCCTGTACCTGCCGAGCCTCGCCGAGGAGGTGGGGCGGCGCCCGCTCGTCAAGGCGATCCACATCTATACGGCGGTCGCGTGGGCGATCGCGCTGCTGGCCGTCGTCATCGTCGGCGATCGCCGCGCACTGCTGCGTACCGCCCGCGAGATCGACCGCTTCGACGCCGACGACCGTGCGTGGCTACGACGTCGCCGCGCGCCGCAGGGACGCTTGAACGCCGGCCAGAAGCTGAACGCGATCGTCACTGCTGCGTTCGCGCTCTTGTTCGCCCTCTCCGGATTCTTCCTCTGGTACGGCGAGCGCGACACGCGGTTCCGTCTGCCGCAGGCGCTCCTCGTGCACGACTGGCTGATGGACGTGTCGCTCGTCCTCTTCGTCGGGCACCTGTTCCTGGCGGTGATCTACCCCCGCACGCGACATGCGTTGAGCGGCATCACGCGCGGCTGGGTCGATGAGAGCTGGGCGCTCGAGCACCACCGCACGTGGGCGGAGGCAGTGCGCGCGGATCAGACGTCGGTCATGTGCCACGGCAGCGACGGCTTGGATCTGAACAGATCCCAGGCGCCGCCTTCGCGGCAGTCCCGCGTGTCGACGTAGTTCGGCGGGTGGCTGAAGTAGTTGCGCAGCGAAAGGCGATCGAGATTCTCGGCATAGGCGAGCGGCAATCCCAGCTGCACGCCGGTGACGAAGGAGAGCTGCATCGCGAAGCATTCGGTCTGCGCCTCGTCGTGCACGCCGAGCGCGTGGATCATCTCGTGCGTCAGCGTGTCGAGCGCGTTCGCCGTGACCACATTCGCGTACTTCGGACGGTGGTAGAGAAGCGTCTCGAACGTTCGGCAGATGCTCGGTGAGAGGTCGACCCAGTGCGGCATCGACCAGATGTGAAAGCCGAGGATCGTGTACCCGCTCTCTGGGTTCTCACCGCTGATGTTCTCCCAGTCGGCCTCGCTCCAGCACGCAACGGCGATCGACTTCGGGGCTCCGAGCTCCTTCGACAACCCGTACGCCGCCGCCGAGAGCCGCGTCTGCTTGACGCTCTTCCCGACGTAGTGCGCCGAGGACTGGAGGTCGGGCGCAAACGTCACGTCGTGCACCTTCGGCGTCGGCTTGGACGTCGGTGGAGGCGTCGTCCCGACGGTGAACGCGCGTGGGCCGTACACGAACGCGGACGTCCCGCTCGTCACGACGGCACCCCAGGTGTACGTTCGGCCGAGCTGGAGGATCCCCGCGCCGACCTGGCAGGTGTAGTCGCCGATCGTTCCCGCCGTCCCGGCGCACGAGGCGATGGCGGGGCCCCCCGGCGCGCTTGCGACGAAGAGGTGGAGGCCGGATCCCGGCGGCGCGTGCACCGTCAGCTTCGGCGTGGCATCGACCGTGCTCTTGTCCGTCGGGGCGACGAGGTACGCGCCGGCAGGCGGCGTTGCCTGCGCAACGCCGAACGAGAACGGCCCGATCGTCTGGGCCGTGCCGCCACTCGGCGTGAACGTGAGCCACCAGTAGTACGTGCCCGGCGCGAGCGTAGGGCTCCCGGTCGACGAGTATGCGCTCGGCTCGCAGCCGAACGTCCCCTCCTCGGCGCCGGGTGTCGTCGGCGTGCAGCTGCCGAGCGGCTCGGCCGGCGTGCCGGCCGCCGAGACGGCCGGCGACGAGGCGACCGTCACCTGCGCGAGCGTGTCCTGCGGGTCGAGCGCAACGACGAACGAGGGCTCGACGCCTGTCGTCGAACCCGGCGCAGGCTGGAGCGCGGTGCCGGCTCGCGCGATGCCCACCCACGCGGAAGCGGCAGCCGAAGCCACCGCCACGAGGAGCACGCACCGCCGCAGACCCACGATGGCAGCGTGGGTCGACCGCGGCCGGTCGTCAATCACTCCTTCGAGTGTGGGCCGCTACCGGCCGGCTGCGTAGCCTTGCGCGCCACGCGGGTTGGCTGCTGCCTTCAGCACGCCGTCCGCGTCGCGCCCGGCTGCGCTGACCCGGCCGAGTGACCATGGCGGCGAAACCTCGACATCGTGGCCGCGCTCCCGCAGGCCCGCCACGACGGCGTCACCCACACGATCCTCGACCGCGACGTGCCGTGACCGGGAGTCCCGCGGATAGAACGAGCTCGGAAACGCTTCCGTGTGGTGATTCGGGGCGTCGATCGCAGCCTGAAGGTCGAGCCCGGCGTGGATGTGGCCGAGGAGTGTGTGCAGCGTCCACTGGTCCTGCTGATCGCCGCCCGGGGTGCCGAGCGCGAGATACGGCTCGCCGTCGCGCGCGACGAGCGTCGGCGAGAGCGTCGTGCGCGGCCGCTTGCCCGGCGCGAGCGAGTTGGGCAGGCCGTCCTCGAGCCAGAACATCTGCGCGCGCGTGCCGAGGCAGAAGCCGAGCTCGGGGATGACGGGCGCGCCCCACAGCCAGCCGCCGCTCGGCGTGGCCGAGATCATGTTTCCCCAGCGGTCGACGACGTCGACGTGGACCGTGTCTCCGCGCGTCGGCTCCCCCACTCCCGGCGCGATGGCGCCGACGACGGGGGTCGGCAGCCGCGGGTCGACTCCGCCGGGCCGCAACTCGGGCGAGGCCTCGTCGCCGACGAGCCCACGCCGGTCGTCTGCGTACTCGTGCGAGAGCAACATGCCCATCGGAACATCGACAAAGTCGGGATCTCCGTACCACGCCTCACGGTCTGCGAACGCGAGCTTCGCGCACTCGGTCACCGTGTGGACGTACTCGGCGCTCGCATGCCCCATCGCCGAGAGGTCGAAGCCTTCCAGCAACCGGAGCTGCTGGAGGAACACGGGCGCCTGGCTCCACGGTCCGGCCTTGAGCACGGAGAGGCCGTGGTAGTCGACAGCGAGCGGCGGCTCGTACGTCGCATGCCAGTCGCGAAGGTCTGCCTCCGCGAGCAGTCCATGATGTCTGACGCCCGAGCTGTCCATCCACTCGCGCTCCTGGAAAGCGACTATCGCCTCGGCGACGAACCCCTCGTACCACTCGGCGAGCGGATCGGCCGTCGCGGCCAGCCTCCGGTACGTCTCCGCGAGACGCGGGTTGCGGTGCAGGGACTCGTTGAGCGCCGGGAGGTAGGTTTCCGCCGACGTCGTCCACTCGTCGCGGAAGAGCGACTCGACGTTGCGAATCGCGCGGGCGATCTGCGCGAGCATCGGATAGCCGTTCTCCGCGTAGTCGATCGCGAAGCGCAGGACATCGGAGAGCTCCATCGTCCCGTGATCGCGCAGGAGAGCGAGCCATCCGCCGAACGCACCGGGGACGACGGCGGCAAGCGGCCCCGTCCCCGGGACGAGCTCGAGCCCGAGATCGTCCCGATAGCGCTCGATCGTCGCGGCGCGCGGCGCAGTCCCCTGCGCGCAGAGGACGAGCGGCTCGTCGCTCGACACGGGCCAAAGGATCGCCGGCAGGTCGCCCCCTGGTCCGTTCAGGTGCGGCTCGACCACCTGGAGCGTGAAGCCGGCGGCGACGGCGGCGTCGAAGGCGTTCCCGCCCTGCTCGAGCACGGCCATGCCGGCCGCCGACGCAAGCCAGTGCGTCGAAGCGACCATGCCGAAGGTGCCGCGGAGCTCGGGGCGCGTGGTGAACACGCCCGCGGACGATATCGACCGACGTTACTCCGCGAGGCCGAGAAGCTTCTGATCCATGAACGTCCCCTCGCGCGGGATGCTGACCCGCACCGGCCGGCCGAAGCCGTACATCTTCACCGTCGCGTTCAGCGTCCTGCTTCCGTCCGCGGTCCTGCCGGTGACGATGATCGAGTGGACGAACCCGTCGCCGCCGAGCCGCGCGGTGAAGAACACGTCACGGAACTGGATGCCGCCCGTCATGCCCGAGAGCGCTGTGAGGACCACCGGGTCGTCGTAGGCGATGGAGCCGTGGAAGACGCCGTTCGGCGAGCGCGTGCGCGCGCGAGACCATTCGTCGACGACGCGCAGGAGCGGCGCGGGGCTCAGGCTGTGCATCGTCGACACGGCCTTCGAGCTCGTGCCGATGCGTGCGATCGGCACACGCAGCCAGCGGACGTGGCCCTGGACGGCGACGCCGTTCGGCGACCCCTCGTACAGGAAAGGCCCGTCGATGAGCGCGGACTGTTCCGGCCCAGGCATGGCAGCCCCGCCGCCCGCGAGCATCGAGACCGCCTTCACGTGGAGGAAGAGCGAGCTCGTCGTCCGTGCGCCGTGGACGCGGAGCTGGAGCGCAGCGGCGTGTGTCCTCGTCACGCCGATGACGAGCGCGTAGCGCATCGACGGGGCGCGGCTCGTCCGAGAGACGGCTTGCGCGAGCGTCAGACGCGACGAGCCCTTCGGGCCCGTGGCGGCGAGCGCGACCGATGCGACCGCGAACGTCGAGACGAACGCCAGCAACAGTGACCTGCGCATCACGAGCACAACGCTCCAGGTGGCCTGCGAGGTGCGGCCCCCAGAGTGTCCCCCTGGAATCGGCTGTTACTCAGGCACGAGCCAGACGGCGCCGAGCGGCGGCAGCGTCACGAGCGCCGAGTAGGGCTGGTCGTGCCAGCCGAGCGCCTCGGCCTGGACGGCGCCGAGGTTGCCGACGCCCGATCCCCCGTAGAACGGCGAGTCCGTGTTGAGGAGCTCCCGCCACGTGCAGCAGACGGGCATCCCGACGCGATACTCGTACCGCGGGACCGGCGAGAGGTTCAGCACGCACACGAGCGGACGCTCGCCCTCATCGTCCATGCGCGCGAAGGCGATCACGTTGTTCGACGCGTCGTTCGCCTCGAGCCAGCGGAAGCCGCCGCCGTCGAAATCGCGCTCGTACAGCGCAGGCGTCGTGCGGTACACGCCGTTGAGATCGCGCACGAGCGCCTGGATCCCCGCGTGCTCGGCGTACTCGAGCAGGTTCCAGTGCAGCGATCCCTCCGCGCTCCACTCCTCCCACTCGCCGAGCTCGCCGCCCATGAAGAGGAGCTTCTTGCCGGGGTGCGCCCACATATATGCGTACAGCGCGCGCAGGTTCGCGAACTTCTGCCAGCGGTCGCCCGGCATCTTGTCGAGCAGCGAGCCCTTTCCGTGCACGACCTCGTCGTGCGACAGCGGGAGGATGAAGTTTTCGCTGAACGCGTACAGCAGCGAGAACGTCACCATGTGGTGGTGGAAGCTGCGATGGACGGGGTCCTTCTGGAAGTACTGCAGCGTGTCGTGCATCCAGCCCATGTTCCACTTGAAGCCGAAGCCGAGCCCGCCGAGGTACGTCGGTCGCGAGACGCCGGGCCACGCGGTCGACTCCTCCGCCGCCGATATGACTCCCGGCACGCGCGTGAACAGCGTCTCGTTCATCTCCTTCAGGAACGCGACCGAGTCGAGGTCCTCGCGTCCCCCGTATTCGTTCGGGATCCACTCGCCCGCCTTGCGCGAGTAGTCGAGATAGAGCATCGAGGCGACCGCGTCGACGCGGATGCCGTCGGCGTGATGCTCGCGGAGCCAGTAGAGCGCGTTCGAGAGCAGGAAGTTCTTCACCTCGCGGCGGCCGAGGTTGAAGACGAGCGTCCCCCAGTCCGGATGCGCGCCCCTGCGCGGATCGGCGTGCTCGTACAGATGCGTGCCGTCGAAGAGGGCAAGCGCCCAGTCGTCGCGCGGGAAATGCGCGGGGACCCAATCGAGGATGACGCCGATGCCGCGTTCGTGCATGCGCTGCACGAACATGCGGAAGTCGTCCGGATCGCCGAAGCGCGAGGTCGGCGCGAAATAGCCGGTGACCTGGTAGCCCCACGATCCGGAGAACGGATGCTCCATGACGGGCAACAGCTCGACGTGCGTGAAGCCGAGGTCGGAGACGTAGTCGGCGAGCTCGTCTGCGAGCTCGCGGTACGAGAGCGGACGGTTCTCTTCGAGCGGGTTGCGGCGCCACGAGCCGAGATGCACCTCGTAGATCGACATCGGTCCGCGCAACGGCTCCGAGCGCTCCCGTTCCTCGAGCCACGCATCGTCGGACCACACGTGCTCTGACCGGAAGACGCGCGACGCGTTGCCCGGCGGAACCTCCGCGTGGAAGGCGACCGGATCCGCCTTCAGGCGCAGGCGGCCGTCCTGCGTGCGGATCTCGAACTTGTACTGCGCGCCGGTCTCGACACCGGGGACGAAGAGCTCCCAGATCCCGGACGAGCCGAGCGAGCGCATCGGATGGAGCCGGCCGTCCCACGAGTTGAAGTCGCCGACGACCGACACCGCGCGCGCATTCGGCGCCCACACGGCGAACGCGGTGCCGGTG
>DASRGQ010000004.1:0-76154 GCA_035650975.1 Gaiellaceae bacterium
CGTGGTGTCGACGGCCGGCCGCAGGACGTCGGTTGCCTCGTCGGTAGCGAGCGGGTAGTCCGTCGTCACGATTGCGAGCATCGTCGCGAGGTCGGGATGGATCATCCCGGCGCCCTTCGCCATCCCGCCGACCGTGAACCCATCGCGCGAGACGAACGACTCCTTGGGCTTCGTGTCGGTCGTCATGATCGCCAACGCCGCTTCGTGGCCGCCGTCGTCGGCGAGGGAAGCAACCGCCGCGCCGACCCCCGGCAGCAGCCGCTCCATCGGGAGCTGCATGCCGATCACACCGGTCGAGAGAACGAGCACCTGCTCGGTGGCGACGCCGAGCAGCGAGCCCGCGTGCGCGGCGGTCGCGACTGCGTTCGCGTAGCCCGCTGCCCCTGTGGCGGAGTTCGCGACGCCCGAGTTGATCACGACGGCTTGGGGATCGGCCGCCGCGAGATGCACGCGGTTCACCTGCAGACACGCCGCCTGCACCTTGTTGCGGCTGAACATCGCGCCGCCGACCGCCGGCATCGTCGAACACACGAGCGCGACGTCCTTCTTCGCGTGCCGGATCCCCGCCTCGACGCCCGCCGCCTCGAAGCCCTTGGCCGCGGTAACGCTCATACCCGCTCCGGCGCCGGCGTAGCCGGCACCTGCGCTCTTTTGACGAGCCTACGCCTCATACCCGCTCCGGCGCCCGCGAAGCCGGCACCTGCGCTCTTTTGACGGCTCCGTCGAGCCTACGCCTCATACCCGCACCCCGTTCAGCCGCAGCCCCAGCGTCTCGTCGAGCCCGAGTGCGAGGTTCGCGTTCTGCACCGCCTGGCCGGCGGCGCCCTTGCCGAGATTGTCGAGCGCGCAGACGACGATCGTCGTGCCCGTTGCGCCGTCCGTATAGACGCCGAGCTCCGCGCAGTCGGTGCCCTGCACGCGTGACAGCTCGGGCGCGACGCCGTCGGGCAGGACGCGAACGACCGCGCTCGAGGCGTACGTATTGAGCAGTAGCGCCGCGACGTCGGCATCTGTCTGTGCGTAACACGTTGCGAGCAGACCGCGCCGCACGGGTAGCAGATGCGGGACGAAGCACACCGGCACCCCCAGCTGCTGCGCGATCTCGGGAGCGTGCCTGTGCGCGCCGACCGCGTACGGCGAGACGTTCTCGAGCACGAAGCCCGCATGCGAGCTCGGCTTGAGCGTCTTCCCGGCGCCGGTCATGCCGGACTTCGCGTCGACGACGGCGCTCTCGAATGCTCCGACGAGTGGGCCGAGCGCGAGCAGGGCCGCGGTCGCGTAGCAGCCGGGGTTCGCGATCAGCGGCCCGGCCGGCGGGTAGAGCTCGGGCAACCCGTAGCTCCACGCGTCGGGCGCGGCGCCGTACCAGGCGAGCGCGAGATCCGGGTCGGCGAGGCGGTGCACGCCGGAGAGGTCGACGACGACCGTGTCCTCGGGCGGCTCGAACGCCGCCGCGTCGGCGTTCTCGAGGCAGAGAAAGAGGACGTCGGCGCCGCACGCAGCCGCTTCGGAATTGGGCGTAAAGGCCGGCAGCGAGCCGTTCAGGCGCGGGTCGAGTGCCCCGGCGGGGCTTCCGGCGAGCGAGTCAGAGCCGAGCGCGACGAGCTCGAGCGCGGGGTGGGCGAGCACGCGGTCGAGCGTCTCCTGGCCGGTGTAGCCGGCGCAGCCGAGGATCGCAGCGGTGGGCACCTGCGTACTATACAGGAAAGCGCAGATTATGCAGAGACCGAGCTCGATCCAATTCTAGGCGCGCATGCGCCGGACGCCTGCTGCGAAGACGACGACGCAGAGCAGGAAGTACGGCGTGCGCACGACGGTTTGCCAACCCGGAGACTGAAGCGTCGCACCGAGCTCGAGGAGCGCATGTGTTGCCACGTACGTGCGGTCGAGGAATCCGCCATAGGTTGGTTCGATTGCGTAATCGAAGAGGTACGTCGCACACGCGACGCCGTAGAGCGCCAGCAACAGCCGGCGCCACGTCCGATCGAAGAGCGGGTACGTGGCAACGAGGAACGGCATCCACCAGTAGACGTACTGAGTCGCATACCCCGGACCGAAGGTGGGAATGGCGAGCATCACGAGCCCGGTGAGCAGAAGCGTGCGCGCGGGATCGAGGGGAGTGCGCCGAAGCATCCACCAGCCGATGACGATCCACGCCAGCATGAGCAGCGTGCCCGCGTGCGTCCAGGCGCCTGCGAGCCCGTGAAGGCCGCCAAGCGTCAGCAGGCCGCTCACGCCGAACACGTCGCTCGTCGAGTGGTACAGCAGCACGTGGTGCGTCACCGCCGACGGAGCGAGTGCGAACAGCACGGCAAGGCCGAGCCCGAGGGGGGCGAGCAGCGCCACGAGCGCGACGACTTGCGCGCGCCGGGTTTCCCGGCGCACGCCGTCGGCCAGTAGCGGTGCGAGTGCGATCGGCACGGTCTTCGCGAGGGCGCCGAGGCCGAAGGCGAGCGAGGCGCTCAAGAGGATCGTGACATCTCGCGCCTTCGCATATGCCATGACCTCCAGCGCGCCCCAGAACATGAACAACGCAACCAGCACGTCGAAATTGCAGTGCTGGCAAACCATCAGGATCGCGATCGGGTTGAGGCTGATCCCGAAAAGCACGGTCGAGCGGGCCAAGCGCAAATCGCCGGTGAGCCGGTGGATGCACGCATAGATCGCGGCGATCAACAAGCTCTCTATGCCGATGAGGAGGAGACGCAGTGCAAGCAGGAACGAGACGCCGAGCACGCCCGCCGTGTGGTCGAGCGCATACAGCACGATCAGCCAGAGTGGCCCCCACCCAAGGAGGTTCGTCGTCACGTAGGGGTTGTGTCCGTGTTGAAGCTGATGCACGACGACCGCCCAGCTCGCTGCATCCGTTGAAGCCGCCTTGGGAAACTCGTGGATCCAGGCGGCGCGACCGAGCCATGACAGCGTGAGGACGAAAGCGAGCCCTCGCAGATACGTCGAATCCAGGAGCGCGCGTAGGCGCTCCCGTCCCGATGGAGCGAGGTCTCGCAGACCTGCTTCGGCGTCGACCGTGCTCACGAGCCTCCTCGTTCGAATGCCCGTGAGGTGAGTCGGCAGGGCCGGCTCGGGAGTTTAGGGCGAGTTACGCGCGGATCGAGATCGTCGCGCCGGGGCGCAGTCGGAGCAGCAGGCGAGTCAGGTCGCGAAGCGGAATCGAGACGCAGCCGTTCGTCGCGTGGCCGAGGTCGACGTGCAGGAACATGCCGGAGCCGCGGCCGGGCACGACCGGTGCGACGTTGTAGTCGACGACGGCGAAGAGGCGGTAGGCGACGGTCGCGCGCCAGAGCGCCTCGCTCGCTCCGCCGAACGGCGGCCGCGTGCCGCACGCGACGTGTCGGAACTCGTTGTAGGCAGGAGAGCGGGAGTCCTCGTCCCACCAGTCGCCGCAGACCAGCCGGTGGTAGCGGAACGCGACGCCCGGGTCGGGCTCGAGGCCGTAGACCACCGGCCCGATCGCGAAGGTGCCGATGGGGGTCGTCCCGTCGCCTTCTCGATGGTGCGCCGACAGGCCTGCGTAACCGATGTGCGCTCGCCACGGGCCTTCGACCCGCTTCCCGCACTCGTAGAGCGAGAGCGAGGCGACCGTCGACGACGTGTTCGGCGCGGTGACGCGGATCTGCTGCGCGCAGGCATGCAGCAGGAGTGCTGCGGCGACGGCGATCACCGTCCGTCAGAGTACGCGCGTGGCCGCGCTGCCGCCCTTTCACGCGCACGTGAGCGCCGTGACCGCCGCGCAGCTCGGTTCGTCGTGGCACGTCGGCTGCCCCGTCGGGCCGGCGCAGCTCCGCACCGCCTCGGTGTCGTACGTCGGCTTCGACGGACGCGCGCACATGGGCCGCATCGTCGTCAACCTTCAGGTGGTGGCCGACGTCGAGACCGTCTTCCGCCGCCTCTACGTCGCGCGCTTTCCGATCCGGCGCATGGAGCCCGTGTCGGCGTTCGACGGAAGCGACGACCGGTCGATGGCAGCCGACAACACGTCGGGCTTCAACTGCCGCTATGCCGTCGCGCCGGGACCGAAGCGCTGGTCGGTGCACGCCTACGGCGAGGCGATCGACGTCAACACGGTCGAGAACCCATACCTTGAAGGCGGGCACGTGCTGCCGCCGGCGGGACGCGCATACGTCGACAGGTTGCGCTACCGCCGCGGCATGGCGGTCGCAGGCGGCGTCCTCGTGCGCGCGTTTGCATCAGTCGGCTGGCTCTGGGGCGGACGCTGGACGGCGTCCCCCGACTGGCAGCACTTCTCGAAGACCGGCGGCTGACGGAGGACCGAGCTCCTCCATGCGGTCGACGTGCGAGAGGTCGGGGAACACCTTCGGCCAGACGAGCGCGAGCAGGATCGTCAGCGCGCCGCCGGCAACGACCGCGGGCACCGCGCCGACGAGCGCCGCGGCCGCGCCCGACTCGAACGCGCCGAGCTCGTTGGAGGCGCCGATGAACACGCCTTCCACCGCGTTCACGCGTCCGCGCAGCTCGTTCGGCGTCGCGAAGGCCGCGGTCGTGCTGCGGATGTTCATGGAGTACATGTCGACGTAGCCGCTGACCGCGAGCGCGGCGAACGACAGCCAGAACCAGTGCGAGAGCCCGAACACGACCATGCATGCGCCGAAGGCTGCGACGACGATCAGCAGCGTGCGACCTGCGTGACGTTGCAGCGGCTTCCGTGCGAGCGCGACGCCTGCGACCAGCGCCCCGATCGCGATCGCGCTGCGCAAGACGCCGAGCCCGAACGGCCCCGTGTGTAGCTTCGACTTCGCGAAGAGCGGCAGCAGCGCCACCGCACCGCCGAAGAGCACTGCGAACAGATCGAGCGTGATCGCACCGAGCAGCACCTTCGTCTTGCGGATGAAGCGGATCCCCGCGAACAGCGCGTCGAGCCGAGGCGGCTCCTCGCCCGCGACGGGGCCAACTGCCTCGGGCCGCGTGATCGGGATCAGGATCAGCGACGAGACGACGAGCAGCACGATGCCGGTCGAATAGACCGTCTCCGGGCGCAGCGCGAAGAGCAGACCGCCGAGCGCCGGGCCGCCGATCGTCGACACCTGGCCGGCGATCGAGCGAAGCGCGATCGCGCCGGTCAGCAAGTCGGCGGGCACGAGCTCGGGCGTGAGCGACCGGCCGGCGGGGTTGCCGACGGCGGCGAGGGTGCCGGTCAACACCGCGAGGCCGAGGAACTGCCAGAGTTGATGCGCGCCGTGCAGCGTCACGACGAGGAGCAACGCGGTCACCGCCGCGTCCGCGAAGCCCCACACGATCACGACGGTCACGCGCGGCAGGCGATCCGCAAGCTGGCCTGCAGGAAGTGCGAGCAGCGGCACCGGCACGAACTCTGCGAGCCCGATGAGCCCGAGGTCGAATGCGCTGTGATGGATCGAGTACACCTGCCACCCGATCGCGACTTGTGCCATCTGCATCGCGAGCCCGGAGCAGAGCATCGACACCCAGAGCAAACGGAAGTCGCGATGCACGAGCGACGGCGGCAGCGACGGCATGTCGTGCACTCTGCCTTCTGAGGCGCTTCTTAGGTCCCGTTCAGGCGAGCCATAGCGCGGCTGGGAACGCTGTTTCAAGACAACGGATGGAAGAGAAAGGAACGAAGATGCCCAGGAACAGGCTGCTCGCGGCGATCGGGATCGCTGCGCTTGCCGGCGGGGGTGCCGGTGCCGGCGCGGTCGCGCTCACGCACTCGGGCGGCGGCAGCTCACCGAGCGCCGCAGCCGCCAAGACGACGACGGTCGTCGAGACCGTCACCAGCCGCGCGAACGTCGCGAACGGGACGCTTTCAGTCGGTGACATTGCAAAGTTGGACACGAAGAGCGTCGTCGAGATCGACGCGACGACCTCGTCCGGCTCCAACGTTCCGTTCGGCCAGGGCGGCAGTGAATCGGCCGAAGGATCGGGCTTCGTGTACGACACGAAGGGTGACATCGTGACGAACGCGCACGTCGTCGAAGGCGCGTCGTCGCTGAAGGTGAAGTTTTCAGACGGGTCGACCTACACGGCGAAGCTCGTGGGCGAAGACACTTCGACCGACGTTGCCGTCGTGCACGTCGATGCGCCCGTCTCGAAGCTCGCGCCGCTCACCTTTGCCAACTCGAGCGAGGTGCGAGTCGGTGACGGCGTGGTTGCCATCGGCAACCCGTACGGGCTCGACGGAACGGTGACGAGCGGCATCGTGAGCGCGGTCGATCGCGAGATCACAGCACCCGACGAGACACCGATTGCCGGCGCGATCCAGACCGACGCCGCGATAAATCACGGCAACTCCGGCGGTCCGCTCTTGAACCTGCAGGGCGACGTGATCGGCATTACGTCGCAAATCCAGAGCGACAGCGGCGTCAACGACGGCATCGGGTTCGCGGTGCCCTCGAACACGGTGCGCACGATCGCCGACGAGCTCATCTCAACCGGCAAGGCGCAGCACGCGCTGCTCGGTATCACGCCCGCCGATGCAACGAACGGCGTCCGCGTCGGCTCGGTCGAGAACGGCACCGCCGCCGACGCGGCCGGCCTCAAGGTCGGCGACGTGATCACCGCGGTCGACGGCAAGCCGGTCACGTCCACGCAGTTGCGCGCGCTGATCGCCGGCGATCAGCCCGGCGAGACGCTGACGCTGACGATCGACCGCCACGGATCGACCAAGACCATCAAGGCCACGCTCGGCAACCGGTCGTAGGGGCGACTGGAAAGCGGCCGCCGGCTCTCCTTCCGGCCGGCGGCCGCAGCCGTTCTCAGACGGCGCACGCGCTGCACACGCCGCTGATCTCGAGCCGGTGCTCGGCGGCCACGAAGCCGTGACGCCTCGCTGCCGCTGCGACCCAGCTCTCGAGATCACAGTCGCCGATCTCGACAACGCGATGGCAGCGCTCGCAGGTGAGGTGATGGTGGTGGCCGTCCGTGCAAAGCCGGTAGCACCGCTCGTCGTCCGAATGTGAGAGCACGTCGATCACGCCGTGCTCGTACAGGAGCGCGAGCGTTCGATAGACGGTCGCGAGCCCGATCGTCACGTCGCGCGCGCGGATCCGCTCCCAGAGCGTCTGCGCCGTTGCGTCGTCGCGCTCCGCCGCGAGCTCTGCGAGCACCGCGAGCCGCTGCCGTGTCGGCCGGACGCTCTTGCGGCGAAGGAGCTCCTCGAGGGGCGCGGTTGACACGTTCTTTATGCTAGCCATGGATGAGGATGAGAATCATTCTCATATTACTCCCGGGCCTGCTCGCCGCCTGCGGTGGGGGTCGAGCGTCCCAGGGCGGGCTGCGGGTCGTGGCCGGCGAGAGCACCTACGGCGACCTGGCCCGCGAGCTCGGCGGCCCGCATGTCCGCGTGACATCCGTGCTCTCGAGCCCGAACGCCGATCCGCACCTGTTCGAGCCGCGGATCGCGAACGACCTCGCGGTTGCCCAGGCGGACGTCGTGATCGAGAACGGCCTCGGCTACGACGCGTTCATGGACAAGCTGCAGTCGGCCTCGCCGAAGTCCAGGCGCATCGAGGTTGTCGCCGCCGACGTGCTCGGCCTGAGCGGCGCCGACACGAACCCGCATCTCTGGTACGACCTGCCGGCGCTGCCGCGGATCGCCGCCGCGATCACTCGTGCGTTCGTGCGCGCGGATCCCTCGCACACGCGCGACTACCGTCGCCGGCTCTCGCGTTTCGTCGCGAGCCTGGCTCCGCTTCGCCGCACCGTCTCCGCAATCCGGGCCTCGCACGCCGGTGCGCCCGTCGCGGTGACCGAGCCGGTTCCGGGGTACCTGGTGGCGGCGGCCGGCCTGCGCGACCTCGCTCCAACTGCGTTCACGCGCGCGATCGAGGACGGATCGGAGCCGCCGCCGGGCGCCGTGGCGGCGATGCTGGAGCTCCTGCGCGGCCGCAAGGTGCGCGTGCTCCTCTACAACAGCCAGGCCGTGTCGCCGATCACCGCCCGCGTACGGGCAGCCGCGCGCGCCGCCGGCATCCCCGTCGTCGGCGTGACGGAAACGCTGCCCGCCGGCGAGACGTTCCAGCGGTGGCAGCTCGGCGAGGCGAAGGCGCTGCAGGCGGCGCTCGGATGACGGACGAGCCGGTCGTCTCGGCGCGGGGGCTCGCGCTTCGGTTCGGCGCGCGCGAGCTCTTCGCCGGCCTGGACCTCGAGCTTCGTCGCGGCGAGCTCGTCGCGGTGCTCGGCCCGAACGGTGCCGGCAAGACGTCGCTCGTGCGGATCCTGCTCGGTCTCGTCGCGCCGAGCGCCGGGCACGTGACGATCGGCGGCCACGACCCGTCACGCAACCGCGCGCGCGTCGGGTACGTGCCGCAGCAGCGCGCATTCGACCGCGACCTGCCGCTGCGTGGCCGCGACCTCGTACGACTCGGGCTCGACGGCCATCGGTGGGGGCTCGGCCGCCGTTCGAGCGGGCCCGCCGCCCAGGTCGACGCGGCGCTTGCGAGCGTCGGCGCGTCGGCCTACGCCGACACGCCGGTCGGCGTCCTCTCGGGCGGCGAGCAGCAGCGGCTGCGTGTCGCGCAGGCGCTTGTCTGCAACCCGCGTCTCCTGCTGGTCGACGAACCGCTCCTGTCGCTCGACCTTGCCCATCAGCGCATCGTCGTGGGCCTGCTCGACGCTCACCGGCGCGCGACCGGGACGCCGGTGTTGTTCGTCACGCACGACGTCAACCCCGTGCTCCCGTTCGTCGACCGTGTGCTCTATCTCGCCGGCGGCACGTGGGCGATCGGAACGGTGGACGAGGTGATGAACTCCGAGACGCTCTCGCGTCTCTACGGCACCGATGTCGACGTGCTGCGCGTGCGCGGCCGGATCGTGGTCGTCGGCGTCCCCGACGACGAGCACCATCACTAGGGCGACGATGTTCTGGGAGCTCCTCCAACAGCACTTCGTGCACTCGGCGCTCCTTGCCGGCGCGGTCGTCTCGGTCGTCGCGGGCGCGATCGGTGTGTTCGTCGTTGCGCGCGGGCTCAGCTTCGCGGTACACGCGATCTCGGAGCTCGGGTTCACCGGTGCGGCCGGCGCCCTCGTCGTCGGCATCGATCCGGTGGCCGGTCTCGTGGCCGGCTCGCTCGCCGTCGGCGCGGTGCTGGGGGTGCTGTCGCTGCGTGGCAGCGAGCGCGACAGCTCGATCGGTGCCGTGCTCGCGTTCGGGCTCGGCCTCGGCGTCCTGTTCCTGTCGCTCTACCAGGGCTACGCGACCGAGGCGACGAATCTGTTGTTCGGGAGCATCGTCGGCGTGTCCGGTGCCCAGGTGCGATCGCTCGCGATCGTCGCTGCGCTCGTGCTCGCCGCGCTGGCGGCGCTCTACCGGCCCTTGCTCTTCGCGAGCGTCGATCCCGAGGTGGCCGAAGCCCGCGGCGTGCCGGTCCGCACGCTCTCGGTCGCGGTCTTCCTGCTGCTCGCCCTCGCCACGGCGGAAGCCGTTCAGGTCGTCGGCGTGCTGCTCGTCCTGACGCTCGTCATCACACCGGCGGCGGCCGCGCAGCGACTGACCGCGCGTCCCGGCATCGCCGTGTTGCTCAGCATCGTGATCGCGCTCGTCTCGACCGAGGGCGGCATCTTGCTCTCTCTCGAGAAGGACTGGCCGACGAGCTTCTTCATCACCGCGATCTCCTTCGCGGCGTATGTCGGAGCGCGTCTCTACGGCACGACGACGACGCCGTCTGCGTCGGCGTAGAGCGTATCGCCGGGCGTGAACGTCACGCCGCCGAACGTCACCGGCACGTCGAGCTCGCCGGCGCCCGTCTTCGTGCTCGGGCGCGGGCACGTTCCGAGTGCCTTGATCCCGAGCGCGAGCATCGCGAGCGCGGTGACGTCACGGACGCACGCGTTCATGACGAGTCCCGTCCAACCGTTTTCGAGCGCGAGACCGGCGACGTTGTCGCCGACGAGCGCGCAGCGGAACGACCCTTCGCCGTCGACGACGAGGACGCGCCCTTCACCCGGCTCTCCGACACGCCGCTTGACGAGCACGTTGTCCTCGTGGCAGCGAACGGTGGCGATCACGCCCGAGAACGCGTGCACCGCACCGAAGTCACGTAGCTGCAGCTCGCAGACGAGGGCGCGATCCGCGTTCGCGTCGAAGACGTCCGACGTCGACGTCACACGAGCTCGAGCGCCCCGAGCTCGAGCAGCTCGCGCGCGATCCGATAGGTGTCCGCGCGCAGCTCGTCCGCTTCGCGCCGCGAGAGGTCGTTGCGCCGTGCCACGCGCTCGACCGCGCGGCCGAGCGCCGTCGCGCCGTCGAGCCCGGTCAGCACCTCTGCGACGTCGAGCTCGAGCTCGACGTCGGGGCAGGTTCCTTCGTCGAGGACGAGGACCGTCGACGTCACGGCGCCGGTTCGGTCGAGCTCTTGGTCGAAGCGCACCTCTTCCGCGAGCCGCAGCCGCCGGTCGAGCACGTGGTCGCCGTGCTCCGCAAGCTCGGCGAACGCATGGAACACGCGCTCGAGCTGGTCGCTCGCGAACTCGAGCTCGTCCTCGTCGACCGCGTCCGCGCGCACGAAGTGGTGCGCCGCATCGCGCTTGTGCATGACGACGCCGCCCTCGGTGATCCACCCGGCGCCGAGCTCGTCGAAGTACCGCGTCCACTCGTCGATCGCCGCGTCGTAGGCGTCGGGGTCGCCCGACAGGTGCTCGAGCCAGCCGGCGGCATGGTCGAGCGGGTCGGAGCCGCTGAGCCCGAGGATCCACGCGTCGCAGCCGCTTTCGTCGAGCCACTCGTGCAGCCGGTCGTCCGGTTCGTCCTCCGACGGTGCGAGCCAGCTCACGAGCACCGCGGCGAAGCCGTCGTCGGCGAGGTGCGCCGCGGCGTTCGTCACGACCTGGCGCGAAAGCTCGTCCGCGGGAAAGCCGGCGTCGCGGTACTGCCAGCGGGCGGTCGGCGAGATCACGTACGGGGCGTTGCACGTGATCAGGCCGAAGCGCTCCCCGGCGACCGGCTCGAAGAGGCTGCCGAGCCGAGTCTCGACGTTGTCGATGCCGTTGAGCGCCGCGCTCACCTGCGTGAACGCGAGTGCGCGCGGGTTGACGTCGGTCGCGATCACATGACTCGCGTGCGACGACGCGAGCAGCGCGTGGACGCCGTTGCCGGTGCCGATGTCGAGCGCTCGCCCGACATGTCTTCTCGGTGTCAGCGATGCGAGCCAGTACGCGGTAGGTGAGAAGCTCGCGACCCAGCCGGGCGGGTCGGAGTCCCCGCGCGAGAACGTGTCGAACGAAAGCAGGATGCCTTCCGTCGGCACGATGCGCGCGTGCGGTACGAGCCGCCCGGCTTCTTCGGTTGCGAACCCGAGACGAAGGAGCTGCTCGGCGGCGGGAAACGACGCCGCGGGCACGGGCCGCCCGAGCAGGAGCAGCCTGATCGTGTCGCCGAGCGTGTCGTCGGGCAGCCGGCGCGCGAGAACGACCGAGTCTTCGAGATCCGCGGCCAGGCCGTCCTCGCCGAGCAGCTCCTCGATCGTCTCGCCGTCGTAGCCGCTGTCGCGCAGCGCGTTGCCGAGCCGCGCCGCTGCGTCGCGATCAGGTTGCGGTTCCCACATCGTGATTCCGCATCCTGCATGAAGCGCGCGCTGCAATGCGGAAGATCGCGCGACAATGAGAGAGATGCACGAGCCTCCGAGCTTTCAGGATCTCGTCGAAGACGCACTCGCCGAGCTTCCGGACGACCTGCGCGGCGCCATGTCGAACGTCGACGTCGTGGTCGAGGACGAGCCGCCCGACGGCGCGCCGCTGCTCGGCCTCTACCAGGGCGTGCCACTCACGCGTCGCACGAGCCGGTACGGCGGCGCACTGCCGGACAAGATCACCATCTACCGTGGCCCCCTCGAACGGCTGTCGCACGGCGATCCCGAGCGGCTGCGCATGCAGGTGCGCCGTGTCGTGCTGCACGAGGTCGCCCACCATTTCGGGATCAGCGACGAGCGGCTCGTCGAGCTCGACCGGTACTGACGATGCGACCGAAGCCACGCCCGCTCATCTGGAAGCCGCGCTATGCGACACGCCGCATGCGCGAGCGTGCGTTCGCGAAGGCCGAGCTCGAGCGTGAGGCGCGGCTGCGTGCTGCGGCGCCCGACGGCCTCCTGGCCCGGCTTCGGCGCGCCCTCGATCAGGCGCGCGGCAGGACGTAGAACGCGATTGCCGCGTACTGGCAGCCCGCGGCCGCGAGCGTCAGGACGTGGAAGAGCTCGTGATAGCCGAAGAGGTGCGGGACCGGGTCCGGGCGCCTGCGTGCGTAGACGATCGCGCCCGCCGAATACAGAAGGCCGCCTGCCAGGAGCAGGAGGAGACCCGGCACCTGGAGCTTCAGGAGCTGTCCGAACGCGACGACGCCGACCCATCCGAGCGCCAGGCCCGTCATCGCAGCCGCCCATTTCGGCGTGCGCACCCACACGAGCTTGAGCAGGATCGCCGCGGCGGCGCCCGACCAGACGATCGCGAGGACCGGCACTTGCCAGCCGCGCGACATCACGAGCAGGGCGACCGGGGTGTAGGTGCCGGCGATCAGCAGGTAAATGCCCGCGTGATCGAGGCGCGCGAGCCAGCTCCGCACCCGTGGCTGCCACGTCGGGCGGTGATAGAGCGCACTCGCACCGAAGCACAACGCAACGCACGCGGCGAAGACCGTTGCGGCGAAGCGTCCACGGCCCGGCTCGGCGGTCAGGACGAGCGGGATGCCGAGCCCGAGTGCAGCGTAGAACCCCGCCTCGTGGAAAACGCCGCGCAGCCGCGGCTTCACGCGCGCTGTGGCGGCCGTCGCGGAATCGGGTTCGTGGATGATCCGTGAAGTCTGCACCACGTGGCCGGGGTTTGCACACCGGTTAACAGCGCATTAATCGCCGTCCATGATCGACCTGAACGCTGTGCCGTTAGCGTCGACGGCGTGCGGCAGGCGCCGACCGTGGGACTCGTGCTCGGGATCGCGACGGCGGGCCTCCGGCTGCCGCGCGCACTCGGCGACGCGTTCTGGCAGGACGAGGTCGCCTCCGCCCGCGTCGTCCGCGAACCGACCTTCGGCGCGATGCTCCACCAGGTCGTCCGGACCGAGTCGACGCCGCCGCTCTGGTATTCGCTCGCATGGCTGGCGCACAAGGCCGGCGTCTCGATCCACGACACACGCCTTCTTTCAGTCGCATTCGACGCGACGCTCGTCTTCGTCGCGGTGCAGGTCGCAGCGAAGTTGATGCCGCTCCAGCTCGCAACCGTGGTGGGAGCGCTCCTCGCCGTCTCCGGGCAGCTCTCGTTCCACGGGCGCGAGTTGCGCGCGTACGAGCTGTTCGTGCTCCTCGCGGCGTTGTTCGCCGTGACGCTTTACCGCGCTGCCGCCCTACCCACTGCACGACGCCTCGCGACGCTTGCGGCGACCACGGCGGCCGGGATGCTGACGCACTACTTCTTCGCATTCACGCTTGCGGCCGGCCTCGTGTGGCTCTGGACCGAGCCGCAGATGCGCGCGAACCGCCGGCGCATCACGGCGGCGCTCGCCGGGGCGCTCGTCCTTTGCTCGCCCTGGCTGCCGATGTTCGTGGCGCAGTACCGACACGACCGCTTCTCGTGGATCGGGCCGTTCAACGCGCGCGAGGTCCTCGAGACGCCGCTGCTTCTCTTCAGTCCCGCGTTCGCGTCGATCGGGATCGGTGTGCTGTTCCTGGCGTGCGTCGTCGCCGGAGCATGGCTCGCATTCCGGCAGGGCCCCCTGCAGCGTCTCTGCGCGCTGCTCGCGATCCTGCCGCTCGTGCTCGCGGCCGCGACCTGGCTCGCCGGAGCGCGCGTCTACAACGTCCGGAACATGACCGGCATCGCGCCGTTCATCGCGATCGTGCTCGTTCTCCCGCTCGCGTCGCTCCCCGAGCGGCGGCGCATCGCGGTGGGGGCCGCTGTCGTTGCGACCGCGGTCGTCGCGTTCGTGATCGGGCAGACGCCGAGCCCACCGTTCGGCGAGATCGCCGAGGCGCTCGTCCACGACGGGTGGCGGCCGCACGACGCGGTGCTCGTCGACGGGAACCTCGATGCGTACCGCTCGCCGCTCGAGTGGTACCTGCCCGACGCGCGCGTGCTCGTCCAGAAACCGCTCGCGGACTTGAAGCGCACGGCGACGTTCGCGGTACTCCCGCGGCGCGCGCTCCCCCGTCGCGTCGAGCTTCGGGCGACGCGGGTCGGCGTGTTCGTCGTAGGCCGCTTCCCGGCGAGCGTCGAGGATCGCTGGGTGCGGCGAGGGATCCTGCTCGCGCCTAGAGCGGCTCTGCGTACCTGACCATCCCGCCGTCGACGTAGTACGTGGACCCGGTCACGTACGACGCCGCGTCGGAGGCCAGGAACACGACCACCTGTGCCACCTCGTCCGGCTCGCCGAGCCGTGCGAGCGGGATGATGCGCTGGAGCGTCGCGACCTTCGCCGGGTCGGCGAGCGTCGCTTTGTTGATCGGTGTCGCGATCGCGCCGGGCGCGACGTTGTTCACGCGAATCTTGTGCTGCGCGAGCTCCACCGATGCGTTGCGCATCAGCATGCGCATGCCGCCCTTCGCGACGCAATAGGAAGTGAAGCCCGGGAAGGCGACGTCTTCGTGGATCGACGAGATGTTCACGATCGAGCCGCCCGTCCCCGAGTCGCGCATCGAACGTCCCACCGCCTGGAGGCAGCAGAAGGCGCCGCGCAGGTCGATCGAGAGGACCCGGTCCCAATCCTCCAGCTCGAGGTCGAGGATCGGAGTCGAGTGCTCGATGCCGGCGTTGTTGACGAGGATGGTCGGCGCTCCGAGCTCCTTCGTCGTCTCATCGACCATCGCGGCGACGGACGTCGGGTCGGAGACGTCTGCCGACACGGCGATCGCGTGGGGAAGCTGCGCCGCGTGCGCCTTCGCGTCCGTGTCGTAGGCGCCGAAGTAATTGATGCAAACGGCTGCGCCGGCGTCCGAGAGCGCCTGCGCGATCGCCGCGCCGATGCCGCTGCCTGCGCCGGTGACGATCGCAACCTTGCCCGTGAGGTTCATTTCAGCTCCTTCGCTTGCGGCTGATGACGAGGTCGGCGACGAGGCCGGTCCAGCCGGTCTGGTGCGACGCGCCGAGACCGGCCCCGGTGTCGCCGTGGAAGTACTCGTGAAACAGGATCGAGTCGCGCCAGGCCGGATCCTCCTGGAGCAGCGTGTACCCGCCGAACACGGGACGACGTCCGTCGGCGCCGCGCAGGAACAGCGCGACGAGCCGCGCCGCGAGCTCGGCGGCGACCTCGGCGAGCGTCAGCTCCTCGCCGGACCCAGTCGGGCACTCGACCGTGAAGGTCGAGCCGAGGTAGCGGTCGTACGTCCGCAGCGCATCGACCAGCAGGTAGTTGACGGGGAACCACACCGGGCCGCGCCAGTTCGAGTTGCCGCCGAAGAGGGGTGTCGTCGACTCGGCGGGCTCGTAGTCGAGCGTCGCCGTGACGCCGTCGAGCGCGAACTGCAGTGGGTGCTGGAGATGCCACTTCGAGAGTGCGCGCAGGCCGTGGTCGGAGAGAAACTCGTTCGGGTCGAGCATCACGGCGAGCAGCCGGCGCAGCCTCGCCTCGTCGACGATCGAGAGCATGCGCCACCCGGCGTGCTCGTCGGAGCCCGTGTGCTGAACGACGCCCGCGGCCTCGGGGCGGTTGGCCATGAACCAGTCGGCGCGCGTGCGGAAGTCGGGCAGCCGCGCCATCGTCTCGGGCCCGATCGTCGTGACCGCCGCGAGCGGCATCAGCCCGACGATCGAGCGGGCGCGCAGCGGCACCTGCTCACCGCCCTGCAAACGCAGCGTGTCGTAGTAGAAGCCGTCCGTTTCGTCCCACAGGCCGCGGTCGTTCAGCGCCGACGCGATCAGCGCGAAGTGCTCGAAGAACTTCGTCGCGAGGTCTTCGTAGGTCTCGTCGTGCGCGGCGAGCGCGAGCGCGAGCCCGAGCAGGTTCTGGCAGTAGAGCGCCATCCACGACGTTCCGTCGGATTGCTCGAGCGTGCCGCCGAGCGGCACCTGTGAGCGGTTGAACGGCCCGATGTTGTCGAGGCCGAGGAAACCGCCCTCGAACAGGTTCGAGCCTTCGCGGTCCTCCCGGTTCACCCACCACGTGAAGTTGAGCAGCAGCTTGTGCAGCATCCGCTCGAGGAACTCCACGTCCGCCGAGCCGTCGATCTCGAAGACGCGCAGCGCGGCCCACGCCTGCACCGGCGGATTGACGTCACCGAAGTCCCACTCGTACGCGGGCAGCTGTCCGTTCGGGTGCATGTACCACTCGCGGCAGAGGAGCAGGAGCTGCTGCTTCGCGAACTCGGGGTCGACGTGCGCGAGTGCGACGCAGTGGAACGCGAGGTCCCACGACGCATACCACGGGTACTCCCACGTGTCGGGCATCGAGATGACGTCGAGGTTGTCGAGGTGCCGCCAGCCGGCGTTGCGGCCCGTCAGCCGTTGCGCAGACGGCGTCGGCTCGGCGGGATCGCCGTCGAGCCAGCGCGCGACGTCGTAGTGGTAGAACTGCTTCGACCAGAGGAGGCCCGCGAACGCCTGGCGCATGACGAGCGCCTCGTCGGCCGAACAGCCGGCAGGCGTGAGCTCCGCGTAGAACGCATCGGCCTCGCGTTCGCGTGCGCCCATCACCTGGTCGAAGTCGTCGCCCAGCCCGCCGTCGTGGTCGCGCAGCCGCAGCTCGATCACCGCCGTCGCGCCTGCGTCGATCGTCAGCCGATGGCGAAGCGCCGCCTTCGTCCCGGTCTGCGCCGGGTTGACCGTGGCAGTGCCGTGCACGACGTGGTCACTAATCCCGTCCTTCGGGTACGGCGGGGAGTCGGGCGAGTCGAAGAGCCGGTCGACGTTTGTTTCGTTGTCGCAGAAGAGCGCCTCGACGCCGCCGGCGGCGAACAGGTACCGCCGGCCGAGGGCGGGGTGGTCTGCGACGAGCGCTCCGTTTGCGAGTGCGATCGAGGGCCGCTCGGCATCCGCCCATGACCAGGTGTTTCGAAACCAGAGCGTCGGCAGCGCGTCGATCGCCGCGCTTTCCGGCCCGTGGTTCCGAACGGCGATGCGCAGGAGGATGTCTTCGGGCGTTGCTTTCGCGTAGTCGGCGGTGATCTCCCAGTACCGGCCGTCGTCGAAGATGCCGGTGTCGACGAGCTCGAACTCGGGGTCGGCGCGGGTGCGCGCGTGGTTCGCGGACACGAGCTCGTCGTAAGGGAAGGCCCGCTGTGGATACATGTACCGCCACCGCATGAACGAGTGCGTCGGCGTCGAGTCGAGGAACCACCAGTACTCCTTGGCATCCTCGCCGTGATTGCCCTCGGGCCCGCCGAGGCCGAAGATGCGCTCCTTGAGGATCGGGTCGCTCCCGTTCCAGAACGCAAGCGCGAGACAGAGCGTCTGCCGGTCGTCGCAGATGCCCGCGAGCCCGTCCTCGTTCCACCTGTATGCGCGAGACCGCGCGTGCTCGTGCGGGAAGTACTGCCACGCGCTGCCGTCGGCGCTGTAGTCCTCGCGCACCGTGCCCCAGGCGCGCTCGCTGAGGTAGGGGCCCCAGTGCCGCCACGGTGCGCGGCCGTGCGGGACCTCCGCGAGCCGCGCGCGCTCGGCTAGCACCCGCGTGCGGTGCTCACGGTCGCATGGCCCTGCGCGTTCAGCTTCACTCCGGTCACCGTCAGCCGAGTGCAGAGGACCTGCACCTTCCGTTCGAGCGCGTCGATGCGCGACCGGTCGTGGTGGGTGTTGACGAGCATGATCGCGATCGTGACCAGCGCCGCGAGGAGCGCGGCGATCCCGAACGCCGCTCCAGCCGCGAGTAGAGCCCGTTCTCCTCTCGACACTCGGTTCTCCTCCCTTGGCACCACGTTGGCAGACGGCACGACGTTAGCGGCGGCCCCGTAGCGCTGTCTAAGAGTCCGCTGCGTCCGTACGCTTCGCAGATGCTGGTCTGCGCTCGGTGTGGCCGTGAGAATCCCGACGACGCTCGGTTCTGCAGCGTCTGCGGAGCGGAGCTCGCCGCGCCGACGGGCGGGGTGGTCGAGGAACGGAAGATCGTCACGGTGCTCTTCGCGGACGTCACCGGCTCGACGACCCTCGGCGAGCGGCTCGACGCGGAGGCGCTGAAGGAGGTCATGGGGTCGTTCTTCGAGGCGATGCGGGCCGAGATCGAAGCCGAGGGCGGGACCGTCGAGAAGTTCATCGGCGACGCGATCATGGCCGCGTTCGGCGTGCCGCGCGTGCACGAGGACGATCCCGCGCGGGCGATGCGCGCCGCGCTCCGGATGCACGCGAGGCTCCGGACGCTGAACGGCGAGCTCCAGCAGCGTCACGGCGTCGCGCTCGAGCTGCGAATCGGCATCAACACCGGCGAAGTGCTCGCGGCCGTCGACCCGAGACCGGGTGAGGCGATGGCGACGGGAGACGCGGTGAACGCTGCGGCGAGGCTGGAGCAGAACGCGCAGCCCGGTCAGATCCTCGTCTCAGAGCGGACCGCGCTCGCCGCCCGCGGGTTCCACTTCGGCGAGCCGCAGTCGCTCGAGCTGCGCGGGAAGTCGCAGCCGCTTCGCGCGCTGGAGCTGCACGCGGAGCAACCCGTCGCCGAAGGCGCTCTCTCGGGTGCGAGCGTGCCGCTCGTCGGGCGGCTCCGCGAGCTCGACCTGCTGATTACCACCTACCAGAGCGTCGTGGCGCAAGGCCGGCCTCAACTCGTGACCGTCTACGGCGAGGCCGGCGTCGGGAAGAGCAGGCTCGTCGGTGAGCTCCTCGCGAGCCTGGAGGCGGCTGCGCCGACGCCGCTCGTCGTGCGCGGCCGCTGCCTCGCCTACGGCGAGGGAATCACGTTCTGGGCCCTCGCCGAGCTCGTCAAGTCGTGGGCGAACGTCCTCGACTCGGCGAGTGCCGAGGCGGCCTACGCGCGTGTGGTCGAAGCGGTGCAGTCGACGCTCGAGGCGGCACGCGTGCCCGACGCTTCCGGGCTTGCACGCGTGCTCGCAGTGAGCATCGGGTTCGAAGGCGGCGACGAGGCACCGCGCAGCGCACACGAGCTGCGCGCAGAGACGCAGCTCGCGTGGCGGTCGTTTTTCTCCGCGCTCGCGGCGCCGGCACCGGCGATCGTCCTCGTCGAGGACCTGCACTGGGCCGACCCAGCACTCTTCGAGCTCCTCGAGGACGTCGCCGACCGGGCGGTCGGTCCGCTGCTCTTCCTATGCACCGCCCGGCCCGAGCTCACCGAACGGCGACCGACCTGGGGCGGCGGCCGACGTAGCTTCACGAGCCTCGCGGTCGCGCCGCTCTCGCCGCAGGAGAGCGCGCAGTTGGCCGACCTGCTCTTCGCCGCCGACGCCGGCAGTGCGGAGCGCGACGCGATCCTCGCGCGCGCGGAGGGCAACCCGTTCTTCCTCGAGGAGATCATCCGCGCGCGCCGCAGTGCCCCCGGCGCCGCCGAGATCCCCGACACCGTGCAGGGCGCGCTCGCCGCGCGCATCGACCTACTGCCCGCGGAGGAGAAGACGGTGCTGCAGGCCGCCGCCGTCGTCGGCCGGGTGTTCTGGCCGGCGGTGCTCGCCGAGGTGACCTCGCAGGAGAGCGCACCGATCGACGTCCTGCTCGACGGGCTCCAGGACCGCGACCTCGTCCTGGGTCGGCTCTCGTCGACGATGGACGGCCAGCGGGAGCTGATCTTCAAGCACGCGCTGATCCGCGACGTCGCGTACGAGAGCCTGCCGCGGCGCGATCGCGTGCGCATCCACGCGGGTGTCGCCGACTGGATCGAGGAGACGTTCGCCGAGCGGCGTGGCGAGATCGTCGAGCTCGTCGGCCACCACCGCGCCGCCGCGCACAAGCTTGCGCCGAGCGAGGATCGGCGGGCGGCTGCCTTCGCGGCGGTCGTCGCGGCCGCTGAGAGCGCGCTTCGGCGCTCGGCCTACGAGCGCGCGCTGGCGCTCGGCACGCAGGCGCTCGAGCTCGCCTCGCGCCCGCTCGAGCGCGCGCGGGCACTCGAAGTCGTCGGCTTCTCCGCCTTCCCGAACTTCGACGGCACCCTTTCCTGGGAAGCGCTCAGCGAGGCGGCCGACATTCTCGTCGAGCACGCGCCCGGCGAGCGGATGCGGCTCGCGACGATCTGCGGGTTCGCGGTGATGGTTCCGACGCGAGCCCAGGGCCTGATGCGCTCGAGCCCGACTGCCGCCGAGGTCCGGCCGTATCTCGAGCTCGGGCTCGAGTGGGCCGGCGACGAGGACAGCGAGGCGCTCGTGCTCTTGCTCGCAGCGGAGGGCTATTGGGAGTTCGGGCTGGCGGATGAGCTCGACGAGCACGCCGCGAAACGGGGCCAGGAGGCCGCGCGGCGGGGTCGCGAGATCGCGAAGCGGCTCGGGCGGCCGGACCTCGAGGCGATGTCGCTCGACGCGCTCAGCTCCGGGTTGAACGTTCGCGGCCTCTACGGGCTGGCGGGCGACATCGACGCCGACCGCCTCGAGCTCGCACGTCACATGCACGACCCGTTCGAGGTGACCGACTGCTTCTACACCGCCGCGTGGGCGGCGTTGGAGGTGGGGCGCTACCGAGAGGTGCTCGCGCTCTGCGTGGAGCTCGAGGCGCGCGACCTCGCTGTGCCGCCGATCGGGCTGCGCGCGCTCGCAGCGCTTGCGAACCTCGCACTCGGCCGGTGGGACGAGGCGCTCGAGGATCAGCGACACGTAGTGGAAGGGCGCGACGACGTCGCCGGCCCGCCGCCGTCGTTCGCCTCGCCCGGGTACGGGGTCGAGGCGCTGATCCGCCAGGCCCGCGAGGATCCGGCGGCTCGGGACCAGCTCGAGCATCTGCGACGGTGGGCCGACGCCGAGTACCCGCGACGGTGGCCGCTGCCACAGGCTGCGATCGCCTTCGCCCGGCTCGGGGAGTTCCAGACTGCGCACGAGCTCCTCGCTCAGCTTGGCGACCGGGACGTTTTTCGCCCGCGGCAGCTCGAAGCGTTGTGCGCCGTGATCGCCGAGCAGGAGGCGTGGGACGAGGCGGAGGGCGTGATCGCTGCGGCTCGCGAGCACGCACAGCGCGCTCGGCTGCTCGTGCTCCCGCTGCATGCCGACCGGCTAGAAGGGCGCCTGCTCTTCGCGCGGGAGGACCCCGCGGGCGCCGTCGACGCGCTGACTCGGGCCGCACGCGGATTCGCGTCGCACGACGCGCGCTGGGAGGTCGCGCAGACCGAGCTCGTGCTCGGCGAGGCGTTGCTTGCTTTGGGCCGCACCGACGAGGGCGGGGAGGCGCTCAGCCGGTCGGCGGCGGTGTTCGAAGAGCTTGGCGTCGTGCGCGAGCTCGCCCGCGCACATTCGCGCATTGCTGCGCGAGGCTAGCCGTCGTGCGGTCGCGGCTCGAGCAGAACGCGATCGCGTCGGCTCCGCAGAGCAGCCAGCTGCCGCCGCCCATAACTCCGGCCTCGCTGTAGCGCAGGCACTGCGCGTCCGTTCGCTGCGTGCGCGCGCTGCCCGTGGCGACGAAGCCGGCGGTGCCCAGCACGCCGGCGAGCGCCGCCGCTCCGATCACGGCGCGGTCGCGCCGGCCGAACCGGCGCGCAAGCCGCTTCGCTTCTGCAGGCACTAGAACGTCACTGCGACGCCGCAGGGCAGCACGATCACGGGGCAGCGAGCGAGCTCGATCAGGTACTCGGCCGCGGCGCTGATCGTGATGCGGCCCGTGACGGCGCCCGCTTTCGAGCCGACGACGAGCAGGTCGACGCCGCTGCTCGCCCGGTCTGCGACGGATGCCTCGAGACGAGCTGCGAGCGACTCGGCCGTCTCGCGCACGCACGGGTCGCCGTCCTCGGCCACGGCGCCGATCGACGCGATCGCCGGTGCGGGCACGCTGCCGAGGCCCGCGGTCGCGAGCCCGATCGCGATCGGGCCGCCGTCGATGAGCTTGCGCGCGGACGCCTGCGGGTCGACGTGCCCTTTCGCGGTCCGGTACTCCGACCCGAACACGAGCATGTCGGCCCCGGTCTCGAGCGCGAGCGCCCGCAGCCCTTCCGGAGTCGAGCCGCTCAACAGCACGTGCGTCTCGCCGCCGCCCAGGTCGGCGGCGGCGGCGGCGAGCAGCTCGCGGGCCTCGCCCTCCGCGAGGCGCTCGCGCGCGGTCTCCTGCTCGACCGCGTGACGGACGTAGGCGAGAGCCAACGTCGCGCCGCCGCGGCTGAGCAGTCGTCCGAGCGCGAGCGCGTCGCGATCGTTCTCCGTGCCGTCGTAGGAGACAATTGCCTTCGCCACGCTCTCAGGCGGACGACGCGGCTGGGCTCGTGACGGGCGGAGGAGCGGGCTGCTCGTGCGGCACTCCGGCGGGAAAGCCGAGGGACGGGATGTCGGATGGATACACCTCGTGCCCGTGGATCGCGATGTCGCCCATCTCGAGCTCCGCGTCGGTCATCCGCAACGGCACGAAGAGCCCGACGAGCTTCAGCAGGACGAACGTCCCTGTCGCCGCGAAGGCGATCACCCAGAGGGCCGTCAGCGCCTGCCACTTCAGAAGGTGCAGGCTGCCGGTGACCGAGAAGCCCGGCACGACCTCCATCGACGAGTCGGCCAGCACGCCGACGAGCAGGCCTCCGATCACGCCGGCGAACCCGTGGGTGTAGATCACGCCGAGCGTGTCGTCGACGCTGCGGAACGGCCGGATGAGCGCGAGGTAGTTGTAGGCGACGTAGACGGCCGACGAGGCGACGAGGCCGATCACGATCGCGCCGAAGCCGTTCACGAATCCTGCGGCCGGCGTGATCGCGACGAGGCCGACGATCATTCCGTTCACGCTTCCGATCAGCGAAGGCTTGCGCCCTGTCAGGTAGTCCCACGTCACCCACACGAGAAATGCCACAGCGGTCGCGAGGTTCGTGTTCAGCACGCTTGCGGCGGCGTCGACGCCGGCGTTGTACGGGTCGCCGCCGTTGAAGCCGTTCCAGCCGAGCCACAAGAGCCCCGCGCCGAGCGCCACCATCGCGAGGTTGTTCGGCGCGTCGAGCTCGCGATCACGCGCGAGTCGCGGTCCGATCACCCAGGCGGCGACGAAGCCCGAGACACCGGCCGCAAGGTGGATCACGTACCCGCCGCTGAAGTCGACCGCGCCGTGCTGCGCGAACCAGCCGCCCCCCCAGATCAGAAACGCGTCGACGGTGTACACGCCGCTGATCCACAAAACGACGAACGGGATCCACGCCTTGAAGTTCACGCGGCCCAGCACCGAGCCGAGCATCAGGATCGGGGCGATCGCCGCGAAGACGAACTGGAAGTAGACGAGCGAGGACTGCGGGAAGTCGAGCACTCCCGCCGCGCCGAGATTCGGCACCTTTGCCTGGCCCTGCAGCTCCCGGTGATCGAGCACGGGGCCCGGCTTGCCGAGGAAGTTGTGCCAGAAGCTCGTCTTCCCGCCGATCGGGATCGGGCTGCCGAACCCCATCTTGAACGCGTACAGCACCCAGACGATCAACACGACCGCGAAGGCGACGAACGCGAGCATCATGCTGTTCACCGACCAGCGCTTCTGCATCACGCCGCCGTAGAGAACGACGAGGCCCGGCACGCTCATCAGCCCCACGAGCGTCGCGGCGGTCAGCTGCCAGGTGTTGTCGCCGGGGTTCAGCCAGTGGGGATAGAGCACGACACCTCCTCGTTCGCTCTCCAACGACGAAAAGGCCCCAGGACTCGTGGAGTCCTGAGGCCTCGTTGCCTCCGGGGCGGCGGCGTCGCCGCCCGCACCTTCCAGAGTGCCAGCCGCGCCGGACTGCGTCAAGGACAAAACTACAAATCGGGAAGTATTGCCCGGCTCCTACAATTCCCGGATGGAACGGAAGCTCGCCGCGGTCCTCTTCGTCGACCTCGTCGACTCGACGACTCTCGTCACGACGGCCGACCCGGAGGTGGTGCGGCGGCGCGTGAGCAGCTACTTCGAGCTCGCGTCCGATTGCATTGCGCGCTTCGGAGGGACGGTGGAGAAATTCGCCGGCGACGCTGTGATGGCGGTGTTCGGCGTTCCGCAGGCACACGAAGACGATGCGGTGCGCGCGGTCAAGGCGGCGTTCTCGATTCTCGACGGCGTGCACGAGCTCGGCCTCGAGGCGCGCGCAGCGATCGAAGCCGGGGAGGTCGTCTACGACTTTGCCGAATCGACGTTCGTCACCGGCGAGGCGGTCAACGTCGCGGCGCGGCTGCAGCAGGCATCGGCGCCCGGAACGATCGCGCTCGGGCCGGGAGCGCGGCGTCTCACGCTCGCCGAGGTGGAGGTCGAGGACGTCGGCCCCGTCGAAGTGCGGGGGCGCGGAGAGGTCTGGACATGGCAGGCGACCGGCGTCGTGGAGCGCCGCCGCAAGCCGCAGGCGGGCTTCGTCGGCCGCGCCGTGGAGCTCGAGCTGCTGCGCATGCTCTACGAGCGGGCGGTGCGCGACCGGCGTGCACACCTCGTGACGGTGTTCGGCGAGGCGGGCGTCGGCAAGTCTCGGCTCGCGTCGGAGTTCGCGGCCGAGATCGAGCGCGCGACGATCCTCACGGGACGTGCGCTTCCGTATGGCGAGGGCGTGAGCTACTGGCCCGTCGCTTCGATGATCAAGGCGTCCGCAGGCATCACCGACGACGATCCGGCGGTCGAGGCGTTCGAAAAGCTGCGCGTCTCGTGTGAGAGCGACGCGGTCGCCGACCTGCTCGCAGTCGCGCTCGGCGTGCTCGGCTTCGCCGAGGCGGACGAGGGAGCCGGGGAGGAGATCGCGTGGGCGGCGCTCAAGTGGGCGCAGCAGCTCGCCGAGGCGCAGCCGCTCGTGCTCGTGTTCGAGGACGTGCAGTGGGCCGACGAGCGGCTCCTCGACCTGATCGAGCACCTGGCGCGCTCGCTGATGGGCGCGCCGGTGCTGATCGTGTGCGTCACGCGGGCCGAGCTGCTCGACGTGCGGCCGGGCTGGGGTGGTGGCAACGCGCGCGCAGCGGCCATCGAGCTCGAGCCGCTCTCACGGGACGAAAGTCGCGAGCTCGTCGACGAGTTGCTTTCGCTCGAGGATGCATCTATGCAGGTGCGAGAGCGCATCCTGATGCAGGCTGAGGGGAATCCGCTCTTCCTCGAGGAGACGGCGCGCATGCTGCTCGAGGGCGACGGCGCCGAAGCCGCTGGTGGCATCCCCGGCACCATCCAGACGCTGATTGCCGCGCGCATCGACTTGCTCGAGGACGACGCGCGTCGTGTGTTGCGCATTGCCTCCGTCGTGGGTCGCGTGTTCTGGCAGGGCGCATTGCAGCAGCTCGCCGCAGACCTCGACGTCGCTGCGCTGCTCGACCATCTTCTCGAGCGCGAGCTCGTCGTGCGCGAGGAGCGCTCGGCGATCTCGGGCGATCGTGCCTTCCGGTTCCATCACGTGCTGATTCGCGACGTCGCGTATGCGGGCGTGACGAAGGCCGAGCGCGCGGCGCTGCACAGGCGCTTCGCCGAGTGGGTGCGCGAGCGCGCGCCGGAAGACGCTGCGATCCGCGCTTTTCATCTCGACCGTGCGGCAACGTTGCTCGCCGAGCTCGAAGGCGTGGTCGACGGCGCGCTCGCAGCTGATGCGGCCGCCGCATTGCAAGACGCGGGCGAGCGGGCGCTGCGTGGGAACGCGTTCACGACTGCGCGCCGCTTGTTGCGGAGAGCGTCCGATCTCGACCCGACGCCACTCCGCGCATACCTGGGTGCGAAAGCTGCAGTCGAGCTCGGCGATCTCGGCGCGGTCGCGGTCGAGATGGAGCGCGTTCGCGAGGACGCGCACAGGAGCGGCGACGCGTTCCTGGAGGGGAACGCGCTGAATGCACTCGCGTTCGTCGCCCTCGCACGCGACGGCGATCCGGAGGAGTCCGAGCGCCTCGCGCAGCGGGCGCTCGACACGCTGCCGGCCGACGACGTCGTGGGCTTGCTCGACGCGCTTTTCCGGCTCACGTCTGCGGCGTGGTGGCCCGGCGACGTTCGCCGTGCGGAAGGTTATGCACGCCAGGCGCTCGATCTGGCGAAGGCGCACGACCTGCGCAGCCTGCGCGGGCGTGCGTTCCGCATCCTGCAATGGCTCCTGGAGGTGCGGCTCGAGCTCGACGAGGCCGCGGAGCTCGTGGCGATGTACGCACCTCCGACGGACGACGTGCTCGAGCGGGCGCGTGTGCGTCACGCGGAGGCGTCGCTCTACCGTCTGCAAGGCCGGGCCGACGAGGCGGTTGCCGCGTTCGAGGAAGCGCGGTCGCTCTTCCTCGACGCGGGCCTCGTGGTCGACGCGGCGTGGTCGGGCACGCACCTCGGCTGGATCGCGTTCGTCCGTTGCGACCTCGACGCCGCGGAACGCGCGTTCCGCGAAGGCGTGCGTGTGTTCACCGCAAACGAGGACTTCGGTCATCTGTGCGAAGCCGAGCGCGCGCTCGCCGAGCTGCAGCTTGCGCGCGACCGCATCGGCGAGGCGGAGCGGCTCGCGCTTGCCGCGCGCAAGCACGTCAGCAACCACGACTTGACGTCGTCGACCGCCACGCTGAGAACACTCGGGCTCGTGCGTGCGGCGCAGGGACGCGACGAGGAGGCGGAGCAGCTCCTGCGTGACGCGCTCGCGGCGGTCGAGGGGACGGAGTGCAAGCTGCTCGAGGTCGGCGCGCTCGTCGCGCTCGCGCGTTTCCTGCGCGCTCGCGGCCGCGACTGCGATGCGGAGGAGCTCGAAGCACGCCTACCGGAGCGCGTTCCCGCGTGGCTCGACGACGCCGACCGGGTGGTTGGAAACCTGGTTGCCGGCGAAGCCGGAACCAGGTTGTAGGCCTGAGACAAACGCCCGCCTGCGGCAGGCAACGCTCGAACCGGGGCGCAGCCCGAAACTGGAGCCTGCCGCGTAAGACGTACAACTCGGTTCCCGCCTGCGGCGGGCAACCAAGTTACATCGGCGGAGCGGGCAGCGCGACGATCGGCGCGTCCCGTTCTCCGAGCAACTGCTCGACGTCGAGCTCCGACGTGTCGAGCCGTTCGACGCGCGCGCCGAGGGCGTCGAGAAACGCCTCGGGCGGATCGAGGAAGTTGACGGCTGCAGTCCGGTAGTGCATCGGGACGACGAGGCGCGGGCGCAGCGAGCGCACGATCTCCGCCGACTGCTCGCCGCCGACCGTCGGGCCGCCGCCCGCCGGCAGGAAGAGCACGTCCAGGTCGCCGAGCGCGTGCCTCTGCTCGTCACGTAGGCGCGCCTGGCCGAAGTCGCCGAAATGGCACACTGCGAGCCCGTCGAGCTCGAAGCGGAAGATCGTGTTCGGGCCGCGCTGTGTTCCCGCGACCTCGTCGTGCTCGGACGCCACAGCGAGGACCGGGCCGAGTGGGGAGTCGAGCGTGCCGGCGGTCGAGCGGAGCGTGACCGGTGAGCCGCCGATCGCATCGGCCTCATTGTGGTCGGAGTGCTCGTGCGTGATCAGGAGCACGTCTGCCTCGACGCCTTCGATCGCCGGATAGTTGAACTCGATCCCGCGCTGTGCGGCGAGGTGGTTCATCGGGCCGAACGGGTCGATCGCCACCCGTTGCGAGCCGGTGACGAGAAATGCGGATTGGCCGAACCAGCGGATCTTCACTCGTGCCCCTCCAGTTGGGTAAGGCGCCGAAGCAGCGGCACGGCGCGGATCAACGTCTCTTGCTCGTCGTCGGTGAGCTCCGATGCGATCGCGCGCGCGAGCCAGCCGTCGCGGCGGCGGCGGTCGGCGAGGAGCATGTCGCGCCCCTCGTCGGTGAGCTCGATCAGGATCTGGCGCCTATCGATCGGATCGGGACGCCGGGCGACGAGCCCTGCCGCCTGCAGCTCGCCGACCGTCTGCGCCATCGACTGCGGCCGCATCCGTTCGGCAGCCGCGAGCGCGCTCGTCGTCCGCGGGCCCTCGCGGTCGAGGCGTGCGAGCACCATGCCTTGTGAGATGGGAAAGCGGTGCTCGGCACGCAGCCGGCGGACGAGCTGCCCGAGCACGATGCGCAGCTCGCTGGCGGAGCGGGTCACGTCGCGTGTCCGGCTCACTCCCTCAACTATACAGGTAAGCTGAACAGTCTTCCTGTGCAGTTGACCAGACGACAACACGACGGGCCGGTGAGCGACTCCTACAAATGGGTCGCGCTCTCGAACACGACGCTCGGCGTCCTGCTGGCGACGATCGACGCGTCGATCATGCTGATCGCGATGCCCGACATCTTCCGGGGCATCAAGCTCGACCCGCTGCAGCCGGGGAACAGCTTCTACCTGCTCTGGATGATCCTCGGCTTCCTCGTCGTCTCGAGCGTGCTCGTCGTCGGCGTCGGCAGGCTCGGCGATCTCTACGGGCGCGTGCGGATGTACAACCTCGGCTTCGTCGTCTACACGGTCGCGTCACTGCTGCTCACGATCGATTGGCTGCAGGGACGCGCCGGCGCCGACTGGCTGATCGTCTTCCGGATCGTGCAGGGCGTCGGCGCTGCGTTCCTGATCGGCAACTCGACGGCCATCCTCACCGACGCGTTCCCGCCGAACCAGCGCGGGCTCGCGCTCGGCATCACGAACGTCGTCGGCATCAGCGGTCAGTTCATCGGGCTCGTGCTCGGCGGTGTGCTTGCACCGATCGACTGGCGCCTCATCTTCCTCGTCTCCGTGCCGTTCGGCGTGTTTGGAACCGTCTGGTCGTACCTGAAGCTGCGCGAGACGAACCCGCCCGAACGTGCGCCGATCGACTGGGCGGGGAACGTGACGTTCGCACTCGGGCTCGTGCTCGTGATGATCGGGATCACGTACGGGATCCGACCGCACGGCTCGAGCCCGATGGGATGGATAAGCCCGTTCGTCGACACGTGCCTTGCGCTCGGCGTGGTCTTGCTCGTCGTCTTCGTGGCGATCGAGCGGCGCGTCGCGCATCCGATGTTCCGGCTGCCGCTCTTCAAGATCCGTGCGTTCACGTTCGGTGTCTTCTCGAGCTTCCTGTCGGCGATCGCGCGCGGCGGCCTGATGTTCATGCTGATCATCTGGCTGCAGGGCATCTGGCTGCCGGAGCACGGCTACGGCTTCGCGCGCACGCCTTTCTGGGCCGGTATCTACATCCTGCCGCTGACCGCCGGTTTCTTGATCGCCGGGCCCATCTCGGGCTACCTCTCCGACCGGCACGGCTCGCGCGTGCTCGCGACCGGAGGGATGCTCGGGTCTGCGGGCGCGTTCGGATTGCTGATGCTGCTGCCGGTCGACTTCCCATATCCGCTATTCGCGGGTGTGCTGTTCCTGATGGGGCTTTCGATGGGCGCGTTCGCTTCGCCGAACCGCGCCGGCGTGATGAACAGCCTGCCCGCCGCGCACCGCGGCGCGGGCGCCGGCATGAACCAGACCTTCCAGAACTCCGCGCAGGTGCTCTCGATCGGGATCTTCTTCACGCTGATGATCGTCGGGCTCGCCGGCTCACTACCGCACACGCTCGCGGCCGGGCTCACCGCGCACGGAGTGCCGCCGCAGACGGCGCACCGCGTCGCCGACCTTCCGCCCGTCTCTGTGCTCTTTGCGACGTTTCTCGGCTACAGCCCGATCGAGCGGCTCGTGCCCCAGCACGTGCTCGCACACCTCTCACACGCGAATGCGGCCGCGCTTCAGAGCCGCAGCTTCTTCCCGGCGCTCATCACCGACCCGTTCCGAAGCGGTCTCCACCGGGCATTCCTGTTCGCCGTGATCGCGTGCCTCGTCGCCGCCGTCGCGTCGTGGTCGCGCGGGCGGAAGGCAGAACAGGGCACCGTTGGTGCCGAGTACGTCGGCGTCGTTTCCGATCCCTGAGAAAACCCGAGCCGTTTGCCAGCGTCTTCACAGGAACGGCGTGCATAACGGTGGAATGACAACCACAACGATCCTCACCGTGAACCTCATCCTCACCGTCCTGGTGCTCGCCGCCGTTGCGGCAGTCGTCTATCTCGCCCACCACCTCCCGAGCTCCGCTCCGCGCAGCGACGATTCGTGGGGAACGGGCGGCGACCCGTGGGTCGCCTCCGATCCGCTGCCGCTCCGGCAGCTCGCAGACCACGAAGCGAGGCGCGCGGCGGCCTAGTCGACCGGCGCGGGAACGTGCGCGTGCAGCACCGGCCGGAACGCCGGCAACCGCAAGATGAAGGCGGTGCCGCGGGCGCGCGGGCTCACTTCGACCGAGCCGCCGTGCGCGTGCGCGACGGCGCGCACGATCGACAGGCCGAGCCCGGCGCCGCCGGCTGATCGCGTGCGCGCGGCGTCGCCCCGCGCGAAGCGGTCGAAGATCCGCTCGAGCGCGTCCTCGGGAATCCCGTCGCCGCCGTCCGCGACCTCGATCAGGAGCTCGTCGGCAAGCGCGACCGCCGACAGCTCGATCGAGTCGGTCGGGGCGGTGTGCTTGACCGCGTTCTCGATCAGCGCGTCCACGGCACCGCGCACGGCTTCGCTGTCGATCTCGATCGACCCGGCCGCGATCGTGCCGAGCTGCCAGCCCCGCGGCGCGACCTCGCACCAGCGCATGAAGATGTCGTCGAGGAACGATTCGACGTCGACGCGCACCGTGAACAACGAGCCCGGCTGCTCCGCACTCGCGATCAGCAGCAGGCGGGAGATCAGGCGGTCGATCCGCCCGAGCTCGTCGAGCGCGATCGCGAGATCCGCGTCGCCGGTCGAGCCGCGCAGCAGCTCGAGATGGCCGCGCGCGATCGTCACCGGCGTCCGTAGCTCGTGTGACACGTCGTGCAGGAAGCGCTCCTGCCGTTCCGCCATCTCCTTCGCGCGCTCGACGGCGGCCTGACGCCGCCGGGCGTGCCACACCATCGCGAGGAACATCGCGGACATGAGCGGGACTTCGAAGAGCTCGCCCCAGAGCTGCAGCCCAACGAACGCGTCGGCGAAGATCGCCGCTCCAGTGGTCGCAACGACGACGAGCAGCACAGCCGACGTGAACCTGGTCTTCCAGACGCGGAAGCCGTAGACGAGCGTCAAGCTGATCCAAACGAAGTGAAACGGGATCGTCTCCCAGCTCGGCCACGCGATCATCGCCGCGTAGTTGACCGCGGCGAAGACGCCCCAGCCGATCTCGACGACGTACTTACGCAGCCAGTCGGTAGCCGGCATTCCGCACTGTGTCGATGACGACCGCCGGGCCCAGCCGCTTACGCAGTCGCCTGACGCAGACGTCGACGACGTTCGAGCCCGGGTTGAACGTGTAGCCCCATACCTCGCAGAGGAGACGCTCCCTGCTGACGACCTCTCCTTCGTGCGCGATCAGCTGGTAGAGGACGTGAAACTCGCGGTCGCCGAGATCGCAGCGCGTGTCGCCGACGGTGGCCTGCCTGCGCGCGACGTCGAGCTGCACGTGCGTCGCACGTAACACGTTCCGCTGCGGATCGAGCGGCCGTCTGCGCGCGATCTGCACACGCACACGTGCGAGCAGCTCGTCGAGCGCGAACGGCTTCAGGACGTAGTCGACCGCGCCCAGCTCGAAGCCGCGCAGCTTGGTCGCGAGGTCCGAGCGCGCCGACAGCACGATCACCGGCACGTCGGGGCGGCTCGCGGCGATTCCCTGCAGCACCTCGAGCCCGTCGAGCCCCGGCAGCATCAGGTCGAGCACGACGAGGTCGCAGCCCTCCCGGCGCGCCTTCTCGAGACCGTCGCGCCCGTTCTCCGCGGCGTCCACGGCGTATCCCGCCGCTGTCAAGCCGCGCGCGACGAACGAGAGGATCCGCTCCTCGTCCTCGATCACCAGGATCCGCATGGGCCGAGTCGAGCCTAGCCGGGGAAAGATGACGTGTAAATGACGTGGGGATGACACGTACGTCACATTTCTTTGCCACGGCTTCGGCCCGCGATATACCCGCGCCTGATGGCCTCGAAGACGTGGAGACTCGTCGGTGTCCTCGTGGGCGTTGCCGTGATCGCGGCGGTCATCGCGGTCTACATCTCGGACTACCTCGTCGGCGACACGAGTCCCGTCTCGGCGACGCGAATCGCCGGACCGCGCAACGACGTCAAGCTCGTGTTGCAGACGGTTCCCGCGGTGGGGCCGACGCTCGCCCCGCACCCCGACTGGGTCTCGTATCTCGTCAAGTCGAACGGCAAGTGGATGCATAGCACGGTCTGGACCCTGCCGGCGAACGCGACTGTGCACGTGACGATCTACAACTTCGACGGAGCGAGCGGACTGCGCAACCCGTTCCTGGGCGAGCCGCAGGGCCTCGTCGGGCGCGAGCTCGTTGACGGCAAGCCGATCGACGCGATGCCGCCCGACGAGCCGTCGCACACGTTCGCCGTCCCCGCCCTCGGCGTGCTCGCCCTGATTGCGCCCGTTCCCGACGATGCGAAGAACCCGTGCGGATATGCCCCCTGCTCGCTCAGCTACGACCATCGGACGATGACGTTCACCTTCCGCACTGGGAAGAAGGGCCACTACCGCTGGCAGTGCTTCGTCCCGTGCGCCTTCGGCTTCGTCGACGGCTTCGGCGGCCCGATGCAGACGATTGGCTACATGGACGGCTTCCTGAACGTCGTCTGACGCGAGATGGCAGCCTCAACGACCACACATGCAGAGCAACCCGGCCTCGGCCGTCGCTTCCTGATCGTCTGGATCGCCCTCAGCATCGTCGCGACGCCGATCGTCGTCTTCGTCCTCGGCCCGCACCTCCCCCCGGGCAACGGCAGCACCGAGGCGACGAGCCAGGTGCTCGACAACCAGCTGCTCTCCGGAGTCCTGACGCCGGTCGCGGCGTTCGTGCTCGTGTTCCTCGGCTTCGCGCTGACCACGTTCCGCAACAGGAGCGGCCAGGTGCTCGAGGGGCCGCAGATCCGCGGCGACAACCGCATCCAGGTGCTCTGGGTCGTCATCACGACCGTCACGGTGCTGTTCCTCGCGGCCTTTGGGACGTTCGAGCTCTTCAACAACGACGGCTCTGGTGGCGGCCAGGGCCCGTCCGCTGCGTTCCTGCCGTCGAACCACTCGAGCGCTCTCGACGTTCAGGTGATCGCGCAGCAGTGGGAGTTCACGTACCGGTACCCCACCGCGGGCGGCGTCGAGACACCCCACCTCGTGCTGCCCGCGGACACACTGATTCGCCTGCACGTGACGTCGCTCGACGCGATCCATTCCTTCTGGGCCTACCAGCTCGGCGTCAAGGCCGACGCGAACCCGGGCACCGACAACGTCGTCTACGTGCACACGAACGGCCCCCGCCCGTTCCAAATCCGTTGTGCCGAGCTGTGCGGGCTCTGGCACGGCTACATGTTCGACACGGGCCATGTCGTCGCGCCGGCGGATTTCGCCTCGTGGCTCAAGCAGCAGCAGGCCGTATTCGCGCCGGTGCACAAGTACCTGCCGCCGTACGCGACGACGTACTTCCCGGACCCGCAGCGGAGGGCCGGATGATCTGTAACGACGAAGGGGGGACCGCATGACCGGCTGGCGTCGTCTCGTCGGCTTCAACCTGCTCACGGCCCTCGTTCTCGGTGCGATCGGCTTCTACGCCGGCTGGATCGGCGGCCATCACATCACGAGCTCGAGCCTTTCGTACTTCAGCAGCGGGCTCGATCAGAACGACCTCTCCCTGTTCCTCGGCTACCTCGTCGGAGTCGTCGGCTTCCTGCTCGGTCTCGGCTTCGGTACCTATCCATGGGCGCGCCTGCGCGGCTACCCGCCGTCGCTCCGCGAGAAAGAGAGCGAAGGCGCGGGCCGCTACTTCGGCCTCTGCACGGATCACAAGGTCGTCGGGATCCAGTACCTGATCGGCATCGGGCTCTTCTTCTTCATCGGCGGCCTGAACGCGATGCTGATCCGCTTCGAGTTGCTGCGCCCGTCGATGCAGGCGTTCCCGGCGGGCCAGTACCTGACGCTCGTCGGCCTGCACGGCACGATGATGATGGGGATGATGTCGAGCGGCATACTCGGGCCGTTCGCGAACTACGTCGTGCCGCTGATGATCGGTGCGCGGCGAATGGCGTTCCCACGCATCGAAGCGCTCACGTTCTGGCTGCTGATGGCGGCCGGGGTGATCCTCACCTCGACCGTGTTCTTCGGCGGCTTCCCGACCGGGTGGACGGGCTACGAGCCGCTGAGCGACCAGGCGAACGCCGGCATGGACTCGTACGTCGTCTTCTTCGCGCTCGTCGGCATCTCGATGACGCTGCTGGGCCTGAACATGATTGCGACCATCGTGACCATGCGCGCGCCCGGGCTCACCTGGTCCAGGCTCTCGATCTTCGCGTGGAGCGTGCTCTCGACGGCGATCCTGATGTTGCTGGCGGCACCGGTGCTCGTCGCGACGCTTGGCATGGTGATAATGGATCGCGCGGTTCAGACGTCGTTCTTCCTCGCGAGCGCGGGCGGCAGCCCGTACCTCTACGAGAACCTGTTCTGGGTGTTCGGGCATCCCGAGGTGTACATCCTCGCGCTGCCCGGCTTCGGAATCGTGCTCGAGTTGCTGCCCGTGTTTGCGCGCAAGCCGCTCTGGGGGTACCGCCTCTCGGTCGCCGGCCTGCTCGGGGTCACGCTGCTCTCCTGGCTCGTGTGGCAGCACCATCTGTTCGTCAGCGGCATCAATGCCGACCTGCGGCCCTTCTACATGCTGTCGACCGAGCTGATCTCGATCCCGACGGGCTTCACGTTCCTCTGCGGCCTCATGACGTTGTGGCGCGGGCAGATCCGCTACACGGTGCCGATGCTCTTCTGCCTCGCGTGGTTCTTCAACTTCCTGATCGGCGGCCTATCGGGCGTTTTCCTGTCCGACGTTCCGAGCGACACGACGACGCACGGCAGCTTCTTCTCGATGGCGCACTTCCACTACACCATCATGGGCGGCCTCGTCTTCACGTTCTTCGCCGCGATCTACTTCTGGATCCCGAAGATGACGGGCTTCCAGCTGAACGAACGGCTGGGGAAGATCCACTTCTGGACGATGTTCATCGCGTTCAACTCGACGTTCGCGCCGCTCTTCGCGATCGGGTTCCTCGACCAGCCGCGGCGCGCCGTCACGTACGCGCCCTCGCTCCAGTTCCTGAACGACTGGGTGTCTGTATCCGCCTTCTGCCTCGGAGGCTCGATGCTCGTGTTCCTCGGCAACTTCGTGTACTCGCTCGTGTTCGCGCGCATTCCGGCGGGCGCGAATCCGTGGTCGTCGCGCTCGCTCGAGTGGCAGCTGCCGTCGCCCGTGCCGGTGCACAACTTCGACCGCATCCCGGTGATCGCGGGCGACCCCTACGACTACGGCGTCGCCGCTCCGCCGGTCGCGGCGGTGCCGGCGGGGAGCCCGTCATGACCGAGTTCGCGGCCGAAGAGACGCGGTACGAGGTCGTCGAGCAGGAGCCGCCCGAGCTCCTCGGGCGCAACCTGAGCTCCGCCGGACACCTGCTCGCGAGCTCCACGGCGTTCTTCCTGCTCGCATTCCTCTTCGCCTACTTCTACCTCCGCTCGCTGAACAACGCGCACATGTTCCGCCCGAAGCACGTCGACCCGTCCCTGACGCTCGGGACGATCGTGACGGCACTCGTGGTCGCCGGTGCGGTCGCGGTCCGTCTCGGCCTCGCCGATCATCGCGCCGGAAGGCGGGCGCAGTGGAGGCTGAAGGGCTCGGCAGCACTCGGTCTCGCGCTCGCGGCGTTCGTCTTGCAGATCGTCGAGTGGCTGACGATCGGCTTCGGCCCGGAGAGCGGCGGCTACGCGTCGGTGTTCCTCGGCTGGACGGCTGCGCAGCTCGTCTGCTTGCTCGGTGCGGCGTACTGGCTCGAGACGCTGCTCGCGACCGCGATCCGCTACCGCAAGACACTGCATGGAGCGCCGGCGCCGGGCGAGGCGTCCGGCGACCCGTATCGGCCGGGCCACGACATCGCCGATCCGCTGTCGCTCGTGCGGGCCGGGCTCGAGGCCGTGACGTTCTACTGGACGTTCCTGGCCGGCGCGGCCGTCATCGCCTGGATCGTTCTCTATCTCGTGTAGGACGCCCGGAGCGATGCCCGGCATCTGGAGCGCAGCGGCATGGCAGGTCGAGCCTCCGCTCTATGTCGCGGCGGTCGTGACGGCGCTCTACGTGATCGGCGGACGCAAGCGCGTCTCGGCGCGCAAGCACACGCCGCTCGAGCGTTGGCGGACCGTCTCGTTCTACGCGGCGGTGCTGATGCTGCTCCTCGCACTCGACTCGCCGCTCGACGTCTGGTCCGACGATCTGTTCACAGCCCACATGACCCAGCACGTGCTGCTGCTCGTGGTCGTGCCGCCGCTCGCCGTGTTCAGCGCACCGTGGAACAGGATCTGGCGCGGCCTGCCACTTGCGGTGCGCCGTCCGGTCGCGCGCGCCGTCGCGCTCAGCCCGCGAGCCGCGCCGCTCCGACTTGTCGGCCACACGCTCGTCCGTCCGTTCGTCGCGACGGGCGTCTTCTCGGTGAACCTGGTGGTGTGGCACGTTCCCCAGCTCTTCGACCTGACGCTTCGCTCGGAGGCGGTGCACGATCTCGAGCACACGCTGTTCCTCGGCACCGGGATCCTTCTCTGGGCGCAACTCATCGACTCGCCGCCGCTCCACGCGCGGCTCGACGCGCCGTGGCGAGCCGCCGTCTCGACGGTCGCGATGCTTGCCGGGTGGCTCGTGGCCGTCGTCCTGGCGTTCGCGCCGAACCCGCTCTACAGCCACTACGCGGACTTCGCACACCGGCCGTGGGGCCTCTCGGCGCTCGGCGACCAGGGCATCGCGGCCGGCGTGATGTGGGTACCCGGGTCGCTCCCCTTCACGGTGGCGATCGTGGTCTTCTTCTATCGCTGGCTCGGCCCCGAGCCGGCGACGCAAGCTGCGACCCCGGCGGTCGGCGTCGCAGGCAACCCATGAGCAGCGAGGTGGCATCGATGATCCTGTCGTCCAGCTTCTTGACCGGTGAGATCCTGACCTGGGCGCTCCCGATCGGCCTGCTCGTGCTCGTCGGCCTGTATTGGGGACTCCTCCTGCGGCGGCGGTCGGCCGGCGCGCGCACCGGAAAGGTCGAGTGAGGCGTCGCGCGGTCGCGATCGCGCTCGTCCTCGCGGCGGCGGCCGGCAGCGCGGGCGGCGTGCTCGCCGCGCGTCTGCACACGCACGCGAACCGCCCGAGCCTGCCCGCGTTCCACGGGCAGCTCTCGTGGGGGTCGGGCCGGCGCCCCGCACCGAACTTCACGCTCGTCGACCAGCGCGGCGCGGCCCTCAGCCTTTCGAGCCTGCGCGGACGACCGGTGCTGCTGACCTTCCTCGACTCGCGCTGCACGTCCGACTGCCCGATCGAGGCGCGGCAGCTCGCGGCGGTCCTCCACCGGGTGCCGACGGCGAAGCGCCCTGTGGTCGTCATCGTCAGCGTCGATCGCACCGGCGACACGCGGTCATCGATTGCGAAGGCAGTGCACAAGTGGCACCTCGACGGGCCGTGGACCGTTCGCTGGGTGAACGGCAGCCAGGCGCGCCTCTCGGCCGTCTGGAGCTCCTACGGGATCGCCGTGCGCCTCGCGTCGCACGACATCGTCCACGGTATGGCGCTCTACCTGATCGACCGCGCGGGCGACGAGCGCACCGCGTACCTCTTCCCGTTCCTGCCCGGCTTCCTGACCACCGACCTCGACCGGCTGGCGGCGACGTGACGGCGAGCCGCGACTCGCCCGGTGCATTCTTCCGCGCTCTCACCTGCGGCAGCGCAGCGCTCCTGCTCTCGGTCGTCGTCGACGGCAGCGCGTCCGCGCACAGGGCGCTCGCGGCGGCGGTGCTGCCGCTCCTCGCGGGCGCCCTGATCGTCGCGGTCGTCGCGCACCGCCGGCTCATTCGGCCGGTGTGCGCGACGGTCGCGCTCTTCGTGCTCGCAGCGGCCGTCACCGCCCGGCCGTGGCACGAGGTGCTGGCGTCGCTCGCATTCGCCGGCTCGTGCGCGCTCGCCGCCGCGAGCTTCCGGGGATCGCGCGTCCCGCGCGGCCGGCTCGCCGACTACGTGACGCTGACGAAGCCGCGCATCATGGTTCTGCTGCTCGTGACCGGCGCGTGCGGGATGATCCTCGGCGCGCACGGCTGGCCCGGTACCTGGCGGTTCCTGGCGGCGATCGCCGGGCTTGCCCTCGCCTGCGGCGGTGCGAGCGCGCTGAACCACGTCATGGATCGCGACATCGACCGGTTGATGGGGCCGCGCACGGCAGGCCGCCCGGTCGCGTCGGGACGCCTCACCGCGCCGCGCGCGCTCGAGTTCGGTCTCGCGCTCTCCGCGTGCTCGTTCACGCTCCTCGCCGCGTCGGTGAATCTCCTGACCGCGGTACTCGCCCTGCTCGGCAACGTGTTCTACGTCGTGGTCTACACCGGCTTCCTGAAGCGGCGCGGCCCGCAGAACATCGTGCTCGGCGGCGCCGCGGGCGCCGTGCCGCCGCTGGTCGGCTACGCGGCCGCGACGGGAAACCTCGCGCTGCCCGCGCTCTGGCTGTTCCTGATCGTCTTCCTCTGGACGCCGCCGCACTTCTGGGCGCTCGCGCTGCTCCTGCGCGACCACTACGAGGCGGCCGACGTGCCGATGCTTCCCGTCGTGCGCGGCGAGCGCGTGACCGTGCGCAGGATCTTTGCCTACACGGTCGTCCTGGTCGCATTCACGGTCGCGCCGTTCGCCGCGGGCTCCTTCGGCTGGACGTACCTGGTCGCCGCGCTCGTGCTGGGCGGTGTGTTCCTCGCGCTCGCCGTGCGTCTGCTGCGCGGCGTCGACCGCCGGTCGTCGGCCCTGGCATTCCATTATTCGCTGCTCTACCTCGCGCTGCTCTTCGCCGCGGTCGCGCTCGACGCGGCGCTGTAGAGCTCGCAGCAACACGCTAGAACTACGGGCTGACCGATGCGAGGCCTGCGGATCTCAGTCGTCGCGACCTTCGTTGCGGTGCTCGCGCTCGCCGCCGCGACCGGCCGCGCGCGGCCGGCGTCGTCGTCATGCGCCCTTCGCCTGCCGACGTCCGCCTACACGGGTTCGGTCGAGCAGGCGGTTGCCTCGAACGGCGACCTGTGGGGCTCGCAGCTCCTGCACGCCCGCGGCGGGCCGACGTACGCCGCCGCGCGCAGGTACCTGGCGCCGCTCACCCAGGCCGTTCAGTGGGGCAGCCGCACGCTCACCGCGAGCGGGTCGTACTACCTGCCGCTCTCGTTTCCGTTCACGCCGTACGGATCGACCGTCTTCGCCCTGCACGTGGCGGACGGCAGTCAGATCATCACGCGGCGCACCGACGGCGCCTCGCTCACGATCGACGTCGGATCCGGCACGGAACGCTACGGCTCCTGCACCGCGCGACTGGGGCAGGCGCACCTCGCCGAGGGCTACCTGCCGATTCTGCAGACGACGTACCGCGACGCGGGCGGCGCGCGCTACCGGCAGGAGTCGTTCGTCGGGCGTGCGTACGGCAAGTACGGCGCGCGCTCCGTGATCAGCTTCGTGCGGCTCCAGGTCTCAACGGCACGTGCTCCGCGTGGCGCGACGGTTCGGCTCGTCCCGTGGAAGCTGCTCACGCACTCCGCCCCCGACCGGCTCGCGCTGAAAGGGCAGACTCGGTTGATCGTGAGCGCGGGCGCGCAGTTCGCGCACGGCGTCGTCACCTACCACGTTCCCGTGCACACCACGGAGACGATCTACGCCGAGTGGCTGAACGCGCCGTCCGACGCGCGCTACCTGCACGCGAATGCCGCTTCGTACGCCCGAGCGCGCGCCACGGTGGTGTCGTTCTGGCAGGCGAAGCTCACGAGCGGCGCGACCTTCGCGGTCCCGGAGCCCGCGGTGCAGAACGCCGAGAGCGCGATCCTCGCGCAACTGATCGCCTACGGCTGGCGCTACAGCATCGGCAATCCGTACGAGGAGCTCTCCTACGCCGAGTCGCTCGACGCGGCAGAGGTTGCCGCGGAGTACGGCTTCGACTCGGTCTCGAAGGCGATCATCGACTTCTCGCTGAAGCGGATGCAGCAGCGGCCGTGGCGCTTCACGGCGTTTCGCGGAGCGCACATCCTTTCGACCGCGGCGCTCTATTACCGGCTCTCGCGCGATCACGCGTTCCTGCGGAAGGAGACGCCGGCGCTGCGCTCGCTCGTGGAGCGCATCGCGGCCCGCCAGATCGAGTCCGGCCCCGAGCGCGGACGGCTGCTGCCGGAGGCGCTCTCGACAGATCTCGAGGGGCGCGCCGTCGACAGCGTCTCGGGGCAGATCGAGGCGGTCGAGGGACTGCTTGCGATCAGCCGCGTGTGGAGCACGGGCGGATACCCGGCGCTCGCGGCGCGGGCGCGCACGCTCGCGCTCAGCATCGACGAGGCGCTGCGGCCGGCAGTCGCGCGCGCGTCGGTGCGCCTGCGCGACGGCTCGCTGTTCGTGCCGGACCAGCTCGGCGGTCAGAAGCCGTTCGACAGAATCACGTCGACGCGCGACGGCTCGTACTGGAACCTCGTGATGCCGTATGCGTTCGCATCGGGCTGGTTCGCGCCGCACACGCCGACCGCGCGGGGCATCGCGCGGTACCTGCTCGGGCACGGCTCGCGCCTGCTCGGCGTGCAGCGCACGTACGCACGAACCGTGTACGGCGACTCGCCGGGTGCCGGGCTCGCTCAGGTCTACGACCTGAGCGCCTCGCGGTTCTTCGCCGACAACGACGAGCCCGATCAGCTCGTGCTGAGCCTCTACGGAATGCTCGCGGCCGGAATGACGAGTACGTACGTCTCCGGCGAAGCGGTTTCGCTGCTGCCGGTGAACGGCGCGTATCAGCGCTCGATGTTCATGCCGCCGAACACGGGTGCGAACGCGTCGTTCCTCGGCACGTTGCGCGAGCTGCTCGTGCACGAACGGCGCGGGCCGCACGGCGCTCCGAACGGCCTCGACCTCGCGTACTCGACGCCGCGCGGGTGGCTCGCAAGCGGCAAGGAGATCGACGTGCGCGACGCTCCGACGAGCTTCGGTGACGTGAGCTACACGCTCAGCCGCACGGGCTCGACGATCGAAGGGTCGCTCGTGCTTCCGCCTCGCTGCCGGTGCCGGCTCCGCCTGCGCCTGCCGGCAGGCGAGCGGCTCCTGCGCGTCGTCGTCGGCTCGACCGCCGTGCCGGCGAACAGCTCGGGGACGATCGAGCTCGGCACGCGCCACGGTCGCATCGCGGTTCATGCGACTGTTTCCTAGAGTTCGATCGGTCAGGCCGAAGTATCCGCCCGTCCCGAATGGGACGCGCATAGCCCGGCGGACGTGAGGAGCCACGCGCCGATCGCGACCGCGAGGAAGACGCGCGCGTCGTCGGTCAGGGCGCCGCTCAAGCCGAGCCGCGCGACCTCCGCGGACGCCGCCGCGTACATCCCGAGCGGGAAGACCGTGCTCCACCGCGTGGGATGGAAACCTAGCCACGGCCGGCGTAGCTCGGCGAAGCCGAGCACCGGCAGCCAGGCGGTCGCCGCGGCCCAGAGCGCGAACGCGACGTCGCGCAATGCGTCGCCGCCGAGCTGGCGCGCGAGCAGCGCGGCCGCGAGCGTCGAGATCGCGAGGGCACCCATCGCGATCCAGACGTCACCACCGCCCGTGCGCAGCTCGCTCCGCGGCAGCTGTGCGAGCGTCCACGGATAGAGCAGCACGCCGAGCACGAACGCGGCGACGGCGAACGGCGCGAGCGAGCGCGTCGTCGCCGCGGCGAGGATCGCGAGCGACTCTGTCGCGACCGTCGTCAGCAACCTGGTGCCGGTGGGTGGGCCCAGCTCGAGCGTGGGGAGAAGCGCCGCCCAGACGCAGAGCCAGACGACGAACGCTGCGGCGAGGAACGCCCACGCGGCGTCGCCCACGCCGGCGATCGCGAGCCGCGAGCCCAGCACCGCCGTGGCTGCAACAGCCGCGAAAGCGCCTGCGCCCGTCGGTCCGAGCGAGCGGTGAACGACGGCTGCGACGCCGACTGTCGCGTACAGCGCGAACGCGAGCGCGGCGAACGTCCAGGAGAGTACGTGCAGCCCCAGCTCGGCGCAGGCGACCGAGACGATCCCCGTCGCCATCACGCTCGCGAAGCTCAGCTCGCGCAGCGCTGCCGTCGTCGCTCGGCGAGGCTCAGGCGGCCGATCGCTCGAGCGCGTGCCCGTCGTCGCCGCCCGCACCGAACTCGCTCTCGATCTGCTCGAGGCTGCGTCCTCGCGTCTCGGGCACCTTCCAGGCGAAGAATGCGATCGCGAGCACGCCGAGCCCAGCGTAGAGGAAGAACGTGCCGCCCTTGCCGACGGTGCTGATGAGCTGCAGGAACGTGAAGGAGACGAGGAAGTTGAAGCCCCAGTTCGCCACGGTGCACACGCTCATTGCGGCGCCGCGGATCTTCAGCGGGAAGATCTCGGCGATCATCAGCCAAAACACGGGGCCGAGCCCGACCGCGAACGACGCGATGTAGAAGATCAGCGACGCGAGCGCGAGCCAGCCGACGTGCGACTTGACGGCTGCGATCTGGAAGAACAGCCCGAGCGCGACGAGTGCAAGGGTCAGCCCGAGCGTTCCGACGAGCAGGAGGACGCGGCGGCCGATGCGGTCGAGCAGGAGCACCGCGACGATCGTGAAGACGACGTTCGTGACCCCGACGAACACCGTTTCGCCGATCGCCGCGGAGGTCGATACACCCGCGAACTTGAAGATCGTCGGCGCGAAGTAGATGACGGTGTTGATCCCGACGATCTGCTGGAAGACCGCGAGCCCGATGCCGACGATCAGCATCGGCCGGATGTTCGAGCCGAGGAGGTCGCGGATGCGCGACGAGTTGTGCGCGACGTCCTTGATCTCCTCGAGCTCATCGTCGACCTCGTCGGCGGTTCTCGCGCGTTGCAGGACGTCGCGCGCCTCGTCCTCGCGTCCTTGCTCGACGAGCCAGCGTGGCGACTCCGGCAGCAGGAACATGCCGACCGCGAGCGCGATGCCTGGGATCGCGCCTAGGCCGAGCATCCAGCGCCAATTGTTCGCGACGCCTTTCAGCGCGAAGTCGATGATGTAGGCGACGAGGATGCCGCTCGTGATCATCAGCTGGTTGAAGCTGACAAGCCCGCCGCGAATCTTCCGCGGCACCATCTCGCCGATGTACATCGGCGCAACGAACGACGCGGTGCCGACCGAGATGCCGAGCACGAAGCGCGCGACGATCAGCGTCCAGACGTCGGGCGAGAGCGCGGACCAGATCGCGGCGATCGCGAAGACGCAGCCCGAGATGATCTTCGTCGGCCGGCGGCCGATCGCGCCGGCGAGATAGCCGGAGAGCATTGCGCCGGCGACGGCGCCGAGGAGCAGCGAGCCGATGATCGCCGACTGGTCGAAGCTGCTCGGGTGCAGGTCCGGCTTGAGGAGCAGCAGCGCGCCGGAAATGACGCCCGTGTCGTAGCCGAAGAGGAACCCGCCGATTGCTGCGACGGCTGCGAGCAAGACGACGAAGCCGTTCGTCTCGCGGCGCACCTCGTGCACGAAGCCGGGCATGGATCCTCCTCACTTGGGCTTATAGATCGCATTCCGATACTTCCCGCGTGCGGCGAATCACAAACCGTTGTCTTGCAGCCGCTCGCCGTGTGAAGATCGCGGTGTCATTCGATTCGAGGGAGGTTCGACGTGAAGGATTTCAAGGAGTTCCTGCTGCGCGGCAACCTCGTGGACATGGCGGTCGGCATCGTGATCGGCCTCGCGTTCGCCGCCGTCGTGACCGCGCTCGTTTCGGACCTGGTCACGCCGCTCGTCGCGGCCATCGGCGGCAAGCCCGACTTCTCCGGGCTGGCGTTCACGATCAACAAGAGCCACTTCCTGTACGGCGCCTTCTTCAACGCGCTGATCACGTTCGTCGTGATCGCGGCGGTCGTGTTCTTCCTCGTGGTGCGGCCGGTGAACTCGCTGATGGCGCGGTACAAGACCGAGCCGCCGGTGGACGAGACAGTGAAGAAGTGCCCGCACTGCCTGAGCGACATCCCGATCGCCGCTTCTCGCTGCGCGTTCTGCACGGCGGACCTCGGCCCCGCGAGCGCGCTGCCGGCATAGCCGGAATCCAGCTGGGCGTACGCTTGCCGTGCGGTGAAACGGCATCCCGCCCTGGTCCATCTGTCTCACGACCACCACCACGCGCTCGTCCAGACGCGGCGGCTGAAGGCGGCTGCCGCTGGCACCGATCCGGTCGCAGAGGCGGACGTGTTCGCTGCGTTCTTCGCGGAGGAGACTGTGCCGCACTTCCGCGAGGAAGAGGAGCTGCTGTTTCCGCTCGCTGCCTGGAGCGAGGAGACGCGGCCGTTACTCGTGCAGGCGCTGCTCGATCACCAGCAGCTGCGTGCGCTTGCGGCACGGCTCGACCAGCGTGAGGAACTTCCGGCCACGATGGTCGAGCTCGCCGACCTGCTCGACCGCCACGTGAGACTCGAGGAGCGCGAGCTCTTTCCGTTGCTCGAGCAGGTCGTCGCCTCGGCGCTCGACGAGTGGGAGCCCGAGCGCGCGAGCGGCCCGCAGTGGGGGCTTGCGTCCCGGGATCTGAACGCGACGTTGCTCGCGTGGCCCGAAGGCGGCGGGCCGGACGAGCACGTGAACGACGAGCGCGACGTCCTGATCTTCGTCGTCAGCGGCTCGGCGACGGTGACAGTCGACGGTGAGCCGACCGAGTTGCCTGCAGGGCGGGCGACGATCGTCGAGAAGGGGCGCCGTCGAAGCATCACCGCGGGCCGTCGCGGCGTTCGCTACCTCTCTGTTCACCTTCGCCGGCCGCCGCTTCAGATTCGGCGATCGTGACGATGCCCGGCTTGTGGGCGAGCAGGGGGACGGTCCAAAGCGCGGCGTCGTCGACGTGGATGCGCGGCGGAGGCGGAAGCTCGTCCTCGTAGTAGGTTTCCGGCCCGTAGAGTCTTCCGTAACGGGCGACGACGCCGCCGGCTTCGAGCACGAGCCGCTCGTGCTCTTCGATGACAGCCCCACGTGCGCCTTCCGGGCGCCAGGCGATGCTCTGCGCGACGAAGCTCTCGGCGGACGCGGCGCGCGCCGCGGCGATGAGGTTGCGCGTGCCCTCGCTGCGGATCCGGTCGTTGCGATCGGCGTACGCGGCGAGCTCGTCGGCCTGCGCCGGTAGATCGGTGAGCTGGTGGATCACGGCATCAGACCCAAAGAGGTTCACGGCTTCTGTCAGGCGTTCGGCGTCGAACACGTCGCACACGACGGGCTCGCCGCCGAGGGCTCGAAGGCGCTCGGCCTTGCCGGCAGTGCGCGTCATCGCGGCGACCGCATGACCCTGCTCGACGAGCAGCGGCAAGAGCCGGATGCCGATCACGCCCGAGGCGCCCGCGAGGAAGATGCGCACGGCTCGACGCTAACGGCCGGCCGCGCTACCCGACACGCGGCGTTGCCCGTCCGCCGAGATGCAAGACGCGGCTCCCGTCTTCGAGCGTCACGAACCGCACGGGGAGACACGAGCCGGGCGCAGCCGGATGCTCGGTCAGAAAGAGGTCGTCGTCGGCGCGGAGCCGGTGAAGTGGCAGTTCGAACGGCTCGGGCATCATCTCCGCGCCGAGGCCCGTCGTCGTCTGAATCGCAACGATGCCCTCGCCGTGCGGCTCGACGCGAATCGACGCTCCTTCCCGTTCGTACACGCCGACGTACGCCGACGCGTCGACCGGAAGCGGTGTCTCCGGCGGCACCAGCTCCCCGGGCAGCGCGATGCCGGCGGTTTCGGCGAGCAGGGGCTCGAAGACGTCCCGGAACATGCCGAGCACGTTGCCGCCGTTCGTGAGCAGCGCGATCGCGACACCCGCGTCGGGAACCGCGCGCAGGAACGCCGCCTGCCCGATCGTCCCACCGTCGTGGCCGATCACCTTGCGACCGCTCCACTCGAACAGCTCCCAGCCGAGGCCCCAGTCCGAACCTGACGTGCCGACGCCGCCGCTCGGGATCCCAACTTGCGGCTCCTGCATCGCGGCAACTGTCCCGGGCTCGAGCAGCTGCTCGCCATCGAGGGAGCCGCCTTCGAGGTGAAGCTGCGCGAATCGCACGACCTCAGACGCCGTCGAGCAGATCGCGCCTGCCGGGCCTGCCGTCCGCGGCAGCCCCCACATCGGTGCGGTGACGAGCTCGCCGGCAGGACTGATGTGGCCGATCGCGGCGCGGAAGCGCAGCACGTCTTCCGGGAGCGTCGCCGTGTGTGTGAGTGCGAGTCGGTCGAACAGGCGCTCGCGGATCGCCGCATCCCAGACTTGGCCGGTCACGAGCTCGATGACGCGGCCGAGTAGCGTGAAGCCGGTGTTGCAGTACGACATCGTCGCACCGACGGGATGCACCTGCGCCAGCGCTGCACACGTCGCCACATACTTCTCGAGTGCGTCGTCGCCGCGCCCGGTATCGGAGAAGTTGTCGCCGTCGATGCCGCTCGAGTGCGTCAGCAGATGACGGATCGTCACGCGGTCCCGGACGCTGTCGTCGCCGACGGCGAACTGGGGGATGTATCTGCGGAGGGGCGCATCGAGCTCGACGACACCGTCGTCGACGAGACCCATGACGACGGTCGCCGTCCAGACCTTGGTGATCGAGCCGATCTGGAACAGCGAGTCGCTCGTCGCGTCGACGCCGGTGTCGAGGTTGAGGACTCCCGAGGCGGCCGCCGCGATGCGGCCGTCGCGCAGGACCGCGAGTGACGCGCCCGGGACGTGGTGTGCCCTGCGCGCCTCGTCGATGAGCTTCTGGAGGGACGTGCTAACGGTCGCGAGCTGCATGAACTCTCTCCTCTGGGCGGGGGTCTGGCGCGGACGAGGCGAAATGGCAGAAGGCGCGATGCGGACGCTGCTCGGCGCCCTCCCGCGGATCGCGCTCGACGCACGCCGTTCGTTCGGGGCGCGCACGCGGCCCGGCGGGACAGCGCGGATGGAAATGGCACCCGGGCGGCGGATCGTGCGGGTCAGGTGGGTCTCCGAGCTCGAGGTCGGCGGGAACCGACCCGCCGAGCGACGGCACCGCGTAGAGCAGCGCCCGCGTGTACGGATGCCGCGGCTCCGAGACGAGCGCATCGGTCTCTGCGACTTCGACCACCCGGCCGAGGTACATCACTGCGATCCGGTCGCTGAGGTAGCGGACGGTCGCAAGGTTGTGCGAGACGAAGATCGTCGAGATGCCGAGCTCTCGGCTGAGCTCGCGCATCAGGTTCAGGACAGCGCTCTGAACGGAGACGTCGAGCGACGACGTGATCTCGTCCGCGATCAGCACCTCTGGTCGCGCCGCAAGCGCGCGGGCGATCGCGACGCGCTGTCGCTGCCCTCCCGACAACCCGCTGGGCAGCCGCGAGGCGACCTGGGGGTCGAGGTGCACGAGCTCGAGCTGGCGCGCGACGTCGGCCGCTCGTGCAGCGCGCACACTTCCGCCGCGCACGCCGAGCGCCTCGCCGATCGCATCCCCGACGGTCATCCGCGGGTTCAGCGACGAAAATGGGTCCTGGAAGATCATCTGGATGCGCCGCCGGCGGTCGACGACGTGGCCGTCCCGAGAAACACGAAGCCGCTCGCCGTCGAGGACCACCGCGCCGGCCGCGATCGGCGCGAGGCCCACGAGCGCGCGCGCGAGCGTGGACTTGCCGGAGCCGGACTCGCCGACGACACCGAGTGTCTGTGTCTCTGCCAGGTCGAGATCGACGCTGTCGACGGCGGTCAGCCGGCGTCGCCCTCGACCGAAATGCACGGTGATCGACCGCGCCTCGAGCCGCGTCAGACCGCTACCTCCTCGACGATGTCGGCATCGGCCGTGAGTGGATGCCAGCAGGCCGCACGATGTGTCGGCGAGCGGTGCTCGAGCGGCGGCAGCTCGTTGCGGCAGCGATCGGTGGCGCGTGGGCAGCGCGGCGCAAAGGGGCATCCACGCGGATCGTCGAACGGGCTCGGCGCGCGGCCCGGGATGCTCGCGAGGGGCCGCTCACGGTCCGACTCCATCGTCGGCACCGACGAGACGAGCGCAGCCGTGTACGGATGCGCCGGCGCCGCGACGAGCTGGTCGACGTCAAGCTCCTCGACGACCCGGCCGGCGTACATGACGACGACGCGCGAGCAGAGCTGCGACACAACGGCGACGTCGTGCGAGATCAAGATGGCGGCAGCCGAGCGCGACACGCTCACGTCGCGGAGCAGGCGCAGAATTTGCTGTTGCACCGTGACGTCGAGCGCGGTCGTCGGCTCGTCGGCGACGATCAGCTTCGGCTCGGCCATGAGCCCCATTGCGATCACCGCGCGCTGGCGCATTCCACCCGAGAACTCGTGCGGGTACTGGCGCGCGCGAGCTTCCGCGCTGCCAATGCGCACGGCGCGCAGCCGCTCGACCGCGCGTGTCGACGCTTCTCGTTTCGAGCTGCCCTGGTGGACTTCCGCGATCTCGCCGACCTGTCTCCCGACGCGCAGCGCCGGGTTGAGCGCCGACATCGGATCCTGGTAGACGACGGCGAGCGAGCGGCCGAGCAGGCGCCGGCGCTGTGAGCCGCCCAGTGAACGCGGATCGACACCGAAGAGACAGAACCGTGAGGCCGCGACGCGGGCGGCGCCCGGGAGGAGGTCGGCGATCGCCATCGCGGTGAGGGTCTTGCCGGAGCCCGACTCGCCGACGATGCCGACGATCTCGCCGGGCGCCACGCGCAGGCTCACGCTCCGGACGGGCACGGACCCGCCGGGAAAGGAGACGGTCAGATCGTCGACCGCGAGCACGTCGTCGCCTTCGCACCGCGCCGCGTTAGCGGGGGGAGCCGCGGTGAGCTCGCCGCGCAGCCAGCGGCGCGCACCGCCGGCGCCCGCGGCCTTCGCGAGCACTTCGCCGAACAGGGCGAATGACAGCGCTCCGAGCGTGATCGCGACTGCAGGGCCGAGCGCGACCTCGGGATTGACGTAGATCCGGTTGAGGCCCTCGTTCAGCATCCGGCCCCAGTCGTATTGCGGCGGCTGCACTCCGAGGCCGAGGAAGCTGAGGCCGGCGAGTGACAGCAGAGCGTCGCCGACCGAGATCGTGCTCGTGATCAGAAGGGGCTCGGCGATGTTCGGCAACACGTGCCGCGTGAGCAGGCGGACGCGTCGCACGCCGAGCATGCGCGCCGCCGCGAGGTACTCCGACCCGGCGACGGACGAGGACAGCGTCTGACTCAGGCGCGCGTAGTACGGCGCAATCGCGACCGCGATACCTGCGACGGCGCCGTGTGCGCCGACGCCGACGATCGCCGCAACGAAGATCGCGACGAGCAGCGCCGGAAACGCGACCGCGAGGTTGATCAGCCCCGTTGCGAGCCGGCCGACGCGGCCTCCGACGATCGCCGGCACCGCGCCGATCGGAATGCCGATCCCGGCGCCGATCGCCGCTGCGAGAACGGCTAGGGACACGGACAGCCGTGTCGCGACGAGGACGCGATCGAAGATGTCGCGGCCGAGCGCGTCGGTTCCGAGCCAGTGTGCGGAGCTTGCGCCCTGCGAGGTATGGAGGATGTCGATGCGGGACGCATCGCTGGACCAGATGAGCGGTGCGACGACCGCGAGCGCGACCAGCGCCAGGAGCCCTGTGGACGCGACGATCCCGACCGGCGTGCGCAGCGCCTGCGCGATCCGGCTGAAACCTCGCTGGTTCATCACGCGTCCAGGATGGTCGAGCGGGGATCGATCGCGCCGAGCGCGATGTCCACGGCGAAATTGGCGAGCAGGACGACGGCACCGAAGATGACCGCAATCGCTTGCACGGTGGAGAAGTCCTTCTGCGCCACCGCAGACACGAGCGACGTTCCGAGCCCGGGCCACGCGAAGATGTTCTCGACGAGCACCGTGCCCGCGATCAGGCCGCCCACCAGCAGGCCGGCGATCGTCAGCGTCGGCGTCAGCGTGTTCGGCAGGGCGTGCCGGAGGTAGATGATGCGCGCCGGCAGACGCTTGCCGCGCGCCGTGCGCACGTAGTCCTGCTCCAGCACGCGCAACCCTTCGACGCGCACGATGCGCGAGAGCGCCGCGATCGGCCCGAGCGACAGTGACGCGATCGGGAGCACGTACGACGAGACGCCTCCCTGCCCGGCGACCGGGAACCAGTGGATCTTCACTGCGAAGACGTAGACCAGCGCGACCGCGATCAGGAACGACGGCACTGCGGCGATCGCTCCGGCGGTCGCGGTGAACCCGAGCTCGAGTGGGCGCCGTCTACTGTCGCGTGTGAGCGCCGCCATGAGAATGCCGAGCGGCACGGCGATGCCGATCGCGACGAGAAATGCGATGCCGGCGAGCCGGAAGGTCGACGGGCCGCGATCCTGGATCACACTGGTAACGCGTTCCCCGCTGACGAGCGACGTGCCGAAGTCGCCGTGCAGGATGTTCCCGATGTAGTCGACGTACTGGGTGAGGAGCGGCTTGTCGAGTCCGAGGGCTGCCCTCCGCGCGGCGACCAGGTTGGCCGGCGCGGTCGTCCCGAGCGCCGCCCGGACCGGGTCGCCCGGAACGAGATGAATCATGAAGAACGTCGCCGTGAGGAGAAGAACGAGCGAGACGACGAGTCGCGACGTGCGACGGAACAGGTAGGCCGTCCTTGCGTGGACGGCCCACCAGTTCCGCTGACGGCCGAACGAGAGCGGTGCGGCCGTCACCTCACTTCGTCAGGCGCAGGCTGGTCGGGAGCGGGCCTTCGACGCCGAGCTTGAAGGTCATTTTCCTACCGTAGGTGCCTGCCGTGCTGACCTGCAGCGGCGCGAGGTCGCCTGCCTTGAAGAGCGCCTCTTCGCCCTGGAGCCAGTAGCTGCACCCCGCTGCACCGACGCGCCTGACCGCCCGGGAGACCGCCAGCTTGTAGGCCGCGTTGTTGACGCTCGCGAAGTTGGTGCCGTTGGGCGGCGTCGGGCCGGAGATGAAGGCCGTGAACTGCGCAGGGTTGGCGACGCCGATGCCGATGATCACGGCGTCCCAGTCGCCGGTGCCGAAGAGCGTCGCCTGGAGGTTCGCAACGCCCTGCGGATCGAGCGTGACCTTGACCCCTGCGGCAGCCAGCTGCTGCTGCGCCAGCTCGGCCGCCGGCGGGTATGACGGGCCCTGGTCAGTCGCGTAGAGGAGCTTCAGCTGGACGCCTCCGAGCGCGGACTTGGCCGCCGAAGGGTTGTACGCCGGCACGTTGCCGGCGATCGAGTTACCCGCACACGGCGTGAAGTTCTGCAGTGAGAGCTGCGTCATCTTGAGCCCGAAGCCGCTCGTCACGACCTTGCCGATCTGGTCGAGATTCAGTGCCTGCACGAGCGCCTTGCGCACGGCCGGATTGGCGCCCGGATGGCCCGGCTTCTCGTTGAAGAGGATCTCGTTCGGCTGCGCGGGCGAGATGACGCTGAACAAGTGCGCCTTCCCCAGCCGCGTGCGATCGGGGCCTCCGATCGCGGCGAGGTTGAGGCCGCCTGAGAGGAGAAGGTTCGCCGCGGTCGTCTCGTTCGAGACGACCTTGAGGGTCACCTTCGCCGGCAGCCCGCTCACTGCGGTCGTCGCGCCGCCCGGCCCCCACGTGTAGCCCTTCCGCGCCGCGAACGTGTAGTGGTCGCCGGCGACCGACCCCGTCAGCGTGTACGGGCCGCTGCCGTCGGTTCCATGGTCGAGCAGGCTGCGATTCGCGAGGCCTTTCGAGCAGACGAGCTGCACGAGCGCGAGCCCCTGGATCATGAACGGGTTCGGCGACGACGTCGTGACGACGACGGTCCGCGCGCTGTTACTCGCAGTCACCGTCGCGCCGACCGGCATGAACAGCCCGAGCAGGGGAGACTTGTTCGCCGGGTTGCCGACGAAGTCGAGATTCTGCTTCACCACGGACGCGGTCAGCTTGGAGCCGTCGGAGCAGGTGACGTCGGGGCGGAGCGTGAACTCGACTTTCTTCGGCGAGACCACCTTCCACGACTGTGCGACGCCCGAGGCGATCTTCCCCGGCCCGACCAGGTTGACGAGCGTGTCGTACGCGTAGGTGTCGACATATCGGGTCGTCTGAAGGACGGTCATCTGTGGGTCGAGGTTGCCGGGATCGCCGGGGATTGCGACGGTCGCCGACCCCGACGGCGTGCCGGCAGTCGCGCGGCGGACGCCTGCGCTCGTCGCCGATGAGATCGTCAACACAAGGACGGCCGAAGCTGCAATCGCAGAAACCGCGCGAGTCCGCATCACCACTCCTCCTAGCTCCGTGGGGGTGGCGCAAGTGTGCCCGCACCGTCGTGGACGAACATCGTGTGCGCCGACAAGACGGTGCGCCGCCCTTCGTCGCGATCGACTACGCGACCTTCGGGGTTGCCCGGACTCCGAAGTGCATGTACGGCCCGCCGCCTGGCACCTCGTAGAAGGTGACCGGGACCCACGTCTGCGCCGACGGCTCGCGCACGGCGTAGAGACCTTCGTCGATCGGTTTCAGCGGGTACTCGTGAACCGTCTCGGGCATGAGCGCCGCGATTGGCCCTGTGACCTCGGTGCGGAGCGTCGGCCCGCCGTCGCCCTGGAGCACGTCGATCGTCACACCGGCTCGCTGGTAGCGGCCGAGGTGGGGCGTGATGTCGAGATCCGGGGGCTCGGCCGGCGGTGTGAGCGGTTGCTGCATCTCGACGCCGGCGAGCTCGGCGAACAGCTCGCGGTAGAGATCCTCGTACAGGTCGCGGGTGTTGCCGCCGTTCGTGAGGAGCGTCACGGCGAGCCCTTGCTCGGGAAGGACGCGCAGGAATGCCGCTTGGCCGATCGTGTTCCCGTCGTGCCCGAGCAGCCGGTGACCATCCCAACCGAATCGGATCCAGCCGATGCCCCACGAGTCGCCGAGCAGGTACTTGTCCGGCACGTCCGCCTGCCACTCGGTCATCGCAGCGGCGCTCTGCTCGCTGAGCACGCGCGTACCGTCCGGCGCAAGGCCACCGCTCAGATGCATGCGGACGAAGCCGAGCACGTCGCCGACCGTCTGGTTGATCAGCCCGGCCGGGCCGGCGGAGCGCGGAAGCGCCCAGGCCGGTGCACGCGACGGCGGCTCGCCTGCCTCGCCGACGTGCCCGACGGCAGCGCGGTGAAGGAGCGCCTCCTCCGGCAGCGTGCCCGTGTGCGTAAGACCGAGCGGCGCGACGAGCCGCTCCCGGATTGCGGCATCCCACGTCCCGCCGGTCAGCTTCTCGATCACGCGTCCGGCGAGCGAGAACCCGGAGTTGCAGTAGGACCACGTCGCTCCGAGTGGATGGTTCTGGGCCGCGTCGGCGAGTTGCGCTGCGTATTTCTCCAGGCAGTCGTCGCCGCGGCCCGTGTCCGTGAAGACGTCGCCGTCGATCCCGCTCGTGTGCGTGAGCAGGTGTCGCATGGTCACCGTCCTCGTGACCTCGGGGTCGCGAAGCTCGAGCTCCGGCATCACGTCGATCACCGGTGCGTCGAGATCGAGCTTGCCCTCGTCGACGAGCTGCATGGCGAGCGTGGCCGTCCATACCTTCGTCATCGAGCCGATCTGGAAGACCGAATCGGAAGTCGCCTCGACGCCGGTCTCGACGTTCAGGAGGCCGGTCGCGAGCTCGACGAGCTCGTCGTCGCGCCCCGAATGGACGCGGAGGATGCCGAGCGCAGCGCCGGGCACGTGATGTCGCTCCGCCAGCTCGTCGAGACGGCGCTGCCAGTGTGCGGCGTCGATCGCCGCGTAGCCGTCACCCGCGTGCTGCTCCACCCAGTCGACGATACGCCGATTGAAGTCGCCGCGCTGCGAAGGTTTCCCGTCGAGCACGAACAGGTGCGATGCGCCGGGATAGAGCACGAGTCGCGAAGGCACGCCGCGCTCGCGCAGCGCCGAGTGCCACTGGTGCGCCTGGCCGACGGGGCAGCGCACGTCGGCGGCGCCGTGGTAGACGAGCGTCGGCGTACGCACCGCGTCGACGCGCGCGAGTGGTGACAGCCGTTCGTAGCGATCGCGATCATCCCAGTAGCTCGCGCCGAGCTCGAAGGCGGCGAGGAAGTGGCCGGCGTCGGACGTTCCCGCCATGCTCACGAGGTCGCTGACGACGCCGCCGGCGACAGCCGCCGCGAAGCGGTCGTCACGGCTCGTCAGGTAGCACGTGATGTAGCCGCCGTAGCTGTAGCCGGTGACGGCGAGGCGCTTCGGATCGGCGATCCCTTCGGCGATCAGCGCGTCGATCGGCTCGAGGAAGTCGCGTGCGTCCGCTTCGCCCCACGCGCCCAGCGCGGCGGTGTAGAAGTCGGCGCCGTAGCCGTCGCTGCCGCGCGGGTTGAGCAGCAGGATCGTCCAGCCGCGCGCCGCGAGCTCCTGGTGGTAAAGGTGCCAGGCGTCGGCGAGACCGCTCCAGGCGTTGTGCGGTCCGCCGTGAACGTCGAGGAGGAGAGGGCCGGGCGCCGCTGCGTCGGGGTCACGAATGATCCAGCCTTCGACGACGGTCCCGTCGGAGACGGTGAACTCCCGTGACGTGCGCGTGAACAGCTCGACGTCGTTCAGCGACTCGCCGTGGTTCGTGCGCACGGAGACGGTGCCGGATGCGAGATCGACGAACGCGATCTCGCCGGTCGATGTCGCCGTTGCGAGCACGACCGTTGCCGCCGTGCCGGCGACCGAGGGCGCGTCGACGCCCTGGCCCGCGCCGCCCACGACCGGCCACGCGTCGCCGCCGTCGGGCCGGACCATGTAGAGGTGCGTGGCCCCGCGGTCACGAACGCAGAAGACGATGTTCCCGTCGGATGCGAACTCGGGCGCGCCTCCGGGATAGCCGGGTCCGCCCGTCATGACGTTGCGGTCGAGCGACTCGGTGAGAACGACAGGCGGCTCGCCGTCGAGCGGCAACCGCAGCAGGCCGGCGTGCCCGGTCGGCTCGCCGAGGAAGCCGGCTGCCAGCAGCCATGTTCCATCCGGGCCGAAGCGGACCGGGCCGGCGGCCCCGTCGGCAAGCGCGACGAGTTGCGGCTCACCTGCTCCATGCTGGACGTCGAGCGTGTAGACGGGTGCGCGCAGACGCAGGTCGGCATCGGGCGCGGTTGCGGCGGCGAACGCGAGCGTCGTGCCGTCGGGCGACCACGCGGGCTCACCCGCGTGCCAGTCGCCGTGTGTCACCTGCGTGCACTCCTTCGTTGCGAGCTCCACCACGTGCAGGTGCTTGCGCATGTCGCGGACGTAGCCGAGCCCGTCCGACTGATAGTCGACGCGCTCGGTGACGATCGGCGCGTCGGCGCCGGCCCCGCGCTCGGTTGCCGCACTGAACGCGAGGCGCGAGCCGTCCGGGCTCCACACGGGGGCGCCCGCGCCGAGCGGCAAGGTCGTCAGCTGCTCGGGCTCGCCGCCGGCAGCCGGCAGCACCCAGAGTTGCGGCGGCCCGTCGGCTGCGCGCAGGAACGCGATTGACGAGCCGTCCGGTGACCAGGCGGGTGACGAGTCCGCGACTCCGCGTGTCAGCTGCCGGGCGTCACCCTCGTGCGCGTCGACGCACCAGATCGCGCGCAGCGTCTTGTCCGCGTCGGCGTCCGCCGTCCGCAGCACGTACACGCACGTGCGCCCGTCCGGCGAGAGCGCGGTGTCCTCGGGCGCAGCGATCGCGGGCAGGTCGTCGATGCGCAGGCGGCGTGTCATTGCTGCGGCAAGCCTCCAGCGTCGGCCTCCTCGATGCTTCGTGTGCCCGACCAAATCGCCGCCTGCCGGGTCGGCGTGGACGACGAATCGAGCAGATCTTCGACGAGCGCCGCCACCAGCCCACACCGCTCTTCCATTGCAGCGACGTCGACGTATTCGCCTTCCGCGTGCGCGTTGCCGCCGACGGCGCCGAGGCCGTCGAGCACCTCGACTCCCAGGGCTGCAAGGTAGTTGCCGTCGGAGCCGCCGCCGACCGACGCCTCGCGGAGCGGCGCCATGCCGAGCTCCTCGGCTACGTGCTGGACGCGGCTGAACAGCTTCTCCGAGGCACGCCGTTCGAGCGGCGGCACGCCGATCGTCCGCTCGACCTCGAGCGCGGTGCCATCCGTCGCCGGGCGCAGCGCCGTCATCGCCGTGTCGATGCGGCTCGCCTCCGCTGCGGTTCGTGTGCGGACGTCGACGTGGGCGACCGCGAGGGGCGGCACCGTGTTCACCGCAGTCCCCGCGTTGATCAGGGTCGGCGTGACAGTGGTCCCGGCGTCGGGTTGCGCGAGCGCTGCGATCTCGAGCACCTGATGCGCGAGCTCGACGGCTGCGTTCGCTCCCTTCTCCGGCTCGAGCCCTGCGTGCGCGGCGCGGCCGGTGACGCTCACTCGGTATAGCGCCACACCCTTTCGCTCCGTCTTCAGCGCGCCGGCCGCACTCGGCTCGAGTACCAGCGCAGCCTCGATGCCGGCGGCCGTCTCCTCGATGACCTCTCGCGCAGTCGGAGAGCCGAGCTCTTCGTCCGTGGTCAGAAGCACAGCGACTCCGTCCCGGCTTTCGAGTCGCGTGAGCGCGAACAAGAGCTGGACGACGCCCGCCTTCATGTCGAACACGCCGGGGCCTGTCGCACGTCCGTCGGCGACCGAGAACGGCCAAGAGGCGAGCGTGCCGAGAGGCCAGACCGTGTCGAGATGGCCGATCAAGAGCACGCGTGGCCGTGCGCCGAACCGCCAGCGCAGATGCACCCGGTCACCGGCCGGCACCCGCTCGCCGGCGACGCCAAGCAGGTCGCGGCCGAGCGCATCTGCCGATTCGACGCACGCAAGGCACGCGGCCGGGTCGGAGCTCGGCGACTCGACTTCGACGAGCGTGCGCAGCGCGTCGATCATCGTTACTCCCCGGCCGATCACGTGCGCATTCTCGCCGCGCACGCCTCGTGGTGTTCGGTGGGCACACCAAACTGATCACCCGAGGTTGTGCGGCGCCGACCATGCCGAGGCGCGATGCGGATGGAACGATCGGACGGATGACCGACACTCAGGTCGACCTCGATCCGCGCCAGCACGCCGCGGCCGCGGCACGCGCCGCCGCAGAGCGCGCCGGGGTCGTCGTGCGCCCGCTCGAGACCCTCGGCGAGCTCGAGGCCGCATCCGATCTGATCGGGCGGATCTGGAACGACGAAGGGGAGCCGAAGGCGCCTGTCAACCTCCTGCGCGCGCTTTCGCACGCGGGGGACTTCGTCGTGGGCGCCTTCCGCGACACGCAGCTCGTCGGAATCTCGCTCGGGTTCTTCGGGCTCGTCGACTCCGAGTTGCACCTGCATTCGCACATCACCGGCGTAGACCGTGCGTTTCAGGGCAAGTCTCTGGGCTTCGCGTTGAAGCAGTTCCAGCGCAGCTGGTCACTCGAGCGCGGCGCGCGCGTGATCGAGTGGACCGCCGATCCGCTCGTGCGTGCGAACGTCTTCTTCAACCTGGCGAAGCTGGGCGCGACGATCGTCGCCTACCACGAGAACTTCTACGGGCTGCTCCAGGATGGGCTGAACGGAACTTCCGAGAGCGACCGTGTCGTCATCCGCTGGGATCTGACTTCCGCGCGGTCGACCCGGGCGGCCGACGGGGCTCACGACTCCGCGGCCCCGCCCGACGGTCACATCGTTCTTCGTCCCGGCGACGATGGAGCGCCGCAGTCGGATGCAGGCGACGGGGACGTCCTGCTCGCGTGGGTCCCGCAGGACATCGTTCGGCTGCGCGAAAGCGACGTCCGTCTCGCCGGTCTCTGGCGGCGGGCGCTGCGCGAGGCGATCGGGCCGAGGCTTCGCGACGGCTTCCGTGCGGAGACGATCACCCGCGACGGGTGGCTCGTGCTGACGCAATGAAGCTTCGTGAGGTCGAGCTGCGACGGATCCACCTGCCGCTCGTCGCGCCGTTTCGAGCCTCGATCGGGACGTTGAACCACCGTGACGTGCTGCTCGTGCACGTCGTCGGCGACGACGGCGAGGGCTGGGGCGAGTGCTCCGCCTTCGGCGAGCCCTTCTACTCGTACGAGTACACCGACGGCGCCCACGACGTCATCCGCAGGCACGTGCTCCCGCGGCTCTTTGCGCAGCGCGATGTGGCAGCCGAGGACATCTCCCGGATCCTCGCCCCGGTTCGCGGTCACCCGATGGCGAAGGCGGCGGTCGAGATGGCGGTCCTCGACGCCGAGCTCCGCGCTGCGGGCCGGTCCTTCGCTGACTACCTGGGGGCGAGCCGCACGAAGGTCGACTGCGGTGTCTCCGTCGGCATCCACGAACGTGTTGCCGACCTGCTTCGCACCGTCGAGGGCTACTTGAGCGATGGATACAAGCGGATCAAGCTGAAGATCGAACCCGGTCACGACGTCGAGGACGTGCGCGCGGTGCGCGAGGCCTTCGGCGACATCCTGCTGCAGGTGGATGCGAACACCGCCTATACGCGCGCAGATGCCAGTCATCTCGCGCAGCTCGACGACTTCGATCTGCTCCTGATCGAGCAGCCTCTACCCGAGGACGACGTGCTCGGGCACGCGGAGGTGGCCCAGGTCGTCCGCACTCCGATCTGTCTGGACGAGTCGATCACGTCGGCCCAGGCGGCGGGGGATGCGATCGCGATCGGCGCGTGCAGCATCGTCAACATCAAGGCGGGACGCGTCGGCGGCTATCTCGAGGCGCGCCGCGTCCACGATGTCTGCGCCGCGAACGGCGTTCCTGTGTGGTGCGGTGGAATGCTCGAGACCGGGCTCGGCCGCGCCGCGAACGTCGCACTCGCGGCGATGCCCAACTTCACGCTGCCCGGTGACACGTCGGCCTCGGGCCGCTACTACGCCCAGGACATCGTCGAGCCGTTCGTGCTCGAGGACGGCACGTTGCGCGTTCCGACCGGCCCCGGCCTCGGTGTCTCGCCGCTCGAGGACGAGCTCGAGAGGTTCACCGTCGCCGTTGAGTTGTGTCGCTAGCGTCGAAGCGAAGCTGCAGCTCGAGCACCACACGTTCGTCCGGGTCGTCGAGATCGAGGTCGAACAGCTCGACGAGGCGACGCATCCGGTACCGAAACGTGTTCGGGTGCACGGAGATGCGCTCCGCCGCCTTGGGCACGTCGCCGAACGCATCGAGGTAGACGCGGAGCGTCGCCGCGTACGAGGTGCCGTGCTCGACGTCGTGCGCGAGCACGCGATCGAGCTTTCCGCGCGCAAGGCCGGTGTGCTCCAGGCTCAGTTCCCTGAGCTCGTGGAGCACGACCTCGCTGCGCACGTCTCCAAGCGATGCGACGGTCCTTCGTCTGGGGTCGACGCGGAGGACGCCGAGAACCCGCTCCGCCTCACGTCGCGTCAGCGGCACGTCGCGTACCGCTTCGACGGTCGACCCGACGCCTGCGTGAAGCGCCGTGCCGAGCCTCGTTTCCGCGTGCGTCTGAATCCGCCCGGCGAGCTGAACGAGCCGCTCCTGCTCGGGTGCCGACGCACCCTCGAGCAGGGCGTACGTCGTCTGGCCGAGCGCTACGGCGGCGCTCTGGCGGAACGAGGCTTCGCAGTGAAGCAGCACGACGTCGACGAGACGCTCTCGCTGCAGCTCGTCGAGCGGCGGCTCGCTGTCTGCGAGCTCGAACGCGATCACCGAGAGCGGCGCGGCCGATGAGAACCCGAGACGGGCAGCAGCTTCTTCCGCCGAGCCGTCACCTTCGAGCACGGTCAAGAGCATCTCGGCGCGCAGCCGCCGTTCGACGTCTCGGGTCGCGCGTGCCTGGATCACGTGCGGCACGGCGATACGTGCCGCCTCGGCCAGCGCGTGCTCCGACTCCCCGTCGAGACGGTTCTCTTCGTGCACCACCCAGATCGAGCCGATCGCCTGGCTGCCGGCCCGGATGGCGACGGCCGAGCGTGACTTCAGATCGTCGAGCTCGGTCGGAGCATCCTGCAGCGTGCGCTTCATCGTCTTCGCGTCCGCCCACAGCACGCCGTCTGCGGACAGCACCTCGCGATAGAGCGCGCGCATCCCCGGCGAGTCCGGTACCTGGCGGCCGAGGATCGTCCCTCGACGCGCCTTGTCGATCGGCTGATCGTCGAGGGTGGAATATGCGAGCACGCGGCGTCCGGCGTCCTCGATCGTGACTGCGCCGCCGACGACACCGGCGATCGCGTTCGCGAGCGCGAAAAGATCGCCGAGCGGGACACCTGCGATCCCGGCACTCGTCTCCGCCGTGGCGTAGAAGCGGGTCAGGCTGAGGAGCCCGTAGAGCTGCGTCCAGGTCATCTCCTCGGCAACCGCGATGAGCGCGACCGTGCTCGAGCCGAGCTCACGGAGGTCGTCGGCGGTGTCGCTCGTCTTGAAGACGACCGCGGCCGCCTGCGCCGTCTCCGCCAGCTCGATCACGCGGCGCGCCTGTCTCGTGCCGGCCCGGATGCCGACGGCGAGGACGACGTCGCCGCGCGCGATCGTCGAGCGCTCCTCCGGGTCGTAGATCACCGGCTCCGCGGCGGGGAGGTCGAGCCCGGCCGGCGCGCTCAACACCTGGATGACGTCGCGGCCGAGGCTTTCGAGGATCTCCCCGAGGCTTGCCTGTTCGACCTCCGCCGGAGTTGCGGACGACCGCTTCCCCGCCATGCGCATGACGTTACGCGACTCGGCGCTTCGCGCGTCCGCCGTAGTGCACGTACGTCGGCCGGCCACCAGGCTCGTCGGGCGCGAAGAATGTCGCAGGCAGATCCGCGTCGGCGATCGGCACGCGGAGCATGAACGTGTCGGCGCGTGCGACAGGCCGCAGCGGGAGGTCGATCATCGGCGGCCAGCCTTGGCTCTGAGCGACCGTGTGCGTCGGGATCACGGTTGCGAGCAGGCGCCCTTCGTCATCGGCGTTCACCTCGAGTCGAAGCCCTTCGCGCTCGTACACACCCGTGTAGCGCGTGGGGTCGGCGACGGCCACTTGCTCGAGCGCTTCGGCATCCGGGCTCGGCCCGACACCGAAGCGCTCGCCGAAGAGCCAGTGCGCGAGCTCGCGATAGAGGAGGAGCGCGCTGTCGACGTTCGTCTGGAGGCAGAACCCGAACCGCTCGGCGGGCGCGACGCGCATGAAGGCGTTCTGACCGATCGAGTTCCCGTCGTGACCGATGACGTCGAGCTCGCCCCAGCGATCGAGGATCCAGCCGAGCCCCCAGGCTCTGCCGAGGATGTCGTCGACGAGCTCGACCTGCTCAACCTGCATCGCGGCGACCGAGCTCTCCGAGAGCAGGCGCTCTCCGCTCGGCGCGACGCCGTTGTTGAGGTGGAGTTGCACGAAGCGGAGGACGTCGCCTGCGCTTGCGACGAGTGCGCTCCCCATCGGGCCGAACGCTCGGCCGAGTCCCCACGGCTTCGCGACGACGAGCGCCGGCGGGTCGCCTTGGTCGCGGCTGTGCCCAACAGCGGTCGGATGCACGATCGCCTCGTCGGCGAACGACACGGAGTGCTCGAGCCCGAGCGGCACGAAGAGCCTGTCGCGGAGCACGTCCTCGAAGGTCTTTTCGTTCAGCACCTCGACGATCCGTCCGAGGATCGAATAGCTACTGTTGCTGTAGCTCCAGATCTTCCCGGGGTCTGCGATCTGGGGCAGGTCGGCACAGCCGTCGACGTAGAGCGCGAGCGCGTCGTCGCCGCGACCGGTGTCGGTGAAGTGGTCACCGTCGAAGCCGCTCGTGTGCGAGAGCAGGTTCCGCGGTGTGACGATCTCCGCGGCGCGTGCGTCCTTGACGCGGAAGTCCGGCAGGTAGGCGTGGATCGGGGTGTCGAGATCGAGCTTGCCGTCGTCGACGAGCATCAGCACGAGCGTCGCTGTGTAGAGCTTTCCGATCGAGCCGGGGAGAAAGAGCGCGTCCGGTGTGACCGCGCAGCCGGTCCGCACGCTGAGCACCCCGGCCGATACTTCCGTGATCGCATCGCCGTCGACCACGGCGAGTTGCGCGCCGGGCACTCCGTGCTCGCCGATCAACCCCTCGAGCTTCGTCTGCAGCTGCTCAGCGGTCGGCATGCTCCACCTCGTTTCGGTCGCTACCTACAGTGTAGGTGGATCGTACCTACACTGTAGGTAAGAATGCAAGCCGTGACGCCGCTGAGCCGCGAGCGAATCATCGACTGCGCGATCGAGCTGGCGGATCGCGACGGCCTCGACGCGGCAACGCTCCGCCGGATCGCGAGCGAGCTCGGCGTCCATGTGACCTCGCTTTACAACCACGTCGCGACCCGGGACGCGGTCACGACTGGGATCGTCGACACACTCATCGAGCGGGCCGACCTCCCCACCTCGCCGGTCGACTGGGAGGAGTGGGTGCGCGCGTTCGTCGCCGCGGTTGGTGCGATTGCGGAGCAGCATCCAGGTGCATTCGTCGCCCTGCAGCGCCGGCCGGTGGAAGGTGCGAAGGCGACCGAGTCGTTCGAGGCGGCACTCGCTGCGTTCGAACGGGCGGGGCTCGATCCGGTCGGCGCATACGGCGCGGTCAAGGCGACGACGCACGTCGCGCTTTCGATCGGCGTCGAGCGGGCGCTGTGGCATCGCGACGCGCAGGCGGAGACCGCCGTCTCGCAGCTTCCGGTTGAGCGCTTCCCGCACGTGCGCGCGCTCAGCGACCAAACGGACCCGGAGGTGGAGTGGGCGTTCAGCCTCGTAACGCTGCTCGCAGGCCTCCGTGTGCAGATCGGATCCGGCAGCTAATCGGGATAGGAGTCAGGGCGATCCGCGGGCTCGTGCGGCGGTCAGTCCGCGTTCGCCAGGGCGATCGGATACTGCGCGACAGACCGAGTCGGACCTCGAGCGCGTCGCCCGTGGACAGCGCGCGGTCTTACCGCGCACGACGGCGCCTACGTCGCTGTCGCCGAGGCGCTCGGAGCACCGCTCATTACCGACGACGACCTCATCGTCGAGATCGGGAAGGAGATCGCGCAGCCACTCGCCCGAACTCGAAGCTGACCGGCTTCGGTGGGATCAGGGCCGCGTGGGCGCTCTTGTGCGCAGGCAGAGGTCGATCTCGCTGACGACTTTGGCGTAGGTCATCTGCTCGAAGAGATCGCGGGCCTCCCGGAGGACGTCGTCCGCTCCGGAGTCGTCGAGCGCGCGCAAGCACTCGGCGTGACCGCGGAGCGCGTAGGCGCGCTCGGGTAGCACTCCGAGCTCGCCCCACCCCTCTGCCGCTTCGGTGTAAAGAGCGAGCGCGTTGCGGTGGTCTTCACCAGCCGCAGCCAACTCCGCGGTCGCGTGTGTGACGGCGCAACGTCGAAGGGGGGTGGCCGAATTTGTGACGGCGAGCAGCTGTTCGGCCAGCGTGATGTCTCCAAGTGCTCGCGCGGCGCGCAGTGCGGCCGGGAGCCCAGCGGCGTAATAGCGGTCTCTTTGGCTGCGAGTCAGTTTCACCAGCTCGCCCAGGAGGGCCCGCGCCTGGTCGGGATGCCCGGCTGCCAGCGTTGCCTCGGCCGTTGGAGGGAAGAGGAGCGCGATCAGCTGGGGCTCTCCGATCGACCGGACGCGATCGACGAACAGCAGCGCTCGCTCGAGGAGCGGGCCGTCGAGCTCGCCGTAGCGGGTGCGCAGACGCAACTCGGCTGACATGACCTCGACCTCCGCGCCGACGGCCGCGGACGACTCGATGCGTTGAATAGCGGCGAGTGCTTCGCCGGTTCTCCCGGCTTCCGCGAGCAGGTTTGTGTTCTGGGCGTCCATCGCGAGCGCGAGGCTGGTGATTCCGCGCTGCAGACAGAACGCGATCCCGTCGAGGCCGCATTCGATGGCCTGCTCGGGACCTTCGTATTCCCAGAGCAGCCCGGCTAGGTTGTTGTAGAACGCGGCGGCACGATACGTCTCTCCGCGTTCGATAGCCCGCTCGCGCGCCTGGCGCAGGTCGTCGATGCCGCCGCGCTCACCGAGATTCGCGCGGGCTTGGCCGCGGTAACCGAGTGCACGGGCAGACTCGTCCAGCTCCAGGTGCTCCGCGAGCGCGAGCGCTTGGTCAGCGGCGGCGAGTGCGTCCTTGTAGTCCGAGCCGACGATGGCTTCGCTCGCGCGGCGGCAGTACGCGGTGATGAGCTCGGCAGAAGCCGGCTCGGCCTCGAGCACTTCGATCGCTTCGTCGAGGAGATGCGCCCGTGACGGCTCGCCGAGGGCGTGAAGGACGAGCGGCAACGCCGACAGCGCCCGACCGAGGCCGTAGGGATCGCCGGCGCCTCGGTACAGCCCGATTGCCTCTTCGAGCGCCAGGCGTGCCTCCTCGAGCCGGTTCTGGTGTCGCGCGACTTCTGCCGAGCGCTCCAGCAAGGGTGCTCGTTCTACGTGCCCCACTGGTGTAAGTGCGAGAGCTCGCTCGACTCGCGTTGCTGCGGCGGCAGCATCAAGGGGCAACGCCCTGCCGGCGGCGAGCGACAGGTAGTGAATCGTGCAGTCGACAAGTGTCGCGTCGTCGCTGTCGCCGGCCGCTGCGTGCAGCTCGAGTGCCGTCGCGTAGTGGTGGGCGAGCACGTCGGCGACATCGTCGTCGCGGTCGCCCGTGAGCTCACGCAGCCAGGCTGCTGCCTGCCGGTGCTTGGCAGCGCGGGTGCGGCGCGGGATCTGGCCGTAGCAGACGTCACGGATCAGCGCGTGCCAGAAGGAGTACTCCTGCTGTCCGGCGACCGACGATGCCCGCTGCGGTCGGACGAGTTCTTTCCGCACCAACTCGCGCAGCATTCCCTCCACTGCGGCCTCGTCGCTTCCGCTCATAGCTACGAGTGCCGCCGGCCAGAAGATCTTGCCGAGCACCGCTGCGTCCTGCAGCAGCGCTTTACCGTCGGCGGAAAGCGTGTCCAAGCGTGCCGCGATCAGCGCCTGTAGCGAGCCGGGCACCTCAGGCAGGCTCGTGCCGACCGGCCCTTCGCGGTCGGCGAACAGGCCGACGAGCTCCTCGGCGAACAGCGGGTTTCCCTCGACGAGCTCGAGCAGCGCCTCGAGCTCGTCGGGCAGGCTCGTGCGCCCGCCGAGTAACGTCAGCAACTCGACGGTCTCGGAGTCGGCAAGGCCCGTGAGGCTGATCCTGCTTGCGTTCTTTGCGAGACCGCCGAACGTCGGACAGCGCTCATAGAGCTCTGGCCGCGCGGTGCAGAGCACGAACAGAGGAACGTGCTGTGATTCCTCGGCGAGGTATTCCAAGAACTCGAGCAGTGCGGTGTCGGCCCAATGGAGGTCCTCGAAGACCAGGACCGCGGGGCTGTCGACGGCGAGCAGCTCGAGGAATCGGCGCCACGCGGCAAAGGACTCCGCGCGCGCAGCCCGTTCTCCTTGCACGCCGACCAGTGGTCCAAGCCGGGCGGCGAGCCAGGCGCGCTCGTCCAACGTCTCCGGGAGCGTCCGGTCGAGCTTGGCTGCCGCCGCCGCCGGCGAATCCGACTCGACGATCCCGGCCTCCGCCTTGACGATCTCGCCAAGCGCCCAGAACGCGATCCCGTCGCCGTACGGGAGGCAGCGACCTTGTCGCCAGCGCACAAGCCCGGGTCGCTGCGACAGGTAGGCATAGAGCTCCGCTACCAGGCGGCTCTTTCCGATTCCCGGCTCACCCTCGATCGTTACAAGCTGAAACAGCCGCTGCGCAGCCGCGCGCTCGAAGATGCTCGTCAGCAGCATCCGCTCGAGATCACGTCCGACGAGGGGCGTGGCAAAGGAACGCGTGACATCGGTGCCGACGCGAGCCCGCGGTGCACGAGCGCGCCAAAGCTCGAGCGGTTGCGCCTTGCCCTTTACGACGACCGACGGCAGAGGCTCGTACTCGAAGACGCGTTCCGTCAGCGCGTACGTGTGTCGCGAAACGGCGACCCCACCGGTTGGAGCAGCGGTCTGCACCCGGGAGGCTGTGTTGACGACATCTCCAGCGACCACGGCTTCTCCGAGATCTGCCCGCGGAGCGAGCGAGACGAGCGCCTCGCCCGTGTTGACCCCTACACGAACCTGCAGACGAAGCTCCTGGTCGCGCTCATTCAGCTCTTCGATCACGTCGACGACTCGCAGTCCTGCGCGCACGGCGCGCTCTGCGTCATCCTCGTGCGCGGTCGGGGCTCCGAACACCGCCATCACCGCGTCGCCGACAAACTTCTCCACCAACCCACCGTGTCGCTCGAGGACGCCACGGACATGCTCGTGGTAGGTCCGAAGCCGCGCCCGCACATCCTCGGGATCAGCCGACTCGGAGGAAGCCGTAAACCCCACCAAGTCGGCGAAGAGCACACTGACGACCTTCCGCTCCTCGGCCGTCAGGTTGAAGGAAGTGTCGAGGGGCGCCGCGCACGAGCCGCAGAAGCGAAACCCAGCCGGGTTCTCGTTCCCGCAGCGCGCGCAGGTTGGCACGCCTCGAGTCTAGGAGAGCCGATTCACGGCTGCCAGATGGGCGGCGAGGTCCCACCCAGAGACTGAAAGTGATCTGAGCAGGGACCTTCTATGGGCCGGGCAGGGCTCGAACCTGCGACCTTGGGATTAAAAGTCCCCTGCTCTACCAGCTGAGCTACCGGCCCCGCCTGAAGGATCGCAGCTTGGCCGCGCTCAGGCGTCGCGCGCCGCGAGGTAGCGCTGCGTGAAGCGGTAGGGCAGCTCGTCCTTCTCGGGATAGAAGCCGTGCGTGAACGACCGCTGACCGCCGAAGAGCGCGCCGCCTTCGAGGGAGTACGCTGAGTTGATGGGCAAGGGCTACGCAGAAGGAAGCGCGGTCGAGGAGCGGCTCGCGGCGCTCGAGCGCGGCGACGACCCCGACGCGCCGCTCGACACCGGTCGTATCGCGGTCTACGGCTCGACGGAGACCGACTCCGAGCAGCACTTCATCGGCTGGCTCGGTGACGTCGACCCCGATGCGCTCTTCGCCTCGGGTGAGGCGTGGGGCTTGAAGACGGTGCGCTTGACAAGGCCCTCCAGTTTGTAAGGATCCCGACTGCCCCTGCGGCCAGTAAAGGCAGGCAAACCTTCTCAGGAGGGGGGAGACATATGCGTCGGCTTCGTACCTCGCGCCGCCTCGGGACGACAGGAGCGATCGCGTTTGCGGTCGCGCTCATCGCCTCGCTTCCCGGCAACGCGGCGGTCAACCCGAAGGATGCGGATGAGCCTCTGTGCGCACAGCGTCCCGCACTCTGCACGGAACTCGACAATCCCTGGACATATGACGACTACACATACGTCTCGGGCCACGACGAGCCCTCCGTGCTCTTCTATTCGGGCCTTCCCGGCTCCGGCAACTCGAACCACTACACGCTGACGTTGCCGAGCGATCCGGCCGCGCCGCCGAAACAGGACGGCACGGGGACGACGTGGAACTTCCAGCTTCGCCCGACCTTCTGGCTCGGCATGATCATGTGCGACGACCAGTCGGCGCCGAATCCCGGCGCGGTCTGCAGGCCGGACAGCGACTTCAACATCTACACCAGCACGGACCCGAAGTCGCCGAGGTACCTGGGGCTGACCCCCGGCCAGGCCTACATGGAGATGCAGTTCTATCCTCCGGGTTGGGGCCCGATCAGCTGCACCGATGCAAACGGAAACCAGGACGGCAAGTGGTGTGCCGCGCTGACGATCGACAGCGACCCTGAGAACATGAACACCGGGCAGGAGAACAACGAGGCCTGCCAAGACCTCGTCGGCCCGGAGCCCGTGAACTACGCGGTCATCACCAAGGACGGCATCCCCGTCGCGCCGCCGCGGCCCGACACGCCGTTCTCCGAGCAGGCCGTCGTCACACCCGACACGCTCGAGTTCAACAATGGCGACCGCCTGACCGTCGACATGAACGACACGCCGGCCGGCTTCCAGGTCGTCATCCACGACCTCACGACCGGTCAGAGCGGCTCGATGACCGCCAGCGCAGAAAACGGCTTCGGGCACGCCCTGTTCCAGCCCGACGCCTCGACGTGCACGATGGTCAACTACACGTTCCACCCGATGTTCAGCACGTCGAATCAATTCACGCGGAACATCTGGGCGGCGCACACGTACAACGTCGCGGCCTCCGACGAGATCGGGCACTTCGAGTACTGCAACGCGGTCGACGAGTTCGGCGGAAACTGCACGAGCCCGGCCGGCGCCGACTCGTCACTCGACGACGACGACACCGAGTGCTTCCCCTATCCGGTGAACGGGCCGCTCGGCGACATCCTCGAGACGCTCACGGGGTGCGTACAGGCAGACGACGACTTCGACGGCCCGTCGTACCAGGGCTCGGCCTGGCCCGGTGGTCCAGGCGCCGTCGCGGGCAACGTCCCGACCCCGATCCGCTTCACGAGCCCGCTCTTCTCGCTCCCGTTGTTCGGCTCGCGCTTCCGGCTGAACTACTCGCAGGTCGCGTTCGAAGCCGACCTGCCGCGGATCGAGGGCACGGACTTCTCGACGACGAACGACTGCCAGCGGCACGTCAGCAACCCGGCCGACCCCAACCCTGGATCCGGCTGCGTGAACCCGCCGCTCGGCCCGAACGGGCCGGCGTTCTACCCGCTCTACACGACGACCAACGCTGACGGGTCGTGCGAGTGGCAGCAGGGCGGGGCGAACATCCCCGGTACGACGAACGACTTCGGTGGCTCGTCCACCACCGAGTACGGAAGCCTCCTGCTGTCGGACTATCCGGCACCAGGGTTCACGATCACCCAGCGCTACAACAACTTCCAACAGGTGCTCCGCAGGAACCCCTGTCCTGCGAGCGGCAAGTAGCGCGCTATTCGTGGCGGGGTCGCCGGCCCGGCGGCCCCGCCACTCCGTCAGCCGGCAGGAACGACGATCCGCCGGACGTTCGACCAGCGGTCGAGGCAGGTGCGCGAAAGCTTCGGCGGGCAGTCCGTGACGCCGCCGCCTTCGTCGACGGCCATCACCTGCACGAAATAGGTTCCCGGCGCGAGCGAGCTCCGACTCTCCCAGCGGACGACGCCCGTCGCTGCCGCCACGAGCCGGATCGACTCGCGCCGCACGACGTTCTGCGTGAGCAGCGATCCGTTCACGCCGACGTCGGATCGGTCGGCGACGGTCAGCTGCACAGGCCGCACATCGCCGACCTCAACTCGGAGCACGACATGATGCGCGCTCACGGATGCGGAGCGGAGCAACGGCAACTCCTTGCCAGCCGCGGGCGTGACACCGACCAGCGCGATCCCACAGACCACCGCTATGAGCGGTGTCCTCGCCATAGTCCTCGATGCTAGCGCAGCTCTGATTCAGTCGCGCGGGATCGGCGGGCTCGTTTCGGTGACGAGCGGGCCGGGGTTGACGCGGCTCGCCAGGCGGACGTCGAGCGTGTAGCTCGACTGGCCGAGCGACGTCTGCGGCAGCGTCACCGTCGCCGGCACGGCGCCGCCGCGCAACGACCCGCGCCGCGCGACGACGGGACGACCGTCCGCGCCGACGAGCGTCGCGACGTAGAGACAGTCGCGCGCGCAGCCGAGCTGCAGCGTGACGGCGGTGCCTGAGGAGACCGACGTCGGGAACGTCAGTGTCGTCGGCGCCGCCGGTGTCGCGAGGCCCGGGCACACCGTCGTTCCGCGCTGTGCTGCGGTTGCCGCCGTCGCGACCGCTGCTGCGGCCGGCTTCGGCGTGCCGTCGGGGTAGTAGAGACCCGTCGGCGACGTAGGGGTGGTCGCACTGTCGACGAGCCGGTCGAAGACGACGCCGACGATCGTCGGCGAGCACGACGACGTCGCGATGTCACTCGCATAGTCGCTCGCCTGCGTTGCGGGGTCGGTGCCGGTGAGCACCGTGCCCGCCGGGTACGAAGACGCGTTCGCAGCCGGCACGGCGGCTGCTTCCGCGACTCCGTCGAGGAGCAGTGGCGGCAGCGTTCCGAACGCCTTCGTGATTGCGGCGACGTTCGGCAGTGTCCACTGGCCTGTTGCAACGGCCGGCGCAGGGCGGAATGCGAGCACGTCGGCGGGCGCGCCGGCCGCGCCGAGCGCCGCGACTGTCGGCTTCGGCTGCAGCGAGCCGTCGACGAGCGGTCCGACCGAAACCGCCGGCGCGACTGCGTGCACAGCGTCGCGGACCGCCGCCAGCGTGCCCGCGTACGCGGCTGCGGTCGGCGCGGTGGGCGACGGTGTGAGCACGAGGTACTTCAGGTTCGGCACCTGCTGCGCGAGCGAGGCCGCGTATTGCGCGAGTGCGTCCGGCGGCGCAGGCGTCCCGCCGTTGAGCTCGACGAGGAGCCCGATCGACGGCGGCACCTTCGCGAGCGCTGCGACGAGGCTCGGATCGGGAGCGGTCGCGCCGGTGGGCCACGCGACGCCGATGCGCACGAGCCGCAGCCCGAGGCTCTGCGCGAGCGTGCTCTGGGAGGGGTCGTCGAGTGCTGCGCCGACGACGAACGATGGGGGCCCGGTGGCGCCCGCGTCGCTCGTCGAGCGTGCGCCCGCCTTTGCCGCGGCGGCGCCGATGCGCACGATCGGCAGCGGGTCGAACGAGCTCGTGTTCCCCGCCCAGTCGGTTGCGGCGACGTGCACCGGGAAGACGCCTGCGTTCTTCGGCGACCAGGTGAGCGTGTGCCAGCCGTCGAGGAGCGCCAAGCGCTTCGTCGGTCCGGCCGACGTCGTCGCAGTCACCGTCGCCGGCTTCGAGAGCCAGAAGCGCACCTGGCCGACTCCGGCGTTCGCGAGCTGGAACGCAGGGGGCTGATGCTGGTACGACGCGAAGCGCGTCGCCGCCGCCGCGAAGCGCGGGTCGCTCGGGCCGAGCTTCTTCAAGAGCGAGACGACGAACGCCTGGTAGTCGGGCGGCGACGGGTCGCCTGCCAGCGAGTAATACGTCCAGTAGCCCGTGTCGAAGTGCGGCAGCATCGCGGCGGCGGCGTTCTGCAGGCGTTTTGCGAGTGCGGCTGCGGAGGAGTCGTCGGACGACGAGGCGTAGTCGCCGAGCGAGATGGTCGCCTGCAGGTCGGCGTTGAGGACGGCGAGTGACGAGAAGCTGTACAGCTTGATCCACGGTCCCGCGGCGACGGTCGTGAGCAGATGGCGCGGGATCACGCGGTAAGCGGCAGCCGCTTCCCGCAGGTATGCGGTCGCGCGGTCCGGGACGAGGGCCGCTGCGCGCGCAAAGGCTTGCGCTGCGACCGCCTGCGCCATCCCCGAGAGCCACGGCGCGCGGCCGCCGCCGAACGGAAAGTCGTACTCCCACGCGATCCCACCGCCGCGCTGATAGACGCCGCGCTCGAGCAGCGCATCCGCGAGCTCGCGCGTGCCGTCGACGTCACCTGCGACGGCGCGCGCATTGAGCACACCGAAATTCGCGAGTGGATGGAAGCGGAAGCAGTAGCCGCCGAAGTAGCGGTACACGACTCCGTCCGCGGCCACGATGTCGGTCTTGTCGGCGGGCGCCCAGTGACGCGCAAAGTAGTCGTCGTTCGCGCGCAGCGCGCCGAAGAGCTCGAGCGCACGCGGAAGAGTCAGTGCCTCGTCGAAGGACGCGACTTCGGTGAGTGCGACCTGCACGTGGTAGCCGCGCCCGTTCGGCAGCGTGCGAATGAGATGCGCCGCCCGTGCTACCTCGCTGCGCGCCTGCGCGGCGGTGGACGCGTCGATGCGGCCGGACGCACGCGCGCGCTGGATCTTCGCGAGCACGACCTTCTCGAGATGCGTCACCGACGACGCGGGCGCACTGCCTGCAAGCACGAGCGCCGCAACAGCGGCATAGAGGACTGCGAGACCCCGCACGCTCTTCACGACGACATAGTTGCGGATCGGTTAGTCGGGTCGTTCGCGCTCCCACTCGTCGAGCAGCAGTTCGACATGGCGACGTTGCGCATCGTTGAAGGACATTCGCGCTACGAGGCGCCGTGCCTCCGCCGGGTCGTCGTTTGCGATCGCTGCTTCGAGTCGTTCGCGTTGCGGTGCAGGCTCTCGCAGCTGGCGGCGAAGCCAGCGCAGCAGCGAGACGGTCGTCGGGCTCGTCACGCCGCAACGCTAGCCACCGCTCTACCAGCCGTAGCTGGCCGGATCCGCGGCGAGCGGCGTGCGCGGGCGCTGCACCTCGCGGCGGCGGGCGGGCCGCGGGGGCGCGTGGCGTGCGTGCTGCGGCTTCCGAGGCTTCGCGACGCGCTGCGCGCGTGCGGCAGCGGACGTCTCGAGCCGCGAGCGGGTCGTCACGATCCCGCCGATCACGCGGCGCCAGTCGACGCGCTGCCGTGCGAGCGCGAGACCGAAGCCGATGGTCGCCGCCGCGAGGCAGACGATGGCCGAGCCGAGCCCGGCGACGATCCAGACGATTGCGAGCGCGAAGCCGAGCACTCCGCCGATGTACCTCTGTGTGTTCTCGGGCATTTCCTGCTGCCTCCTCGTGCGGTTGCTCTCGGTGACGGGGGGACCCGTTTCTCCCCGGCGGGCGCGGCTCCTTCCCGGCGGCGGCGGTACGCTGCGGCGCAGGCCCCCATCGTCTAGTGGCCCAGGACGCCGGCCTTTCACGCCGGTAGCGCGGGTTCGAATCCCGCTGGGGGTATCTCCTCGACGGCTCTGTTAGGGCTGAGTTGTCTCGCTCGAGTTTCGACACCGACGAGGCAGGGAAAGAATATCGTATTACGAACTACTTTCCCGATACCCCCAGGACGGTGATGACGACGGAACGGAACGGAACGACCCGGCGCGGCACGGGGCCCTACTACTTCCTCGGCCGGCGGCCGTTTCGCGAGGCGCGCCTCCGCGCGTACCTCGTGCGCGAGCACCGGCTGGGGCGCCGGCTGCACGACATCCTCAAAGACGACTACGTGAAGCGCTGCGGCAACGAGCGCTTCTGCCGTTCGGTCGCCCAGGACCCGACCACGCTGGCACTGCTGGAGGAGAACGTTCGGGAGTTCTTTCGCGACTCCCATCCGTAGGAGGACAAGGACATGGCGGCGACATTGTTGATCTTCGAATCGGAGAGGTCCGGGCAGTGCAGGCGGCTGCACGGGTACCTCGCGCAGGTGCTGCAGCGCAACGCGAACCAGGACACGTTTCGGATCGTGAGCGTCGACGTCGACGCGCGGCCAGATCTCGCAGCTCGGTTTCGCGCCACGACCGTCCCGACGCTGATGATCGTCGAGAGCAACAAGGTGCGTCGCAGGCTCGTCGGGCCGTCACGCCCGCGTGAGCTACGGGCGTTCCTCGAGCCCTGGCTCCGGCCGGGTCGGCGGACGCGGTCGGACGCGAGCCTCGCGCATGTCTGACCTCGCGCTGTAGGGCGAGAGCTTCTAGCGAAGGATCGGCGACGACTCGCGCGCCGTCATGGCGTCGGCGCAGACGAGCGCGAACAGCGCGTCGACGACACCCGGGTCGAACTGCGTGTTCGCGCAGCGCGCGAGCTCGGCCAGTGCGTCGTCCTCCGGCATCCCGTCCTGGTATACGCGGTCGCTCGTCATCGCCTCGTACGCGTCGGCGACCGCGAGGATGCGCGAGCCGATCGGGATCTCCTCGCCCGCGAGGCCGTTCGGATAACCGGTGCCGTCCCAGCGCTCGTGATGGTGGCGCACCCACACGGCAACCGGTTCGATCCCGAGCGACGAGAGCATCCGGAAGCCGATTTCGGAGTGCGTCTCGATCGTGCGGCGCTCGTCGCCGCTCAGCGGTCCGGGCTTGCACAGGACGTCCTCGGCGATCGCGACCTTGCCGAGGTCGTGCACGCGGCCGGCGAGGCGCATCAGCTCAGCCTCCTCCGGGCTCAGCTCGAGCTCGAGTGCCAGCCGGGCTGCGAGATCGGCGACCGCGTCGGAGTGGTCGCTCGTGTAGGCGTCGCGCGCTTCGATCGTGCGCGCAAGGCACGAAGCTGCGTTCAGGCGAGCCCGGCGATCGGCCTGCGCGGCGGTACGCCGCTCGGCCGACTCGATCACTCCAGGCGCGAACGTGCGCACGGCGTTGCGCCCCGACGCTTTCGCCGCGTAGAGCGCGCGGTCGGCAGCGCGGACGAGCTGGCTCCGCTCGAGCTCGTGGCCGGGATATGTCGCGACGCCTGCGGACACCGTGGCCGCAGGCGCGTCCGCGGCGCGGCCGTGGGCAATGCGCTTGATCGCGCGCGAGCCGATGTCGAAGGCCTCCTCCTCGTCGACGCCCGGCAAGAGAAGCGCGAACTCGTCGCCACCGAGCCGGAACGCCTGCCCCTCCGTTCGGAGGCTGTCGGCAACGACTGTGAGGATCCTGTCGCCGGCCGGGTGGCCGTGCCGGTCGTTGATCTCCTTGAACTCGTCGAGGTCGAGCACGCACAGGCTGACGGGCGTGCCCGTCTCGTCTGCGCCGTGGAGGAGCGACTCGAGCTCTGCCTGAAACGCACGCGCGTTCCCGAGCGCGGTGAGCGAGTCGGTGTGCGCAAGCTCCATCGCCGCGCGTTCGCGTGTGGACGAGCGTTGGTAGAGCGCGAGCGCGAGCAACGGCCCGAGTAGCGCAGCCGAGAGGACCGGCGACCGCTGCCAGAGCACGTCGAGCATCAGGCTGACCGTGAACATGATCCCGAAGACCGAGACGGTCTTTCGCACCGTCTCGTCGAGCACGGCGTTGATGCGCTGCCGGGAAGCCGTCGCGATCACCGCCGCGATCAGCACGACGTTCGTCACGTAGAACGCGGTCGAGCCGAGCAAGACGTTCGCGATCAGGTCGCGCCAGTCGGACGTGTGCGGCCCGATCCACGCAGCGAGGCCGGCGGCTCCGGCCGCCAGGCCATAGGTCGCAGTGTTGTAGACGATGCGATCGAACCGCCTTCGCTGCAGCACCTCGAAGACGCCGCGGGTGAGGCAGCCGACGACGACTGCCGGCACCCAGCCGTACAGGTACCCCGCCCCGACGATGAAGACGGCGGCGAGCGAGACGCCGCCCGCGCCGACGCCGAGCGGGACCGGGAATCGTTCGGCGAGGATCGCCGCTGCGAGCAGGACGGCGCTCCCGCCCAGCTCGGTCGCTGTCTGCCGGCCCTGCGCCAGCTCGGCGAGCGAGCCGGTGAGTGCGGCGAGCCCGGCGACTCCGACTGCCCCGACGAGCAGCGGGAGCGGAACGACACCCGATGGCGTTCGGTTCCGCTCCCGGCGCGCCAGGTCGGTGAGTCGCGCGAGTGCCGCCACCGTCACACGAGGTCGCGCCCACGCTCCTTACAGCGAGCGCAGTGCATCCCAGTGGATTCCGCCGCCGAGTGCGGCGACGACGATCAGCAACGCGACGACGGTCAGAGCCACGATGGGCCGCTTCGACCAGTGAATCACGCATTCCTCCTTAAGAGCCGCAGGGGACGTTCCGTACCTGCTGAGTCTCTTCGGCCGCCGTGGCGCGGCAATCCCCTCGAAGGGTGAGCCGTCCTGCGCGCAATGGATATGGCGGCGCGGCGAACGAGGATGATTGCCGTCAGGCCGCAGACCGCGCCGCCACAAACGAGTGTACGCCGATCACCGGGCGGCGGGAAGGGGGGACTTTTGCCTTTTCGACAAGGCGCTCTCGAGTGCCAGCCGGTCCGGCCCGAGCTCCAGGAAGGCGCCCTCGAACCGGCGGCGGCCCTCGCCGGTCAGCGCGAGATGCTGCCGGCGACGGTCGTCCGGATCGACGTGCCGTTCGACGAGACCGGCGCGCGTTGCGCCCTGGACGAGGCGTGTGACGCTCGACTGGCTCATCTGGAGCGGCTCGATCAGCGAGCCGATCGCGAGCTCGTTTCCCTCGGCTTCGCTGGCGCGGAGGAGGAGTAGCAAGAGGTAGCGCTGGGGCGTCAGGCGGTGGCGGGCCGTGATCTCCTCGCTGCGGCGCTGGAAGGCGAGCATGCGCACCCGCAGCTCGGCGGCTGCCACGTACGCGCGATTGTCGGCGGAGGCGCTGATGGCGGAGGGTTTGGCTCCGGTGTCCCGAGTCCTTCTCGGGACGGCTCCCCCGAACGGGGCATTGGACGGCCCCCGCCCTCGCCGATGGATGCATGGCTCATGTATGCGTCCCTGCGGTCTCTCTCCAATCGATCGAGCGTGCGCTCGCTTGCCCTGCACGGCCACGAGCTGCGTCTCGCGACCTCCGGGTTCACGCTGATCGAGCTGCTCGTCGTGATCGTCGTGATCGGAATCCTGATGGCGATCGCGGTGCCGTCGTACCTGGGCTTCACGGCGAAGGCGACCAATCGCACGGCCGAACAGCAGATCCGCGCGGCGATCCCGGCCGCGGAGATGTTCTTCGCCGACAACGACACGTACGTCGGGCTCGGGAACAGTGCGAACAAGAAGCCGGCCGGCATCGTCTCCTACGACTCGGGGCTGAAGGTGACTGTCGGCACGGGGAGCAAGGGAAAGCCGACGGCGAGCACCTACTGCCTGAATGCGACCGCGGACTCGAGCATCAGCGCGCGCGGCCCCTCGCCGATCACGTGGTTCACCAAGACGAACTGCACCGGCACCGGCGTGCTCGTCGCCCCGTAGCGGCGCCGGTACGCTCCCTCCGAGCGGGCGGTTAGCTCAGCTGGGAGAGCACCTGCCTTACACGCAGGGGGTCGGGGGTTCGAGCCCCTCACCGCCCACCTTTCAGT
>DASRGQ010000005.1:0-3740 GCA_035650975.1 Gaiellaceae bacterium
GGGTTCACGGTCGGCGGGATGGCGAAGGGCGCCGGGATGATCCATCCCGACCTCGCGACGATGCTCGCAATCGTGACGACGGACTACCCGCTCGCTACCGACGAGGCAACCGACGTCCTGCGGCCGGCCGTCGACACCACGTTCAACGCGATCAGCATCGACGGCGACTGCTCGACGAACGACACGGTCATCCTGCTCGCAAACGGCGCGAGCGGTGTCGAGCGCACGCCCGAGAGCTACGCCGCGTTCGCCGCAGCGCTGCACGAGGTGTGCGACGACCTCTCGCGCCAGATCGTTGCGGACGGCGAGGGCGTGACCGTCCTCGCCGAGATTCGCGTCGACGGCGCCGTCGATGCCACGCAGGCAAAAGCGATCGCGCGGCGCATCGCAACCTCTCCGCTCGTCAAGACCGCGCTCTTCGGGCACGACGCGAATTGGGGCCGGGTGCTCATGGCGGCGGGCAGCGCGCCGTGGAACGGCGGCTACGCGGACATCGACGCCGACCGCGCGACGCTCCGGTACAACGACGTCGTCGTCTTCGAGAGCGGGTCGCCCACCGACGTCGAGCCCGACGTCTCCGGGCCGAGCTGCACGATCGCGCTCGATCTCGCGCTCGGCGCGGGCAGCGCGAGCTACCTGACGAGCGACCTCTCGTACGAGTACGTGCGCATCAACGGGGACTACCGGTCATGAGTGCACTACGTCTTGTCGTCAAGGTAGGCGGCGCGGTCGCGGGCGCGTCGGCGGATCGCATTCTCGGCTTGCGCGAGGAGGGACACGAAGTCGTAGTCGTGCATGGCGCGGGCCCGCAGATCACCGACGAGATGGTTCGCCGCGGCATCCCGGTGCAGTTCGTCGGCGGGCGGCGGCGAACGTCACGGCGCGCGCTCGACGTCGTGCGCGAGTCGCTCGTCGCCGTCAACGCGTCGTTGTGCGCGGAGCTCGGCGAGCTCGCGGAGCCCGTGATCGGCGACGAGGCAGGACTGCTCGCCGTGCCCGTGCCGCCGCTCGGGTGGGTCGGCGATCCGCTTCCGTGCCGGCCCACGAAGGTTCTGGATGCGCTGCGCAGCGGCAAGGTCCCGGTCGTCGCGCCGCTCGCCGTCGGCCCGCTGAACGTGAACGCCGACGACGCGGCGGCCGCACTCGCGCTGGGGCTCGGCGCGCGAAAGCTCGTCTTCCTCACCGACGTCCCCGGCCTGCTCGTCGACGACGAGCTCGTCGACTCGATCCGTGCCGGCGACGCGAACCGCATGCTCGACGCCGGCGCGTTCGACGGCGGCATCGTTCCGAAGCTGCGCGCCGCGGCCATCGCCGCAGCCAGCGGCATCACGGCCCACATCGGACAGACGGCGGTCATTGCATGACCGCCTGTTCCCGCTCCGGCGCCGGCAAAGCCGGCGCCTACGCTCTTTGGCCGGCTCCATCAATCCTACGCCGGCAGGCAGTCATTGCATGACGGCGTCGGTCGGATTCGAGCACGTGTTGCCCACGTACGCGCGCCTGCCCGTCACGTTCGTCGACGGCGAGGGCTCGTGGCTCGTCGACGACGAGGGCAAGCGCTATCTCGATCTCTTCGCGGGCATCGCCGTCGTCGGCCTCGGGCACCGCCATCCGGCGCCGCTCGCCGCCGCGCACGCGCAGCTCGACCGGCTGTGGCACGTCTCGAACCTCTACTCGACGCGGCCGATGCAGGAGCTCGCCGACAAGCTGTCGGGTCGCTTCGGCGGCGCCAGATCGTTCTTCTGCAACTCGGGTGCGGAGTCGATCGAGGCGGCGCTCAAGTGGGCGCGCAAGGCGACGGGTCGCCGCGACCTCGTCGCGCTCGAAGGATCGTTTCACGGACGGACGTTCGGCGCACTCTCGATCACAGGCCAGGCGTCAAAGCGCGCCGCGTTCGAGCCGCTCGTCCCGGGAGCGAAGTTCGGGCTCGAGCACGTGTCGGACGAGACCGCAGCGATCGTGATCGAGCCGGTGCAGGGCGAAGGCGGCGTGCACCCGATGACGCACGAGTTTCTCGCGCACGCTCGAGCGCTTGCCGACGAGCACGGCGCGCTGCTCGTCTTCGACGAGGTCCAGACCGGGGTCGGCCGCTCCGGCTCGTTCTTCGCGTGGCAGGAAGCCGGCGTCAAGCCCGATGCGGTCACACTTGCGAAGGGTCTCGCGAACGGTCTGCCGATCGGCGCGTTGCTCGTCTCCGACGACGCGCCGACCGCGTTCGCGCCGGGTGACCACGCCTCGACGTTCGGCGGCAACCTCGTGACGAGCGCGGCCGCGTGTGCAGTGCTCGACACGATCGACGATGCCCTGCTCGCGCACGTGAAGGAGATCTCGCAGCTCTTCGTCGACGCGTTCGACGCACGCGGCCTCGGGCTGCTGCTCGCGTTCGACACCGAGCAGCCGGCCGGCGACGTGGTCGAGGCCGCGCTTGCACGCGGTCTCGTGATCGGCTCCGCCGGCCCGAACACGATCCGGCTCACGCCCCCGCTCACGCTTTCGCACGATGAGGCAGTGCAGGGCATTGCGATTCTGAAGGAGCTCCTGTGACGACGAAGTTCGAACGGCAGGGCGCGATCTTGCGGCTCGTGCAGCAGCAGCCGATGTCCACGCAGGCGGAAGTCGCGGATGCGCTGAAGGCGAGCGGCATCGAGGCCGTTCAGGCCACCGTCTCGCGCGACATCACGCAGCTCGGACTCGTGAAGGTGCGGAACGACGAAGGCCGGCTCGTCTACGCGCTCCCCGGCGCCGCCGACCTGCGCCGGTACGACGAGCTCGGCAGCGCGCTGCGGCGGTACATGGGCAAGACGGCGACGTCGGGCTCACTGCTCGTCGTCGAGACGCCGCGCGGCTTCGCGGCCGCGCTCGCAGACGCGATCGATGCGGCCGCGCTGCCCGAGGTGGCCGGCACGGTGGCCGGCGACAACACGGTCTTCGTCGCATGCGCCGACGGCACCAAGCCGTTCGAGGTCGCCGGACTGCTGCGGAGCCACCTATGAAGGTGGCGCAGAGAAGCGGGGTGATTCTCGGCTCGCTGCCTGTCGGCGAGCGCGTCGGCATCGCGTTCTCGGGCGGGCTCGACACGAGCTGTGCGATTGCATGGATGCGCGAGAACGGCGCGATCCCGTACGCGTTCACCGCGGATCTCGGACAGCCGGACGAGCCCGACGTGGACGCCATCCCCGCGAAGGCGAAGGTCTACGGCGCCGAAGACGCTGTGCTCGTCGACTGCAAGGAGCAGCTCGCGCGCGAGGGCCTCGCGGCGCTTGCGTGCGGCGCGTTTCACATCCAGACCGCGGGCCGGCGGTACTTCAACACGACACCGCTCGGCCGCGCGGTCACCGGCACGATGCTGGTGCGCGCGATGACGTCGCTTGGCGTCGAGATCTGGGGCGACGGCTCGACGTACAAGGGCAACGACATCGAGCGCTTCTACCGCTACGGGCTGCTCACGAACGAGAGCCTGCGCATCTACAAGCCGTGGCTCGACTCGGCCTTCGTCGACGAGCTGGGCGGGCGCAAGGAGATGAGCGAGTGGCTCCTCGAGCACGACCTGCCTTCACCCGGAGGTGCAGCGGTCGAGAAGGCGTACTCGACGGACTCCAACATGCTCGGCGCAACGCACGAGGCGAAGGACCTCGAGCTGCTCTCGACGAGCATGAAGATCGTGGCGCCCATCATGGGCGTCCCGCACTGGGATGCCGCCACGGAGATCGCGGCGGAGGAGGTGACGGTCCGCTTCGCGA
>DASRGQ010000006.1:0-22426 GCA_035650975.1 Gaiellaceae bacterium
GAGCCCGACAACTGCGACGACGAGCAGGATCCATTCGACGGGCGCGGCGCCCGCCGCGGTCGCGCGGACGACCTGCCGGCCGGAGCCGGGAGGGGTGATGACGCCCGCAGGCAGATGCGACCGACTTGTCGTGCGGGCGACGATCGAGAGCTTCGGCTCGCCCGTTGCGAGCGCAACCGCCGCAAAGACGAGCGCGAGCACCACGACGACCCCGCGCTCGGCCCGAGCCGACGGTGTCTCCGCCGACGAGGCGCTTCCACTCGCGGCGGCACTCTTCGACGAACTCGTTCACGTGGCCACCTCGACTTTGACGGAGGCGAGCACCGCGTCGACCGCGTCGCGGGCAGCACGCCATTCGGACACGCCCAGGCCGAGCGCGATCCGGCCTGCGCTCGACGGCCGGTAGTACTTCCGCGGCGGGCCGCCGTTGCTCGAGCCGCGGTAGGTCTCGACCAGCCCCTCGCGCTCGAGGCGACCGAGGAGTGGATAGATCGACCCCTCGCCGACGATCGAGAGCCCGCGGTCACGGAGGCGCCTCGTCATCTCGTACCCGTACGCCGGCCCCTCGTTCATCACCGCGAGCAGGCACAGGTCGAGGACTCCGCGGAGAAGCTCCGTCCGCCGCTGCGTTCCCGGTGCCATATCTCGCAAGCTAGCAACGAGAGCCTTGCCGCACAAGGGTCCTGCGCTAGCGTCGAATGCATGGCGATTCCGCAGATCGTGCTGGCTCCGCTCGCGGGCGGCCCGTCGACGCCCGAACTCGCAGCCGCCGTGGCGAATGCGGGCGGGCTGGGGTTCGTGGCGGGCGGCTACCTCTCACCCGACGAGCTCGCCCGACGCCTCGAGCGTGCTCGCGCACTGACCGACGGCGCCCTCGGCGTCAACCTGTTCGTGCTCCGCGAGCAGCCGGTCGACGAGGACGCGCTCGCCGCGTACGCCGAGCGGCTCGCGCGCGAAGGGCATGAGCTCGGCGAGCCTCGCTTCGACGACGACGAGCTCGACGCGAAGATCGAGATCGCGCTCGCGGCGGACGTGCAGGCGATCTCGACGACGTTCGGGCCGCCACCGTCCTCGCTGCTCGAGCGTGCACGGGTTCCGGTGTGGGCAACCATCTCAACGCCGGCTGATGCCGACGTCGCGGCGGACGTGCTCGTCGTGCAGGGACTCGAGGCGGGCGGGCACCGCGGCGCGTTCGACGACGCCGACGAGAGCGATCTGCCGTTGCTCGAGCTGCTCGCCGCGGTGCGCGCACGTTCCGACCGACCGCTCGTCGCCGCCGGCGGGATCGCGTCGCGTGTCGCCGTGCGAGCGGCGCTGGACGCGGGAGCGGTTGCCGTGCAGGCCGGCACAGCGTTCCTGCTCTGCCCGGAGGCGGGAACGCATCCGGTTCATCGCACTGCGCTCCGGAGCGGCGGTGAGACGGCGATCACGCGCGCGTTCACCGGCCGTCGGGCGCGCGGGATCGAGAACTCGTTCATGCGTGACCATCCCGATGCGCCGTCGGCGTACCCGCACGTACACCACCTGACGGCGCCGCTGCGTGCGGCGGCGCGGGCGGCCGGCGACGCCGGGCGGGTCAACCTCTGGGCGGGCGTGTCCTTCGCGGCCGCGCGGGCCGAGCCGGCCGCGTCCGTCGTGGCCAGGCTTCGCCCCTAGCGGGGCTCGTTTCCCCTGCAAAACCGGTGCCAGGCACCGTTCACCAGATGTTCACCACCGGCGTCACGCACGGAGCACCGCGCGCCTCGGGCCCGCCAGGAAGCCCGCCTCGACGAGAAGCCGCATCGCCTCGGAGTCGACGACCGCTTCACCGTCGAACCGCTCGACCGCGAGCCGCTTCAGCCGCCCCTGCCGCACGTGCGCGACGAGCGCGGCAAGCGCCGGGCGAAGCCAGGCCTCGTCGGGATCGCGGAGCGGCGTCAGCGACCGCCCGCCACGCTCGACGTAGAGCACAGGCTCGCCGCCGAGCGTCACCACGTATGCGCCCGCGACGCGCGCCGCGCGCGCACCCGCCCGCTTCGGCCACGGCAGCGCCGCGCCGTACGGCTGCGCGGGATCCGCAGCCGCAAGCACGAGCGCGTCACCGACACCGATATCCGAGGGACGCTCACGCAGCTCGCGCAGCCGCTCCACCGCGCCACCGAGCGCGAACTGCGCGCCGCCGAGCCCCTCGACGAAATAGCCGCGCCGGCACAGCCCGAGGGTCTCGAGCGCACGCAGCTCCGCGTACACAGCTCCGTACCCGCCGGGAATGCCCTCCGCACGAACGCCGTCGCGCGTGACGATCCCCTGCCGCTCGAGCAGCAGCTCCGCCAACGCGCGCCGGTCGGGCGCACCCGCGAAAAGCCGCTCGGTGCGCGACCAGCGGCCCGCAGTCGCCGTCGGCCCCTGCACGCGCCGCCGTGAGAACCGCCGCGGCCGCCGCTCCGGCTTCGGCACGCCGAACCGCCGCGCCGCGCGCAGCGGCGTCCATGCGTCGTTCGTCACCTCGCCGCTCCACACGAGATCCCACAGCGCCGGGAGCGCCTCGGCCTCGTCGAGCCCGCTCGCCGCGAGCAGCTCGTCGAAGAAGAGCGCCCCGGACAGGGCCGAGCGCACCGCGTCGTGCACCGCGCCCTCCGGACGATCGGCGCCCGGCACCTGCCCGAGCGCCGCGCCGTCCTCACGGAAGTACAGCGCGACGCGATCGGCACCCGCGCCGACCCACACCACCTCGCCGCTCGCGGTCAGCGCGTCGAGGTGCTCGGGCCGGTAGCCCGGGACGCGCCGCGGCAGCACCTCCGACTCCCAAAGCGCGACCGGCAGCGGCAGCGCCTGCAGCGGTACGAGCGCTTCGCGCAGCGACGCACGCCGGTCGACGCCGTGCCAGCCCGGCAAGAAGCGCGCGAGCGCTTCCTGGTCGACGGCTTCCACCTCGCGCCGCAACGCCGCCAGTGACGCACGCCGCAAACGGCGCAGCACGTCGGGATCGCACCACTCGCGCTCAGTGCCGCCCGGCCGAAGCTCGCCACGGACCAGCAGCTCTTCGCGCTCGAGCTCCGCGAGCACGCCCGTCACGTCGCGGCCGAACCGCGTGCACGCATCGTCGGAGGTGAACGGCCCACGTCCCTTCGCGTAGCGCAGCACGAGCTGCCGCAGCGACTCCGGCCCGCCCTCGAGAAACACATCCGGCAACCCGGACGGTGGCATCGCGCCGAGCGCGTCGCGATAGCGCCCCGCGTCCTCGGCTGCGATCAGCCGCTCCTCGCCCGCGACGCGCACGAGTATCGCCCGCCGCTCATCGAGCAACGAACGAGCCAGCGCATCGTCGTACTCGCCGACCCGAAGATCGCCGCGCAAGCGCAGAACGTCGTGCAGCGCATCTGGCGTTGCGGGCGCTCCGCGCAGCTGCCGCTCGACCTCCTCGACTGCGTCGCGGTCGAGGAGATCGCGAAGCTCCTCCTGCCCCAGGAGCTCGCGCAGCAGATCGCGATCGAGCGACAGCGCCTGCGCACGGCGCTCCGCAGGCGGCGTGTCGTCCTCGTACATGTAGGTCGCGATGTAGTCGAAGAGAAGCGAGGCCGAGTACGGCGACGCCGACGCAGTCTCCACCTCGACGAGATCGAGCTCGCGGGTCTTCAGCCCCTGCAGCAGCGAACGCAGCGCCGGCAGGTCGAATACGTCCTGCAGGCACTCGCGGTAGGTCTCGAGGATCACGGGGAACGAGCCGTACTTGCGCGCGACTTGCAAGAGCGACTGCGCCTTCAGCCGCTGCTGCCAGAGCGGCGTTCGCTCGCCGGGCCGGCGGCGCGGGATCAGCAGCGCGCGGCCGGCGTTCTCCCGGAAGCGCGCCCCGAAGAGCGCGGTGTCGCCGACTTCGGCGACGACGAGATCCTCGACTTCGCCGGGGTCGATGACGAGATCCTCCGTCGGCGGCGGCGCGTCGGCCTCTGGGAAGTGCAGCGCGATCCCGTCGTCCGACCAGATCGATTGCGCCTCGATCCCATGCGCCTGGCGCAGCCGCGCTGCGATCGCCATCGCCCACGGTGCATGCACGCGCCCGCCGAACGGCGTGAGGATGCACACACGCCAGTCGCCGATCTCGTCGCGGAAGCGCTCGACGACGACCGTGCGATCCGAGGGAACCGCGCCCGTCGCATCCGCCTGCTCGCGCAGGAACGTGAGCAGGTTGCGCGCCGCGCGCTCCTCGAGGTGGAAGTCGTCGCGGAGCCGCGCAACGGCACGCGGCTCGGTCAATGCAGAGAGCTCGCGCGACGCGGCGCCGATCTTCTCGCCGAGCTCGAACGGCCGGCCGACGCCTTCGCCCTTCCAAAACGGCACCGCACCGGGCAGGCCCGGCGCAGGCGAGACGAGCACGCGGTCCCGCGTGATCTCCTCGATGCGCCACGTCGAGGCGCCGAGCAGGAACGTCTGCCCCGCCCGCGCCTCGTAGACCATCTCCTCGTCGAGCTCGCCGACGCGACCGCCGCCGTCGACGAGGAACACACCGAACAGGCCGCGGTCGGGGATCGTGCCGCCGTTCGTGACGGCGAGCCGCCGCGCACCGTCGCGTGCGCGTAGGACGCCGCCCGTGCGGTCCCACACGATGCGCGGGCGAAGCTCGGCGAATTCGTCCGACGGGTAGCGGCCCGCAAGCATGTCGAGCACGTTCTCGAGCTGCTGCCGCGAAAGGTCGCGAAACGGATACGCGCGCGTGACGAGCGCATGCAGGTCGTCGACCCGCAGCTCCTCTTGCGACGTGATCGCGACGATCTGCTGCGCAAGCACGTCGAGCGGGTTGCGCGGGATCTTCGTCTCCTCGATCGCGCCGTCGCGCATCGCACGCGCGACGACCGCACTCTCCAGCAGGTCGGCGCGAAACTTCGGGAAGATGCGCCCCTTCGAAACCGCGCCGAGCTCGTGACCCGCGCGACCGATGCGCTGCAGGCCGCGCGCGACCGACTTCGGCGACTCGACCTGGATCACGAGGTCGACGGCGCCCATGTCGATGCCGAGCTCGAGGCTCGACGTCGCGACGAGGCACGGGATGCGCCCCGCCTTCAGCTCTTCCTCGACGAGCACGCGCTGCTCGCGCGCGAGCGAGCCGTGATGCGCGCGCGCGATCTCGCGCGGGGCGCCGTCGTTGTCCTCGTTCGCAAGCTCGTTCAACCGCAGCGCGAGCCGTTCGGCGAGACGGCGGTTGTTGACGAACACGATCGTCGAGCGATGCGCCTGCACGAGGCGCAGCACCTCGGGGTAGATCGACGGCCAGATCGACTGCGTGCCGAGCTCGGTGCCCGCGTCCATCTCCTGCCCGTCGGCCGGCACGGGGTACGAAAGCGATGCGGTCGAGCCGAGCTCGCGCATGTCCTCGACCGGCACGACGACCTCGAGATCGAGCTCCTTGCGCGTTCCGGCGTCGACGATTTCGATCGGTCGGCCGCCGGAGACGAATTGCCCGATCTCCTCGATCGGCCGCTGCGTCGCCGACAGCCCGATCCGCTGCAGCGTGCCGTCGACGAGCGCCTCCAAGCGCTCCACCGACAGCGCCATGTGCGCGCCGCGCTTGGTGCCGGCGACCGCGTGGACCTCGTCGAGGATCAGCGTGTCGACGGAGCGCAGGGTGTCGCGCGCCTGCGAGGTGAGCATCAGGTACAGCGACTCGGGGGTCGTGATCAGGATGTCCGGCGGCGCCTTCAGGAGCTCGCGGCGCTCCTTCGCGGGCGTGTCCCCCGTGCGCACAGCGACACGCACGTGTGACTCGAGTCCGGCGAGCGGGCCGCGCAAGTTGCGCTCGATGTCGTAGTTCAGCGCCTTGAGCGGCGAGACATACAGCGTGCGCAGCCCTTCGCCCGGCGACGCGTGCAGCCGGTCGAGTGCGGAGAGGAATGCGGTCAGCGTCTTGCCGGAGCCGGTCGGCGCCTGGATGAGCACGTGGCCGCCGCCCGCGATCGCGGGCCAGCCGCGCTCCTGCGCCGGTGTCGGCGCGGCGAACGTCCGCTCGAACCAGGCCCGCGTGGCGGGTGAAAAGACGCTCAGCGCGTCCATCCCGCCAGCGTAGTCGGGCCGGCCTAGGCGAGGTAGTAGACGAGGAACGCCGCAACCAGGATCGCGACGACCACCACCGCGACAACGAGCGTCACACCCGTCAGCGCGAGAAACGGCGTCCGTGGGCTGCGCCCGCGGTCGACCTCCTCGACGAGCTGCTTCGGCGTCTCTGCCATGTGGATACTCCTACCCGGCCCGCGCGAATGGGAATCCCGACGCAGTAGATTGGCCGCGTGACGTATTCGATCGTCGCGCGCGACGCCCAGACCGGCGAGCTCGGCGTGGGTGTGCAGTCGCAGGCGTTCAACACGGGCGCCTGGGTTCCGTGGGCGCGGCCGGGTGTCGGCGCGATCGCGACGCAGTCGTTCACCGATCGCCGCTACGGCTATCGCGGGCTCGAGCTGCTCGCAGCTGGACGATCGCCGCAGGACGCACTCGACGAGCTGCGCGCAGTCGACGAGCTCGCGCATCTTCGCCAGGTTGCGTTCCTCGATGCGTCGGGTCGCACTGCGCAGTGGACGGGCGGCGGCTGCGTTCCGTGCGCCGGCAACGCAGCCGGCGAGAACTGGGCCGCGCAGGGAAACATGCTCGCGGCCGAGGCGTGGCACGTCATGGGCGAAGCGTTCGAGGAAGCGAGCGGCTCGCTCGCGCAACGGCTTCTGGCCGCGCTCGACGCGGCCGAGGCGGCGGGCGGCGACTTTCGCGGCCGCGGCGGCGCCGCAATCGTCGTCGTGCCCGCCGAGGGCGAGCCGTGGGAGCGTGTGACCGACCTGCGCGTCGAGGAGGGCGACGACTCGCTCGTCGTGCTGCGCCGCTTGCTGGCGCACGCCGGGGCCTACCGGACTCCGGGCGCCGCGGCCGCACGTGAACACGGTTTGCCGGAGATCGAAGTGCGCTGGCGCACGATGCTGGACGCAGCCGAGACAGGTGACGTCGCAGGCGCCCGCGCAGCGCTCGCAGAGCTCGAGGCGGCGCATCCCAACTGGCGCGATTTCGCCCGGTTGGTCGCGACTCGACCCGACGCACCGCAGGCGCTAGGCGATATCGTCGGTGGGTGATGGCAGGCCCGAAGGCGCTCTACTTCACGGATGACCCGAAGGCGTGCGAGCTCCTCGCAAAGGAGCCGTTCGCACTGCTCGTCGGCTTCGCGATCGACCAGCAGGTGACGGTACAGAAGGCGTTTGCCGGGCCATACGTGCTGAAGCAGCGCGCGGGCACGCTCGACCCGAGAAAGCTCGCGAAGATGGATCTCGGCGAGGCGTTCTCGACGACTCCCGCGATCCACCGTTTCCCGGGCTCGATGGCGACGCGCGTGCGGGAGCTCGCCGCGGTCGTCGCGGCGGAATACGACGGCGACGCATCGCGGCTCTGGCGCGAGTCGGCCGACGCCGCTGACTTGAAGCGGCGCATCTCGTCGCTTCCCGGCTTCGGCGAGATGAAGATCACGTCGCTCGGCGCGGTGCTCGCGAAGCAATTCGGCGTGAAGCAGGCGGAGGGTCTCGTGCCGAACCACCCGACGCTCGGCGACGTCACCTCGCCGGACGAGCTCGATCGTTACCAAAGCTGGAAGCGCGCCTACAAGAAGACCGCGAAGGGCGCCGCGTAGTTCGCGCGCAGGCGTCGACCGAGGTCGGCGCCGACCCGGGCGCGACGTTCGCGTTTCTCTCCGAGCTGCGCAACCACTGGCGGCTGGCCGCCCGCTACGTGTCGGTGCACGAGGTCGAGGGCAGCACCGAGAATGACGGCGGTGCGTGGATCCGCGTGCGCGGGCCGCTCGGCATCGCGCGCCTCGCCCACACGCAGATCGTGCGCGCGACCGCGCCGACAGACGAAGTCGGAGGCGTGCTCGAAGGCCGTGCCGTGACGCGCAACGGCACCGTCGCGAACGTCGGCTGGTCGCTCGGCGCGGCCCCGCGAGGAACGCACGTTGCCCTGTCGCTCGACGTCGATGCGAAGTCGGCGCTCGACCGCTTCCTGCTGGCGATCGGCGGCAGGCGGTGGCTCGAGCGGCAACTGCTTCGCGGCGCGCTCGAAGACCTGCGCACGGAACTTCAGCGACGGTAGTGCCGCGCGAGCTCGGACGAGTACCCTCGCCCCAGCTCTGGGCCGTGCTCGACGGTCCACGCCGCGAAGCTCGTCGTCCCTGTCGGCGGCTCGTCGGACACGAGCAGGTTCGCGCGCAGCCCGTCGATCTCGTCGCGCGTCAGCACGACGTCGCGCACAGCCAGGCCGACGAGGCGGGACAGCGTGAGCGCGATCCGCGGCGGGAGTCGCACGATCGGCGACCGCGAGCCGACCGCACCGCGAATCACGCGTACCAGCTCGTCGAACCGGTACGTCTCGGGCCCCACGGCGTCGACAACCATGTCGTCGCGGCGAGCGCCGACATCCGACATGAGCTCGGCGAGATCCTCGACGTACACCGGCTGCAACCGGTACTGCCCGCCCGTCGGGACGACGAAGAGCGGCAGCTTGCGGAGCAGCCACGCGATGTTGTTGATCAAGATGTCCTCGCGGCCGAAGATCACCGTCGGCCGAACGATCGCGTGCGACAGGCCGGACTCGCGCAGCTCGCGCTCGAGCACGCCTTTCCACTTGAAGTACGGGAACGGCGACGATTCGTCCGCGTTCGTGATGCTGACGTGCACCACGCGCTCGATCTCCGCCGCGCGTGCGGCGGCGAAGAGCGCGCGCGTGTTCGCAACGGCACGTTCGTAGTTCGCGTGGCCGTGCGCGAAGCGAACCCAATACGTGTTGTAGAGCGTCGAAGCACCCCGCAGCGCATCGACGAGCGCCACAGGGTCGTCGAAGCGCAGCGGACGCACCTCGATCTCACCGTCGCGCGCGGCCGGGTTGTTCGTCAGCGTGCGGACGCGGCGACCGTTCTCCTGCAGGCGCCGCGCGAGATACCGCCCGCTGTAGCTGAACGCGCCGGTGACGACGTCGAGCGGCTCCACTCTCGGAAGCTAAGCAAGCCTCTACCCCCAGCCGGAGTGAAGTCCGAGCCGGAGGGCTCCGCTGCGCGCGCCGTCGGCGTAGGCGACGCGGAGACGGAGCGCGAGTTGCTTCGGCGGGTCGCCCGCCCATGAGCTCGGCAAGCCCATCGCTCGCAAGGGCAGGTGGACGAAGCCGACCCAGTAGCTCCCCACCGCCTTCGGGGGCACAAGCCGGACGTGGCGACCGGCCAGCGTGGCATCGATGCGGGTCGCGTGACGGCGCACGAGCCAGACGGCGATGCCGACGCGCCCGCACACCGTGCTGTTCGCCTGCGGGCAGGCGACGCCAATGTACGGCTCGCGGGCAAGTCCGAGCCGCGGCGAGCCGGCGCCGGCGGCTCCCACGCAGAGCAACGCGAGCGCCAGGACGAGGATGAACGACCGCCCGCGCGTCACGTGTCCTATCGTCACGTGTCCTATACGGCCAGGCGCGGCTCGAAAGTCCCTTCCCTGGGAACGAGTGACGTCGCGAGCCGCCGCGGCGTATGACTCGCAGATGCGCATTCGCGCACCCGGGGTAGGGGCATTGCTACTGGTCGCGCTGCTCACAGCAGGCTGCGGGACGGCGCGGCACGGCGGCGCCGAGGACCCGTCCCTTCGGATCACCGCCGACCCGCCACCCGCGCCCTCGACCTGGCCTCCATATCCCGACTACGCCGCGGTCGGATCGTGCTGGACGCGCCCCTTCGGCACCGGCTCGCCGCTCCAGGCCGCGCCGAGCGTTCCCGTCGCCCAGCACGCCTCCCATACCGTGCCGACAGAGATCGTCCGGCGCCTCCTCGCACGCTTCGGCGACCGGCGCTTCGTGCGCAGCATCGAGCTCGGCCCGCCGCCGCGGCTGACGCTCGAGCACCTGCGCGGCTACTTCGCCGGCGCACGTCCGCCGAAGAACGCCCTCTGGGCATACCTCGGCGCGCCCGCGCATCCATCTGCCGCAGAAGAGATGGTCGCGCAGTGGGAAGAGGACCTCGCCGTCGGTGCGCTGCGCGACGATTTCTGCGCCGCGGGCGGCGCCCCGCTCGTCGGCTGGACGGTCGGGCGCGGTGGCAGGGGCGTGTCGGATCGCGGGCAGGCGCTCGACCAGCGCTTTCCGAATCCGACGCCCGCCGCCTTCCGAAAACGGCTACAGCTTGTCGGCCGCCGCTACGGGTTCACCATCGCGGCGCTCCGCCTGCTGCGGCCGCGACAGCTCGCACCGCTCGTCGTCGTGCACACCGACCGGAGCCGCAAGGCGTTCGTGCACGACGTGCCCGCGATCGTGAACCTGCTCGACCCTCGCTCGACGACCGGCCGCAAGACCGCCGTCACCTTCGAAGGGCTCTTTTTCGAAGCGAAAGACGCGCACGGGCCTTTCGTCCGCGTCGACGACGTCTATCGCGGCGAGACCGAAGGCGGCGAGTGGTCGTGGAGCCCGTGCGTGTATCCGTACGCGCACTCCGAGCCGACCGCCTTCAACCCGAAGTGCTAGCCACGAGCCGCCGGACCACCCAGCGGTGCTTGCCGATCTGCCGGTCGCGCTCGAACCCGAGCCGCTCGTAGGTTGAGAGCGCACCGTTGAAGAGAAAGCCGGCGGGCACCGCGCCCGCGTCCTCCGGATAGCCCTCGACCGCGCCACCGCCGAGCGAGGCGATCAGGTCGACCGCGCCCGCGATCGCGGCGCTCGCGACGCCCTTTCGCCGCAGGCCCTTGCCGACGAAGCAGCAGCCGATCCGCCAGTCCGGAAGCGACGTCGCCGTCTTCTTGTACGCGGCGAGGCTCTTCAAGCGCGACACCTCGTCCGGCGAGCCGAATTGCGCCCAGCCGAGACATTCCCCGCCGTCGAACACGAGCGCCGCGTGAGCCTTCCCCGCGCGAACGAGCTCGAGCTTCCGCTCTCGATTCGCCGCGGCGCTCTGCCGGTCGATCCCCTCCGGATGGAACCCCATGCACCAGCAGCCGCCGAAGACGCCGTTGTTCGCCTCGACGAGCTTCGCGAACGCATCCCACGTCGACTCGTCGAGCGCCGCGACCCGGTACGCCGTCACGACGCCGCCTCGCGCAGTCGCTCCACATCGCGCCGCAGCTCGTCCTCGGGAAACGGCGGCGGGTCGACCTCCGGGAACGGAAACGGCCACTCCGGCTTCGGGTCGACCGCGTAGCGCGGGATCACGTGCACGTGCAGATGCGGCACCGAGTTGCCGAGTACGTTGTAGTTCATCTTCACCGGCTCGAACACGCGCTCGATCGCACAGCCGGCGTGCAGCACCTCCGCCCAGAACCGCGTCGCCTCGTCAGCGGAGAGCTCCGTCGGCTCGACGACGTGCCGCGCATGGAAGTAGACGTGCGACAACCCACGCTGCACGCCCGCCTTGAAGAGGTACGCGTCGGTCAGCTCGCCCGCGTAGAAGCGAATGCCGTACCGCGTCTCTTCCGGGCGCCCATCCACGCAGATCGGGCACTCGATCCCCGCCTTGCGATCGTAGAAGCGCTGCGGCCACTCCACGCCGCATAGGATCGCAGCATGCTCGAGACACCGGAACAGTTCTGGGAGCGCGCGCACAACGCCCTGCGCACGCCGCCGCTCGCGGAGTGGGACACGTGGCCGTTCGACGGTGACGTGACCCCGCGCGAGCTGGAACGTCCGGTCGACAAAGAGCCGCCGCGTCACGGGGAAGACCCCGCGGACTGCCGTGAGTGCGAGACCGGAATCGAGGGCGCGCTCTGGCACAACGACCGCTGGTATCTGCGTCCGCTGAACGAGCCGAGCGGGCTTCCGTGCGTCGTTCTCTTGATGACGCGCATGCACGTCGACTTCACCGACCTCGACGAGCAGCACGCCGCGGAGCTCGGGCCGCTACTCCTCCGGATGCACCGTGCGGTGATGTCGGTGCCGAGCGTCGGCAACGTGCACGTCGGCCGCTGGGGCGAAGGCTCCGCGCACTGCCACATCTGGTTCATGGGCCGGACCGCGCGACTGACGCAACTGCGCAGCTCGTTCGCCGCGGTGTGGGACGACATCCTGCCGCCGCTCCCCGAAGACGTCTGGCGCGCGAACCTCGAGCACGTGCGCGCAGCCCTCAGCGGGTAGCCGGCTCACCATGCGCCCGGTGCGAGGAGGGGATCGTTCCAGATCCCCGGATCCTCGTCGCCGAGCCGCCACAGCCCGATGCCCACACCCGTCGCGTGGGCGAGCGCAATCCGCTCCCCGAGCGACTGCGCGTCGGTGAACCACACGTCGTGAGTCAGGCCGCCACCGTCGACGTACGAGAAATGCGGAGCGTGTTCCGTCTCGTCGTAGGTGACCTGCTGGCCGGTCTGCGAAAGGAGCTTTTGGACGTCCCCCCACTCGAGCGCCGTTGCCGGATGAGCCGGGCCGCCGCCGCTCGGCCAGTCGAGGCCGTACATGCCGAAGCCGATGACGTACTTGTCGCGGTTGGGCCGCGCTGCGACGTAGGCGGCCACCTGCGAGACCCAGTCCCAGTCGTCGATGGCACCCGGCACCGAGGTGCTCCAGTGGATGCCCCAGCACATGACGAACACCGTGTCGGCCTGCGCAGCGATCGCGTCGTAGTCGTAGAACGTCGAGCGCGGATGATTCGGGACGTCTCGCACCTTCGCGGACACATCGACCGAAAGTGTCTTGCCGTCACCGTGCAACGCAGCGGCTGCTTCGGTGACGAACTCCGTCATGTACGGCCTGTCGGCCGCGGCCCCCGCCTCGAAGTCGACGTTGATTCCGTCCCAGCCGGAGGCGTTTGCCTCCGAAACCATCTGCGCGATCACCGCCGCGCGCGCGTCAGGGCTGCGAAGCAGAGCGTCCAGCGTCGAGGTCGACTGGCAGTTGAAGCGCGCCTCGACACGGATGCCGCGAAGCTTCGACCAGGACGTGATCAATGGGTTGTCCTGTCCGACGAACGTGCCGTTCGCGAGGCAGTCGAAGTACGTGGGATAGATGGTTCCGACCTCCTGGTAGTGCGCCTGGAGATCGGCGAAGCTCTCGTCGGTCGAAGCGAGCACGAACGCGTGGACCGCGCCGCTCGTCTGCGCGGGAGACATCGTCGTCGCCTGGGCCCCGGCGCTCTCGCTGCTTGCGTATCCGAGCGAGTCGACCGCGACGACGGTGAAGGAGTAGGTCGTCGCGGGAGCCAGGTTTCCGACGACGTAGGCGGTGGCGGCGGTCTGCCCGACGACGCGGCCGCCACGGAGCACGCGGTAGGAGACGCGCGCCCCGCCCGAGCCCACAGCCGCGGGCCAGACGATCCGAATGCTGGAGGGACCGACGGCTTCGGCCGTCGGCGTCCCGGGCGTCGTCGGAGCTGCGTGCGTGGGGGTCACCTCCACCGCGTTCGAGAGCGCCGATTCAGCCCCCTGGGTATCGACGGCCGCAACCGCAACCGTGTGACTGTGCAGCGGCGTCAGGCTCAGGGTCGCACTCGTCGTGCGCACCTGGCGCGCAACACGCCCGTCGACGAAGATCCGGTAGCCGTCGAGCGTGCCATCGCCCCGCGCCGAAGGCAGCCAGGTGAGCGTTGCGCTGTCCGGGTCTGCCGTCGCGACCAGGTCTCCGGGACGGCCGGGTGCGTGCCACGGCGGCTTCAGCGCGAGCACGGTGCCGCACCTCCACAGGCGGCCGGTCCGCAGCGCAACGCGGACCTGGAGCTTGAGAATCCTTCCCGGGCGGAAGCTGACGCGGATCCTGCGGACCCGCAGCGGAGTCTGCCCGACGACGCGCCCGTTTCGAAATACGCGATAGCCCCCCGCTCCGGTGGGCATCGCACGCGGCGCCCGCCAGGTGACGACGCCGCTCGGCCGGTGCGGGGTCGCGACGAACCTCAGGTGCTGCGGCGCCGGCGCGCAAGATTGAACGCCGGCGGCTGCAAGCGGCGCCGCCGCTACACAGACGCCGCCGGCGATCACCGCCGATGCGGCCAGGCGAAGTGCTCTCACCGGCCCGCCGCCTGAGACGTGGACCAGCTCCGCGTCAGGAGCTCCGAGACGGTGACAACGCGATAGCCGCGCTGCTGCAACGCCGCGAGGATGCGCGGTAGCGCCTGGACGGTGGCCCAGCGGCGGCTGCCGCCGTCGTGCAAGAGCACGATCGCACCGGGCGTGATCTTTCGAAGCACACGTCGCGCGATCACGGCGGGATCGGTCAGGGACTGGTCGTGCGGGTCGATCGACCAGAGGGCCGTGGTCATGTCGAGCCGGCGGGCTATGCGCGTGATGCGCGCTCTGTCCTCGTTGTACGGAGGACGTGTCAGGCACGGACGAAACGGCACGACCGACTGAACCTCTGCGTTCGTCCGCTTCAGCTCGAGCTCGATTTCAGCCTGCGTGAGAGCAGCCGGATGACGACCGGTCCACATCCCGTTTGCGATCTCGTCGCCGCTCGCCAGCATGCGCTCGAGCACCGGTGAACGCTCGGGCACGGTCTGTCCAAGCACGAAGAACGTGCCGTGCGCGCGATTGGCCGCGAGAACATCGAGGATCTGGGGTGTGTAGGGGGACAGGCCGCCGTTGAACGAGAAGGCGACGACCTTCGCGTGCGTCGCCACACTGGAGACCGGTTCGCTCGATGACGGGGCGCAGGAAGCTGTGACAGCTGCCGCGACCAGCGTCGACCGCGGGATCTGCACGTCGAGCCCGCGTTCACGGTAGGTCGTCTGGCTGAGACGGGCTGCAGCTTGGAGGCGCGCGATGAACTCCGTCGCCGTCCAGTCCCGCATCTCGAGGCGGTGAACGTGCAGCAGGTCGTCGCCCGGCATCGCGAACCGCCAGCCCGACTGATGATCCTCGTCGAATGCGATCTGGACGCGCGGGCGCAGGACCTGTCGGAGCGCTTCGACCACGCCGGGGGCGCGCGCGTGCTGGCCCCAGTCTCCGAAGGGATACGAGAACGCCGTCGACACGCCGCCGCCGTGCGCGGCGATCGCGCGAGCGTTGCGATCGATGTCCGCTGCGATCCGCGCTCGATAGTGCGCGAGCTGCTCATGTGGCTGCAGCCGGACGAGCTCCGAGATCGGCGCCACCCCCTTGACGTCGTCGACCATGCGGTGAAGGTCGTACGTTTGATTTTCGAGCTGCCAGATTCCGTCGTCTGCGTAGCGATTGAGCTCGCTCCAGTTCGCGTAGTAGATGCTCGCGGAGCTCGCATCTGCCCCGGTCACGAACATGCTGGCGCTCAGATGCGTTGCGCGCAGGATCGGCGTCGCTTCCAGCATCGCGTCCGTGCGGCCGTCGTCGAACGTGATCAACACGGGCCGGCGCGGAAGCAGCGAACGGTCGCCGGTTCGGATGAACCGGACGAGATCCGCACTGTCGATCGCGTGAAACCCTGCATCCTGAAGCGTCCTCATCTGCGCGGCGAAGTGGGCACGCGAGACGACGAATGGCCGGTCCGGGCCCGTCTCCCACGTGCGGCCGATGCCGTGGTAGACGAGCACGGGGACTCCGTCGACGGGCAGGCGGCGGAACGCGGCGGCCGCGTACGCGCGATCGGCCCGGTCGAGCCCGGGTGTCGCCGGGGCTGCGAGCGCGTAGCGCCCCCGGAGGTACATCAGGTACCCCTCGGGCGTCTTCGTCAGGTAGAGGCCGATGGGGACCAGCGAGAGCGGGATCATCAGCAGCCCGAGCACGAGCTCGAAGGTCCCGCGGAGCCGCGGCGGGACGAGCCTGTGTGTGTAGCTCAAAGAAGCGGCTCCGGCGGCAGCACTGCGGGCCCAACGACGGTGACGACGCCACCGCCGCCGCCGTGCGTCGACGCGCGCGTGCCCCACGACGTGTTGCGGATCGTCAGCAGCGCGTAGTAGGTCTGCCAGACGAGGAACGCCATGTAGATCGCCACGAAGGTGACGCCGTGCCACCAGAGCGGGCTCTTGCGAACGACGGCGTAGTAGAGGGAGTAGAGGACGGCCATCACATAGGCGCCCATCAGGTAGAAGAGCGGGCTCCCGTTCCCGAGCGCGCGGAAGTAGAGGGAGTGCACCAGCACGGCCGGCGCCACCCACGGGAAGAGCACCCCGGCGTACGTCATTGCGGCGGCCAGCGGATGCTTGCGCCAGATGAACCGCGAGACGTGGATCGATTCCCGAAGCCACGACTTTTTCCAGCGCAGCTGCTGGCGTCCGAACTGGCGGAGATGCTCGGGCACGATCGTGTGCGAGATCGCGCGCGACTGGTACATGACGCGCCAGTTGCGCAGCACGTAGTTCGTCAGCGCCCGGTCGTCCCCGAAGGTGGACTGACGGCCGAGGAAGTGCTGGTTCTCGAACTTGTCGAGGATCGCAAGGAGGGCGTCGCGGCGATAGGCGGAGAAGCAGCCGGATGCACATGTGACGGCCCCGAACAGCGACTCGCTGCCCTTGATGACGCGGAAGGCCACGTAGTACCGGACTTGTTGCATCCGGGTGAGCCAGTTGCTCGTCTTGTTGAGAACGTCGGCGTGGCCGACCACCGCGCCGACGCGAGGATCGCCGAAGTCGGCGACGATGCGCGCAAGCGCGTCCGGCTCGAGCACGGAGTCGGAGTCGACGAACGCACAGATCTCGGCGGTCGCGCGGCGGATTCCCTCGGCCATCGCAGCGCGCTTCCCGCGGTTCTTGTCGAAGCGTACGCAGACGACCGACGGGTTTCGCTCCTGCGCTGCGAGCATCCGATCCCAGGTGGAGTCGGTCGATCCGTCGTCGACCACGACGACGTCGAGCTTCTCGGGCGGGTAGAGGCTTGCGAGGATCGCTTCGATCGTCTGCTCGATCGCTCCCTCCTCGTTGAAGGCGGGAATGACGATCGACACCTGCGGCCGATAGCCGACGTCCGGTGTCGGGCGATAGAGCGGAGCCAGCAGAAACCGCAGGCAGACGTAGCCGGTCACGAGGATCGAGTACGTGTAGAAGACCGGATCGTGCAGGAGGAGGACGGTCGTGAAGTCCTTCGCGAGCCAGACCCAGTAGATGAGGAACGCGGCGTAGACGATGCAGCTGAACTGCACCGCGCGGGTCGCCACACGGAAGAACAGCGAGTTCCGCAGCGATTCGGGCACGCCGCGTACGGCCTCGTCGAAAGGCTGGAACTTTGACGGGTCGCCGGCCGTCGTCGAATTCATGGGATCGCCCGCGAGTGGCCGCGCCGCAGCCCCTGCGTTGGGGGTGATCGCTCGGGGCGGGCTCTCGTGCCCCGCCATGCTCGACGTAGTCGGCAGCTCGGAGCGCGCCTGCGATTCCTCGAAGGAGGTAATTCGAGGTTTTCCGCGCGGCCGGGCGAGTCAGCGCGGGTCGGGCCGGTCGACGTTCCAGTGGCGGCCGACGGTGGCAAACCACGCGCCGTTGTCGCGTGGGATCAGCGAGAAGCGCGTGATCGAGCGCTGGCCGAGCTCGTGGTCGCCGTAGAGCACGTCGATGATGAGGCGCTCGCGTTCCTCGATCGCGCGGCGCGCGTCCGCGAAGCCCGGCTCCGCCGAGTCGCGGAACGCGCCCTGCCAGAACCCCGCCTCGCCGGGCCCGATGTACAGGTCGCGCGTCAGCCGGCGGAAGTGCTCGACCGGCGGATGGTCCGGGGCGCCCATCGTTCCCTCCTCGACGAGCGCCCACCCGTGCAGTACGGCGATCGCGCTGCCGACGTTCCGCAGCGCGATCGCGAGGTACACGGCGCCGTCCCCCACCTCGGCCGCGCCGTGACCGCCTTCGATGCGAAACCATTTGTCATCCTGGAAGCCGACCTTCTGGGGCGGGTCGTCGGGCCGCGACTGGACGAGCAGCGGCCGCAGCCCCGCGAGCAGCGAGCGCTCCGCGACGCGCGCCGAGCGGTTCGCTGATCGCACCGACGCGAACGTCGCGACCGCGAGCACGAGCGTCGCGCCCGCGGTCGTGATCGAGGAGACGGCGACCCAGTCGACGGCGACGGTCATCCGCGCAGCTCTCGGAGCGCAGGCGCGAGCGCCTGCCCGCCGCGCAGCACCGGCTCGAACAGGTCGCCGCGCTCGGCGACCCGTTGCAACGCGACCGCCATCGAGAAGTCGCGCGGCCGCAGGTCGTCCGTCAGCTCCGCCCACTCGAGCGGCGTCGACACCGGCGCGCCCGGTTTCGGCCGCACCGAGTAGACCGAGGCGATCGTCTTCCCGTGCCCGTTCTGCCGGTGGTCGACGAGAACGCCCGACCGCTTCTTCTTCAGCCATTCGGTCGTCACCTCGCCGGGATGCTCCGCCTCGAGCCGGCGCGACAGGAGCTCCGCGAACTCGTACGTCTCCTCGTAGGTCGAACGCCGTGTAATCGGAACGAGCACATGGATGCCGTCGGCGCCGCTCGTCTTCACGTACGACTGCAGACCGAGCGTTTCCAGCGCGCCCCGCACGTAGTGCGCCACACGCACGCACAGAGAAAACGCGTCGGGCTCCTCGGGCGGATCGAGGTCGAACAGCACCCAGTCGGGCCGCTCGGGCTTGTCGATGCGCGAGTACCACGCGTTCATGTCGATGCAGTGCATCTGCACCATCCAGAGAAGCGCGTCGCGCGTGTTGACGAGCGGGAAGTCGACGAGCCGCGACTCGCCCTTGCCGCCGCGCGGCCACGTGCGGAACTGTCGTGTGGGGATCCAGTCGGGCATCCCCTTCGGCGCCTGCTTCTGGAAGAACGACCCGCCGGGCAGTCCTTCGCGCCAGCGCTTCATCGTGAACGGCCGGTCGCGAAGGTGCGGCACGATCGCGTCCGCGACGCGATCGTAGTAGTCGAACAGCTCGCCCTTCGTGATCCCGTCGTCGGGAAAGAGAACGCGGTCGGCCGAGCTGAGCTTCACCTCGTGCGTCACCGGCGCATCATGCAATGCACGAACCTCGGTTGCCGGCGAAGCCGGAACCGAGGTGTCCGTCTGAAGCGTCCCGAAGCGAGCTTCGGCCGGCTCAGACCTCCACCCTGGTTCCGGCTTCGCCGGCAACCAGGGTATGGCCGTGCGTCAGCCGCGTGTTCCATGCAGTACAGAGAACCTCGGTTGCCGGCGAAGCCGGAACCGAGGTGTCCGTCTGATGCGTCCCGAAGCGAGCTTCGGCCGGCTCAGACCTCCACCCTGGTTCCGGCTTCGCCGGCAACCAGGGTATGGCCGTGCGTCAGACCGTGACGCGGTCGTAGTAGTCGAACAGCTCGCCCTTCGTGATCCCGTCGTCGGGAAAGAGAACGCGGTCGGCCGAGCTGAGCTTCACCTCCTGCGTCACCGGCACGGTCGGTCAGCGACGCGACTGCCGCACGACGCGCTGCGCTTCGAGGGCGAGCGACATCGCCGCCTCCTCGTCGAGGTCGGTTCGGCTCCAGAGCCGCTGAAGCAGATCAACGCCGAGATGCCGACGCAATGCCGAATTGACTAGATCGCTGACGCTCGTGCCTGTCCGCGCAGCACAGACTTGTGTAGCCCGAAGCACGTCCTGGTCGATAGTCACGGTCGTGCGCACCTTCTCCATGCACGAATGATGACAGCGGTATCGCGCCACAACCTCGGTTGCCGCCGTCGGCGGAGCCGAGGTGTGCGTCTGAAGCCTCCCGCCCCGGGCTCACCACACGTCCATGGTCGGGAAGCGCGCGTCGACGTCCCGACACGAACGCGCGTAGAGCGCCGCTCCGACGTCGCCGGTGAAGAGCGAGTACCGCCCGCGCCCCACCTCCGCGCGCGTGCGGTCGACCTGCTCGAGCGCATGCACGGCGAACCGCCGCGCGCGCTCGAGCCACTGCTCGTCGCCGGTCAGCTCGTGCGCGCGTAGCAACGCGTAGCCGTTGCCCGCGGTGCCGTGGCAGAGGCCCGGCCCCTTCGCGAGCGGGCCGGCGCGCCACGTGAGCTCTGCGCCGCCGAGCAGCAGGTCGCGCGGCAGGAGGTCGCCGAGCGTCGTCACCATGCCGGCCGCGCCGTGGCACCACTGCAGGCGGCTCGCCTCGGTCGCGCCGACGTCCGGCAGCCAGTTGACGAGGTCTCCGTCGACGGCTGCCATCGCGCGCACCGGCCCCTCGATCCGCCGCCGCAGCTCGTCGTCCGGCAGGTAGCCGCGCACCGCGTGCACGTTTCCTGCGAACCCGTGCGCAGGGCCGATGTACTGCGCCGCCCTGCCGTACAGAACGCCGGCCCAAATGCCGTCCAGAGCCGCGTCCCACTGCTCGACGAGGATCGCCGCCGACTGCTCGTACTCCGCGTCGAGCCCTGCCGCCCGTGCCGCGAGCATCGTGCCGGGCGAGCCCCACATCAGCTCCCACGAGGGGTTGCGTTCGTTCGCGAAGACGAGCTCCGCGAGCCGCGCCTCGTCGTAGGCGTCCGAGCCGACGGAGCGCGCGGCGAGGAGGATGCCACTCTCCCCATCCAGAGCCTGGAACGACGGCGCCCGAGTCGGGGTGCTCGCGATAGCCGGCGAGCACTGCCGCCGCGAGTGCACCCAGGTCGAGCGACGAGCCGAGCCGCCCGAGCGCCCAGATCATCCCCGAGCTCCCGAGGTAGATGCCCCAGAAGCGCGGCGGGTCGTCGGCCTCTGCATCGAGCGGATGCATCGGCCACGCGCTGCCGTCGAGCGCACGCTCAGCGTCGTCGACGATCGCGGCGACACGATCCTCGACCCACGCGTCGTCCCATTTCGTCTCGGTGAGCGGCTCGTGCGCGGACGCGTCGTATACCGCGGTCACCTTCGGATCGCCCAGAAGATCTCCGTCTTGAGCGGGAACGTAAACGGCCCTTCCGAGAGCAGCTCGTCCAGCCGGTGCATGATCTTCTCGCGCTCGTGGTCGGGACGGCTCGCGATCCAGCTGACGGACGACGCGTAGCCGAGCACGCCGTCGCGGTCCTGAGTCTGCTCATGGAAGACCTCCGCCTCGTACAGAGTGCCGAACGGGCCACGCCCGAGCACCTCGGCGAGCGTCGGGCCCTCCTGCACCGCCTTCAGCCTCGGCTCGTGCAGCACGGCGATGTAATCCCGGTACGCCCGCGGCAGCGGCGACGGCTCCTCCGGCCTGTTCCACACGGCGCAGACGACGCCGCGCGGCCGCAAGACCCGTGCGATTTCCGCCACCGCATCGTCGTTGCGAAACCAGTGAAACGCCTGTCCGGCGAAGACGCCGTCGACGGATGCGTCGCCGAGCGGGATCGCCTCGGCGGTGCCGGCCCGCGTCTCGGCCTCGGGGACGACGTGTTCGAGAATCGCGCGCATGTTGTCGAGCGGCTCGACCGCGATCACGCGCGCATAGCGGCGTGCGAGCACACGCGTCAGCTTGCCGGTGCCCGCGCCGAGGGTCGAGCACGGTGACGTCGTCACGCAGCGGCACCAGGTCGAGCAGCTCGTCCGGATACGTGGGCCGGTATGCCTCGTAGGCGTCGGCGGCACGATCGAAGCTCCGAGCGGGATCGACCGCGCTCACGCCAGGATCGTGAGGCTCTCGAGGTCGCTCGGGTAGTCCGTGAGCTTCTCCATCCCCTCGTCGGTGATGACGACCGTGTCGGAGTGGCGGACGCCGCCGAGCTCGTCGTCGTAGAGGCCCGGCTCGACCGTGAACACCATGCCCGGCTCGAGCACGGTGTCGTCGCCGACGTCGAGGAACGGCGCCTCGTGGTTTCGGAGGCCGATCGCGTGGCCGGTGTGCTGGCGCCAGTAGCCGAGGATGTCGTTCTGCTCGAAGTAGCGCATGACCGCGCCGTCGACGTCGGCGCACGTCATGCCGGGCCGCAGCGCGTCGAAGGCGACCTGCTGCGCGGCGACGGTGTGGTCGAACAGGAACCGCACGTGGTCGGACGGCTCGCCGATCACCATGCCGCGCTCGAGCTCGGCGTTGTAGCCCCAGACGGGCGCGCCGGTCTCGGAGACGAGCAGGTCGCCGGCCTCGAAGCGGATGTTGTGCGCGATCGCGTGCGCCCACGAGCTGCGCTTCCCGATCTGTCCGCGGTACCCGGCCTTGACACCGTCGGCCGAGCCGAGCTGGCCGCGGAACGAGTCGCCGTGGTGGTCGAGCATCGCGAGCGTCGCCTCCTGCGCGACGCGCAGGCTCACCTCGGCCTCGCTCGCGCCGGGGACGGAGTACTGCTGTAGCAGCCCGTGCGCGTGCGAGCACCAGCGGCCGCTCTCGCGGATGAGCGCGATCTCGGCCGGGCTCTTGCGCCGCATCATCCGCTCGATCACGCCGTCGACGGTGACGACCGTCGCGCCGGTCACTTCGCTGAGCGGCGGGCCGGCGTAGCCGAGGATGCCCGGGTAGCCGTCCTGGTCGGCCGCGACGAGGCCGGTGATGTCCAGGTCGGCGAGGACGCGGGCGAGGATCAGCATCGGGTGCTCGCGGCGGGGTACTCCGGACACGCCGTGTCCGGGAGCGATTTGCCGGGTGGCTCTCGTTTACGCCTCTGGGGTGATGTTGCGACCCCCGTGGCTCGGTCTTACGTAAGGGGTTTTGACGACTCCATGAAGAGGCTCATAGCCTTGTAAG
>DASRGQ010000007.1:0-9404 GCA_035650975.1 Gaiellaceae bacterium
CACGCGCGCAGGTAGTCGGCCGAGTAGAAGCCGGCGTCCATGTCGGCGACGTAGTTGTCGCGGCGGTACCGGATCCCGGTCGCCTCGGTGAGCAGCCGCTCGTACACGTCCGCATCGCCGCCGTCCGTCATGAAGCGCGACCAGAAGTCGAGCTCGTAGCGCAGCTTGGCCTCGTACCGCCGGTACAGAAGCGCTTCCAGGAACGTCGTCGCCTCCGCATTCGTCTGCGCCTCGTCGTCCGAGAGCCCGAAGTGCAGCTGGTGCCACTCCGGCTCGCGCGAGATCGCCTCGACGATGTACGAGTAGATCTCGGTGAGCGCATGGTCGCGCGCGATCCGACGGAACACGTACGGCAGCTGCGGATCGCAGCCGGCGTAGTGCAGCGCGTGGCCTGCCTCGTGCAGGAACGCTTGATAGTCGTGCAGCCCGCCCTGCGCGCGCGTGATCAGGTGCACGACCGTCGGTGGGTTGCTCGCGATCACGCATGCACGCGGAGACTTCTGCGGGCGATCGTCCAGGTCGAGCTTGATGTTCGGCTGCGCGTTCAGATCGAAGCCGAGCGCCTCGAGCGTTTGCAGGCACACCTCGGTCGCGCGGTCTTTCGTGTACGTGGCCTCGAGTGGAGAGAGCCTCCGCATGTATGCGGTGTGGAAGCTCGTCGGGACGTCGTCGCGGTCGTCGCCGAGCAGCTTCGCGAACCACCGCTCGCGCAGCTCGCCGTAGCGAGCCTTCGAGTCGTCCGCAGCGGCGTGCAGAGCGCGCGAGAGTTCGCGCAGCGAGATGTCCTTCTCTTCCTCGTTCCGCTCGACAGCGTCCGCGATGCCCGAGAGGTCGGCTGCGAGCTCGTCGCTCGCCGCGAGCAGCGAAAGCCGATCCGCGTTGAACGCGGCGCTCGCCTCGGCCTGGATCGCGCCCAGCGCGTCGCGGTCGGCATACGACGGCAGCACCGCGAGCTTCGCCTGCGCACTGCGCAGCGGCAGCTCCTCGCCCTTGAACTCGACGCGCGTCGCGAGCAGCCGGTTCTCGAGCTCGTCTTCGCGCTCGGCGAGCTCGGCGGCGATCAGACCGCCCTCGCAGGTCTTGCGCAGGCGATAGAGCAGCTCGCGCTCGTCTCCCGATGCGGAGGTCTCAGCTTCGTGAAGCGCATCGAGCTGCTCGCGGCTGAAGAGGTCGGCGTAGCGCTTGACGATCTCGGCCTGCTCGGAGGTCTCCTTCTCGCCGACGCGCACGGCGCGCCCCTCCTCGGAGCGGTCGTAGAGGTACTGCTCGAGCCGCGCCTCGAAGTCCTGCGCGCTCAAAACACTGGTGCTGCTCATCTCTCAACCCTAGCGAGGCGGCGTGCGAGCCCGACCAGCGCCTGTGGCGTGAACGGCTTGGCGAGGACGCCGTCGGCGGAGCCACGCAGCTGCTCGGCGTCGGCAGAGCCGGTGACGAGCGCGACGGGGATGCCGTCCGCACGAAGGCGGGCGAGGAGGCTGTGCGTCTCCTGGCCGCCCAGGTGCACGTCGAGCAGCACCACATCGGGTCGCGCGGCGCGCACCGCTGTGTCGGCCTCGCCGACAGTCGAAGCCTCGGCGACCTCAAACCCCTCGAGCTCCAGGTTCACCCTGGCGAGGAGGCGGAGCGAAGCATCGTCGTCGACCACGAGCGCCCTGGGCTTCGGCGCATCCATCGGCCGGCGATCCTAACGAAGCTGCTCGACGTGTCGCGCTAGCATCCGGTCGTGGCGCCGAAGGCCGGCACACCGGAGCACTACGCCGAGGAGATGGGCGAGCTCTGGACGGGCCTGACGCGCACGCTCGGCCGGCTCGACCGTCTCGCGGCCGAGCCCGAGCGGCTCGACGAGGACGAAGTCGAGCGCGCGCTCCGCCGCCTGCAGTACTCGCTGCACCTCGCGGGCGAGCACGCGTACGGCGTCGAGCCGCCCGACGGCTCCCAGACAGCGCATGCGGAGCTCGCGGACGCGTTGCGGTGCGCTCGCGACACGACGGCCGAAGTCGCGGACGCCGTCGAGGACGACGGCGCAGACGCCGCCGCGCCGTTGCTGCACGAGTGGCGTGGCGCGCTCTTTCGCCTTCGGCTCGCGCGGCTGCGTCTTGCTGCGCAACCGCGGAAGCGCCAGCCGCTCGAGCTTCCGCTCGACGAGCCCATCGGGCGTCCCCTGCTCGCGTTCCTGCTCGCACTCGGAGGAGCGCTCGCCTTTGTCGCCGGCGCAACGCTCGCCGTCTGGCCGCTCTGGGTGCTCGGCCTCGTGGCCGTCTGCGCGTCCGTGCTCGCACTGCGCCCTTAACAGCGCGGCGCCCGTAACCCGCCTTGCACGGCGTGCGTTTACCGATTGTTGATGGTACGCCGAGCCTCCAGCCGTTCGGCGGCAGGCGAAACGGGGTCAGAGCACTTGGATTTGCCGCGCCCGACGCTGCCGTACCGCCAGCGCGCATGGCGCGCCTTCCAACGGGCGCTCGATCCGTTGGGGCCGCCCCGTCCGCTCAGGCGGCCGCGCTCGCGGCCCTGAGCCGCCGGAGCGACTCGCCGCGCCCGAGCAGCTCGAGGCTCTCGAAGAGGCCCGGCGACACCTTCGAGCCGGTGACGGCGAGGCGGATCGGGCCGAATGCCTGCCGCGGCTTTTCACCCCGTTCGTCGGCGAGCCTACGTAGCGCTTCCTCGATCTGCGCCGCGTTCCATTCGGGGAGCTGATCGAGCCGCTCGGCCGCATCGGCGCATATGCCGGCGTCGATGCTGTCCGGCGGCTCGAAGTCCTCGAAGAGAAAGCGGACGAAGTCGGGGTAGTCGGAGAACTTCTCGATCTTCTCCTGCACAAGCGGTGCAGTCGCGTGCACGCGGTCGCTCGGCCAATCGATTCCCTGCTCCTCGAGGTAACGGCACAGAAAGTGCGCATACTCGTCGGGCTGCAGCTCGCGGAGATAGACGCCGTTCATCCAGTCGAGCTTCTTGTAGTCGAGAGTGGCCGGGCTCGGACCGACACGCTCGAGCGAAAACCGCTCGACGAGCTCGTGCCGCGACATGATCGTCGTCTTGTCGTCGTAGCTCCAACCGAGCAGCGCGAGAAAGTTCACGAGTGCCGACGGGATGTATCCGGCATTGCGAAAGTCGTCCAACGCAATCGCGTGACGGCGTTTCGACAGCTTGCGACCGTCGTCGCCGTTGATGTTCGGCACATGCGCATACACGGGCAGATCGGCGCCGAGCGCGCGCAGGATGTTGATCTGCGACGGCGTGTTCGAGACGTGGTCCTCGCCGCGAATGACATGCGTGATCTCGTCGAACACGTCGTCGACTGGGCTCACGAAGTTGTATGTGGGCCGGCCGTCCGAGCGAACGATCACGAGGTCGGGCAGCAACTCGTTCTTGAATTCGATCCGGCCGCGAACAGCGTCGTCCCACGAGACGACGCCCTCCTTCGGCTGGCGGAACCTGATCGCGCCGTCGTCCTCGTAGGCGTGACCGTCGGCGAGCAGCTTCTGTGCGAGCTCGCGAGCCTTTTCTGCGGTGTCGAGCTGAAAGCGCACAGGCCCGTCCCAGTCGATACCGAGCCAGCGCAGCGACGACTGGATCTGCTCGGTCGCCTCTGCGACCTCGCGGCTCGTATCGGTGTTCTCGATGCGCAGGAGAAGCTCCCCACCTCGTCCGCGCGCGAAGAGCCAGTTGAAGAGGAACGTCCTGACTCCCCCGATGTGCAGGAAGCCGGTCGGGCTCGGGGCCATGCGAACGCGGACGGTCGGCATCTCCTCTCTATCGTAGGCAGGCGGTGGAATTCGGAGCGCACATGTCATCGAGCGGCGGCATCGACACAGCCGTCGACCGCATCGTCGCCGCGGGCGGCGACTGCGTGCAGGTGTTCACCCAGAGCCCGCGCATGTGGCGGCCGACGAACCACAAGCCCGAGGTGATCGAGGCATTCCACCGCAAGCGCGCAGAGCACGGGATCGGCGGCGTCGTCTGCCACGCTCTCTATCTCTGCAACCTCGCAGCGCCGGACGATGCGATCTACGAGAAGTCGGTCGACACGATGCGCGCCACGGTGGACGCGGCGACGGCGATCGGGGCCGACGGGGTCATCTTCCACGTCGGCTCCCACCTAGGCGCCGGGTTCGATCATGGCCTCGAGCGGACGTGCAAGGCGCTCGCGCAGATCCTCGAGCGCTGCGACGGCGACACGTGGCTGCTCATGGAGAACTCCGCCGGTGCGGGGGGAACGATCGGCCGCTCGCTGGAGGAGCTGCACACGCTGCTCGACCGCCTCGACCGGCACCCGCGTCTCGGCCTGTGCCTCGATTCGTGCCACCTCTACGTCTCGGGCTACGACGTGACGAGCCGAGAGGCGGTCGACCGGCTCGTCGAGGAGGTCGACGAGCGGGTTGGCCTCGACCGCCTGCGGGCGCTGCACGTCAACGACAGCGCGGCGCCGCTCGGCTCGAATCGCGACCGGCATGCGAACATCCTCGAGGGAGAGATGGGCGAGAACCTCGGGGCGTTCCTCGCTCATCCCGCGTTCGAGAATCTGTCTGCCTACCTCGAGGTGCCGGGCAAGGACAAGCAGGGCCCGGACGCCGACGAGATCCAGAAGCTGCGCGACCTCCACGCCCGCTGGGCGTGACGTCCCGCCGACCGGCGGCGTACAACGAGCAGATGACGTTCGCGCAGGCCGCAGAGGCGCACCTCGACGACGTGTACGGCTACCTCACGTGGTTCACGTCCGATCGCTTCACGGCGGAGGACCTGACCGGCGTCACGTTCGAGCGCGCACTTCGACTGTGGCATCGCTTCGACCCGGACCGCGGCTCTGCGCGCACGTGGCTGTGCCAGGTCGCGCGTACCGTCGCCCTCGACCACTTCCGCTCCGAGAAGCGGCGCACGCGCCGCGAGCAGCTCGCGGCGGCGCCCGAGGCGGTCGACCCGCGGTTCGGCGAAGGGCTGTCGGCGGAGCTCGAGTCCGCGCTGGCGCGCCTCACGCCCGGCGAGCGCGAGGTGGTCGCGTTGCGCGTCCTGCTCGATCTCGACGCCGGCGCCGCTGCCCGCGTTCTCGGCATCTCGTCCACCAACTGCACGACGCGCCTGAACCGCGCGCTCAAGAAACTCGAGGAGGCACTCAATGTCGCAGCGTGACCTCGTCGCGGAGCTGCGCGCCGCGCACCTGACCGCACCGCCCGGGCTGCGCGAGCGCGTGCGTCTGATCTCCGTCGAGGGGCAGCCGGCTCCACGCCGCATCACCTGGCGGCGGGCGCTCGCCGTCGCCGTGCCGGTGGCGGCGGCGGTTGCGGCGACGATCGTCTTCACCCGGCCGACGCATCAGGCAAATCGCGACCAGGCGCTCGAGCGGCTCGCGCCGGCAACGGTGCACGGCTCGGCAGCCAGCGTGCCGGCTCCGACGGAAAGAGCTGCGAAAGCGTTCACGGTTCCCACGGCTCCCGACCGGGCGCAGCAGGTCGGCGCGACCCTCGGATTGCGCGTCGCGACCGCGGGCGCGGTGTCGGATGCGGTCAAGCGTGCGCTCGCGATCACCGCGTCGCTCGGCGGCTACCCGCTCTCGGTCCATGCGCAGTCGCATGGCAAGACGGCGGCGGCCATGCTGACGCTGAAAGTCCCGCGTACGCACGTCAGCGAGGCGATCACGCGGCTTTCGGCGCTCGGGTCGATCCGGCAGGAGCATGTCGATGTAACGGACAAGCAGGCCGGGCTCAACACCACCGACCGACTGATCGCGCGCCTGCAGCGACAGCTCACGACGCTTCGCGCGCAGCCGACCACCGCCACCACGACTGCACAGATCGCAGCGCTCGTCGCGCGCATCGAGCAGCTTCAGCGCGGCGAGGCCGCGACGAGGCGTGCGACGCACTACGCGACGATTCAGCTCTCGGTCGCCACGCCCCAACCGACGGTTGCAACACATCATGGCCACGGCCGCCTGCACGGCGTCGTGATCGCCCTGACGTGGCTCGGGATCGGCGCGGTGTACGCCCTTGCGATCGGCGTGCCGGTGCTGCTCGTTCTCGCAGCGGCGTGGTTCGCGGTTCGCATGGTGCGCCGGCGGCGCGAGGACGCGCTACTCGGCTAACCGGGAATCAGCGCGATCACGCGGAACGTCGGAACGCCGACGGGTAGCTCGTCGAACTCGGGATTGATGCACCCGAGCTCGTCCTGGCGCGACTCGTACGTGCGCTCGATCTCCGACTTGCACATCGGGAGCGGCTGCCGCACCGCACGGATCGCGCCGAAGCCCGGTCGCCGCTCCTCCGCGGCGCGCAGCATGTCGAGATCGATCTCGACGTCGTACACCTTCTGCATGCAGCCGACGTACGTGTGCCCCCACGCCTCGTAGGAGTAGACGAATGGACAGCCGCGCGAAAGGCATGCGCCCGGGTGGACGACCTTGTCGCAATGAACGTCGCAGCGGCGGCACTCCATCTCGTCCTGCGGATGCAGCGGGAGCGCCGGCGCGACGGTCTGCTGGGGCGTCATAGCGGCATTGTCCGAACGGTCGCGGACAGCCGCAAGACTTGACTTTCCTTGCTCAGAGCGCTAGGCGATTGACCGCATTCAGCACGTCCATCGGCGTGAACGCCATGAAGTCCGGCTCGATCCCCTGAGTGTCGTCTGCGCTGAACCACAATGCCTGCACCGTGGTCATGCCCAGGTTCGCCGCGCCTTGCACATCGGCGTCGAGGCGATCGCCGACGAACATCGTGTCGGACGGCTCGATCGCAAGCTCGCGACACGCCTGCAGGAAGATCTCCGCGGTCGGCTTGCGCAGGCCGACCTCGTCCGAGAAGACCATCACGTCGAGGAGCGGTGCGAGTCCGAGGCGCTCCGCGTCCGCACGCAACACGCGCGCCGGATCGGGCCACGAGTTCGCGACCACCCCGGTCTTCAATCCGCGCGAACGGAGCGACTCGAGCAGCGCCTGAGCCGATGCGAGCACCGCGTGCGCAGGCCGCCACGCCTCGTGTTCCGCGTCGATGAACTCGTCCGGCCGTTCGACGCCCAGCTCGGCGAGCAGCTCGGCGTACGGCCGGTGGTCGTGTCGGTCGCCGAAGAGCAGCTCGCGGTAGCGCGCGGTGAACTCCGAGTCGTCGCGTCCGAGCGCGGCGCGGTGGCCCGCGAGGAGCAGGTCGTCGTCCCACTCGAAGCGCACGAGCGTGTTTCCCCAGTCGAAGAGAACCGCCTCGATCATGCGACGTTAGAGGTTGGATCGGGATGACGCCTGTCGATCCCGATTCAACCTCTATGGTAACTACCGTGTGGCGCAGGCTCCTCTGGTCGGCGCTCGTCCTGACGCCGGTCGTCCTCGTCGCACGCTACGGGTTTCACCTCGGGGCCACGGCGCTCTTCGTTCTCTCGGCGGCCGCGCTCGTCCCGCTCGCGTGGCTGATCGGCGAAGCGACCGAGCACGCCGCGGAGCACACCGGGCCGGGTGTCGGCGGCTTTCTGAACGCGAGCTTCGGTAACGCACCCGAGTTGATCATCGCCGTGATCGCTGTCACCGATGGGCTGACAGGTGTCGTACGCGGAACGATCACCGGCTCGGTCGTCTCGAACATCCTGCTCGTGCTGGGCGCAGCGATGATCTTCGGCGGCGAGGGAGCGGTCGACGCGCGGTCGCTGCGCTGGCAGCTGATGGGCGTCGGAGGCGGCGTTGCGTCCTTCCTCGCGATCTCGATTCCCGGCTGGCACGGCTCACCGAACCGGCACGACCTGATGCTCGCGTCGGTCCCGATCGCAGTAGCCCTGCTCGCCGCCTATGGGTGGGTGACCGTGCGCAACCTGCGCATTCACCGCGGGGCCGAGCGCGCCGAGCCGAGCGAGCACGCATGGTCGCTTCCGCTCGCACTCGGCGTGCTCACCGCTGCGACGCTCGCAACAGCCTTCGTGTCCGAGATCCTCGTTCACTCGCTGCATTCGTTCGGCCGGGCGGTTGGCCTTGGCGAGTTCTTCATCGCCGTCGTGATCGTCGCGCTCGTCGGCAACGCCGCCGAGCACGGCGGGGCGGTCGTCGTCGCGAGCCGGGGCAACACGCAGCTCGCGACCGAGATCGCGATCACGTCGTCGATGCAGGTGGCGCTCCTCGTTGCGCCGGCCGTCTCGCTGCTCTCGCTCGTGCTCGCGCACCGGCTCACGCTCGTCTTCCGGCCGGTCGAGATCGTCACGATGGCCCTGGCCGCTGCGCTCGCGTGGCTCGTCACGCGCGACGGCCGGTCGCGGCGCTGGGAAGGCTTCCTGCTGACGGGCGCGTACGCAGTCGCGGTCGTGCTCTACGTGCTGTTCCCGTAGCGCTACGACTTGAACGGCTCTTGCCGGCGGGTAAATGGATAGCCCGCCCACACGAGGCTGTCGCCCTCGACGCGCAGGCGCTCACCGCGCTCGCGCCCTCTGGCGGCCACCCAGCCGTCGCCGTCGCGCTCGAACGTCGTCTCGGCGCGACCCGGCGGCGTCCCGGCGACCTTGGCCTGCAGCTTCCCGTCCTGCCACCAGAAGAGAAACTCGTTTCCCTCCGACCACCAGCGGCCGAGCAACGCGCGGACGTCGGCGGGCGGCTCTGGCTCCGGCCGCCACGGCTCGATCGGCTCGGGCCACAGCTCCATCGCCTTCGCGGCGAGCTTGATGCAGAAGAGATCCATGTCGCCGCGTGTGCCGGAGTTCGTCAAGGACGCGGCGCCGATCTGCGTCTTCCGGTGGACGTAGACGCCCGCGAGGTGCCCGGCCATAGCACCGCCGTGGCCGCCGTAGATCTTCCCGTCGACGTTGAAGAGCTCGAGGCCGAGGCCCCAGCCGAGCACCCAGTCGTCCGGGTAGTACATGACCTGCGGGAACCACATCTCCTCGATCGTGGACTCGGCCAGGACATCCGGGTGCCCGGCCGCGAGGAACATGGCCCAGCGGGCCAGGTCCTCGACCGTCGACCAGAGCTGGCCCATCGCGGCAACGCCGCCAAGGTCCGTCTCCGGCTCCTGCCACACGGTGCGCGCGTACTCGTCGACGAGGTAGCCCTGCGCCTTCGGCGGCTCCGGGAACCACGTGGTGCGTGCGAGCCCGAGCGGCCCGAGCACACGCTCGTCGACGTACTTCGTGTACGGCAGGCCGCTCTTCGCCGAGACGACACGGCCGAGCAACCCGAACGCGAGGTTCGAGTAGTGATGTGCACGCGCCGGCGGAAGCGCGAAGCCGACCTGGAGGTCATCCTCCGTCGGCGTCGTCCCCTCGACGAACATCTCGCCCACCTCCCGCTGGATGCCGGAGAGATGCGCGAGCATCCTGCGGATCGTCGGCGAGCCGTTCTCGATCCCCGGCAGGTGCAGCTCGAGCCGGTCGTCGAGGTCGAGCGCGCCGGCATCGCGGAGCTGCATGATCGACGTCGCGGTGAACGTCTTCGTAATCGAGCCGATGCGGTA
>DASRGQ010000008.1:0-34225 GCA_035650975.1 Gaiellaceae bacterium
GTCCTTGAACACGGTCGCGTACACCTCGACGGTCTCGCCCACCGTCCGCTTGACGGGAAACGCGCCGCAGTCTACGAGCGGCTCGACGGCCTGGATCACGATGCGTGACGGCTGAGTCTTGGGTAGAGGCATCGTGCGTGACATTCTCAACGGCCCGACAGTCCTAAACGCAACCGCATGAAGCTCGAACGCGCATCCGGCATCCTCCTCCATCCGACCTCGCTTCCGAACGGGGTACTGGACCGGCACGCCTATCGATTCGTCGACTGGCTCGCCGACGCGGGCCAGAGCTGGTGGCAGGTGCTGCCGCTCGGGCCGCCGGAGGGGATCACGAAGTCCCCGTACATGTCGCCGTCCGCCTTCGCCGGCTCGCCCGCGCTGCTCGCCCGGCCGCGTGCGGCCGTCGACGCGAAGGCGGTCGCGTCGTTCCGCGAGCGCGCGGCCTACTGGATCGACGACTGGGTCGCCTTCGGCGGCACGGTCGAGGATCAGGTGCGCTTCGACCGCGAGTGGCAGGCGCTGCGCGCGTACGCCGCGGAGCGCGGCGTACGCATCTTCGGCGACATGCCGATCTACGTCGCGGACGGCGGCGCCGACCACCACGCGCATCCGCGGCTCTTCCAGAAAGACGTGGTCGCGGGCGTGCCGCCCGATCTCTTCGCGAAGACCGGCCAGCTGTGGGGCAACCCGCTCTACGACTGGACGGCCATGCGGGCCGACTCCTACCGCTGGTGGATCGAGCGGTTCCGGCGCGCGCTCGAGCTCGTCGACCTGACCCGCGTCGACCACTTTCGCGGGTTCGTCGCCTACTGGGCCGTGCCGCGTGGCCGAAAGACCGCGCGCAACGGAAGCTGGCGGCGCGGGCCGGGCGTGCGTCTCTTCCGGGCTCTCGAGGCGGAGCTCGGCTCGTTGCCCGTCGTCGCCGAGGACCTCGGCGTGATCACCGAGCCGGTCGTCCGCCTGCGGAAGGAGCTCGGCTTCCCGGGCATGGCGGTGCTGCAGTTCGCGCTCGGCAATCGCTCGAGCCCGCATGCGCCCGCGAATCACGAGCGCCAATCGGTCGTGTACACCGGCACGCACGACAACGACACGACGGCCGGCTGGTGGCGGTCCCTGTCGGACGATGACCGCAAGCGGTCCGGCCTCGACCCCGACGATCCGGCCTGGTCGCTGCTCACGCAGGCGTGGGAGTCGCGCGCCGCGCTCGCGATCGCGCCGCTGCAGGATGTCCTCCGGCTCGGCTCCGACGCGCGCATGAATCTCCCCGGGACACAGGCTGGCAACTGGACGTGGCGCTACGACGGCCGCGCGCTCACGAAGAGCACCGCCCAACGTCTGCGCTACCTGACGGAGAGCACGAGCCGAATCTGAATCGGATGCCGGGGGAGGGATTCGAACCCCCACGCCCGAGGGCCGCCGGTTTTAAGCCGGCTGCGTCTACCGGTTTCGCCACCCCGGCGGGACTAGAGCGCTAACACGAGGACTTCGTGGAGCTGTCGCCGGGTTCGTCGTCGCAGAGCGGAATCCCTTCGGGCCCGTGCCCGCGGTACACCTTGCGGAACTCGGTGAACGCCTTCGCGGCCGCCGGTGTGTAGCTCGGGCAGATCGCGATGTGCCCCTGACCGTAGTAGCCGTTGTACTGATAGTGCGAGGGATCCCCGGTCCACGCGGTGATCGCGACCTTGCTGCCGAGCTTCGGATACGGCGTGCCGAACGATCCGGTCGGCTCGGCGAGGTACCAATCGCGCAGCTTCTGCACCGTGCCGGGAGCCACGTTCGGCCCCCACCAGACGACGACGCCGCCGTGCTCTTGGTTGTGCACGACGTAGCGTGGATTGATCGCCTGCGTGTAGAAGCCCCACGGCGCCCAGATCGGATAGTGCTGCCCGTTGGACGGGGGGTCCGTGTTCCAGTGGTCGTTCGAAGTAAGGCTGGGGACGTGCGTCCCTTCACCCTTCGGCACGTAGGCGGTCACCGTGCGGAACGTGCAGTTCGCCGTGGCCAGCTCCTGCGCGAGCTTCTTCGTGCTGCCGACGCCGCTGCCGCTGAGCGCGATCCAAAGAACGACGGCGATCAGCCCGACAAAGCCCGCCGCGGAGACCCCGTAGAGGACCGCGCGGTGGCGCATCCCCATGTCGAGAGCCGGCGCGGACTGCTTACGCTGCCCGGGGCGCTGCTTGGGCGCCTGGACGCGACGCGGCGGTGGGGGTGTTCTCGGCTTTTTCTTGGCCATGAGCTCGCGCCATTCAAGCGGAAACGGCCACGCCGTTGCCTAAGAACTCCGCCACCGCTGCGGGGTCTTCGACGACGGGGCAGCGCGGCAGTGACGCGAGGAACGCGCGACCGTACGGCCGGGTGCGAAGACGCGGGTCGAGGATCGCGACGACGCCGCGATCGGCATGGCCGCGGATGAGCCTGCCGAACCCTTGGCGCAGCTGGAGCATCGCGGTCGGGAGCGCGTAGTCGCGGAACCAGTCGCCGCCCGCCTGCTCGACTGCTTCGCAGCGCGCCTCGTGCAGCGGATCGCCGGGTGCCGAGAAGGGCAGCTTGTCGATCACGAGGAGTGACAGGGACTCGCCGGGAACGTCGACGCCCTGCCAGAAGGTCGATGTCGCGAGCAGCACCGAGTGGACCTCGTCTCGGAAGCGCTCGAGCAGCCGTTCGCGCGGTGCTTCGCCCTGCACGAGCACCTCGAACGGGACGCGGCCGCGGATGCGCTCGCGATAGGCGTCGAGCGCGCGATAGCTCGACGTGAGCACGAGCGCCCGGCCGTCGGACAGGCAGAGCAACGACACCACCTCGTCGGCGGCGCGCTCGAGGAAATCGTCGCTCCGTGGATCGGGCATCTGGCGCGGCACGTAGAGGAGCGCCTGGTCCTGGAAGTCGTACGGCGAGCCGACGACCGTCTCGCGTGCGCGGTCGAGTCCGAGACGACGGCGCACGAACCCGGCGTCCTCGCCCGTCGTCAGCGTGGCCGAGACGAGGATCGCAGTCGGTCCGTCGTCCCAGAGGCGCTCGCGGAGCTCGGCCGAGACGTCCACCGGCGCCCATGCGAGCGCATCCGGCTCCGCCCAGGAAACACGCTCGAGGCCGCCCGACTCCAGGCAGGCTTCGACGTCGCCGGCGGCTGCGAGCGCGCGCCGGCCAAGCGCGTCGAGCTCCTCGCCCTGTCCGTGCAGCGCCGTCGCCAGGTCGCCGAGTGCATCGATCAGGACGAGCGCGGGCTCAGCCGGTACCTCGCGCAGCCTGCGCCTGCCTGCGGCCGGCGCGACTGCGCGCAGCAGGCGCTCACCTGCGCGCTCGACGCGGTCGAGCTCGCGCGCCGGCAGCACGCGCTGCGCTTCGCGCGCCGCCCGCTCGACGTCGTGGGCAAGCCGGCGCAGCACCGGGCGCGACACGCGGCCCCCGAGCCATGACGCCGCCGACTCCTCGAGCCGATGCGCTTCGTCGAAGACGACGGCATCGTGGTCGGGAAGCACGCTCTGGCCCGAGGCGACATGGGCGAAGTAGAGGGCGTGGTTCACGATCACGAGGTCGGCCTCGGCTGCGCGCGCCCGGGCAGCCTCCGCGAAGCACGCCGACACAAAGGGACATCGGCGCCCCGAGCAGCGGTCGGCCCCGACGGAAAGCTCGCTCCACAGCGCGTGCGACGGCTCGACCGCGAGCTCGGCGCGGTCGCCGGTCTTCGTCGCGTCGAGCCAGCCGTCGATCGCCTCCCACGCTGCGGCGTCGCGGCCGTCCGGGAGCAGGAACGGCTGGAACCCCTGCACCTGCCGGCGACAGAGGTAGTTCGCCCGCCCTTTCAGCACCTGGACGTCCACCGGCCGACCGACCGCGGCCGCGGCGACCGGGACGTCCTTCTGCAAGAGCTGCTCCTGGAGCGCCTTCGTCGCGGTCGCGACGACGACGCGCTGACCCGACTCGAGGGCAGGCACGAGGTACGCGAGGCTCTTGCCGACGCCTGTTCCCGCCTCCGCCACGAGATGCTCGCCGAGCAGCAGGGCGTGCTCGATCGCGGCCGCGAGCGCAGCCTGCTCGGCGCGCGGCTCGTAGTCGGGAAGCGCCCGCGCGAGCGCGCCCCCGGGGCCGAAGACCTCGTCCATGCTCGCCGGCAAGCCTACGCGGACGAACGGATGTTCCCGTCCCGGCGACCGGCTCGCGCGTGATTCGAACGCAATTTGCGACATTTCGCCGGAATCGACGTTGACGAACCGGGACGTGCGCCGTTAGGTTCTCGCCGTCGGATCCGGTAGCTCTTCGGAGTCGTCGGATCCGGCACTCAGCTCCGGTAGGTCTTCGGACTCGCCGGGGCTGATTTTTTATGTCCTTTTGGCGGGATGCCGTCCGACAGAGCCTTCCTGCGCGGACGTCCCTGCCGTCCGACCCACGAACTACTGTTCGTCGGCTCATGGCAGCCACCTCCCTCATCCTCGGCCTCGTCGTCGGCGCGGGCGCCGTCTTCCTCTGGGCCCGTGGCCGGATCGCGGCCGAGCGGCTCGCTGCCGACGAGAAGCTCGCGCTCCTCCGCGAGACGCAGGCGTCCTGGGAGGATCGCGTCAAGGCGGCCACCGGCGATGCGTTCACGCGCAGCCAGGCGTCGCTGCTCGAGCTGGCGGACGCGCGGCTCGCGCCGATCAAGGAGACGCTCCAGAAGTTCGAGGCGCAGGCGAAGGCGCTCGAGGAACGCCGCCTCGGCGACGTCTCACGGATCGGCGAGCAGCTCCGGTTCGTCGCCGAGGGGCAAGAGAAGCTCCGCGCGGAGACCGGCAGCCTCGTGACCGCGCTCCGCACACCGCACGTGCGCGGGCGCTGGGGCGAGGTGCAGCTGAAGCGCGTCGTCGAGCTCGCGGGAATGCTCGACCACTGCGACTTCCGCACCCAGGCGAGTGCGCGCGACGACGAAGGCAGCCTGCTCCGGCCGGATCTCGTGGTGCAGCTCCCGGGCGGCAAGAGCATCGTGGTCGACTCGAAGGTGCCGATCGAGGCGTACCTCCAAGCGTCGGCGATCGACGATCTCGATGCGCGGCGCGCGCAGCTCGCTCGGCACGCGGCGCAGGTGCGCGACCACGTCGGGAAGCTCGGGCAGAAGCGCTACTGGCAGCAGTTCGAGCCGTCCCCGGAGTTCGTCGTCATGTTCGTGGACGAGGGCCTCTATCGCGCTGCGCTCGACCAGGACCCGTCGCTCTTCGAAGCAGGCGTCGACGCAGGCGTGATCATCGCGTCGCCCGCCACGCTCGTCGCGCTGCTGCGCACGGTGGCCTACACGTGGCAGCAGGAGACGGTGGCAGAGAGCGCGCGCGCGATCTCGAAGCTCGGCCGCGAGCTCTACGACCGGCTGGGCGTCTTCGCGGGCCACTTCGCAAAGGTCGGCCGAAGCCTCGAGACGGCGGTCGGCGCGTACAACCATGCGGCGAGCTCGTTCGAGACGCGCCTGCTCGTCACTGCGCGCAAGTTCCCGGAGCACGGCGTCACGAACGACGAGCTGCCGGCGACAAAGCAGATCGAACGGAAGCCGGCCGTCGTGGGCGCGCCGGAGGTCGTCGCGCTTCCGCAGCCCGACGCGGACGCGGCGTAGCAGAGCCCAAGTCGGGAAGCCGACTCATCGCCACGCCGTGATATGCCACCGCGATGAGTGAACGCGTGCAGGTTCGACGCCTCGAGGGTGCGGACCTCGACGCGCAACTGGACGACCTCGCGGAAGTGCTCCTCGACTGCGTGGCGGGCGGCGCGTCCGTCAGCTACCTGGAGCCGTTCGACCGCGCACAGGCGCGTCACGCATACGAAGGCTTCGCGGCGGACGCGAAGCGCGGCGAACGCGTCGTGCTCGCCGCGTTTGCCGGCGACCGCCTCGTCGGCACCGTGCAGGTCGTGCTGGCGCTGCCGCCGAACCAGCCGCACCGTGCCGAGATCGCGAAGCTCCTCGTCCACCGGGACGCCCGCCGCCGCGGGATCGCGGAGCGGCTGATGGAAGCGGCCGAAGCGGCAGCGGTCGCAGCGGGCAGAACGCTGCTCGTACTCGACACGGTCACGGGCGACCCAGCGGAGCGCTTGTACGCGCGGCTGGGCTGGACGCGCGTCGGTGAGATCCCGGACTACGCGCTCTATCCCGACGGTCGGCCCTGCTCGACCACCTTCTTCTGGAAGCGACTGCCCGCGCCGGGGGAACGTCCGGCCGCCCTCTGACGTTTACTACCGCAGGACGTTTTTGAGAGGAGCGAGTTGAGCGAGCAAAACATTCGCGAGCTGATCGTCGTCGGAGGCGGCCCTGCGGGCTACACCGCTGCGCTCTACGCGGCGCGCGCCGATCTCGAGCCGCTCGTGATCGAGGGCTTCCAGTGGGGCGGCCAGCTGATGATCACGAGCGACGTCGAGAACTACCCGGGGTATGCCGACGGCGTGATGGGGCCGGAGATGATGGCGGACTTCCGCCGCCAGGCGGAGAAGTTCGGTGCGGAGTTCCTCACGGACGACGTGACACGGGTGGGCTTCTCCGAGCAGCCGCTGCGGGTGTGGGTCGGCGACGACGAGTACGCCGCGCGCGCCGTCATCGTCGCCACGGGCGCAACCGCCCGCTTTCTCGGGATCCCGTCCGAGGAGAAGCACAAGGGCCGCGGTGTCTCGGCGTGCGCGACGTGCGACGCTGCGTTCTTCCGCGAAAAGGACGTGTACGTCGTCGGCGGCGGCGACTCCGCCTTCGAGGAGGCACTGTTCCTGACGAAGTTCGCGTCGCGTGTGCATCTCGTGCACCGCCGCGACGAATTCCGCGCGTCGAAGATCATGGTCGACCGGGCCGAGCGGAACGACAAGCTCGACTTCGTCCTGAACGCGGTGGTCGAAGAGATCGTCGGCGACGCGAAGGTCGAGGCGCTGCGGCTGCGGAGCACTGCGAACGACGAGACCTGGGAGGTTCCGGCTGACGGCTTGTTCGTCGCGATCGGCCACGATCCGTCGACGGCGCTTTTCGTCGACCAGCTCGATCACGACGACCAGGGCTACCTCGTCACGAAGCCCGGCTCGACGGAGACGAACGTGCCTGGGGTGTTCGCAGCCGGGGACGTCCAGGATCACACCTATCGCCAGGCCGTCACCGCGGCGGGCTCGGGCTGCATGGCGGCCCTGGACGCCGAGCGCTATTTGGCGTCGCTCGAAGGGCATCCGGGCACAGCGCTCACCGCAGGCCGGTAGCGCTGAGCCGTCCGGCTCCCGGCGTAGCCTGCGGGCGTGCCGACCTGGATCGACCTCGTCGACCCGAGCGCCGATGAGTTGCGCAAGTCGCTGCCGGAGCACGTGCACGCGACCGCGCTCGAGGCGCTGCTCGCGCCGCATCAGCACGACGACGAGCCGCGGCCTCGCATCGAGTCGCACGGCGACTACGTCCTCGGCATCCTGCTCCTGCCGATCGAGGTGCCGAAGGAAGATCGTCTCTACTACCAGGAGATCGACTTCGTGGCGACGATGGAGTCGCTCCTGACCGTGTCGAAGACGCCGCCCGGCGAGAAGCCGTTCGATCCGGCGCCGGCGAAGGAGGCGTGCCGGGAGCACGAGGACGTCGGCATGTACGTGTACCACCTGATCGACGAGGTGGCTGAGGGCTACCTCGACATCATCGATGCACTCGACGACGAGATCGACGCGCTCGAGGATGACGTGGAAGGCGGGACGGCGCAGGAGATCGGCCGCCGGCTTCGCGGCCTGCGCCACGACCTGCTCGGCGTCAGGCGCACGCTCGGCCCGAGCCGCGACGCGGTGCGGAAGATCGTCGACAACCGCATCGAGCTCGCGGACGCCGAGCTGTTCCCGCAGAGTGTCGAGATCGCGTTCGGCAACGCGTTCGACAAGCTTCTCCGCGCGTCGGAAGGGCTCGATGCGGCGCGCGACTCGCTGGCCGGCATTCGCGACTACCTGCAGGGGAAGATCTCGAACGACCAGAACGAGGTGATGAAGCGGCTGACCGTCGTTGCGTCCCTCCTGCTCCTCCCCACGTTCATCGTCGGCCTCTACGGGCAGAACTTCAAGCACATCCCCGAGCTCACGTGGGGGTTCGGCTACTGGTGGGCGTGGGGTTGGATCGTCGCGACGACGATCGGACAGCTGCTCTTCTTCCGCTGGAAGCGCTGGGTCTGAGCCGACGGCTACCCTCCGCGCCGGTGCCGTACTACATCTGCCCGCATTGCAAAGAGCGATCGCTCGACATCGACGCGCACGAGGGATTCACGGGTCAGGCGCCCGCGTGCCGGCACTGCGGGTTCGGATTCCTGTTCGAGCTGCTCGACGACTACTACCCGGCACCGGACACGGGGATGCTCGTCACGGATCGTGAGCGCCGCGTGCTCGCGATCGGACGCGGCGTCTTCGAGCTGACCGGGTTTCCCGAAGCGGATCTGATGGGCCGCGACGTGGTCGAGGCTCTCGGCCTCTCCGACTCGAAGCCGGTCGAGCTCGCACAGGAATGGGGCGTGCGGCGGCTCGGCGAGCAGCTCTCGATCAAGACGCGAGGCGGCAGCGAGAAACGGGTCGTCGCGGACGTCTTCCCCGCCTACGACGACGACGGCGGCCTGCTCGTCGCGCTGACACCCCGGCGCGGCGTCGCGGCCGGCTAGACCCGGCTCGACGGGCAGAGCGAAGCAGCAAGCGGGCAGCGCTCGCAGGCCGGGCGTCGTGCGTCGCAGATCCTGCGCCCATGCCAGATCATCAGGTGCGGGAAGCGCCCCCAGTCCGCGCGGGGCACGAGGCGCATCAAGTCGCGCTCGATCTTCACCGGGTCCTCCTGACGGGTGAATGCGAGCCGTTGCGAGAGCCTCCGCACGTGGGTGTCGACGACGACACCCTGCGGCGTGCCGCGCTCGGCGGAGACGACGTTCGCGGTCTTCCGAGCGACGCCCGGCAGCTTCAGCAGCTCGTCGAACGACGCCGGCACGTCGCCGTCGTGATGCTCGATCAGGCGTTGCATCGTGCCGCGCAGCGCCTTCGCCTTCTGCCGGTAGAACCCCGTCGCGAAGATGTCGCGCTCGAGCTCCGCCTGCGGCACCGCCAGGTAGTCCTCGGGCCGTCTGTATTTGACGAACAATCGCTCGGTGACACGGTTCACGTTCACGTCGGTCGTCTGCGCGGAGAGCATCACCGACACGAGGAGCTCGAGCGGGTTGCGGAACGTCAGCGCGATCCGCGCATCGGCGTGCTCGATAGCAAGCGCGTCGATCACCGGCCGGATCCGGTCCTTCTTCGGCGCGACCTTCTTACGCCGCGCCTCGGCGACGTAGCTACGCGGCACTCGCCACGAGACGCGGCGGCGCGTCCCGCAGGTTCGGCCCGGCGCAGACGAGATCGAGGGCCGGACAGCCGTTGCACGTGAACTCGTCCGGGCTCGGCGTGAACTCGCCGTCGTTGATGCGGCGAATCGCGGCCGACAGCTCCGCCTCGAGCGCCGGCAGCTCGAGGCGCAAGTACGTCGTCGAGACGACCGCATCGGGCCGCTCGAGGAAGTGGTAGACGACCTCCACCTCGTCAGCGCCCGCACGCAGGCATGCGAGCGCGTACACGAGCCGCTGCAGCCGATAGTCATGCTCGACGATCTCGTCAGGCGTGCCTGAGTGCCCGCTCCCGGCGCCGGCAAAGCCGGCACCTTCGCTATCGACCGGCTCCGCCGAGTCTCCGCCGGTGGCAAGCGCGTTCGTCTTGTAGTCGAGCACGAGCGCGCGCGGGCCCTCGCGCCAGAGCAAATCGAGCCGGCCGTGAAGCAGCACGCCGTCGTGCTCGAACGCAAACGGCCGCTCCGGCACGGCGCCGTCGAGCTGCGCAATGCGTTGAGCGAGCCCCGACTCGCAGTACGCGCCGACGAACGTCTCGATCCGCGCGAGCTCCTCGTCGCTCACCGACGGGTACCACCCGTGCACCGGTGCGAGGTCGGGGACCGCCGGCGCGCGCAGGTCGACGAGCTCGAGCAGCCGGTGCACGGCGTCGCCGATCTCAGTCGCCTTCAGCCCCACCGCGCCGGGAACCCTGCCGCGTTCTTCGCGCAGGCCGGCGACACGTTCTGCGTAGTAGCGGTATGAACAGCGTTCGAAGAGCGCAAGCGCCGAGTACGACAGCCGACGCACTCGATGGAGCGGCGGGACCGGCATCGGTACGAGCTCAGTCAGCCGATACGCGCGCGGCGCGGGTGCGGTGGGCAACTCGGCGAAGAGCGACAGCTGACCGCGCTCATCGGCAACCGGCTCCGGCTCCCGAGACGGCTCGTAGCTGCGCACGCGCAGCACGAAGCGCGCGTCGCCGCGCTCGATCTCGCCGTCCGCGGCGCTGTCAGCGAGCCCGAGCCGAGATAGCACCCAACCGATCGGCGTCTCGAGGTCTCGCGCCTTCTCGGGATCGATCGCGCCGGAGACGATCAGTCGGTCGACCGCCCGTGTCATCGCGACGTAGTAGAGGCGGAGCCGCTCGGCGCGTTCGTCGGCCTGCTCCGCTGCACGGAGCGACTGGTAGTCGAAGACGCCGCGCTTCTTCCCGGACGTCGGGTCGACGATCCGGAACCCGAAGCTGCCGTCGGGCCGGACGAGGATCTCGTCGCTCGCGGGCTGGCCGCCCGTGTCGCGACCGGCGTCGGCAACGACGACAACCTTGAACTCGAGGCCCTTCGCCGCATGAATCGTGAGCAGGCGGACCGCGTCGGCGCCCTCCTCCTCGGAGACGGCTTCGAGCTGCGAGGCGCCCACGGACTCCTGGTCGCGGATGAACTTCACGAATCCCTCGATGTCGGCGCCGCGCAGAGTCTCGTACGAGCGCGCGAGCCGCATGAGCTTGCGCAGGTTCGCGTAGCGGCGCTTGCCGTCCCACTGCGCGAGCACGGCAAGGTCGTAGTCGTGCGCAGAGACGACCTGCTCGCACAGACGCTCGAGGCTCGAATGCGCAGACGCCGCCACGAGCCGCTCGTACCGCTGCTTGAACGCGCGAATGAGGCGCTCGTCGTCCGCCGACAACGTGTCGGGCAGCGAGCGCTCGATGCCCTTGTAGAGCGGCCGCTTGCCCGCGTGACGTCGGATGTGCACGAGCCCGTCGTTCGACACGCCGACGAACGGCGCTGCGAGGACGGTGACGAGCGCCTCGTCGTCGTAGCGGTTGTGCAGCAGGCGCAAATAGGCAAGCAGGTCGACGACTTGCTGCTGCCCGAAGTAGCCGCGACCCGTCGCGCGATACGTCGGCAGTCCTTCTGCGCGCAACGCGGACTCGTACCGCTCGGCGTCGGTGCCCGCGGCGAACAGCAGCACGATCTCCCCCGGCGTTGCGACGTTCGCCTCGACGAGCTCACGCACCCGCGATGCGATCGCCCGCGCCTCACCCTCGCGCCAGCCGATCGGTGCGTCGCGGTAGCTCCGCTTGTCGGTGACGAGCAACTCGACCGGATGGCCGAACACCGGATCGGCGAACTCGCCGGAGGCGGTGAGCGGCTGGTACCCGTCGCCGAACTCTTCGTGGAAGAGATGGTTGACCGCGGCGAGCACCTCGGGACGCGAGCGATAGTTGCGCGCGAGCGGAAGGCGTTGCGCCGCGCGCTCGCGCCGTTCGCGGAACACGGCGACGTCGGCGTGGCGGAAGCCGTAGATCGACTGGAACTCGTCGCCGACGAAGAACACGTCCGGCGCGCCCGGCCCGCCGCGCAGTAGATCGATGATCTCGCACTGCAGACGATTCGTGTCCTGGAACTCGTCGACCATGATCGCGCGGAAGCGCAGCTGCTCCACTTCGCGCACCTGCGCGTCGTCGCGCAGGAGGTCGCGCGTCAGGAGCTGCAAGTCCTCGAAGTCGAGGGCCGACTCGCGCTGCTTGGCGGCGGCGTACTCGGATGCGAAACGCTCGAGCAGCTCTTGGAGGAGCTCCTTGTCCCGCGCGGCGAGGTCGTCGAACGCCGCCTGCTCGAGGCGCTTGCGCGCATCTTCGAACGCGGCGGCCCGATCGCCCGCGGCACGCAGGCCGGCCAGGTCGAGCAGCCGTTCGGCGTTCGTCGTGCGCAGCGCGAGAGCAGCCCGCGCTGCCGCAAGCTGCCTCTCGGTCGCATCGGGATCGCCGGCGAGCAGGCGGGCTGCCTGGTGCAGGTCGGCGAGCCGGTCCGCAACGCCGGCCTCGCCGGACAACTCGAGCTTCAGTTCGCGGCCGGCGGAGCGCAGCGTCTCGTAGACGCCGGTCAACATTCGGCGGAGACCCTGCGCGCCGTAGGTTGCGAGCAAGCGCAGCCGGTCGGACTCGCGCGTCGCACAGAACGCAGCGAGCGCGCGCTCGAACGCCTCGCCGCGCAGCACCGCACCGTGCTCCTCATCGAGCTCCGAGAAGCGTGGATCGATGCCGACGGCGAACGGATGCGCGCGAAGAAGGCGCGAGCAGAAGCCGTGGATCGTCGAGATCCACGCGCCGTCGAGCCGGCGCGCGAGATCGTGCCGTCCGCGCTCGCGCAGCGCCGCGCGAATGCGCGCGCGCAACTCGCCCGCGGCCTTCCGCGTGTACGTGATCACGAGAATCGACTCGACATCGAGCCCGCTCTCGCACACAGCGAGCACGAAGCGCTCGACGAGCACCGAGGTCTTGCCCGTCCCAGCGCCCGCGGAGACGAACACCTCGCCGCTCGCCTCGACGGCGGCGCGCTGCTCGGGGTTCATGCCCGCTCCACCCGGCACATCGTCCACAGGTCGCACCACGCAGGGCAGTCGCCGCCCTTCGGATCGTGGCGCACATCGCCGCCGCGAATGCGCAGCGCGTATCCGAGCGCGCGCTCGCGCGCGGTCTCGACGAGCCCCCAGAAGTCCTCGCCGTCGAGGTAGTCGTTGCGCTGGAAGCCGGGCAGGTCCTCCTCGGCCTCGCGCGCGAGCAGGCCGCGCGTGACGCGGGCGCCGGCGAGCGCACGGTAGACACCGCCGAGCGGCTCGATTCCGACGAGGTCGCGCAGCACGAGCATGTAGAGCGGGATCTGCAGCTTCAGCTCTTCGTCGATCTGCTTCGCCGAGTGCGCGCTGCGGCCCGACTTGTAGTCCTGCACGATCCCGCGCGCGCTGAACGGGTCGACGTCGATGCGGTCGATCTTCCCGCTCAGGTGCAAGCCTTCGCCGAGGTGCAGCCCCCGCTGGAGCTCGGGCGCCGAGCGATCGGTGCCGAAGCCGACCTCGAAGCGGCGCGGCACGAGCCGGAGCGGCGAGGCTGCCTCGTCGCGCACGAAGCCCTCCAGGTCGCGCCAGAGGCTCTCCTCGAGCTCGGCGGCCTGAAGGTCGGTGAGCTCGAGGCGCACGCCGCCGCGCAGCGCATCGTCGAGGCAGCGTCGCAGGAAGCCGACGGCCTGCTCGAGGTTCTCCTCGGTGACCTGGTCGTGGCCGAGCTCGCGCGGCAAGCCTGCGTAGAACTTGTGCAGCGCGCTGTGTGCGACGAGGCCCCGCAGCATCGGGTCGACCGCGGCGTCGATCGTGCGCGGCGAGATCACACGTTCGAAGAGCCACGCCGACGAGCAATCGGCGAAGCGCTCGAGCTCGGTCACGGCGAAGGTGGTGCGCGAGCCGAGCCAGGCGAGCGCGGCCGGGCTCTCGAGTCGCGTCTTGCGGCGCGACGCGAGACGGGCGCGTGCGAGCCTGCGCTCCCACCCGTTTGCCTCCGCGAGAGCGCGCGCGTCGTTCGGCTCCGCCGCGGCGAGCAGGGCCAAGGCCCGCAGCCGCTCGCGCTCCGAAGGCGCCCCGTCGAGCCGCCACGTGAGCGCCGAGAGCGGCCGCCTCACGGTCGCGTGCTCGACGTCGGCCGGATCGAACACCGCGGCGACCTCTTCCCAGAACGGGCTCGGTTCGCGCGGTGCGCCTTCGTCGGTCGCCGCCTCACGGACGAGGTACAGCCGGCGCGTTGCGCGCGTGCATGCGGTGTAGAAGAGGTAGCGGTCGCGGCTCACGCCGTCCGGCCGCTCGAGCCGCCCGCCGAGGCTCGCACGCATCGTGTCGTCGAGGAACGGCGACGTGCGCGCGCGCCGCGGCAGCGAACCTTCCTCGAGCCCGAGCAGGAAAACCACCTCGAACCGCCGCGTGCGCGCGCGCAGCAGTTCGAGCACGGCGACCCTCCCTGCCTCGCCGCTCGACGAAAGCCGAACCTCGCAGCGCTCGAGCGCGGCGAGGACGTCGTCACGTTCGATCGTCTCGCCGAGACGCTCGATGCCGTCGAGCTCGTCGAGCAGCGCGAGCGCGTGACCGTACGCGCGCAGGTCGAGCCGCGACGTCTCGCCCGCCGGCGGTGCTTCCGTTCCGTACGCCGCGCGCAGCATCGTGCGAAGGAGCGCGCGGACCGCGTCGACTGGGCGGTCCGCGCCGCGCAGCTCCGCGAGGCCGCTGATCGGCGCCTCGCGCAGCTTCTCGGCTTCTTCCTCGACCCGACCGGGCGTGTGGATCGCGCGCCCGCGCAGACGCCCTTCGACGTAGTCGACGGCCGAACGGGCGAGGCCCGAGTAGGGGCTCCGAAGATACGCGAAGAGCTCGCGGCGGCCGGCGTCGGCCCACGCGTACCGCAGGAACTGCAGCAGTGCCTGCCCGAGCGGCGTGTCGCCGAGGCGCACGCGCGACTCGACGGCGTACGGAATGTCAAGGGCCCCGAGCACGGTGTCGAGCGGGCCGCGCCAGGCGTCGAGCGACGGCGCGACGAGCGCGATCGCATCGGGTGCGATGCCCGAGCGGATCAGCTGCGCGAGCTCGTCGCCCACGAGCTCGAGTGTGCCGCGCGAGCCCGCGCCCTCGAGGAACCGCACCGCGGCGTCGAGATCGGGCGCGGGCGGTGGCGACTCCTCGAAGAGCGCGCGCTCGAGATGCGCAAGAGCCTCGTGCGCATATTCGGACGAGCGCGCGGGGAGCTCTTCGATGCGTCCCAACGCGAGGCTCGTCAGGTCGTCGGCGGTCCGCGAGAGCGATGCGAACGCGACGCGGCCCGGCTCGTACGGCAGCGACACCTCGACGTCGGTCCGCCCCGCGAATGCCGCGAGCAGCCACCATTCGGCGCCCGTCAGGTCCTCGAAGCCGTAGGCGAACACCGGCTCGCCGTGCCAGGCATCGAGGTCTGCGCCGAGCCGCTCGGCTGCCCGACGGCGCAGCAGGTCTCGGTCCCAAAGCCTGAGCCGGTCGAGCTCGTCGCGGTAGGCGGCATACAACCGGCCGAGGTCGCCGTCGAGCACCTCCGGGTCGAGCATCCCCTGTTCGAGCTCGCCGAGCGTCTGGACGAGGGCGTCACCGAAGCCGGCAGTCCGTGCCGAGCGCGCGAGGCCGTTCAGCGGGGCGGCGGCGAGCACCCGCCGCACGACCAAGGCGCGTTGCGCGTCGGTCGCGACCGGACGCTGCTCCGGGTCGTCGCGGACAAGCCGCCGGAAGACGTCGTCGAACGTGCCGATGTAGCCGCTGAAGAGACAGCCGCACCGGGCGAGCAGGTCGCGCTCCACCCGGTCGACGTCCGAGGCGTTCGGCACGATGAGAACCGGCTCGTCGTCGAGACGTGCCAGATAGCGCTCGAGGAGAAGCGCGACCTTGCCCGCATTCGCAGGCCCTGCGAGAAGGGACAGCCCCACCTTCCCATCCTAGGCTCGCCTTCGGACGGTGGATGCCCGAAAACGGCGCAAACAGGGAGAATCCGCCCCGCGGGGGGCCGATTCTAGACGGCCGCCTTCGGCCGCCTGCCCCGGCGAGCTGCCGCGCGGCCGGGCATCTTCCCGGCGCAGTCGTCACAGAGATCGGCGACCTTCGAGCCGCGGCGCGCGTCGACATACGTGATGCGCAGGTTGGCGCCGCGCGACTCGTCGACTTCCTTTCCGCAGCTGTCGCAAACGAGGATCGTTTTCCGAGCCATTCCTGAACCTCCCGGGGAGCGAATTTCGGCCAGTTTACGCCGCCGCCCGCGATGCGCGAATTCGCCACGATCGCAGCAGGCTGAGCGTCGCCTGCTCTTCCGGGCTCAATCCCTTGTCACGGGCGCCCACGACGCGCAAATGCCGGGGCCGGAAATCGGCGATCGTTCGCCCGTCGAGATACTGCTCGATCACCGCGGGGCTGACGTAGGACGAGCGCGCAACGGCCGGCGTGTTTCCGAGCTCTGCCGCCACGGTCCGCATCACGGCCGTCAAACGCCGCTTCGCCTCCGTCGGCGTGTCGCTCGGCCCGCGCCGGGCGAGCTCGATCGCGGCCAGCAGCGTGCCGCCCCATGTTCGGAAGTCCTTCGCGCTGAACTCCTCGCCGAGATGCCCCTTGATATAGGCGTTCAACCGGCGCTGATCGAGGTTGCAGCGCCGCGTGTCGCTGCCCACGAATTGAAAGAGCCGTGTGCCCGGCAGCTCGAGCAGCTCGCGCATCGAGGAGGCGAGCTCGGCGTCGACCACCGCGCTGCGTTTCATGATCGAGTGCTTCGCGCGATAGCTGAACGTAATCCGTGCGCCGCGAACCTGGACGTGCCGCTTGTGCAGGGTCGTGATCCCGAACGTTCGGGAGGTCCGCGCGTACCGGTCGCCGCCGACGCGGAACCAGCCGAGATTGACGAGCCGCGTGGCAATCGCAGCGACGCGCTCTTCCGGCAGGCCCTCGAGCTCCATGTCGCTCGCCATTGCAGCGCGCAAGTCCGGCAATCGCTCGGCGAAGCGAATCAGCTTCGCGTACTTCGCCTCCTCCTGCCTCGCACGATAGGCCGGGTGGTACAGGTACTGCTTCCGCCCCGCGGAGTCGACGCCGGTTGCTTGCAGCTTCGCGCGTGCGCTCGGCGCGATCCACACGTCCCGCCACGCGGGCGGAATCGCGAGCGAGCGGATGCGCTCGAGCCGCGAGTCGTCGCCGATCTCGTCGCCGTGAGCGTCGAGGTAGCGGAACCGCCGCTTCGACCCCACGCGGCTCCAACCGACCCTCGTCGCCATCGCGGCGGGTTCTTCCGCGTCGGGCGCCAGGCTAATCTTCGGCGCCGATGGAGCTGAACGCGATCGTCGTCCTCGAGGGCGACCAGACGGGGCAAGAGCTCCTCGAGGAGTCGCTGCGCGTGCTCGCTCCGGACGTCCTCGGCTTCGAGCTCGAGCTGCCTCGGTTCGACCTCTCGCTCGCGTCCCGTCGGGCGACGAGCAACGGGGTCGTCCACGAGGCGGCGGCCGCGATTCGCGAGCACGGGCTCGGGCTGAAGGCGGCGACGATCACGCCTGAGACGCGCGGCGACGTCGGCTCACCGAACCGAATCCTGCGCGAAGAGATCGGCGGCAAGGTGATCGTGCGCACCGGCCGACGCCTGCCGGGCGTCGTGCCGTTCGGCGGCGTGCATGCGCCGATCTCCGTCGTCCGCATGGCGGTCGGTGATGCCTACGGCGCGAAAGAGTGGCGGGAAGGCGACGGCGACGCCGAAGTCGCGTTTCGCACCGAGCGCATCGAGCGCACGGTGTGCCGCGCAGTTGCCGAGTTCGCGTTCCGTGAGGCGGAGCGCACCGGCGCGAAGGTCTTCGGCGGCCCCAAGTACACGGTTTCGCCGACGTACGAAGGCATGCTCAAGGAGGAGATGGACGCCGCGGCGGCGCGTCACACGCTCGTGACGTACGAGCCACAGCTGATCGACGCAACGTTCGCGCTGCTCGTCGCTTCGACGGGCGAGCCGCTCGTGATCCCTGCCCTGAACCGCGACGGAGACATTCTCTCCGACCTGGTGCTACCGCTCTTCGGCTCGATCGCCGGCTCGGAGTCGATGCTCGTCGCGTTCGACGGCGCCGAGCTCGAGCCGACGGCGCTGATGGCCGAGGCGGCCCACGGCACGGCACCGTCGCTCGAGGGCAAGAACGTCGCGAACCCGCTCGCGATGATCCTCGCCGCCGCCGCGCTGCTTGCACAGACCGCGGCGGGCGCGAACGCCGGGCGCGCGATCCGCGAGTCGGCGCTCGAAGCGGTCGCTGAGGGCGTGAAGACGGCCGACCTCGCAGGCCACGCGTCGACGACCGAGTTCGCGGACGAAGTGATCCGCCGTACGCGCACGAAGCTCGAGGTCTGGTCGGCGCTCTAAAAGAGCCGTTTGTGGAACGCGCGGTGGACGAAGAACCCCGCAACGAGGAGCACCGCGATCACTCCAACGGCGTAGGCGCTGTAGCGGCTCACCGCATCGACGACGGCCTTCCCGGCGTAGTACGCGAGCAGGCCGTAGGCCGTCGCCCAGACCGACGCGCCGGTCACGTTCCAGATCGTGAAGGTGACTGTACGCATACCCGTGATGCCGGCAAGCCAGCCGACGGTTGCTCGCAGAATCGCGATGAAGCGTCCGATGAATACCGTCTTCGAACCGTGCCGTTCGATGAAACGCTTCGCCGACGGGAGCGTTTTCTCCGCATAGCGGGATGTCAGCTCCCAGCGGCCGAGTAGACGAAGCCCACCGATCCGGCCGAGCCAGAAAGCGAGCCCGTAGCCGAGCGTCGCGGCGGCAGCAGCGACCAGAATCACGGAGACGATCGAGAAGTGGTGCTTGCCCGCGAGAAGCGCCGCTGCGATCAGCGCGACCTCGCCTGGCAAGAACGGCAGGCCTGCCGATTCGAAGAAGACGACCGCGAAGAGCAGGACGAGCCCGTAGTCGAGGAGGAGCTTCGTCACCTGCGGCTCAAGTCTACGGAGCACCGGTCGACGCGCCGGATGCGATAGCGTCGCCCGCGGCGATGGAGGTCGGCGTTCCGAAGGAGGTGGTCCCCGGCGAACGCCGTGTCGCGCTCGTGCCCGAGACGATCGGCCGCCTCGGCGACGGCGTCTCGGTGATCGTGGAGGCGGGCGCAGGCCTCGCGGCCGGGTTCCCGGACGCCGACTACACGGCCGCGGGCGCGACGGTCGGCGACCCGTGGAGCGCCGACGTCGTCGTGAAGGTCGCCTCGCCGACTGCGGGTGAAGCCGCCCGCCTGCGCGCCGGACAAGCGCTGATTGCATTTCTCGCGCCACTGACGGACGCGGAGGGAGTGGCGCGGCTCGACGCTGCCGGTGTGCACGCCTTTGCGCTCGAATCGATCCCGCGGATCACGCGCGCACAGCCGATGGACGCGCTGTCGTCGCAGGCGACGGTGTCCGGCTACAAGGCGGCGCTGATCGCGGCCGACCGGCTGCCGCGATTCCTGCCGATGCTGATGACGGCGGCCGGGACGATCCCGCCGGCGAAGGTTCTCGTACTCGGTGCCGGCGTTGCGGGGCTGCAGGCGATCGCGACTGCGCGCCGGCTCGGCGGCATCGTGTCGTCCTTCGACGTGCGTCCGGCCGTACGCGAGCAGGTGGAGTCGTTGGGTGCGACGTTCCTCGACCTCGGCGTCTCCGGCGAGGAGACCGAGGGCGGGTACGCGCGCGAATTGACGCCGGAGCAGCAAGCTGCGCAGCAGGCCGAGTTGCAGTCGCGCATCCCGGGCTTCGATGCCGTGATCACGACGGCGGCGATCCCCGGCCGGCCGGCACCCAAGCTCGTGACCGCGGAGGCAGTCCGCGGCATGCGCCTGGGCTCGGTGATCGTCGATCTCGCTGCGGAGACGGGCGGCAACTGCGAGCTCACTCGGCCCGGCGAGGTCGTCGACGAAGGCGGCGTGGCGATCGTCGGCACGACCAACCTGCCCGCGACGATGGCGACCCACGCGAGCCAGCTCCTCTCTCGGAACATGGCGGCGCTCATCGGCTTGCTCGTGAGCGACGGCAAGCTCGTGCTCGACTGGGACGACGAGATCCTCGCGGGCGCGTGCGTGACGCGGAAGGAGATTTCCATTTGAGTCACAACACGTTGCTCGTCTTCGAGGTGACGATCCTCGTGATCGCGATCTTCCTCGGCTTCGAGGTGATCTCGAAGGTGCCGACGCTGCTGCACACGCCGCTCATGTCGGGCACGAACGCGATTCACGGAATCGTGCTCGTGGGGGCGATGATCGTGCTCGCGCAACCGGACAAGAGCGCGTTCACGTGGATCGTCGGTTTCGTCGCCGTCGTGCTCGCTTCGGCGAACGTCGTCGGCGGCTTCGTCGTCACCGATCGCATGCTCGAGATGTTCAAGAAGCGCGAGCCGCCCAAGCGCAGCGGCGAATGAGCACGAATCTCGCGAACCTGCTGTACCTGGTCACGATCGTGACCTTCATCCTGGCGCTGCGGTTCCTCTCGAATCCGGCGCAGGCGCGGCGCGGAAACCAGATCGGCGCGGCCGGGATGATCCTCGCGATCGCCGTCACGTGGATCAAGGTCGGCGGCACGAGCTGGTGGGCGATCGTGATCGGCATGGCGGTCGGCGGCGGCTTCGGAGCGGTGGGCGCGCGCAAGGTGAAGATGACTGCGATGCCGCAGATGGTGGCGCTCTTCAACGGCGTCGGCGGCGGCGCGGCGGCGCTGATCTCGCTTGCCGAGCTCCATCGGATCCTGCCGGAGGCCGGCACGCCGACGGACGACATCTCACTGGCGATCGTGCTGTCGGCGCTGATCGGCGCGATCTCGTTTGCGGGCTCGATGGTCGCGTTCGCGAAGCTGCAGGAGCTGATCGGCGGCCGCCCGATCACCTACACCGGCCAGCAACTCGTGAACGCTGCGCTGTTTCTCGTCGCGCTCGCGGCTGGGCTCACGCTCGTTGCGGGCATTCAGGACGAGTGGCTGCTCTGGATTCTGATCGCGGCGTCCGCGCTCTTCGGCGTGCTGTTCGTGTTGCCGATCGGCGGCGCGGACATGCCGGTCGTCATCTCGCTGCTGAACGCGTTCACCGGCCTCGCCGTCGCGGCCGGCGGGTTCGAGCTCGAGAACAACGTGTTGATCGTCGCCGGGATGCTCGTCGGTGCGTCGGGAACGCTGCTGACGCTGATGATGGGCCGTGCGATGAATCGCTCGATCGCGAACGTCCTATTCGGCGCGTTCGGGAAGCTCGCCGTCGTGGACGGTGCCGCGACCGCGGGCGCGAACGGCACCGTGCGGCCGACGACGGCGGACGACGTTGCGGTGATGCTCGCGTACGCGCACAAGGTGGTCGTCGTACCGGGGTACGGGATGGCAGTCGCGCAGGCGCAGCACGACGTGCGCGCGCTCGCCGACGCGCTCGAGGCGAAGGGCGTCGAGGTGACGTACGCGATCCATCCGGTTGCCGGCCGTATGCCGGGCCACATGAACGTGCTCCTGGCCGAGGCGAACGTGCCGTACCCGGCACTGAAGGAGATGGACGACGCGAACGCAGAGTTTCCGCGGACGGATGTCTCGCTCGTGATCGGCGCGAACGACGTGGTCAACCCGGATGCGCGCAACAACGCCGGGAGCCCGATCTACGGGATGCCGATCCTGAACGTCGACCAGTCGCAGGCGGTCGTCGTGTTGAAGCGGTCGATGAATCCGGGATTCGCGGGAATCGACAACCCGCTCTTCGTCGAGCAGAACACGATGATGCTGTTCGGCGACGCGAAGGAGTCGGTCGCGAAGCTGACGGCCGCGGTCAAGACACTGTGAGCGTTTCCGTTCCCGTCTTCACCGGCGCCGACGTCGAGGCGGCGGTGTCGCCGGCACGCGCGGTCGAGGTGGTGCGCAACGCGTTCGTCGCGCACGCGCGCGGCGAGTGGTCGATGTCGCCCAAGGTGTACGTGACGAACTACCCGGCAGGCGACTTCCGCGCGATGCCGGCGCTCGGCGGCGGCTATGCGCTGCTGAAGTGGATCACGTCGTTCCCCGGGAACCCCGCGCGCGGGCTTCCGACCGTAACCGGGATCGTGCTCGTGTCGGATGCCGAAACCGGCGAGCTGCGTGCGTTGCTGGATGCGGCATCGGTGACGGCGCTTCGCACCGGCGCGGCCGCTGTTCTGGCGGCGGAGGTATTGGGGCGAGCCGACGCCGATAAAGCGGCGGTGATCGGCGCGGGTGTGAACGGGCGGGCCGCTGCGCGCACCTTTCTCGCGCGCGGCGGACGCGCGGTTTCGCTGTGGGATGTCGACAGCGTGCGCGCAGCGCACGTCGCGGAGGAGCTCGGCTCGTCGGTTGCGGCGTCGCGCGAAGAAGCGCTCGCGGCGGATCTCGTCGTCACGGTGACGCCGGGCCATGAGGTGCTGATTGGCGACGGAGCGCTCCGGCCGGGCCAGCACGTGTCTCTGATGGGCGCCGACGGCCCCGGCAAGGCCGAGGTGGCCGACGCGGAGCTCGTTCGCGCGCGGCTCTTCTGCGACGACTGGGAGCAGGCATCGCACGGCGGCGAGCTCGCGCATGCCGTCGAGTCGGGCCGCATCGGTCGCGAGGATGTCGTCGACTTCGGCCGCGTTCTCGCCGGGGAGGCCAGGGGCCGCGAGTCGGAAGCGGAGATCACGCTCTTCGACTCGACGGGGCTCGCAATCCAGGATCTCGCGATCGCAGTGGCTGCGCTCGACGCGGAGCCGCAGGGACTCGCGACGCTCGCTCTCTGAGCGCCGCGGTGTCCTACGACCCGACGATTTACGACGGAGCCGCTCGGCACTACCGGGCAGGTAGGCCGGCGTACTCGCCGCAGCTCGAGGCCCTGCTCGCTGCCGAGCTAGAGCTTGACGGTTCCGGGCGGCTCCTCGACTGCGGCTGCGGCCCCGGCATGCTCACTGTCCGGCTTGCGCGCCTCTTCGAGGAGGTCGTCGGACTCAACCCGGACGAGGAGATGCTCGCCGAGGGCCGCCGCGCTGCCTGCGAGCTCGCCGTCGAGAACATCCGCTGGGTTCGGGCGCTCGCCGAGGATCTGCCCGGCGCGGCGCCGGGGCCGTACCGGGTCGTCACGTTCGGCCAGTCATTCCACTGGATGGACGAGGAACGGGTCGCCGAGACGGTCTACGACCTCCTCGAGCCCGGAGGCGCCCTCGCGCTGGTCGTCCACGCCGTCGAGGGACGGCCGGCGCCGGAGAGTCCCGGTCCGCCGCCCATTCCGCATGCGGAGATCGGAGCGATCGTCGACCGATACCTCGGCCCGACGAAGCGCGCGGGGCGAGGCGTCGCGCCCGTGCGGACGCATCGCTTCGAGGACGTACTCGTGCGCACGCGCTTCGGCGCGCCGCGCTCGCTCTTCGCCCGCGGCATCCCCGATCTTGTGCGCGACACCGAGAGCGTGCTCTCCGGGTACTTCTCGATGTCGTCGTCGGCGCCGCACCTGTTCGGCGACCGAGTCGACGACTTCGCCCGTGACGTGCGCGCGCTGCTCGCAGCATGCTCGCCGTCCGGGCGCTTCTGGGACTGGCCGGGCGACACCGAGGTGATCCTCGTGCGAAAACCGCCTGGCCGCTACTCGAAGCCCTAACCCGCGAGCCGGCCGCCGGTGCGATGATCGCGCGATGGACGCACAGACGATCGACCAGGAGTACGAGAAGCTCCAGACGGAGTTTCAGGACGTTGCGACGAGCGTGCAGACGCTCGCCGAGAAGCTGCAGACCGCCGCGCAGGGCGGCGACGCGAACGCGACCGCGTGGCTCGCCGACTTGAAGCAGATCGCGCTCGACATCTCCGACGAGCAGATCCAGGCGAACACGCTCTTGACCGCGATCCACGGGTTCATCACGAGCGCCGCGAGCGGCGCCGACGCCGAGGGCAAGGAGCCGCTCTTCGCACCGGGGCACGAGCCGGAGCAGCAGGCGCCTCCACCCCGCGCGGGCGGGCTGTTCGGCGGCGGGATGTTCGGCGGCCCGATGATGGGCGGTTACATGGGCGGCGGGTTCGCACGCGCGATGGAGATGGGCGCGGGAGTCGGGCTTGGGCAGACGCTCGTGAACAGCATCTTCCACCTATAGACGCTCATCAGTCGATCGTCTGCAGGAACGCGTCGACCGTGTCGAGGAACGTCTCGGGTTCCTCGACGTGCGGCATGTGGCTCGAGTCCTCGAAGAGGACCCACTGCGAGCCGCGAATGCGCTCGTGGATCTGGCCGACGATCAACGGCGTCGCCTCGTCGTATCGACCCGAGACGAGTAACGTCGGGACGTCGATCTCGTGCAACCGGTCGGTGATGTCCCAGTCTTTCAGCGAGCCGATCACGTGGAACTCGCTCGGCCCGTTCATCGCGTTGTAGACGGTCGGGTTCCTTGCGATCTGGTCGAACGTGCGGATCACGCACTCCGGCATCGGTGAGAGCCGGCAGACGTGACGCTCGTAGAAGACCGCCATCGCAGCCTGATACTCGAGGTGGTCGGTCGTGCCCGCCTCCTCATGACGGAGGAGCGTCGCCTGAACGTCCGCAGGAAGATCGGCGCGAAGGCGGTTCGCCTCGGACACCCACAGGGTCATGCTCGCCGGCGAGTCCGCGACGACGATCGCGCGCAACCCCGGCGGATGCTCGAGCGCGTGCTCCAGTGCGAGCATCCCGCCCCATGACTGTCCAACGACCGCATAGCACTCCGCGATGCCGAGGTGCAGCGTCAGCTCCACCAGCTCGTCCTTGAAGAGCTCGGGCGTCCAGAAGTCGCTCGGCGCGTCCGGAAGCAGCTCGCTGCGGCCGCAGCCGAGCTGGTCGTAGAGCACGCAGGGGCGGCCCGATCGGTGTAGATCGGCGATCGGCTCGCAGTAGTCGTGCCCCGCACCGGGCCCGCCGTGGCAGATGACCACCGGTGTGAGTGCGGATGCGTCGAGGTCGCCGACGACCCGGTACCACGTCTCGTGACCGCGCCAGGTCAGGCTTCCCTCGCGTTCCGACATCGCCCGCAGTCTCGCGCATTCTCAAAGCCGGGAAGCGCTCGTGCCGATCCTGACGAGAGATGACCGCGAGGTCACGGCGCCAACTTCGTCAGCCGGAGCTGGCACGGCGTGACGGTCACCCGCGACCTGCTCCCGGTCGCGGAGGCCGTTCGTCTCTCAGCGCGCGGGCAGTTAGAGCCCGAGCGCCGGCCGCGCCGGGTCGAACACCGCGAGCTCGGGCGGTGTCTCGCCAAGCACCGTGCGTGCGACCAGATCGCCGCACGCGAGTCCGAGCGCGTTGCCGTGACCCGAGTACCCGCCGGCGAGCCAGACATGCTCGCGTCCCGGCACGCGGCCGACGAGCGGCTGCTGGTCGGGCGTCGTCCCCCAGATGCCGGCCCACCGCTTCTCGATGCGCGGTCGAAAGCCGACAAGCCGCTCGACGAGCGCATCGAGGCGCGACTGTACGAGCTCGGTCGTTTCCTCGACGGCGGTCGTTTCCGTCGTGAACGACGAGTCGCGCTCGCCGCCGAGTACGAGTCGCCCGTCGGGGAGCTGCTGCCAGTAGTCGTAACCGAAGCGTGCGTAGTGCGGACGCTCGTAGAGTCGCTCTGCGAGCGGCTCGGTCGCGAGGACCTGCCCACGCGTGGCGACGACTGCACGCGCGAGCTCGGGCAGCAAAGACGCGGTGAAGCCGTCGCCCGCGACGACGACCACGTCCGCGTCGACGGACTCGACCGTCACGGCCTCTCCTTCGCGGATATCCGCGCCCGCGTCGGCGGCGTGCTGCGCGAGCCGGCGCACCCAGCGTGCCGGCTGCAGCACGCCGTCGTTCGGATGAAGGATCGCGCCCCGGTACAGCCGATCGAGCGGCGGCCGAAGCTCGTCGACCCACTCGACTGCGAAGCCGTCCGCGCGCAGGGCGTCATGCTCGCGGCGAAGCGCCGCGAGCTCGCGGTCGTCGAAGGCCAGCCGCAGGCTGCCGACGCGTCGGAACGCATCACCGGCGAGTGACTCCATTCGCGAGAGCGATCGTTCGGTGAGCTCCATCACGAGGCGCGCACCGGCCGGACCGAGGGCGGCCTGCGCCTCGTCGTAGGGAGCGGTCGCGCCGCGCAGTGCGAAGCCGCCGTTGCGCCCACTCGCCCCGCCCGCGATCTCGCGCGCTTCGTGAAGTCGCACGCGTACGCCTCGCTCCGCGAGCGTGAGCGCACACGAGCACCCGGTGACACCGCCGCCGATCACCGCAACCTCGGCGCGTCCTCCGAAGTGTGCGCTCCGAAGCGGTCCGCGCTCCTCGTCGAGCCAGTACGAAGTGGCCGGCACGATCGTCGATCTTACGGCTACCCCGTTCAGGGTCGCAGCTCAAGCCGAGCCTGTCAGTTGCCGATACGAGCAACGTGACCGTCAAACACGTCGCCGGGCTCGCCTCGATCATCTGCCTTCTTGCCGGAGTGACGCTGGCATTGAAGCTCGACAGCAACAGCGCGAAGCAGTCGACGCTCTCCCCGACGCAGGGCGCCGCAGCAGCAATGGCGAACGTGGAGATCGCCGAGCCTTCAATCCAGGCGTACCTCGAAGCCAGCGGAAGCTACACCGGCATGACGCTGCAGGCACTGCAGGCCGCCGGCGGAGGCACCGCGCTTCCGCCGGGCTTCCAGATCGGGTGGGTCCAGGCCACCCGGTATTGCGTCGAGGATTCGGCGGCCGGGGGCACGGCCTATCTCGTCGGCCCGGCCGGCACGCCGGCCGTCGGCAGCTGCCCCGCAGCTGCTTAACGGAGTCGGTAGAGGCCGTCGGCCTCGGCGACGAGCCCGAGGAGCTCGAGCTCGGCGAGTGCCGCTGCGACCGCGCCTGCAGAGAGCCCGGTCCGGCGGGCGAGCTCATCCGCGCCGGCGGGTGCGTCGGCGACCAATGCGTGGACGGCTGCCGACGGCTCTCCGAGCGGCGGCGGCTCGCGTGCGGCGGGACGCGCTTCGAGTCCGATCACCGCAAGCACGTCCTCGACGCAGGTGGCCGGCACTGCGCCGAGCCGGAGCAACGCGTTCGTGCCGTGCGAGAGGTGCGACGTGATCTCGCCCGGGACGACGAGCACGTCTCTACCCTCTTCGAGCGCGAAGTCGGCGGTGATCAGCGCGCCGCTCCGCTCGCGCGCCTCGACGACGACGGTGGCGTCGGCGAGCCCGGCGACAATGCGATTACGCGCCGGGAACCGCCAAGGAGCGGGTTCGACGCCCGGCGCGTACTCGGAGAGGATCAATCCGCGCTCGGCGATCGATCGGGCGAGTCCCGCGTGCGTGCGCGGATAGTCGCGGTCGATGCCGCAACCGAGCACCGCGACTGTGGCTCCCGCATCGAGGGCGCCGCGGTGGGCTGCGGCGTCGACTCCGCGCGCGAGACCGGAGACGACAACCGCGCCGGCGGCGGCCAGCTCGCGCCCGAAGGCGAGCGCGACGGCGGTGCCGTAGGGCGAGCACGCACGCGCACCGACGATCGCGACACCCGGGCGATCGAGGAGCTCGAGCGGCGCGGAGCCGCGCACGAACAGGCCGAGCGGCGGATCGTGAATCTCAGCCAGCCTCGACGGAAAGCCGGCGTCGCATCGCGTGACGAAGCGCAGGCCCGCGGCGGCGAGTCGCGTTCGGTACGACGGCTCGTCGAAGCGCGCCCGGAAGCGCTCGAAGCGGAGCGACCGCGGCTCGTCGACGAGATGCGCCCCCGACTCGGCCGCGAACACCGCTGCGGCGAGCGCATTCACTCGACGAGCTCCGCCGGCGGACGATACGACAGCGCCTCTGCGACGTGCTCGGCGTCGACCCCACCGCTGTCGGCGAGTGCGGCGATCGACGCTGCGACCCGGGCAACTCGCGCGCGGCCGCGACCCGAGAGCGGCAGCCGCTCGACCGCACGCGTGAGCAGGCCGTCGGCACCGCTGGTTCGCCGCAGCTCGCCTTCGCGGAGGCGGATGCGCGCCGCGAGCACGCGCTCGCGCACCGGCGCCGACGCCTCGGCCGGCGCACCAGCCAGCGCATCGCCGCGCGGGCGCGGAACGGTCAAGAGCAGGTCGAAGCGGTCGAGCAACGCCCGCGACAGCCGCTCGCGGTAGCGCTGCGCTCGCTCGGCGGTGCACGAGCAGATCGCGGCCCCGTCGCCGCGTGCGCCGCACGGGCAGAGGTTCATCGCACCGACGAGCTGAAAGCGCGCCGGGAAGACGGCACGCCCGCTGACCCGCGCGACGGTGACGATCCCGTCCTCGAGCGGCTGGCGCAGTGCCTCGAGCGCCGGGCGCACGAACTCGGGCAGCTCGTCGAGGAACAGGACGCCGCGATGCGCGAAGCTCGCCTCACCCGGTCGTGGTCCGCCGGCGCCGCCGCCCACCAGCCCTGCGACCGAGGTCGAGTGGTGCGGTGCGCGAAACGGCGGCACGCGCACGAGCCCGGAGCCCGGCGCCAGCACGCCGCCCACCGAGTGGATGCGGGTCACCTCGAGCGCGGCGTCGTCGTCGAGCAGCGGGAGCAGGCCCGGCAGCCGCCGCGCGAGCATCGTCTTGCCGGTACCCGGCGGTCCGGCGAGGAGCAGGTTGTGCGATCCGGCAGCCGCGATCTCGAGCGCCCGCCGTGCGCGCTCCTGGCCGCGGACATCGGCCAGATCCGGCACGCCCGCGAGCGTCTCGAAGTCGTCGGCAGGCGCTGGCACGTCCGGCGGTGCCCGCTCGCCGCGCAGATACGCAACCGCCTCGCCGAGATGCCGCACACCAACGGGCTCGACCCCTGCGAGTGCAACCTCCGGTGCCGACTCGGCCGCGCAGACGAGGTACGCGAGCCCGGCCCGCCGGGCACCCTCCGCCGCGACGAGCGCACCGGGGACGGGCCGCAGCCGCCCGTCGAGGCCGAGCTCGCCGAAGGCCGCGTGCCCGTCGAGCGCCTCCGCGGGCACCTGGTACGACGCCGCGAGCAGCGCCAGCGCGATTGGCAGGTCGAACCCGGAGCCCTCCTTCTTCACCGATGCCGGCGCGAGGTTGACGGTGATGCGGCGCTTCGCCGGCCACTCGAGCTCGGCGGCGGCGAGGCTCGAGCGAACGCGCTCTTTCGCCTCCTGGCACGCGCGGTCGGCAAGTCCGACGATCGTAAACGCGCTCAGACCACGCTGGATGTGCGCCTCGACCTCGACCCGACGTGGATCGATGCCGACGAGCGCATGGGTGACGGTTCGCGCGAGCATGTTGCCACGATAGGCGGCAACCTGTCACGTGTCTGTGCCAGCTTCGTGACTATTCACGCGTGTGGACGGGTCGCACACACCGGCTCGTCCACGACGAGTCCGTCCTGCGCCTCGAGTTCCCAGGTCACGCACCCGTCTGCTATTCACTGGGCATGGCCGCTCGAGCCCCCTACGACGACGTCGCGGAGGCGTACAGCCGGCAGTTCGACCCGGATGGCGCCGGGCTCGTCGATCCCGTCCTCGTCGAGCTCGTCGGCGACGTTCAACGGATGGAGGTGCTCTCGCTCGCGTGCGGCCAGGGACAGGACGCCCGCCTGCTGGCGTCGCTGGGCGCATCGGTGATCGGAGTCGACGTCTCGTCGGCGATGCTCGACCACGCGCGCAGGCACGAGGCAGCGCAACCGCGGGGGATCGTGTACCTCGAAGCCGACGCTCAAGAGCTCGACGGGATCGGTGACGCACGGTTCGACGGCGTGGTCTGCCACATGGCGCTGATGGACATTCCACGCCTCCCGGCGACGCTTGCATCGGTTGCCCGGGTGCTGCAACGCGAGGGGTGGTTCGTGTTCTCGATCGTGCACCCGTGCTTCCACGGGCACGTCGAGGTAGCCGGCGACTATCTCGTCGATCACCGCTACGCAAAGCGCGTTCCCGGCGACTGGCTGCCGAGGCACGCGTACCATCGGCCGCTCGGCGACTACGTCAACGAGCTCGACCGTCTCGGGTTGCGCCTCCGGCGAATGGCGGAGGTGCGCCATGCAGCGGACCTCGGCGACGGTGGCGTGCCCGGATTGCTGTACGCGCGCGCAGAGAAGAGCTAGTCGGGATACGACGCGGGCGGCGGCGGTGCGAAGCGGGCGCCTCCGATCTGCTGCAGGAGCTCATCCGGCGTCGTTCCGCGCAGGACACGCAAGCGCGGCAGCGTGAACGGGCTCTCATCCGGGCTCGCCCAGCCGGGGACGACGGTGGTGGAGCCGACGAAGCCCGCGGCCGCGACCTCGGAGGCGACAGCCATGTCGTAGTAGCCGGACGGGTAGCAGAACCAGTTCACGGGCACGTGGTACTCCCGGCGAAGCGTCCGGCGTGCGTCGACCACCTGGAACCGAAGCTCCGCCGGGTCGAGCGCGACCAGGTCGGCGTGACTCTCCCCCTGCGTGTCGAGCTCCCAGCCGCTCGCGACGAGGCGCCGAACCTCCCACGGCGCAAGCCCGCCCTGCGACGGTGGGAGGCCCGTGAGCTGCAGGTTCTCGACTCCGACCCAGCCGAGCCGCTCGAGAACGGGCAGTGCTGCCGTGTACTGGCTTCGGTAGCCGTTGTCGAAGCTGAGCACGACCGGCTTCCGCGGCAGGGTCCCGTGCCCGAGCCACGCGCGCCGGACCTGGTCGAGCGTGACCGCGTCGTAGCCCGCGCGCGCGAGGGCGTCCATCTGCGCGCGGAACGAACCCGGGTCCACGTACAGCCCCGGAAACGGCGCATTCGCGACCGGCGGCGCGATCACGTGGTACATCAGGATCGGGACGGCGGCGGTGCTCCGCCGAAGCGCCACCCGATGGGGTCTCGACCGCGATACGGGTGACACTGCGACCATTGGCCCTCGTGTCGCGTTCGGCCGCGCATGTTGCGACCCCCCGCGCAGAGTGAGGGCTGCGGCCGTCGCAGCCGCGGCGAGCAGCATGGCCGCAGCGAGCGAGCGCCGGAGCCGCGCCCGACGGCGCATGCGTTCGCGACGCCGTCTGCGCGGGCCCAAGCCGCCGACCTCCCCGACCATCGGCCAACCCTACGTTGGCGATCGTGCGCGTGGCTAGCCGCGCTGCGCGACGAGCACGTCTTCGAAGTACTCGCCCGTGCGGCGCCCCGTACGTCGGTTCACGTGGCGTCGGTAGCGCTGTTCGATTGCGAGCCCTGCCCGGTCGAGGATCTCTGGGTAGAGGTCGCGACGGTCGTTGACGACGATGACGATCCGACCATGCGGGCGCACCGTCGACCGACAAGCCTCGAGCACCGCGGCGATTCCTTGCACGTAGCCCGCGAGTGCAGCCTTCGTCGTCCCGCGCTCGGCGGCGCCGATCTCGCTCGAGCGGCGATCATCGAGCCCGAGCAGCTCGTAGGCGTACCGGTGCTGCTCGTGGTAGTCGATCAGGCCGGGATACGGCGGCGAGGTGACGACGGCGTCGAACGGTCCGCCGAGGTCGAGCTCTCGGGCATCCCCGTGCAGCACCGCTGCCGAGCGCGGCGTACGAACGCGACCAAACTCCTTCAGGCGCGTCAGCGTGTCCAGCGTGTAGCGACGAAGGAAATGCTCCGCACGTTCGATCGGCCGGCATTCGCGTTTGTGCTTGTGGCACCAATAGGGGCCGGACTGAGGCGCACGAGGGAAGTCGAGGTCGAAGTGCGTCGTCAGTCGCGCCGAGCGCGCAGCGCGTGCGAGCACGACGCGCAGTACGTCCGCATGCTCGTAGTCGGCAAGCAGAGAACGGAAGCGTAGAAGCTCGTTGCGCGCTTGCGGCGCGAACCACGTTCGCATGTAGGCGTTTCCGCCGGCCGCCGATCCTTCACCGCGTTCAAAGCGCGCGAGCAGATCGCGCAGATCGCGCTCGAGGACGAACGGGTTGTGCTCGCCCGTCTTCACGCGCATGAGCAGGCAGTTGAACGCAGCGATGTCGACGCCCGTCGAGTCGAGCCCGCTCTCGATTGCCTGAACGAGTGTCGTTCCCGAGCCGGCAAACGGATCGAGCACACGGCCGCGTGGAGGCACGTGCCTGCGGAAGAGCTCCTCGACGAGCTGCGGAACGTACTTGCCGAGGTACGGATGAAGCCGGTGGACATGCTTCGTCCGCTCGCGCTCGGGCAGATCGCGCTCGCTCCACGAGAGGTCGAGATCGAGGCCCGAGTACAGCTCCTCCTGCGTGGCCCCCATGCTGCCGGATTCGACATCGTTGGGGAATCGCCTTTCGCACTAAACAAACGGCCGCCGCCGGGAGACGTACCGGACCGATGACGCCGATCTCCCCGGACGTTCTCGAAGACCGCGGCCGGGAAGCAGGTTGCGACGGCCGGGCGCCGTCTCGCGGCGAGCCCGTGAGCTCAGAACGCGTCCGGAACGTGCTCGATGCGCGTGCCGCGCACCGCGACGACGTCGAACCGCACGTCGAGCCCGTCGAGCTCGGGGTGCCGTGCAAGCCACGCATCGGCGGCGCGTCGGATGCGAGCGATCTTCGCCGGTGGGATCATCTCGAGTGGGTCGCCGTGTCGGTCGCCGGCCTTCGACTTCACCTCGCTGTAGTCGCTTATGTATTCCCCGCCCTCGAGCGGCAACTCACGCAGCGTGCCCCGCCACCTGGCCGGGTCGCCGCCGCCGAACTTCACGTCCCACACCGTGCCCGGATCGGCGTCGCAAGGCCGCGGCACCGGCACTGCCTCATGGCCGGGAAGCGTTCCGACGAACGCGACCGCCGCGCCGACCCTCGCGTCGGCGATGCCGGCCCTGCCGACGCTCACGCCGAGCAAACCGTCGGCGAGGAGGAAGAACTGCACGGCCATCTGGTCGAGCGCCGCCGCGATCGCAGCCGTCGCGTCCGTGCCTTCCTCGACGAGCCCGCGCAGGTCGCGCAACCACAGCTCCACCTTGCGCCTCGCGTCTTCGGCTGCCCGGCCCGCCTCGACCGCCGCGAGCTGGTCCACGGCACGGTCGGCGGCAGCGCGTGCGCCGTCGAGCTCCGCCTCGACCTCGCGCCGCTCCGTCTCGTACGTCTCCGCCGACAGGCTCCCGGCCCGGTAGTCGCGGCGCGCCCTGTCGAGGTGCGCCTCAAGCGCCATCGCCTCCCGCTGCCGCTCGCGCAGCGCGCTCCGTGCGGCAGCGAGCGCGCCCTGCTGCGCCCTGTCTACCTGAGCAGCGAGCGACTTCTCGCCGATCAGCGCCCGCTCGATCCAGTCGAGCAGCATCCCGTCCACCGCCTCGCGGTTCGCGGGCTTGCATGAGCACGCAGCCGGCCCCTCGTCTGCCTTCCGCTTACACACGTACGAGTCGTTACTGACCCGGTACACCAGCGCCGCACCGCACGGCGACGTGAACCTGCCGTGCGCGAGCGTCGGCCTCGCCGTCTCTCGGCCACGCCCCTTGCCCGGCCGTGCATCACGTGCCGCGAGCAGCGCACGCAGCCGCCCGTACGTCTCCTCATTCAGGACTCGCCGCAAGTGCTCCCGCCGGATCAGCTTGCCGAGCGTCCCCGGACTCCACGTGCCACCGGATGCGGACGGCACACCGTCCGCGTTCAACATGCGGGCGATCCGGTTCTCCGAGGTGCCGGTGAGCAGCGGGCCGACGATCCGCTCGCGGATCACGAGCGCCTCGCTCTCGCGCACCGTCACCCGGTCGACCTCGAACCCATACGGTCGCCTGCCGCCGCCGTAGATGCCGCCGCGCTTCGCCTTCCTCGCGGGCACCGACGCACGAACCCGGTCGGCGATCGTCCCCGCCTCCATCTCCGCGATCGACGCGAGCAGGTTCCGCATGAACTTCCCCGTCGTCGTGCTCGCGTCGATGTTCTCCTCCAGCGACGCCACCGAAGCTCCTAGATCGTCGAACTCCGCGAACAGCTTCGACGTCTCCACCATCGAACGGCCGAGGCGGTCGAGCCGCGTCACGACCACCGTCTCGCCCGGGCGAAGGTCCCGCCGCAGCCGGGTCAGCTCCGGGCGGTCGTTGCCGCGCTTCGACGCAGATGCCACGTCCAAGTACACCTCAACGAGGTCGTGGCCGTTTGCGGCACACCACGCCTCGATCCGTTGCCGCTGTACCTCCGGCGACAGCTCCGCCTGGCCCGCCGTCGACACGCGGATGTAGGCGCGCACCGTCACACGAGCACCCTGAGCGCGAGCACGCTCACGACAGCCACCTACGCCCGTCGTCGGTCGCGCCCCAACCCTGACCTACGAGGTCCGCGAACCCAAGCACCTCAAGACGATCCAACGCTGCACGCTGCTTCGCCGTCGCCGGAAGCCAGCCGTCCTCGCCCGCCTCCCACAACGAGGTCAGCACGCGCCGCTCCAGCGGCGACAGGCGCACCGACGGCCAACCCTCGTAAGCCTGCACCTTCGCCTGCAGCAGCCCGATCCCCCACACCAGCTCCAACGGATCCTGCTCCGCGACCAGCGCCCCGAGCATCTCCTGCGACGCCCGGCAGCCGAACCGCTCCGCGTACGCGGCAGCAACCCGATCCGCGACCTCCGCCGGATCGACACCCTCGCCGACGAGGCGCTGCACCATCCACGTCGGCGACAGCGGCCGGCGCGCCGTGGCGGTCACCGCGAAGCCTCCGCAGCCTCGACCTCGGCGGCGAGCTGCGCCACCGTCAAGTCCTCGCGCCCGCGCAGGTCCGTCTCGACGCCCGTCCGGCGCGCCCGCAAGGACTTGACGGTGG
>DASRGQ010000009.1:0-23179 GCA_035650975.1 Gaiellaceae bacterium
ACGTGTCGACGTCGATGACGATCAACGCGCCCGCGTCGCTCCTACTGCTTCTCTACGAGCTCGTCGCCGAGGCACAAGGCGTGAGCGGCGCCCAGCTACGCGGCACGGTGCAGAACGACATCCTCAAGGAGTACATCGCTCGCGGCAACTACATCTTCCCGCCGCGGCCGTCGATGCGGCTCACGACCGACCTGTTCGCGTACTGCGCGGAGCGCATACCGCAGTGGAACACGATCTCGATCTCCGGTTACCACATCCGCGAGGCGGGCTCGACCGCGGTGCAGGAGCTCGCGTTCACGATCGCGAACGGCATCGCCTACTGCGCTGCCGCTGTCGAAGCGGGACTGTCCCCCGACGACTTCGGTGCGCGTCTCTCGTTCTTTTTCAACGCGCACAACGACTTCTTCCAGGAGGTCGCGAAGTTCCGCGCCGCCCGGAGCCTCTGGGCGCACGTGATGCGCGACCGGTTCGGCGCGACGAATCCGAAGGCGCTCGCGCTGCGCTTCCACGCGCAGACGGGCGGCTCGACGCTGACCGCGCAGCAACCGGAGAACAACGTCGTACGCGTCGCGATCCAGGCGCTCTCCGCCGTCTGCGGCGGCGCACAGTCGCTGCACACGAACTCGTTCGACGAGGCGCTTGCGCTGCCGACGCAGCGCGCGGCGACGATCGCCTTGCGCACGCAGCAGATCCTGCAGAACGAGGCGGGGACGACGGCGACCGCGGACCCGCTCGGCGGCTCGTACTACATCGAGGCGCTCACCGACGAGCTCGAGGCGCGGGCCGTCGAGCTCATCGAGCGCATCGACGAGCTCGGCGGCGCCGTCGCCGCGGTCGAGCAGGGGTTCGTGCAGGACGAGATCGAGAGCTCGGCGTTCGCGTGGCAGCGAGAGGTGGAGGAGGGGATGCGCGTGATCGTCGGCGTGAACGCCTTCGAGGGCGGCGCCGAGTCGGAGGTCGACCTGCAGTCGATCGATCCCGCTGCCGAGAAGCGACAGCTCGCGCGCACAGCGAAGGTGCGCGCCGAGCGAAACGCGGACGATGCGACTGCGGCGCTCCTCCGCGTACGCGACGCTGCACGCGGCACGGAGAACATGCTCCCGCCGATGCGCGATGCGCTGCGGGCCCGCTGCACGATCGGCGAGATCTGCGGCGTGCTGCGCGAGGAGTGGGGCGAGCAAGACCGCCGTTGAGGATCCTTCTCGTCTCGCAGCTGTACCCGGGGCCGTCCGATCCCGACCTGGGAACGTTTGTCGCCCAGATGGAACGGGCGCTGCGCGAACGCGGCCACGACGTCGAGCTCGCGGTGCTCGACCGGCGTGGCGGCGGCAAGCGGCGCTATCTCGAGCTGCGCCGGCGCGTGCGCGAAGCGGGCCCGCACGACGTCACATGGGCGCACTTTCTCGTCCCGTCCGGGCTCATCGCTCTGAGCGCCGGCGGCCCGCTCGTCGTCACCGCGCACGGCCGCGACGTGCGCAACATCGGCGCGCTTCCCGGCGTGGCGCAGTTGACGAGGCGTGTGGTCGAACGCGCAGCGTCCGTGATCGCCGTCTCCGACTACCTCCGCCGCGAGCTCGAGCAGCGGCTCCCCGCCGCCCGCGGGAAGACGGAGGTCGTCGACTCGGGCGTCGATCTCGAGCGCTTCACGGACGTCGAGCCGGCAGCGCAACTCGAGCCGCCGGCGTTCGTGCATGTCGGCTCGCTGACCGAGCGGAAGAACGTCGTGCGGCTCGCCGACGCCTTCGCCGAGCTCGGCCGCGGCTCGTTGACCTTCGTCGGCGACGGCCCGCTGCGCGGACGTCTCGAGGGACGCGATGGCGTGCGGGTGATCGGCCGCGTCCCCCACGACCGGGTCCCGTCGTGGCTCGCGGCGGCGGACGTGGTGTGCGCGCCTGCGCTGCTCGAGCCGTTCGGGCAGGCGATCCTGGAGGCGATGGCCTGCGGTCGCACCGTCGTTGCGACGCGCATCGGCGGCCCGCCGGAGTTCGTCACCGACGAGGCCGGCATCCTCGTCGACCCGCTCGACACGGCCGAGCTGACGCGTGCGCTTTCGGTCGCTGCGTCGATGCCCGCGCCGAACGAGGCCGCGCGCCGTGCGGCGGCGCCGCACGACGTCAGGCTGCAGGCGGAGCGGGTGGAGGAGATTCTCCTGAGAGCCGTTCGAGGTCGGCCAGCCTGACCTCGACGAGCGGGCGAACGCTCTCCTCGAGCCCATGCTCACGCGCGACGGCGAGCGCCTGCTCGTAGCTCTGCCGGACCTTCTCGGCCGAGACGCCCTGCTTCAGACGGTTGTCGCCCGTCAGCAGCAGGTCGTGCACCTTTTCGCGTGCGGCCTTTTCGTCGATGCGGAGTAGGTTAGTCGGGAGCGTGCCGACGACCCGCGTCCGAGTCCTGATCGCCGACGACCAGCGCCTCTTCGCGGAGGCGCTCGAGGCGATCCTCTCGACCGACGGGCGCATCGCGGTGGTCGGGCGCGTCGGCGACGGCCGCGCCGCCGTCGAGCTCGTCCGTGCGGAGCGCCCCGACGTCGTGCTGATGGACATCGCGATGCCGGTGATGGACGGCATCGAGGCGACCGAGCTGATTCGCGACGAGGCGCCGGCGACGCGCGTGGTCATGCTCACCGGGTCGCAGGCACCCCACGACGTCTCGCGCGCACGCGCGGCCGGCGCGGCCGGGTACGTCACGAAGGACCAGATCGCCGGCGACCTCGTCCGGGCGATCCTCGACGCGGCGGAATAGCGGCGTTCTCGGCTACCGTTCCGGGTAATGCTTCCGTTCTTCTCGGTCATCCACGTGCTGCTCGCCGCGGCGCTGGTCGGGTTGATCCTCATGCACTCCGGGCGCGACGCGGGACTCGGCGGCATGGGCTTCACGCCGGCATCGCAGGGCGGAACGCACATCGTCGAGCGGAACCTGACGCGGCTCACGATCGTGATCGCCGTGCTCTTCTTCGGCAACACGATTCTGCTGTTCCGCCTGCTGCAGTAACGCAACGTAGACTCCCGCCCGAATGCAGCTCGCGGGACTGCACCACGTGACGTGTGTCTGCTCCGATGCGCAGCAGACGCTCGACTTCTACCGCGACCTCGGGTTCACGCTCGTCAAGAAGACGGTGAACTTCGACGATCCGCACAGCTATCACCTCTACTTCGGCGACGAGCTCGGCCGCCCGGGCTCGCTCATCACGTTCTTCGAGTGGCCGCGCGCCGACCGCGGCCGGCTCGGTCGGGGCACGCTCGAGTCGATCGGGCTCGCTGCACCTGCCGTCGCGCAGGAGTCCGAGACGGAGGATCCCGACGGTCTGCGGCTCCGCCTCTACCCGGCCGAGAGCGCCGGCGTGCGCGACGTGGTCGTGATCGGCAACCCCGACCTGTACGTCGGCGTCTTCGCAGACGACGCGCCGCTCTCATTCGGCGAGCAGGTCGAGGACGCAGCGCTGATCGGCGCCGGGACGACGCACCACATCGCTTGGCGCGTTGCGAGCGACGCGGATCAGCAGGCGTGGCACGAGCGGCTCGCGGAGGTCGGCCTGCGGCCGACGCCGGTTCAGGACCGCAAATACTTCCGCTCGGTCTACTTCCGCATGCCCGACGGCATGCTGATCGAGATCGCGACGGACGAGCCCGGCTTCCTCGTCGACGAGCCCGAAGAAACGCTCGGCGACGGCCTCTCGCTGCCGCCGTGGCTCGAGCCCGAGCGCGCGACGCTCGAGCGCGAGCTGACGCCGATCGAATAGCCGGCTACAGGCCGAGCCCGCCGAAGATCGAGAACGGGTTGTATGGCCGCAGCTCCCACGCAAGGCCGGCGCCGGGCTCCACGTGCACCTTCGCGCCGTGCGGCGCGTCGCGCTCGAGACGGCGCGCGAGCTTCTCGGCGTCGTCGCGGTCGTTCGCACCGACGAGCAGGTACGAGGAGCGCCGCACGGGCCTCCAGCCCTCTTGCTCGAGCTGCGCGGCGAGAGCCTCTGCGTCTTTTCGCGAGCTCACCTCGACGCGCACTTCCCATTCGGCGACGCCGGACTCGACGGACTCTTCCGTTTCTTCAGCCTCGAGCCGCTCGTGCTCAACCTCGCGGGCGCCCGCGGTCTCGGGGAGCGGGACGCTCGCGTCTTCCCACCGCTCCTCGAGGTGGTGCCAGCGGTCGAGGTGCGGCTCGCCCTGCAGGCCGTGCGCTTTCAGCACGTCTTGCAGCGAGCGCTCTCCGGCCTCCGCGGCGCCGCGTGTGTCGGCATAGAGAAACACCGTCGCCCCGTCGCTCGAGACGGCGATGCGGTCGCCGTGTGCGGCGCGGCGCGTAGCATCGACCTCGTGGTCGTGCAGCCCGCGCACGGCCGTCGCCGCATCGTGCCCGCTTGCGAGCGTCACCGTGACCCGCCAGTCGTCAGCCATGTGCGGCAGTCTGCCGCATCGATGTCCGCGTCGTCAGGAGGCGGGTACAATGCCGCGGTTCCACGCGCTGGTGGCGGAATTGGTAGACGCGCTAGGTTGAGGGCCTAGTGGCCATTGCGGTCGTGGAGGTTCAAGTCCTCTCCAGCGCATGAGCCGCCCCCTGGGGCGGCTTTTTTTCTTCCGGAACGTTTGACGGCGTCCGCAGGAGTCTCTACCCTGGTGGCGAACACACGTTCGGACAGACGGCCACCCGACCCGGAGGGATGCGTTGCTGACAGCCCGCCAACAGGAGATCTGGAACTACCTCGTCGAGTACGTCGACCGCCACGGCTACCCGCCGACGGTACGCGAGATCGGGGAGCGGGTCGGGCTCGCCTCGCCCTCGACGGTGCACGCGCACCTCGCGAACCTCGAGCGGGCCGGCCTCTTGCGCCGCGATCCGACGAAGCCGCGCGCGCTCGAGCTGCTCGGACGCGAGCGCCGCGAGCCGGAGGCGCAGGCCGTCGAGGCCGGCGACGTGACGAGGCTGCCGATCCTCGGCGAGATCGCGGCCGGCGGCCCGCTGCTCGCCGACCAGTACGTCGAGGACTACGTCTCCATGCCCTCGTCGACCAAGGGCGACTTCATCGTGCGGGCAAAGGGCGAGTCGATGATCGAGGCCGGGATCCTCGACGGCGACCTGCTGATCGTCCAGCGCACGCAGGACGCGCGGAACGGTGAGATCGTCGTCGCGCTCGCCGGCGACGACGAGACGGCCGAGGAGGCGACGGTCAAGACGTTCTACCGCGAGAAGGCGCGCATCCGCCTGCAGCCCGAGAACCAGACGATGGAGCCGATCTACATGAACCACGTCCAGATCCTCGGCCGGGTCGTGGGGGTCTTCAGAGAGTTATGACCGCAGAGATCGCCGCACTCCACCGCACGCTCGACCAGGAGCTCGTCGCGTTGCTGCGCGGCGCGTCCCTCGAGTGCCTCTGCTGCGGCGAGTTCGTGATGCACGCGCGCGGCGACGGCGTCTTCTGCCCGGAGTGCGGCGCCTATCTGGGAGACGAAGAGGCGGTTCGTGCCGGGCTAGAATCCGCGGCGCAGGCCGGGTGACCGCGGCGCCCTTCGGGGCGTCGAGGAAAGTCCGGACACCGCAGGGCAGGACGCTCCCGATTGTTTTCAACGACAGAGGGAGGCGGCGAAAGCCGACGGAGAGTGGAACAGAAAGCAGACCGCCGTGGACGTGTTCTCCGGAGACGCCCACGGTAAGGGTGAAACGGTGGGGTAAGAGCCCACCAGCGTCGCGGCGACGCGGCGGCTTGCCAAACCCCGTCCGGTGCAAGGCGAACAGGGCCCGCATGAAGGCTGCCCGCCGAGGGCCCGGGTAGCTGCCGAGAGGGATGGTCACCCTCGACAGAATCCGGCTTACAGGCCTGCTACGGAAAACCCCCGCAACGCGGGGGTTTTCTATCTGCCGGGGAAACCGTCATAGATGCGACGTGCAGACGAGTTCGTACCGCCAGGAAATCACCGCGGGGACGCGGAGACTGCGCCGTCTCTCGGGGCTCGGGGAGACCACGGTCTGGCGGCACGGTGTCGCGCGCGGTTCAGCGCTTGACGTGCACGACGAGCGTGCGGCTCGTGCCGCCGAGGAACCCGGCACCCGCCTGGTTCACGCTCATCGCGATACGAAGCGTCGAGGTGCCTCTCGGCAGCGAGACCGCAAACTGCGCGCGCGAACGAGCACCGAGGCGGACTCGCCGGATCGTCCTCCAGCGGCCCTCGGAGCGCCGCTGGACCTGGACGATCCGATGCGGGAACGCATGCGCCCCCGACGCGCGAACGAGGAACTTCCCGTTGCGCGCGCGCGAGAAGCCGATGCGCGGATGCACGCCGATCGAGATCGGCTGGCTGGAGGCGCCGTGCCACATCGCCTCGTACGCGGTCGCGATGCCGGGCTGCGCGATGTACGCCCAGGTGCCGCCGACTCCGCTCAGCACCGTCGTCACGAGGTGGAACGACCCGCCGCCGTACGGCTGCGCGTAGACCGCGATCTGCTCCCCTGCATTGTGCGTCGGCACGATGCCTGCGAGCTTGATGCGTCCGCCGAAGACGACCTGGCGCGCGACGACGGTCAGCGTCACTCCCTGCGTGGCGAACGCTGCGTCCGCCCCGTACGCAGTGCCGCCGTCGCTCTTCGCAACGAGGCGATAGTGGTACGTCGCCCCGGGCTGAAGCCCGCTCAGCTGCCACGTCACCGTCTGCGCCCCCGCCTTCGAGCCCGCGCTCTTCGCAGGCGTCGACGTGCCGTACCCGGTCGACGTGCCGTACTGGAACCACCACGTCGTCGACCTGCCATGCGTGTCGAGCGAGCCGGTCAGGAGCGCGGTCTCCGGGCCCACGTTCTGCGCGGCGCCGGTGGCGGTCGACGGTGCGCCGACCGTTGCGAACGTGCGGTCCGCGCCGTAGCTTCTGCCGCTCGAGTTCTGCGCGACGATGCGGTAGTGGTAGGTCGTCGCGGGCCGCAGCGACTTGATGCCGATCGACTCGCCCTTGGTCGCCGTTCCGGAGCCGGCGCTGTGCGAGCTCGTCCTCGAGGTGTAGCTCGTCGACGTCCCGTACTCGAACCACCAGGTCGTCGACAGGCCGTTCGGGTTCACGTTGCCTCTGAGCGTCGCAGTCGTCGTCGTGACGGATGCGACGTCGCCGGTCTCGACGCCCGGCGCTGCGCTCGTCGTGAACGATGCGTCCTTGCCGGTGCTCGTGCCGGCGTCGCTGGTCGCGACGATCCGGAAATGGTAGGTGTGGCCTGCCTGCAAGCCGTTGATCGACACCGATTCGGACTGCGGGCTACTCGCTGCCCCCGCGCTCTTGACCGCGGTCTTCGTGCCGTAGCTCGTCGAGGTTCCGTATTCGAAGTAGTAGGACGTGTCGCGGCTGTTCGGGTCGACCGTTCCGTTGAGCGTCGCCGAGCTCGCGCTGATGCTGGTGGCGGAGCTGGTTGTGGCGACCGGAGGTGTGAGCGTCGTGAAGACCGCGTCGCTGCCGTGGCTCGTGCCCGTGCTGTTCGTCGCGACGACGCGGTAGTGGTAGGTCGTGCCGGCCTGGAGGCCGCTGAGATCGGCAGAGATGCTCGCCGCGCTCGACCCCGAGCCTGCGTTCGTGCTCGACGTCTTCGAACCGTACGAGGTCGACGTCCCGTACTCGACGTACCAGCTCGTCGACTGGCCGCCCGGGTTGACGCTTCCGGTGACGGTCGCAGTCGTCGCGCCGACCGACGTCGTCGGGCCGGTCGTCGCCGTCGGCGCGGCCGCTGCTGCGCTGCCGACGACCGTCGCGAACACGACAACGAGTGCCAGACCGACGACCCACCGCATCCGAGTCCCTGCCATGCGAGCCTCCTCCCGGACGATCCGGACGGAGGATGTCTCCTCGCCGTGGGGGATCTGCGGGACCCGTGTAAGAAGCGGGTAAAAGCCCGCTACGCCGCGTCGAACCCCTCGAGGGCGGCCTCGACCAGGTCGGGCAGCGTGCGCACGTTGTACCCGCCCTCGAGCACGGCAGCGACCTGCGGCGCGAGGGCAGCCGAGCGCCGGGCGAGCTCGCGAAAACCGTCAGCCGTGACGCACATCCCCGCGAGCGGATCGTCGACGTGCGCGTCGAAGCCCGCGGAGACGAGGACGAGCTCGGGCTCGAACGCCGTCACGGCGCGCTCCACACCTTCGAACGCGCCGAGGTACCCGCCGTCGCCCGTGCCGGCGGGCAGGGGAACGTTCACGAGCGTCGCCCCCTGCTCGTCCGGGCCGCCGCTGCCGGGATAGAACGGCCACTGGTGCAGCGACGCGAACAGGATCGAGTCGTCGCCGGCAACCACGTCCTGCGTGCCGTTTCCGTGATGCACGTCCCAGTCGACGATCGCGATGCGCCCGACGCCGAGCTCCGCTTGCGCGAACCGCGCGGCGACGGCGATCGAGTCGAACAGGCAGAAGCCCATCGCGCGGCCGCGCTCGGCGTGATGCCCGGGTGGACGCGCAAGCGCGAAGCCGCCGCTGCGGACCGCCTCGATCGCCGCGCCGGCCGCAAGTAGCGCAGCCCCATAGCTCGTATCGGTGCACGGCGTGTCCGCATCGAGGAACCCGCGCGTCGACTTCACCTGCTCGACCAGATCGCGCGTATGGCAGCGGAGGATGTCGCATTCAGTCGCGGGCGTGCAGTCGACGAACGCGAATCGTTCGTGCAGCGCTGCGAGGCGGGCCTGCGACTCCGGATGACCGCCAGTCGGATGGAGTCGTGTGAACGCGGCGTTGCTTACGAGTTCGACAGCTTCTCCAGCCGTCCCGCGAGGTTGCCGAGCCCGAGCTCCGAGGCGTGCGCCGCGGCGCGCTGCCAGTCGGGCGGGGTCGCCTTCAGCTTCGGCAGCGGTGCGTCCGCATCCATCGTCGCGATGTGGCGATACAGCCGCAGGTCGTCTGCGTTCTGCGGGAAGCGGCCGTCGGCGAGCGCCTGTTCGAGCGACCCGTGACGCCGCAGGACCTCCGCCGCCTTCTTCGGGCCGACTCCGGGTGCGCCCGGGATCTTGTCCGACGGGTCGCCACGCAGCGCGATGAAGTCCGGAACCTGGTGCGGCTCGACGTCGTAGCGCTCGCGTACCTCGTCGATGCCAATGCGCGTCAGCTCGCTGACTCCTTTCACCGGCTGCAGGATCGTCACGCGCTCGTTCACGAGCTGAAAGGCGTCGCGATCCGACGTCGCGACGAGCACCTGCCCGGGCCATGTGCGCGCGGCGGCTGCGAGGAAGTCGTCCGCCTCGTAGCCGCCCGCCTTGCCGACCGCGAACCCGAACGACTCAACGAACGGCGGCAGCAGCGCGAGCTGCTCGAGGATCGAGTCCTCGAACTCGCGACCCGACTGGTAGGCCGGCAAGGCCTTGTGACGATAGGTCGGCGTCTCGAGCGAGTCCCATCCGACGAGCACGGACTCCGGCTGCTCGGACTCCCACAGCCGCTGCAGGAAGTTCGCGAAGCCGACGAGCGCATTCAGCCGGATCGATTTCGGCAGAGCGTGGTACGCACGGTGCGCGAGCGAGTCCCCGTCGATCGCGAGCAGTGTTCCCTGCCTCACAGCGACGCCTCGAGCGTGTGAATCGCCTCCATCAGCCGCGCCGTCGCCTCGGCCGGGTCGTCGCCGGTCTCGACGGCGGGGCCGTAGCGCACCTGCCAGCGCTCGAGCCGTCGCAGCCCGTTCGTCCCGCGAATCCCCGCAGGCACGAGCGGTACGCCCGCGTCGATCGCGATCCGCGCGGCGCCCGTGTGCGCCTGCGCCTCGAACCGCTTCCGCAGCCCCTTCCGACGGCGCGTGCCCTCGGGGAACATCGCGATCACATGCCCGTCGCGTGCGAGCTGGACGGCCGTGGCGATCGCGTCGCGGTCCGTCGTGCCGCGGTGCACCTTGAATGCGCCGCAGGCGGCGAGGAGGGGGCCCAGCGGGAACCAGAAGAGCTCCGACTTCGCCATGAAGCGCAGGAAGCGCTGCGGCCAGAGGCCGAAGCCGAGCGGCCAAGGGTCGAGATTCGAGACGTGCCCGGCCGCGAGCACGTAGCCGCCGTCCGCCGGCAGGTGCTCGCGCCCGTGCGCCCGGTAGCGGAACACGAGGTGGACGAGCGGCCACGAGCAGAGCGCGACGAACGAGTAGAGCGGCGAGGGCCGGGGAGGACGTGCCACCGGCCGCGAGTATCGCCGAAACGGGCTCGGGCGCTATGGTGGCGCGTCACATGGCGCCTGTAACCGGCAAGAAGCTGGTGATCGTCGAGTCCCCGGCCAAGGCGAAGACGATCGCCGGGTACCTCGGGCCCGACTTCTTGGTCGAGTCGTCCGTCGGCCACATTCGCGACCTGCCGACGAGCGCCGCGGAGATTCCGGCGAAGTTCAAGGACGAGCCATGGTCGCGGCTCGGCGTCGACGTCGACCACGACTTCAAGCCGCTCTACGTCGTCGACTCACGTAAGAAGAAGGTCGTCTCCGACTTGAAGGCCAAGCTGAAGAACGCCGACGAGCTGCTGCTCGCGACGGACGAAGATCGCGAGGGCGAGGCGATCGCCTGGCATCTGCGCGAGGTGCTCGAGCCGAAGGTCCCGGTGCGCCGGATGGTCTTCCACGAGATCACGCGCCCGGCGATCGAGCGGGCGCTGACCGAGACGCGCGACATCGACGACTGCCTGGTGGACGCGCAGGAGACGCGGCGCATTCTCGACCGTCTCTACGGCTACGAGGTATCGCCTGTCCTCTGGCGGAAGATCATGCAGGGGCTGTCGGCCGGTCGCGTGCAGTCGGTTGCGACGCGGCTCGTCGTGGAGCGGGAGCGGGAGCGAATGCGTTTTGTCGCAGCGGGCTACTGGGACATCGTCGCAACGTTCGATCCGGGGGCGTTCGATGCTCGGCTTGCGGCCGTCGACGGCAAGCGCGTTGCACAAGGACGCGACTTCGACCAGCAGGGCAAGCTGCGCAACCCCGACACAGTGCAGCTCACCGAAGAGGACGCACGCGGGCTCGCGACGGCGCTCGAAGGCGCGGCCTTCGCCGTCGCCTCGGTCGAGGAGAAGCCCTACACGCGGCGGCCGGCTGCGCCGTTCATGACCTCGACGCTGCAGCAGGAGGCAAGCCGCAAGCTTCGCCTCTCGTCGCAGCAGACGATGCGCGTTGCGCAGCGGCTCTACGAGAACGGCTACATCACGTATATGCGCACCGACTCGACGACGCTGTCGGAGTCGGCGCTCACCGCCGCGCGCGATCAGGCGCGCGAGCTCTACGGCGCCGACAGCGTGCCTGCCGAGCCGCGCCAGTACACGCGCAAGGTGAAGAACGCCCAGGAGGCGCACGAGGCGATCCGGCCTGCCGGCGACCGGTTCCGCAGGCCCGACGACGTTCGCCGGGAGCTTTCTGCCGACGAGTTCAACGTCTACGACCTGATCTGGAAGCGCACCATCGCCTCGCAGATGGCGGACGCGCGCGGGCAGACGGTCTCGGTGCGGATCGCCGGCAATGCGAGCGACGGCCGCCGCGCCGAGTTCGCGACCGCCGGGACCGTGATCACGTTCCGCGGGTTCCTGCTCGCCTACGAGGAGGGGCGCGACGAGCCGCACGGGGACGACGAGGAGCGTTTGCTCCCGAAGCTCGCCGAGGGCGACGCACTCAGCGCGGAGCAGCTCGCGCCCGAGGGTCATGCGACGACACCGCCCGCGCGCTACACCGAGGCCTCGCTCGTGAAGGCGCTCGAGGAGCGCGGGATCGGCCGCCCGTCGACGTACGCGACGATCATGGGCACGATCCTCGACCGCGGGTACGTGCGCAAGAGCGGGCAGGCGCTCGTCCCGGAGTTTCTCGCGTTCGCAGTCGTGAACCTGCTCGAGAAGCACTTCCCGCAGCTCGTCGACTACGAGTTCACCGCGCGCATGGAGGACGACCTCGACGAGATCGCCTCAGGTGAAGAGAAGCGTGACAGCTGGCTGCGCCGCTTCTACTTCGGCGAGGACGGCGACGCCGGGCTGAAGGAGCTCGTCGATGGGCGACTGGCCGAGATCGACGCGCGCGAGATCAACACCGTCGAGCTCCCTGGCACCGACATCGTCGTGCGGGTCGGGCGCTACGGCCCCTACCTCGAGCGGGGCACCGACCGGCAGACGCTGCCGCCGGAGATCGCGCCCGACGAGCTGACGCCCGACCGGGCCGAGGAGCTGCTCGCCCTGGGTCGTCAGGAGCAGGAGCTCGGCGTCGATCCCGAGAGCGGCCGCACGATCGCTCTCCGCTCGGGCAGGTACGGGCCGTACGTGACCGAGCTCGTCGAAGGCGACGACAAGCCGCGTACCGCATCGCTCTTCAAGACGATGTCCCCGGAGACGATCACGCTCGAGGACGCCCTGCGGCTGCTGTCCCTGCCGCGCTCGCTCGGCGAATCGGACGGCGAGGAGGTCCAGGCGGCGAACGGCCGTTACGGCCCCTACGTCCGCAAGGGGAAGGAGTCCCGCTCGCTCGACACCGAGGAGCAGCTCTTCACGATCACGCTCGAAGAGGCCCTCGCCAAGCTGGCGGAGCCACGCCGCCGCGGCGGCCGGGCGGCAGCGCCGCCGCTCAAGGAGCTGGGCGCCGACCCCGCGAGCGGCAAGCCGATCGTTCTCAAGGAGGGCCGGTTCGGCCCGTACGTGACCGATGGAGAGACGAACGCGAGCCTCCGTGCGGGAGACTCGATCGAATCGGTCACGCCCGAACGGGCCGCGGAGCTGCTCCAAGCGCGCCGCGAGCGCGGCCCGGTGAAGAAGCGCACGACCCGGAAGCGCTCGTAGCGAACCCCGTAACCGGGGCGAAACACGTTCGACAACATTTCTGACCGAAAAGCGTCCATAATCAGCAAGCCGCAGCGGAATGGGCCTCCGTGTGCGTGCGTTCGTGCTCGTAAGCGCGGGCGGTACTCTGGCCGCGGGCAGGTCTCGAGTGCCGGTCGCAGAAACGAAAGGACATCGAATACCACTTGACCCAGAGCCAGCTGAACGAACTGCTTGAGACCGAGAGCGCCCGCTCGTTGATCGAGGCGGGCGAGGAGCGCGGCTGGGTCGAGCCGGCCGAGCTCGAGGCGTTCGCGGTCGAGAACGACCTCGGTGACCCCGAGATCCAGGACGTGGTCCGCGAGCTCGAGCGTATCGGGCTCGAGGTGCGCGAGCCCGTCGTCGAGGAGAAGAACACGAAGGCGCAGCCCGAACCGGTGATCTACGAGGCCGACGCTCCTTCCGGCGCGGGCGACAGCCTGCAGCTCTTCCTCGCCGACGTCGGCAAGCACAAACTCCTGACCGCGCACGAGGAAGTCGTGCTCGCGAAGGCGATCGAGCGTGGCGACGGGCGCGCCAAGCGGCGCATGATCGAGTCGAACCTGCGGCTCGTCGTGTCGATCGCCAAAGGCTACCGCGGCCTCGGCGTGCCGTTCCTCGATCTGATCCAGGAGGGGACGCTCGGTCTGAATCGCGCCGTCGAGAAGTTCGACTGGCGCCGCGGGTACAAGTTCTCGACCTACGCGACTTGGTGGATCAGGCAGTCGGTGCAGCGCGCCGTCGCGAATCACGCGCGCACTATCCGCGTCCCCGTGCACGTCGTCGAGCGCCAGCAGAAGCTGTCGCGCGCGGCGCGCCGGCTCGAGGTCGAGCTCGGTCGCGAGGCGACGAAGGAGGAGCTTGCCGAGGCGACTGGGTTGCCGCTGCAGCACGTCGAGGAGGCGCTCTCCGCCGCGTCGGCTTCGGTATCGCTGAACCAGACGGTGGGCGCGGACGACGAGGGCGAGCTCGGCGATCTCTTCGCAGACCGCGAGGCCGCCGACCCGTTCGACGAGGCCGAGGAGTCGCTCCGCCGACAGAACATCCGCAAGGCGCTCGACGCACTGCCCGAGCGCGAGCGGCGCATCCTCGAGCTCCGTTTCGGGTTCGAGGGCGAGCCGTGGACGCTCGAGGCGATCGGACACGAGCTCGACCTGACGCGCGAGCGCGTCCGCCAGCTCGAGGGCCAAGCGCTCTCGCGGCTCGCGGCGCTGCGCGAGCTCGCCGGCCTCGCTGCCTAGTCTCGCCGACGCTCCGGCCTGGCATTCGCCGGGCCGGAGCGTCAGCATGCGCGCATGATCCCTGAGGCGGTCGCCCGGCAGGCGATGCACCCGTTCCGCGAGCTCTACGTGCCGCCCGACATCAAGCTTGTCGACGGGCAGGGGTTCCGGATCGGCATCTCGCCGTGGCCGATGGCGCAGATTGCCGAGCCGGTCGGAGACGGGCCGGAGGACGTCGCCGCAGCAGTCGAGGAGGCGCGCAAGATTGTGCGCGCCCACGACCGGACGATCGTCGGCTGGTGGATCGCGCCGGAGCACGATCACCTCGCCTCTGCGCTCGCCGAGCTCGGCGTGGTGAACGAGCAGACGCCGGGGTTCGAGGCGGTCGAGAACGGGATGGCCCTCGTGCAGCCGCCGGCGGGCAAGCCGGTCGCGGGGGTCGAGGTGCGGCTCGTCGAGACGTGGGAGGACTACTGCGCCGCCGGCGACGTAGGCCGCGCGTGCTTCGGCACGCCGGAGCTTCCGGAGCACGAGCGGCGTGAGCAGTTCGCGCGCTACCGCTCGCCCGGCAACCCCGGGCGTTCGTTCTGCGCGGAGATCGACGGCCGCGTCGTGGGTGGCGCGTACGCGGCGCTCGGCGACGCCGGCGTGAATCTCTTCGGCGGCGCGGTGCTGCCGGAGGCACGCGGCCGCGGCGTCTACCGCGCGCTGACGCAGGCGCGCTGGGACTTCGCGGTGGAACGAGGGACGCCGGCGCTGACTGTTCAGGCAGGGAAGATGTCGAAGCCGATCTGCGAGGGTCTCGGCTTCGAATTCGTCGGTGCTGCGCGCGTCTTCGTCGACCAGCTCAGCAGCTGAAGGTGGTCGCGCCGCTGAGCGCGATGCCCTTCGGCGTCGGCTTCGTGAAGCGCCAGCTGAGCGTCGTGAACACCTTGTGTCCAGCACACGTTCGCGGCTTGGTGAGGCTCACATCGGCCGGATAGGTGTGGAAGTGGCCCGCGGCGCAGTTCGGCGTGCAGTCGTTCTGATGGCCGGTGCCGGCCGCGACCGCCTTTGCCGCGGCCCACGACGTCCAGCTGAGACGCGTGAGATAGAAGTTGCCGTCGGCGCACGCGACCACGATCGAGTGCGGGCGCACGACCGCGACCGGATGCTTCGACGTGTACGTGCGGCAGCCGTAGAAGCCGCTTTGCGGGGACGAAGAGGCAGCCAGCGCGGGCACGGCGAGCGCCGCGACCAGCGCCGCGAGGAACACCTTAGACATCGTGCGCGGCCCCTTCGAGATGCGGCTTCTCGGCGGTGCGCTCGGCGCCCTCTGCCTGACGGATCTCGGCCTCGCTCATCGGCCACCGCTCGAGCGGGTAGTGGCAGGCAACCGCGTGTGCGGTGCCGACCTCTCGCAGCTCAGGCGTCTCCACGTCACAGTGGCCTTCGTGGAAGCGGGGGCAGCGCGGATGGAACACGCAGGCGCTCGGCGGGGCGATCGGCGACGGGACGTCGCCGGTGAGCACGATGCGCTCCCGGCGCCCGGTGGTCGCACGCGGCACCGCCGAGAGCAGAGCGGCGGTGTAGGGGTGCTTCGGATGCTCGTAGATCGACTCGCTGTCGCCGATCTCGACGACGCGCCCGAGGTACATGACCGCGATCCGGTCGGCGATCTGTCGGATCACCGACAGATCGTGCGAGATGAAGACGTACGTCAGGTTGAAGTCGCGTTGCAGCGTTCGCAGCAGGTTGAGCACCTGCGCCTGGATCGATACGTCGAGCGCGGAGACCGGCTCGTCGCACACGATCAGCTTCGGTGAGAGCGCGAGTGCGCGCGCGACCCCGATGCGCTGCCGCTGGCCGCCGGAGAACTCGTGGGGATAGCGGTTGTAGTGCTCGGGGTTCAAGCCGACCGTCTCGAGCAGCTCTTGCACGCGGATCCTGGCGCCCTTCACGCCGTGGATCGCGAAGGGGCCGCCGATGATCTGGCCGACTGTCTTGCGCGGATTGAGCGACGCGTAGGGATCCTGAAAGATCATCTGCATCTCGCGCCGAAGCGGCCGTAGCTGCCGCTGCGAGAGCTTCGAGATGTCGCGGCCGTCGAAACGGATCGTGCCGCTGGTGGGGTCGAGCAGCCGCAGCGTCAGGCGCGCGGTCGTCGACTTGCCGCAGCCGGACTCGCCGACGATCCCGAGCGTCTCGCCCCGGCGAACGGTCAGCGACACGTCCTCGACCGCGTGCACCTGCGCCTTGCCGCGCGCGAACACGCCCTGCTTCACCGCAAAGTGCTTCGTCAGATGCTCGAGCTCGACGAGGTTGTCGACCGTGCCGTTCGTGCTGTGTTGCAGCTCAGGCGCCGGCGAAGCCGGCACCTTCGCTTCTTCGCCTCCGTCAAGTCTACGGCTCATGCTGCGTGCCGCCTCCCGCGGCTCGCGCCGAGCTCCTTCTTCTTCTCCCACGGCAGATGGCACGCGTCGGGGTGTGCGTCCTCGGCCGGAGCGACGAGCGGCGGCCGCTCGACCGGGCACGGCTCGAAGCGGTGCGGGCAGCGCGGATGAAACGGGCAGCCCGACGGCGGCGCGAGCAGCGAAGGCGGCGAGCCCTCGATCGGGACGAGCGTGGCGAGCCGCCGCTCGATCGAAGGCATCGAGTCGAGCAGGCCCCACGCATACGGATGCTGCGGCCGGTCGAAGATCTCGTTCGCCGGCCCGTACTCCATGATCCTGCCCGCGTACATCACCATCACCGAGTTCGCGGTCTCGGCAACGACGCCGAGGTCGTGCGTGACGAGGATCACGCCGATGTCGAACTCGCGCTTGACCTCCTCGATCAGCTCGAGGATCTGCGCCTGCACCGTCACGTCGAGCGCCGTTGTCGGTTCGTCGCAGATCAGGATGTCCGGGTTGTGGACGAGTGCCATCGCGATCATGGCCCGCTGGCGCATGCCGCCTGAGAACTGATGCGGGTAGTCCCGCGCGCGCGACGTGGCGTTCGGGATCCCGACGTGATCGAGCAGCTCGACCGCGCGCGCCCAGGCCCGATCCTTGCCGACACTCTCGTGCGCCGTCACCGCCTCGGCGATCTGCGTGCCGACGCGATACATCGGATGCAGACACGCAAACGGGTCCTGGAACACCATCGCGATCTCCTTGCCCCGGATGTGCCGCAGCGCATCCGGCGACATCGTCAGGAGATCACGCCCCTTGAACAACACCTCGCCCGATATCAGGGCGCGCTTGCGGTTCAGAAGGCCCATGATCGCGAGATTGGAGACGCTCTTCCCCGACCCGGACTCGCCGACCACTCCGAGAGTCTCACCGCGCGACAGCGTGAACGAGACATCCGAGACCGCCTGCACGACACCGTCGGAGGTCGGGAAGCGAACCGTCAGCCCGCGGACGTCGAGTAGCTGGCGATCTGTGCTGCTCACGCGTACCGCACGCGCGGATCGAGGAACGCGTAGAGGATGTCGACGATCAGGTTTGCGAGCGCGACGGCGACGGATGCGAGCAGCACGACCCCGAGCACGATGGGCAGATCCTGCTGTAGCGCCGAGTTGATCGCGAGGTACCCGAGCCCCTGGAGGTTGAACACCGACTCGGTGATGATCGCGCCGCCGACGAGCAGCGCGACGTCCATGCCGAACATCGTCACGATCGGCGTGAGGCTCGCACGCAGACCGTGCTTGAAGATGACGCGTCGCTCCGTCAAGCCTTTTGCGCGTGCAGTTCGAATGTAGTCCTCGCCCAGCGTTTCGAGCAGGTTGTTGCGCGTCATTCGCGCATAGAACGCCGCGTAGAGCATCGCGAGCACGATCCACGGCAGGATCATGTGCGAGAGGAAACCCGTGACGCTCGTGACCGGCGAGACGTAGCCGGTTCCACCGGTCAGGCCGAGCTTGCTCCACACGATGTAGAGCGCCATCAGGCCGAGCCAGAAGACGGGGGTCGAGATGCCGAAGAGGGCGAAGCCCATCGCGAGGCGGTCGACGAGCGTGCGGCGGCGAACCGCGGAGAGCACGCCGATCGCGACTCCGCTGACGAGCCACAGGATGGCGGCGCCGGCGATCAAGAAGAGCGTGCGGGGCGCACGCGCGAAGACGAGTGCCTTCACCGAGCTGCCGCTTGCGTACGTGTAGCCGAGGCCCGGCCAGCCGTAGCGGTCGCCGACGAAGAAATGCCAAGTGAACTTGATGAACTGGATGTACCAAGGCTTGTCGAGCCCGAGGCGGTGCCTGATCGTGATCAGCTCCTGCGTTGTCGGGCTCTTGCCCGCGAAGCGCAACGCAGGATCGCCCGCTGGGAGGAGATAGAAGACGGCGTAGGTGATGGCGATGACGCAGAAGACGACGACGATCGTCCACAAGAGTCTGCGTGCGATGTAGAGCGTCATTCCTGATCCCCTTACCGTCGATTGGAGTGGGGGGCGGGACGAGGTCCCGCCCCCCAACGCTACGTCGTTACTGCTTGACGGCGACGGACGAGTACGCCGGGCCGTCGGTGAACTGGTCGTAGTTCCAGTGCGTGACCTGCGGGCCGATGATGAACACGTTGTTCGGCCAGAGGTACGGCACCCACGGGACGACCTGGGTCATCAGCTTCTTGTCCAGGTTCTCCCAGCACGTCGTGCGTGCCTGCCCGAGCTCTTTGCTGCAGGCAGTGATGTCGGAGTCGACGCTCGGGACATTGTTGACGCTGCCCGTCGCGCCGATCGACTTAGCCATCGCCGGCGTGAGGCCGACGAGGGAGTAGTTCGTGTTGCCGTCCTTGATGATCGCGCCGCCGTCGAACAGTTCTGCGAAGAACGTGTACGGGTCGGCGTAATCCTTTCCCCAGCTCGAGCGATCCGAGATCGGGATGTTGTTGGACGGCTTCTGGATGGTCGGGTACGCCCCGTTGATCGAGCGGATCGTGAAGTGGATCCCGATCTTCGCGGCGTCGCTCTGGATGATCGGCGCCATCGTCTTGTCGACGCTGCGGGTGTCGGAGATCATCAGCACGTTCTTGCACACACTGGCGGTGCATTTGCCGGTGTGGCCGGGGTCGTACTTCGACTGCTTCATCTCCGCCGCCGCCTTTGCGACGCTGCCGGACTCGTTCGGCGTCGCGTACGGGTCGTACTCGGCGAGGCCGTTGTTGTAGAGCACCGGCGGAACGATGTGCGTGGCGATCGAGCCCGGGATCGGGCCGCCCCACGCCTTCTGCAGCGCCGCCTTGTCGATGATGTAGTTCATCGCCTTGCGGACATGGACGTCGTCGAACGGCGGCTGCGTCAGGTTCATGGTGATGTAGTTGGTGCGGTCGCCGACGTTCGGGATCATCCGCGGCTTCAGCGACGGCGTCGTCGCGTACTGCCGAATGGTCTTCGGAGTCGGGCTCGACACTTCGTCGTCGTACTGGCCTGCCTGCACCTTGGCGAAGATGTCGTCCGCATTCGAGTTCACGACGAACTTGAACTCGTTGATGTAGTTCTTGCGGTACGGGTCGGTCGCCTGGTCGTAGTTCGGGTTCCTGACCAGGAAGATCTTGCTGCCGTTGGCACCCGCGTACCCGCTGAACGGCTTGAGCGCGGCGCACGTGGTGAACTTGCCGGCTGCGCCCTGGATCATGTACGGGCCGCTCGAGATGACGTCGCGGCCGTAGTTGCCGACCTGGCCCTCGAAGCACTTGCCGACTTCGGGCGGGATCGGTGCGGTCGCCGGCATCGACATGCGCCGGTTGAAGTCACCGGTCTGCTGTGTCAGGTGGAAGACGATCGTGCTGGCGTTGGGCGTCGAGATGCCCGAGACCGGCACGAGCTTCTTTGTCTTCCCGCTCTGGGTAGCGGCCTGGTTCCAACCCTTGATCACCGTGTAGTAGAACGAGTACTCGCCGCCGTCGTTCGCATCGGCGAGCCGGTCCATCGCATACGCGACGTCCTGCGAGGTGACCGTCCGGTTGACCGGCGGTGCGAACTTCACGCCCGATCTGAGGTGGTACGTGTAGGTGAGGCCGTTGTCGGTCGGTGTCGGCACGCTGGTCGCGAGGTCGCCGACGAGTGCGTTCCCTGCGGCACCGGGCTGATGGGTGTAGCCCACGAGCGCCCGCAGCATCAGGTTGGAGTAGAGGCCCCAGGCGTTGCCGAGGTATTCACCGGTCGGGTCGAAGTTGTCGGTGAACCCGAAGGAGCCCTCCCAACCGATCGTGTATACGCCACCCTTGGCGGGTGTCCCGCTGCTGAACGTGCCGGGGTACGCCGTGTTCGAGCTCGAGCCGCCGCCCGAGCTCGAGGAGCTCGTGGTGGTGGTGTTGTTCGAGCCCGAGCTCGACTTCTTGCTCCCACAGCCGGCTGCGAGCACGGCGAGCATGACGATCAGCCCGGCCGTGATGGCGAGCCGAAGCATCTTTCTCACGCAGATTTCTCCTTTCTGGGGGGTCTTTGCTTGATGGTCATCGATCAGATTTGACGTCGAAGGCGTCTCGTAGGCCGTCGCCGAGCAGGTTGAAGGCGAGTGTCGTCAGGATGAGGAAACCACCCGGGAAGAGCATCAGCCACCAGGCGACGTTGTAAAGGCCGGAGCTCGATACCTGGCTCAGGAGCGAGCCCCAGGAGGCTTCGGTGACCGGCACGCCGAGGCCGAGGTACGAGAGCGCCGCCTCGAACAGGATGTTCGTCGGGATGAGGAGCGTCGCGTAGACGATGAGCGGGCCAATCAGGTTCGGAAGGATCTCCTGCCAGAGGATGCGGAAGTTGCTCGCGCCGGCTGCGCGCGCGGACTCGACGAACTCTTTCTCGCGCAGCGACAAGGTGTACCCGCGCACGATGCGCGCGACGTACGACCACGAGAAGAACGCGATCACGACGATCACGACCGTGAGTCCCGGCTGCAGAAGCCCGTGCAGGCAGCCGGACTTCGAGATCGAGCAGGCGGCGACGATGCCGACGGCGATCAGGATCTGCGGCACCGCGAGCAGGATGTCTGCGATCCGCGAGAGCAGCGTGTCGACGATGCCGCCGAAGAAACCGGCCGTGAGCCCGACGATGAGCCCCATCAGCATCGCGAAGCCGGACGCGACGATCCCGACGAAGAGCGAGGTTCGCGCGCCGTACATCGTCAGCACGAACAGATCGCGGCCGGAGGCGTCGGCCCCGAACCAGAAGCTGCCGTTCGGTCCCTTCGGCACGCCGAACTCGTCGGTCATCGAGTCGTACGGCTGATTCTGCGGGTGGCCGGTGAGCCACTGGGCGAGTGGGCCGCCGAAGATCGCGAGAAAGATCAGGATCACGATCACGACGGCGCCGGCAAGCGCCGCCTTGTCTTGGCGCAACCGCTCCCAGAAGAGCTGCCGTGGGCTCTTGCGGACGACGACGGCGGGCTGTTGGAGCGCGAGTGCGCCGCCGGAGGTGACTTGGAATTCGGGTGGGTTCGTCATCGGGGAGAGAGCGGTCGTACTGACGAGTTAGACGCCCGCCAAGCGATACTGATGGGACTTTGCACCATTCGCACCCCTCCCGTGAAGAGGTACCGCTCCGCCCGGCTGAACCCATCGAGGGCCGGATCGTCCGGTTGGAGCCGATTGCGGAGCGCCACCGCGACGGTCTCCGGGCGGCTGCCGAGCGTGAGCCGCACATCCACCGCTACACGAACATGTACTCGTTCGGCTTCGACCACTGGTTCGACCTGGCGCTCGCCTCGGAGAATGAGGTGCCGTTCGTCGTCCACGTCGACGGGCAGCCGGCCGGGTCGACGCGCTACATGAACATCGAGCCCCTTCATAGGCGGCTCGAGATTGGGTGGACGTGGCTCGAGCGCGCGCAGTGGGGTAACGGCTCCAACGTTGAGACCAAGTACCTGTTATTGCGAAATGCGTTCGAGCGTTGGGGCGCGATGCGGGTCGAGTTCAAAACGGATGCGCGGAATCTCCGCGTGCGCGGCGCACTCCTCGGCGTGGGCGGAACCTTCGAGGGGATTTTCCGCAAGCACATGATCCTCCCGGACTCGATCCGCGACTCCGCCTACTACGCGATCGTCGACGACGACTGGCCGCGGGTGCGGTCGATGCTCGAGGAGAAGATCGCGCGCCACGCGGTATGAGGTGCGCGGTCGACGTCGCCCCGCTCCGGGCGGAGCCGGACGGGCGGGCGGAGCAGGTCACGCAGGCGTTGCGCGGCGAGCCGCTCGAGCCGACGGGCGAGCGGCAGGGCAGATGGGTGCACGTGACGACGGCGTACGACTATCCGGGGTGGATCCGGGAGGAGCTGCTGGAGCAGCGCGTCGGCGTGTTCGGTTCGCCGGTCGCGACGTCGCCGCTCGAGGCGGCGCGGCGTTATCTCGGGGCGCCGTACGAGTGGGGCGGCATGACCCAGCGCGGGATCGACTGCTCGGGCCTCGTCCACATGGCGTTCCGGCTCACCGGGCGGCTGGTCCCACGCGACGCGCACCAGCAGAACTACGCCGGAATCGAGGTCGCGGAGCCCGCGCCGGGGGATCTCGTCACCTACGGTGACCCGGTCGACCATGTCGCTTTCTGGCTGGGCGAGGGCCGGATTCTCCATTCCACGGGCCGGGAGGGCGGAATCGGGGTCGTCGAGGAGGCCGAGCCGCTCGATCTTCGTGCGCGCCGGCGGCGGGTCGTGCGCCTCTAATCGTGTACCCCGTTCGAGGCAGGTCCTGCTAAAGACCCCCCTCCAGGTGCCGATACCAGGCGCGTGGACGCTGCACAGCGGAACGAGATCCTTTCGCGCTACAAGGAGCACACGGCTCGGTTCGAGTCGGTCGCCGCTCGGCGTGATGCCGCGATTGCAGCCGTCATCCCGCTGCAGCCCCAGGTGCAGGAGCTGGCGCAGGAGCCGACGCCGCGCGAGATCGAAGTGCTTCAGCTGATCTCGGACGGGCTCGTGAACCGCGAGATCGGGGTTCGCCTCTTTCTCAGCGAAGAGACGGTCAAGAGCCACGTGCGGCACCTGCTGGCCAAGCTCCATGCCCGGAGCCGCGCCCATGCCGTCGCGATCGGCCTGCGTCGCGGGCTGATCGACTAAAGAGCTTCCCTCACAGTGGCCTTCGTCGATCCGCACGGTCGGCGAACTCGGTGCAGGCGAGCTGGGAGCCGCTGCCAAGCGTGCCTCTCGGTTTCGGCCCAAAGAGAAGGCCGCCCCCTGACGGGCGGCCTTCTCATGGCTTTCGACCGGTTATCCCCCGATTGTGGACAACAGCCCTCAAAAGGGGGAAGTCCACCGGCGGAGAACCTTGTTAACTACGCGGGCCT
>DASRGQ010000010.1:0-10348 GCA_035650975.1 Gaiellaceae bacterium
TCTCCGACCTCTAGATTCGCTTCGTCCGTTCGGTCAGATCGCGCAGGCGTGCGGCTCCGCGCGACGTCAGCGCGCGAGCCTCGTAGCGCCACGTCCAGTTTCCCTGCTGCGTGCCGGGAAGGTTCATCCGCGCCTCGGGGCCGAGGCCGAGAACGTCCTGCAGGGGCGCGATCGCGAGCGCCGCCCGCGACTCCCACGCGTGCGTGAGGAGCGACCACGAGGGCTCTTCGGGATCGAGGCCCGACCAGGCGCGGTCGGCCTCCGAGAGTCCCCGCCACCAGCCGAGGCTCGTGTCGTTGTCGTGCGTCCCCGTGTAGACGACCGACTGCGCCTCGTGATTCGCCGGCAGGTGCGGGTTCGCCGGGTCCCCGCCGAGTGCGAACTGCAGCACGGCCATCCCGGGGAACCCGAGCTCACGGCGGAGGCGCACGACCGGCTCCGTGATGACGCCGAGGTCCTCCGCGACCACCGGGAGCGGGCCGAGCTCAGCCTCGATCGCGCGGAACACGGCGGCGCCGGGCCCCCGCCGCCAGGTGCCGCTCCGCGCGGTCTTGTTCCCGCGGGGCACCGCCCAGTACGACACGAAGCCGCGGAAGTGGTCGACGCGGGTCAGGTCGACGAGCTCGAGCGCGCGCCGGAACCGCTCGACCCACCAGCAGTAGCGGTCGGCCCGCATCGCCGTCCAGTCGTAGAGCGGGTTGCCCCAGAGCTGGCCGGTCTTCGTGAAGAGGTCGGGCGGCACACCTGCGACCGCGTTGGTCTGGAAGAGCGCGGGATGAGCGCGGTGGTCGGCGCCGTCGTCCGCCACGTAGATCGGCATGTCGCCGAAGATGCGCACGCCGCGCTCGGCGGCGTACGAACGGAGCGTCCGCCACTCATGGTCGAAGCGCACCTGATCCTCGACACTGCCGCCGAACGCGACCCAGTCGTCGATCCAGTACGCGTTTCGCTCGCGGTACTCCGCTACGTCGGCCGCCGTGACACGGGCGCGTGGCCGGGCGAGCAGCGCCGGCGACCCGGCGAACGCGGACGGTGACATGTACGGCGACTTCGTCACCCCCTCTGGCGGTCCGAGCGGCAGCACCTGCCACCAGTGCTGCCCTGCTGAGGCGAGCCAGTCGACGAAGCCGAACGCGTGTCTGTCCAGTACTCCGTTCGGCAGCGACGTCGGATGGAGCAGGATGCCGGATGCGCGCGCGAGCTTCATGCGTTTAGTGGACGCCGACCGTTGAGAATGTCACGCACGATGCCCCTCCCGAAGACACAGCCCTCACGCATCCTCATCCAGTCGGTCGAGCCGATCGTCGATTGCGGCACGTACCCCGTGAAGCGCACGGTGGGGGAGACGGTCGAGGTGTACGCCACGGTGTTCAAGGACGGGCACGACACGTTGGGCGGGGCGGTCCGGGTGCGGGGGCCCGGCGACCGTCGGTTCAAGGAGGTGCGGCTTCGCCCGTTCGGCAACGATCGCTTCGGCGGCAGCTTCGTCGTCGACCGGCCGGGCCGCTGGCAGTTCGCGGTCTCGGCGTGGACCGACCGGGTCGTGACGTGGCAGGACGAGCTCCGGCGCAAGGTCGATGCGGGACAGAAGGACCTTGCCGGCGAGCTCTCGGAGGGCGCCGTGCTGCTCGGACGCGACCCGCTGACCGTTGCCGAAGCGCTTGCGGAGCCCGCAGGCGACCGTCACGGGGAGACGCTGTCGCCGACGTACGAGGTCGACGTGGATCGCGTGCTCGCGCGCTTCGGTGCGTGGTACGAGCTGTTTCCGCGCTCGTGGGGCGGCTTTCGCGGCGTCGCCGAGGTGCTGCCGCGACTTGCGGAGCTCGGCTTCGACGTCGTGTACCTGCCACCCGTCCATCCGATCGGCCGGACGAACCGTAAGGGACGGAACAACGCCGTCGAGGCGGTCGACGGGGACGTGGGCTCTCCCTGGGCGATCGGCTCCGCCGAGGGCGGGCACGACGCGATCAACCCGGAGCTCGGCACGTGGGACGACTTCGACGCGATGGTCGCAGCGGCAAAGGAAGCGGGGATCGAGCTCGCGCTCGACTTCGCGATCCAATGCTCACCGGATCATCCCTGGCTCGCCGAGCACCCCGACTGGTTCAACCGGCGGCCCGACGGGACGCTCAAGTACGCCGAGAACCCACCGAAGCGCTACCAGGACATCTACAACGTCAACTTCGAGTCGGAGGACTGGCAAGGCCTCTGGCAGGCGCTCCTCGACGTCGTGCTCGCATGGGTGGAGCGCGGCATCACCGTCTTCCGCGTCGACAACCCGCACACCAAGCCCGCAGCGTTCTGGGAGTGGCTCATCCGCCAGGTGCGGGCGTGGCACCCGGACGTGATCTTCCTTGCGGAGGCGTTCACACGGCCGTCGATGATGACGACGCTCGCAAAGCTCGGCTTCGCGCAGAGCTATACCTACTTCACGTGGAAGAACACGAAGCAGGAGCTCGCCGAGTACATGGCGCAGCTGCTCTCGTGGCAGGCGTTCTACCGGCCGAACGCCTTCGTGAACACGCAGGACATCCTCCACGAGTACCTGCAGCGCGGCGGGCCACCGGCGTTCGAGGCGCGGCTTGTGCTCGCAGCCACGCTCGTGCCCACCTACGGCGTCTACTCCGGCTTCGAGTCGTTCGAGAACACGCCGCTGCGGGCCGGCTCGGAGGAGTACCTCGACTCGGAGAAGTACGAGGTCAAGGAGCGCTCGCTCGACGGGCCGCTGCTGCCGCTCATCGCACGCGTCAACGAGATCCGACGCGCCGAGCCTGCGCTGCAGCGCATTGAGAACCTGCACTGGCTCGAGACCGAGAACGACCGGCTGGTCGCCTACGCGAAGGAGGACATCCTGTGCATCGTGAACATCGACCCGTTCGCCGAGCAGGAGGGAGTGTGCATCGTCCCGGTGTCGCTCGGCTTCCCGCCGGCGTTCGACGGCCGTGAGCTTTTGACCGACACTGCGTTCATGTGGCGCGCCGGTCGCAACTACGTCCGGCTCGGCCCGGGGAAGTCGCACATCGTGAAGGTCGGTGTATGAGCGAATCCGGAAACTGGTTCGAGCGCGATCCACTGTGGTTCAAGTCGTCGGTCTTCTACGAGATCCACATGCGCGCGTTCTTCGACGGGAACGACGACGGGTCGGGTGACTTTCGCGGGCTGACCGAGAAGCTCGACTACCTGCAGTGGCTCGGCGTCGACTGCATCTGGCTGCTCCCGTTCTATCCCAGCCCGCTCAAGGACGGCGGCTACGACATCGCCGACTTCTTCGGCATCCATCCCGACTACGGGACGATCGACGACTTCAAGCATTTTGTCGACCAGGCGCACCAGCGCGGGCTGCGCGTGATCGCGGATCTCGTCATGAACCACACGAGCGCCGACCATCCGTGGTTCCAGGCGAGCCGTTCCGAGCCGGACGGCCCCTACGGCGACTGGTACGTCTGGGGCGACGACGACACCCGCTGGAGCGAGGCGCGCGTGATCTTCCTCGACACGGAGCCGTCGAACTGGACCTGGGACCCGGTGCGCGGGCAGTACTACTGGCACCGCTTCTTCTCGCACCAGCCCGACCTCAACTACGACAACCCCGAGGTGCAGGAGCAGATGCTCAACGTCCTGCGCTTCTGGCTCGACCTCGGTCTCGACGGGTTTCGGCTCGACGCCGTTCCCTATCTCTACGAGCGCGACGGCACGAACGGCGAGAACCTGCCGGAGACGCACGCGTTCCTACGCCGTGTGCGCGCCCACGTCGACGCTCACTACCAGGATCGCGTGTTGCTCGCAGAGGCGAATCAGTGGCCCGCCGACGTCGTGGAGTACTTCGGCGACGGCGATGAGTGCCATATGGCGTTTCACTTTCCCGTCATGCCGCGCATGTTCATGGGGATGCGCCGTGAAGACGCGCTGCCCATGGTCGAGATCCTCGAGTCGACGCCGCCGATTCCCGACGGCGCCCAGTGGGGGCTCTTCCTGCGCAACCACGACGAGCTGACCCTGGAGATGGTCACCGACGACGAGCGCGACTACATGTACGAGGAGTACGCGAAGGACCCGCGCATGAAGCTCAACCTCGGGATCCGACGCCGGCTCGCGCCGCTGCTCGACAACGGCCGCGACGAGATCCAGCTGATGCACGCGATCCTCTTCTCGCTGCCCGGCGCGCCGGTCCTCTACTACGGCGACGAGGTGGGTATGGGCGACAACATCTTCCTCGGCGACCGCGACGGCGTGCGCACGCCGATGCAGTGGACGAGCGACCGCAACGGCGGCTTCTCGCGCGCGGACTTCCAGCAGCTCTACCTGCCGCCGTTGATGGACCCCGTCTACGGGTTCCAGGCGGTGAACGTCGAGGCGCAGTTGCGCCAGCCGAACTCGCTGCTGCGCTGGCTGCACCGCCTCGTCGCGCTGCGCAAGGACCACCCGGTGTTTGGGCTCGGCACCTACGAGGCACTGCGGCCGGAGAACCCGCGCATCTTCGCGCACGTGCGGCAGTACGCCGACGACACGATTCTCTGCGTCCACAACCTTGCGCGCTCGGCGCAAGCGGTCGAGCTCGACCTATCGCGCTGGGAGGGGCTCGTGCCCGAGGAGATGTTCGGCCGCACACGGTTTCCCCGCATCGGCGAGCTCCCGTACCTCCTCACCCTCGCGCCGCGAGGGTTCTTCTGGTTCCAGTTGCGGAAAGACGAAGCCGAATGACCGATGAACGAGAGCTGATCGACTTCGTCACGAGCCAGCGCTGGTTCGGCTCGAAGACGCGTTCCGTGACGCGCGCCGCGGTGATCGACCGTGTCCTGCTTCGCGACGGGGGCCCGCGGCTCGAGCTGCAGCTCGTGGAGATCGGCTTCGACACCGGGACGCACGAGACGTACCAGCTCTTGACCGACGGGACGAACGACGTGCTCGGCGACCCGCGGGAGGTGCGTGAGCTCGTCCACCTGGTACGCCGCGCCGAGCACCTCGAGGGCGAGCACGGCACGATCGAGTTCTGCGCGGTGCGCGGCCACACCGCCGCGGGCGAGCTGCGGGAGGCGCGCCAGATCACGGCCGAGCAGTCGAACTCGTCGATCGTCTTCGACGAAGAGCTGATCCTCAAGGTGTTCCGCCGGCTCGAGGCCGGGATCAACCCGGAGCTCGAGCTGCTCCGGTTCCTCACCGAGCACGACTTCGGGAACATCGCGCAGCTCGCGGGCTGGTACGCGTACGCGGGCCGCCAGATGGATGCGACGCTCGGGATCGTCCAGCGCTTCGTCCCCGGGGGCGAGGACGGCTGGGAGCGCGCCCTCGTCGCGATCGAAGCCGGCGACGACGCGTTTCTCGACACCCTGCGCCGGCTCGGCGAGGTCACCGGGAAGATGCACTCGCTGCTCGGGACCGACTCGAGCGATCCGAACTTCGGGGCCGACCAGACCTCCATGGAGTCGCTCGGGCTGCTCACCGCGACTGTCGACGAGGAGATCGAGTCGATCTTCATGGGCCTCCCGGAGAACGTGCCGGAGCTCGACCCGATCCGCGGCCGCGGCGAGGAGGTGCGCGAGCGCCTTCGGCTCCTGACGAACCTCGGCGGCGCGGGACGCGTGATCCGCCACCACGGCGACTTCCATCTCGGGCAGACGCTCTGGGTACCGAGGCTGGGAGCGCCGGCGGCAAAGCCGCCGACGCCCGGCCAAGAACATCGGTCGCCTGCGGCGACCGGGGACGACTGGGTGATCCTCGACTTCGAGGGCGAGCCGGCGCGCTCGCTGCCGGAGCGGCGCCGCAAGCGCAGCCCGCTGCGCGATGTGGCGGGCATGCTGCGCTCCTTCGCGTACGCAGCGTCGGCCGCCGTCGTCCTGCGCGGTGCCGAGCCGCCGCCGGACTGGGAGGCTCGTGCGCGCGAGGAGTTCCTCGAGGGCTACCGCGACACGGTCGACCAGTCGCTCGTGCCGTCGGGGGCGTCGATGGACAAGCTGCTGCGCGTCTTCGAGCTCGAGAAGGCCGTGTACGAGCTGCGCTACGAGCTGAACAACCGGCCGGACTGGGTCGGCATCCCGGTCGCCGGGATCATGCGGATGCTCGAAGAGGAAGTGCCCGTATGACGCAGCAGCAGGCCTCCGCGTTTGGTGAGCTCGACATCTGGCTCGCCCGCGCCGGGCGGCACGAGGAGCTTTGGGCCAAGCTCGGTGCTCATGCGGTCGAGCGCGGCGTGCGCTTCGCCGTGTGGGCACCGAACGCACGCTACGTGAGCGTCGTCGGCGACTTCAACGGGTGGGACCCGGCCGCCGACCCGCTGCGCCCGGTCGACGGCACCGGCATCTGGGAGGGAGTCGTCGCAGGCGCGTCGGTCGGCGAGCGCTACAAGTTCCACCTCGACGGCCGCGAGCGGGCAGACCCGCTCGCCTTCGAGGCGGAAGTGCCGCCGAAGACTGCCTCGGTCGTCTTCCGATCAGAGTACGAATGGCTCGACGGGGATTGGCTCGACGCGCGCCGCGCGCACGAGCCGCTCGAGCGGCCGCTTGCGATCTACGAAGTGCACGCGCAGTCGTGGCGCAGCGGCCTCGGCTGGCGCGAGCTCGCCGACCAGCTCGCGCCCTATGTGCGTGATCTCGGGTTCACGCACGTCGAGCTCCTGCCCGTGATGCAGCACCCGTTTTCGGGCTCGTGGGGGTACCAGGTGAGCGGCTACTACGCGCCCCAGTCGACGCTCGGCTCGCCCGACGACTTCAGGTACTTCGTCGACCATCTGCACGCCGCAGGGATCGGCGTGATCCTCGACTGGGTGCCGGCGCACTTCCCGCGCGACGAGTGGGCGCTCGCACGGTTCGACGGAACGGCGCTCTACGAGCACGCCGATCCGCGACGCGGCGCGCATCCCGACTGGGGCACGCTCGTCTTCAACCTCGGCCGGAGCGAGGTGCAGAACTTCCTGCTCGCGAATGCGCTTTTTTGGCTGCGGGAGTATCACGCCGACGGGCTCCGCGTCGACGCTGTCGCCTCGATGCTCTATCTCGACTACTCGCGCAAGCAGGGCGAATGGCTGCCGAACAAGTTCGGCGGACGCGAAGACCTCGAGGCGGTCGCGTTCCTGAAAGAGATGAACGAGCTCGTGCACGCGCGCGAGCCCGGTGTGATCTCCGCCGCCGAGGAGTCGACGGCGTGGCCGGGCGTCTCGCGCCCCACCTACCTCGGCGGCCTCGGCTTCGGCTTCAAGTGGAACATGGGGTGGATGCACGACACGTTGGGCTACTTCCAGCACGACCCCATCCACCGCCGCTACCACCATCACGAGCTGACCTTCTCGCTCGTCTACGCGTGGAACGAGAACTTCATCCTGCCGCTTTCGCACGACGAGGTGGTGCACGGCAAGGGCTCGCTGCTCACGAAGATGCCGGGCGACCGCTGGCAGCAGCTCGCGAACCTGCGCTCGCTGTACGCGTACATGTGGGCTCATCCCGGCAAGAAGCTGCTCTTCATGGGCGGCGAGCTCGCGACACCGTGGGAGTGGTCGGACGAGGGCGAGCTGCCGTGGTGGCTGCTCGAGCATCGCGACCATGCAGGCGTGCGCGATCTCGTGCGCGACCTCAATCGCATCTACCGCGAAGAGCCTGCGCTCTGGGAGATCGACTTCTCGTCGGACGGATTCCGGTGGCTCGAGCCGAACGACGCGATGAACAACGTCTTCGCGTTCATGCGCATCGCCCGCGACGGCAGCAAGCTCGTGTGCATCGCGAACCTCGCCCCGGTCCCGCGCGAGGGCTACCGCGTCGGCCTTCCGCAGAGCGGTGAGTGGGAAGAGGTCCTGAACACCGACTCGGCCTACTACGGCGGCGCGGGCCTCGGCAACATGGGTGCCGTGCGTGCAGAGGAGCGCGGCTGGCACGAGCAGCCTTTCTCCGCCGAGCTGCTGCTGCCGCCGCTCAGCGTCGTCTGGCTACGCCCTCGTTAACGATCTGCGGACTGGAAGAAGCTCGCGATCGCGCCGGCCGAGCCCGCGACCACGATCACCGCCCAGACCTCGAGCAGGATGTCGACGACGCGTCCGCCGGTCGTCAACGGGTTCTTGATCTGCGACGAGACGGTCAAGAGCTGCACCGTCGTGAAGAAGAACGCGTCGAACAGGTTGTGGATGTCGGTGTCCTTGGTGTGCCGCTCGAGCAGATAGACGAGGATCGTTCCCACTGCGTCCACGACGACGGTGGCAGCGAGCACGACCACGAGTCGTGCGACGAGGCGCCGGTGGCGCTCCTCCCAGTGCAAGAGCCGTGTGAGCTCCTCGCGAATCATCGCGCCAATCTACTTCCGAAGGGTTCGGGCCGCGAACGGCGGGTACGGTTCGCCGCGATGTCCACGCATGTCTGGTCGCGGCCCTTCGGGGCCGTTCCGCTCGAAGAGGGAGCCTTCGAGCTTCGCGTCTGGGCGCCGTTGGCCCGACGCGTGACGGTGCTCCTGCACGGCCGCGAGCACCCGCTCGAGGAGGTCGAAGACGGCGTCCTCGCCGGCGAGGTGTTCGCCGATCCGGGAGACGACTACCTCTTCGTCGTCGACGGCGAGCCGCTTCCGGACCCGAGCTCGCGGTCGCAGCCCGAAGGAGTGCTCGGCCCCTCGCGCGTCGTCGACACGGGTGCGTTCTCGATCGCGCCCGGCCCCGAGCTCACGCTCGAGGACCTCGTGCTCTACGAGCTGCACGTCGGCACGTTCACGAACGGGGGCACGTTCGATGCAGCGATCGCCGAGCTTCCTCGTTTGCGTGACCTTGGGATCACGGCGATCGAGCTGATGCCCGTCGCGACGTTTCCCGGCGTACGCGGGTGGGGCTACGACGGCGTCTACACCTCGGCGCCGCATCACGCGTACGGCGGGCCGGACGGGCTCGCCCGCCTCGTCGACGCCGCGCACCGGCTCGGGCTCGGCGTGTTCCTCGACGTCGTCTACAACCACCTCGGCCCCGGTGCCGAGAAGATCTCACGCTTCGCGCCGTACTTCACCGACCGCTTCCACACTTTCTGGGGAAGCGCGCTCGACTACGAGCAGCGTGGTGTGCGCGAGTGGGCGATCCAGAACGCGCTCCTGTGGGCGAACGACTACCGCATCGACGGTCTGCGGCTCGACGCCGTGCATTCCGTCTTCGACGACTCGCCGGTGCACGTGCTCGCGGAGCTCGCGCAGCGCGTGCCTGCGCTGATTGTCAGCGAGATGGGCCCAGCAGACTTCCGTCCGCTCGAAGAGTGGCGTCACGACGCGATGTGGCTCGACAGCCTGCATCACGAGCTGCACGTGCTGCTGACGGGCGAGCGGGAGGGCTACTACGCCGACTTCGGCTCCATGGAGGGTCTCGTGCGCGAGCTCACGCGCGCGCAGCCGGAGCGCCTAGTCGTCGCAGCGCAGAACCACGACCAGGTGGGAAACCGCGCGGTCGGCGACCGGCTGCCGCCGGACGCGCACCGCGTCGCGCTTGCGATCGTGCTGTTCTCGCTCTCGACGCCGCTCATCTTCATGGGCGAGGAGCACGACGAGCGTGCGCCGTTCCAGTTCTTCACCGATCACATCGACCCGCAGATCGCCGAGGCGACGCGTGAGGGAAGGCGGCGCGAGTTCGAGGAGTTCGGGTCCTTCGGCGGCGATGACGTTCCCGACCCGCAGGCGCGCACCACCTTCGAGCGGTCGCGCATCGAGCATCCGCCGTCCAATCCGCTCTACCGCGAGCTGATCGCGCTGCGCCGCGAGCTGCCGCGCGAGTTGGAGGTGCACGCGGACGGCATGGTCCTGACGTTGCGCCGCGGCGATGTCGTGCTCGTCGCGGATCTCGCGCGGAAGACCGTGGAGCTGCGCCGATGACACGGCCGGTCTGGGTCGGGGGCCCGTTCCCGCTCGGGCCGGAGTGGGACGGCGAGGGAACGAACTTCTCGCTCTTCAGCGAGAACGCGGAGCGCGTCGAGCTCTGCCTGTTCGACGATGCGGGCGACGAGGAGCGGATTGAACTGCATGAGCGAACCGCGTTCAACTGGCACTGCTACCTGCCGGGCGTCGGCCCCGGCACCCGTTACGCCTATCGCGTCCACGGTCAGTACGCGCCGGAGCACGGCCTGCGCTTCAATCCGGCGAAGCTCCTGCTCGACCCGTACGCGAAGGCGATCGAGGGACCGATCCGCTACGACGCGGCGAACGTGCTCCCGTACGTCGCCGACGGCGCCGAGGACGCCGACCTCCATCCCGACGAGAGCGACGACGCGGCGGCGATCCCGAAGTGCGTCGTCGTCGACCAGGGCTTCGACTGGGAAGGCGACCGCCCGCCGGCGCGCCCGTGGAGCGAGACGGTCATCTACGAGTGCCACGTGAAGGGCTTCACGATCCTGAACGAGCACATCCC
>DASRGQ010000011.1:0-49107 GCA_035650975.1 Gaiellaceae bacterium
GCGCGATCTGGTCGCCGAGGCACGCGTTGGCGTGCAGGAGGCGCTGCGCGAGCTGCGCGACCTCGCGCGCGGCATCCATCCGCCGGTACTCGCGGACCGCGGGCTCGAAGCGGCCATCTCCGCGCTCGCGCACCTGAGCGCCGTGCCGGTGGCAGTCGAGGCGAACGTGCCGGACCGGCCGCCTGCAGCGGTCGAGACGGCGGCGTACTTCGTCGCGGCCGAGGCGATGACGAACGCCGCGAAGCACGCGGGCGCGTCCCGCATCTCGGTGACGGTGGAGCGCGAGCCGTCGACACTCGTCGTGGTCGTGGCCGACGACGGCCGCGGCGGCGCAGACGCGACCGGCTCGGGGCTGACCGGACTGCGTCATCGCGTCGAGGCGCTGGACGGGCGCCTCACGATCGTGAGCCCGGCGGGAGGCGGGACGACGCTCCGCGCCGAGCTTCCGTGCGCGTCCTGATCGCCGAGGATCTCGCGCTGTTGCGCGACGGGCTTGCGCGCCTGCTGCGCGACAACGGCTTCGACGTCGTCGACGCGGTCGCGGACGCCGATGCGCTCGTGCACGCCGTGCGGCGCGAGCGGCCCGACGTCGCGATCGTCGACATCCGGCTGCCGCCGAGCTTTCGCGACGAAGGGTTGCGCGCGGCGCTCGAGCTGCGGCGCACCGCGCCGGAGACGGCGATCCTCGTCGTCTCGCAGTACGTGGAGCACGAGTACGCGACGGAGCTGCTCGCCGAAGCGGGTGGGGGAGGCGTCGGCTATCTGCTGAAGGACCGGATCATGGACGTCGGCGACTTCGTCGACGCGGTGCGCCGCGTCGGTGAGGGCGGCACCGCGCTCGACCCGGAGGTGGTCGCGCAACTGTTCTCGCGTGGCAGCCGTCTGCAGGACCTCTCACCGCGCGAGCGCGAGGTGCTCGGCCTGATGGCGGAGGGCCGCTCGAACGCGGGCATCGCGTCCGCGCTCGTCCTTTCGACCGGCGCGGTCGAGAAGCACATCGCGAGCATCTTCACCAAGCTGCGCCTGCCGCCGAGTGCGGACGACCACCGCCGCGTGCTCGCAGTGCTCGCGTACGTTCAGGAACGCGACTGAGGGCCCGCATCATCGGCTCGGAATCCGGGCGTCCACGCTCCAACCCTCTCCGGAGTCGGGCCCGGCGTGCAGCGTTCCGCCGACGGCGCTCAGCCGCTCCCGGAGTCCGGTCAGTCCGCGGCCGGAGCCGAGCTCGAGCCGCGGCGTCGCCACCGGCTTGCCGTTCGAGACGGAGATCTCGAGCGCGTTCGGCCGCGCTTCGACGACGACGTCGACCGCCGCGCCCGGCGCGTAGCGAAGCGCGTTTGTCAGCCCTTCCTGGACGACCCGCAGCGCGGTGTGCGCAACGGTCCCGGTGACGCGGGACGTGTCGCCGGCCAGGCGCAGCGTGACGGGAAGCCCGGAGGCCCGCGCGCTGTCGACGATCTCGCGGACGAGACCGAGATGAGCGTTCTCGTCGTGCGAGGTGTCTGTCGCGAGGAGGTCGGCCAGCCGGTCGAGATCGGATTGCGCCTGCCGGGCGGCGGCTGCGATCACCTGGAAGGTGTCCTCGGTTCGAACGGGGTCCTTGCCGGCGAGACGCTGGCCCGCACTGGCCTGGACGACCATCATGGAAACCGCGTGCGCGACGACGTCGTGCAGCTCGGCGGCGATCCGCGCACGCTCGTAGCGAATCGAGAGCTGGGCGTACGCATCACGCTCCGCTTCGAGCTCGTCGGCCTGCCGAAGGAGCCGGCTGGTGAGCAGCTCCCGGCCGCGAAGGGCGCGGCCGGCCAGGAAGAGCGTCGCCGTGAGCAGGATCTCCGGAACGATGATGCCGTCGTCCCAGAGGAGCGACTGCGAAACGGCGATGCCGGCGAGCAGGAGCCCGAAGGCGAGCGTTCCGGCGTGGTCGACGGGCGTACGTCCGGCCAGGAACCCGGCGAACACGCTGCTCACGAGCAGCAGCCAGCCCGTGCCGTGCCCCGTCAGAGCGACCAGCACGTAGGCGACGAAGACGGCGGCGGACGCGGCGACGACGAGCCGCGGAACGCCGAGGCGCCGGATCATGCGGTGGCGAGAACCGGCAATGCAGCGGTGACGAGCGTGCGGCCTTCGACGGTCTCGGAGCGGAGGCTGCCGTGATGGAGGGCGAGCCGCTCCCGTGCGCGGTCGATCGCTCCGTCGGCCTGGCGCCTGCTCCGCGCCGGTCCGCTGACGCGGAGCTCGAGCGCGTCGGGCTGGAAGTCCACTTGAACGTCGACATCGGAGGCGTCGCCGGTCGCGTTCAAGAGATGCTCGATCACCCGATAGGCCGTGAGCTCCAGGCCTGCGGGCAGGACGCGCGGCTCGCCGGTGACGGAGAGGTGGGCGTGGGTTCCTTTCTCGCTCAGCAGGAGCGCCTGAAGGTGCGCGATCGTGGGTTGCGGCTCGGTCGTGGCGGCGTCCACGTCCCGCAGAAGTCCTACGACGGAGCGCATCTGCTCCAGGGTGGCACGGCTCTCGGCTTCGATCTGCGCGAGCGTCTCGCCGGCGTCGTCACGCGATCCGGCTTCCGCGAGTTGCGCGAGCTCGGCGAGACGGGTGCGGAGCAGTCCGTCGAGCTCCGCCGAGAGGCGGACGCGCTCGCTCTCCACCTCGAGGCGTGCGTTCGTCTCGCGCTGCACACGCAGCTCGATGTTCCGCTCGTGCAGCCGCGCCGCGAGCGACGCACGGGACCGCGCCCACCGGCCGACGAACCAGAGCACGACGGTGACCGGCACCGAGATCGTCAGGCCGTCCCAGCCGGCGGACGCATCCGCGGAGAGACAGACGACTCCGGCTCCGAGGACGATCCCGAGCCCGATCACGGCCTCGCGACGGTTCAGCCACGCACCAACGGCGAACGCTTCCACGAAGAGCAGCGGCAAGAGCAGGCCGCAGCGGGTGATCGTGCCGTACGCAGTGACGTGGATGGCCGTCGCGGCCAGCGTGCCCGCCGCGGCGAGGAGCGGAGCACGCCGGCGCCACAGCACAGGCACGACGGCGAGCAGGATGAGGAGCCCCATCAAGGGCTTGCCGGGCGCAAGCCCGCCGTGACCGTTGTCCTGCATCCAGCCGATGAACGGCACGCCGAACGCGGCGAAGAGGAAGGCGATCAGGGCGTCGCGTCTTGCGATCGCCGGGCCCGGGGCAAACATGGACGAAATCATCTCGATCCGACTCCTTCGTGACAAGGACGTTGACGTCGAGCAGCTTCCCCAGTGGGGAGCCTCGCGTCGTCACCGCGCGGGATGACGTTGCGCTCGTTCGTCACCCGCCGGACGGACTCGGTCGCGGTTCCAGTCGCGCGATGATGTGCCCATGGGGTCGTTCCAGACGGTGCTCGTGGCAGCCGATGCCGATCCGAGCGCCCATGCGCTGATCGAAACGCACCGCGGTGACCTGCTCTCGGACAAACGGATGGCCGCGGTGTTCGACTCGCCGGCCGACGCCGTCCGGGCGGCGTCCGTGCTCGTCGAGGCCGGCGAGATCACGCGGATCGGAGTCGACGTGGGCGACCCTGCGGTCGCTCTCGACATCGCCGAGGAGGTCTGCCGGGCCGCCGAGCCGGGTCAGGCCCTCGTGACCGAGGCGGTCGCGCACCTCGCCGGGCGCGCGGTCGCGAAGCTGCTGCGGCCCGCCGGCGGGGTGCGCGTTGCAGAGCTGCGGCGCACCGTTCCCGTCTTCGCAGCGACGAGCGCCGTCGAAGACGAGGCTGACCGCAAGGCGACCACGGTCGTGATCGCCGACGATCAGGCGCTCCTGCGCGCCGGCTTTCGCGTGATCATCGATGCCGAGCCCGACCTGCGGGTCGTCGGGGAGGCTGCCGACGGCCTCGCGGCGATCGACGTGGTTCGCCGTCGCCGCCCGGACGTCGTCCTCATGGACATCCGCATGCCCGGACTGGACGGCCTGCGGGCCGCAGAGACGATCCTGGGCGACCCCGAGCTCGACACCGCGATCGTGATGCTCACGACCTTCGACATCGAGCGCTACGTCTACGACGCGCTGCGGCTCGGGGCCAGCGGCTTCCTGCTCAAGGACGCACCCGCGGACAGACTGCTCGATGCGATCCGGGTCGCCGCGGCGGGCGAGGCATTGCTGGCACCGACGGTCACGCGTCGACTCGTCGAGCGCTTCGCCGCGTCGGCGCGTCCCGCGGGCACGGTCGGTCGCGAACAGCTCGCGACCCTGACGGCGCGGGAGCTCGAGGTGCTCCGGCTGATGGCGAGGGGGCGCTCGAACGCCGAGATCGCCTCCGAGCTCGTGCTCGGTGCAAACACGGTGAAGACCCATGTAAGCCGCGTCTTCGCCAAGCTGGGCATCCGCGACCGCGCGCAGGCCGTGGTCCTGGCGTACGAGGCAGGGCTCGTCCTGCCGGGCCCCGAGGAGGCATAGAGCGCCTCGTCATTCTCGCGGCTGACACGGCTGCCGACGACTCACCCGGCGGGACGACTTCGAACCGGCTCGTGTCTGCGCATCCTCGGTGGGTCTACCGAAAGGGGTTTCCATGAAGGTCGCGAGAGGCTTGGGCGTGCTGGTCGCCACGGCCGCCGGACTGGCGGCGGCAACGATCGGAAGTGCAGCCGGCCCGCCGGCTCCGAAGGCGGTGAACGGGCACGCGGTCACAGTGCTCGCGCGCGGGGTGAACACGCCCACCGCGTTCGCGTTCGCCGACTCGACGGTGTTCGTGGCCGGGTTCGGCGACGAGCAGCACCCGAAGGTGAAGGGCGGCGTCTATGTCGTCAAGGGCGGCAAGGCGACGGTGGTGAAGGGATCGCCGGCGCACGTGCTCGGCCTCGCGTACGCAGGTGGGACGCTCTATCTCAGCTCCGGCTACAAGATTCTCGCCTGGAGCAGCTGGAACGGGACGTCGTTCGCGAAGTCGCGCACCGTCGTCGCCGCCCCCAAGGGCGCGACCTTCAACGGAATCGCGCACGGGCCCGACGGAAAGATCTATGCCGGGATCTCGCTCGGTGACGGCAAGACCGTCGACTACGAGGCGGGGACGACCCCGTACGCGAACGACGTCGTAGCGGTCGACGCCTCGACCGGGGCGATCACGGTCGTCGCGAAGGGGCTGCGCCAGCCGTGGCAGCTCGCCTTCGTGCCGGGGCACAAGGGCCCGCTCGTCTCCGATCTCGGCCAGGAGAACCTTGGCAAGAAGCGCCCGCCGGACTACATCGTCGAGGCCGTTCCGGGGAGCAATTTCGGGTTCCCGTCGTGCCCGGCGAAACCGTCGACCTGCAGCAACTACACGAAGCCGTTCGCGCAGTTCCCCGCGCACTCGTCGGCGATGGGACTCGCGCCGCTCGGCGGCAAGCTCTACGTCGCGCTGTTCGGCGGGACCGGCAAGGGACCCGAGGTCGTGTCGATGCCCACGGCCGGCGGCTCGTTCACACCGTTCGTAACCGGCTTTGTCGCACCGGTGGTCGCGCTCGGCGCGCACGACGGAGCGGTCTACGCCGGCGACCTCACCGGCGCCGTCTACCGCGTGAAGCCGTAACGAGCAGCGTCAGGGAGAGGGCCGTGCGCGGTCCTCTCCCTGACGGCGTGCTTCGAGCTTCTCGGCGACGCGGTCGACGGCCGCCGCATCCGAGCCCTCGACCTCGCCGTGGTCGCGCCACTCCCACTGCTCGAGGTACGCGTCGCTGCCAAGGAGGCCCTGCTCCATCGCGACGCGGTCGATCTCCTGCTGGAACCAGTCCGGCAGCTGCCGCTTCACGTCTCCGGCACGCACGACAGACGGGATGTCCTGCCAGTAAAGAACCTGCACACGCGTCATCAGCGACGCACGAACTCGAAGCCGAAGCGCCCCTTCACGCACAGGTTGCCGCGCGTCACGTCGTGGTCGTCGGGGGACGTGACGTTGACGATCTCGCCCTCCTGCACGTGCAGCTCGAGGTTGCAGCCGACGCCGCAGTACGCGCAGACGGTTGTGACGACTCGTTGCTTGCTCTCGTCCCACGTGCCGGCCTGGCGCATGTCGTACTCGCGCTTCGACATGAGTGCGCCCGTGGGGCACACCGCGATGCAGTTGCCGCAGTAGACACACGCCGACTCCGGCAGCTCGACGTCGAGCTCCGTCGAGATGTGCGCGTCGAACCCGCGCCCCGCGACGGCGATCGCGAATGTGTTCTGGTGATCCGTGCCGCACGCTTCGACGCAGCGGTAGCAGAGGATGCACTTCGAGTAGTCGCGCACGTAGAGGTCGTTGTCGATCTTCACCTCGTGCTCGACGCGCGTCGCATCTGGGCCGAAGCGCTCCGGCTTCGCGTCGTACTCTTCGATGTAGCGCAGCGCTTCCGGAGCGGTGGAGAGGTCGACCGACGAGCCGAGCAGCTCGAGCACGAGCCGGCGCGACGTGCGCACGCGTTCGGAGTCGGTATGCACGACCATGCCCTGCTCCGCCTTGCGGGAGCAGGCGGGTACGAGCGTCCGCGCGCCTTCGAGCTCGACCACGCACACACGGCAGACGTTGACGGGCGTCAGCGTGTCGCCGTAACAGAGCGTCGGCGTCTCGATCCCGACCTGCCGACATGCGTCGAGGATCGTCGAGCCGTCGAACACGCGCACGCTCCGACCGTCGACGGTCAGCTCGATCATCTTCTTCGCGGTCAGGAGCGTCGTCATGGAACCTGGATCATCGCCTCGAGGCTACGTGTCTTGCCGGTCAAGGTCGAGCCGATCGCCCGCGTTGTGACGGATCCGTCCTTCGGCGCGAGCACCCAGAACGCGCCGGTCGGCTCGCTCCCCACCAGCACGTCGCCGGCATAGGCCGCGAGCGGTGCTGCAGACGCGCGATAGAGAACCTTTGCGCTGTCGTCCGTCACGTAGAACGAGCCTCCGCGGCGGATCGTCAAGATCGGGTTCGGGCCGGGGACCCGCGCGATGGTTCGCGTGCGTCCGCCGGGCGACATCGCGACCACGCCGCCTGGACGGTTGCCGGGATCGACGGTCAGAAGAGCGTCGCCGGCGAACGAGCCGAAGCCCGCCGGTGCGATCGCGACCTCGTCGGCGCCGCCCGGGCCGCGATACCCGCCGACGGTGCGCACGCGACCGTGACCGTCGATCGAGAAGACTGTGCCGCCCGCAGGTGTCGGGTTGCCGCTCCGGCCGGTAGCGGCGACGAGGCGGAAACCGAACTTGCCGACCGTGTCGAAGGCGAGTGCGCCGTCGTCCGAAGGGGTCGCGGGGACGGGCAGCTTCGCAAACACGCGCAGCGTCCCGTTTCGGAGCTCGTACACGGTGTGGTTCGGGGCGTGGCAGTACACGGCGCCCGCCGGGAACCCGTGGTCACCAGGCGAGAGCACGCAGCGCGCCTCCTCCGATTCGCGCGGCATCGAGGCGACGCGGCGGAGCGGCACGCCCGCCGCAGGCGCCGACCAGATCGTGTTCGCAGTGTTCTCGGCGTAGAGAAACCGCGACCCGGTCCAGACGATCCCGTTCAGGTGCTTGCCTACGTGCGCGAAGACCGCGAAGCGAAGCGTCGGCGTGGACGATTCGCCGAGGCCGCCGAAGCAGAGTGCGACCGCCGCAGCGGCCGCGCACAGCGCGATCCGCTTCATGCACCAAAGGTTCCCAGATTCACGATCGCCGAACTGACCGCGCTCGCGGCCGTCTGCCCGAGCCCGCAGATCGACGCGTCGCGCATCACCTGTGCGATCTCCGCGAGCGTCGTCAGCTCGTCGGCGTGCGGCGTGCCGGCGGCGAGCCGCTCGAGCGCCTCCTGCTGCCGCACCGTGCCGACACGGCAGGGCACGCACTGGCCGCACGACTCGTCCTTGAAGAACTCCGCGATGCGAAGCAGCGCCGGAACGAGCTGCGCCTCTTCGTCGTAGACGATCACGACGCCCGAGCCGAGCGTCACGCCCGCGGCGCGCGTGTCTTCGTGCGTCAAGCGCAGGTCGAGCTGGTCCGGGCTGACGAACGCGCCGGCCGCGCCGCCGAGGAGCACAGCCTTCGGCGGCCGCGCGCCGGCGAGGTCGAGCAGCTCGCGCAGCGTCGCACCGAAAGGCAGCTCGTAGAGGCCCGGCCGCTCGACGCAGCCGGAGACGCAAAAAAGTCGCGTGCCCGCTGAGCCCTCCGTGCCCGTCTCGGCATACGTCTCGCCGCCGAGCCGCAGCACCTCGAGCACGTTGAACAAGGTCTCGACGTTGTTGACGGCGGTCGGCTTGCCGAAGAGCCCGACCTCGACCGGAAACGGCGGCTTGTTGCGCGGCTCGCCGCGCTTGCCTTCGATCGACTGGAAGAGCGCCGTCTCCTCACCGCACACGTACGCGCCGGCGCCGATCCGCAGCTCGATCTCGAAGCCGTCGAGGAACGGCTTCGCCGCGTCGATCGCGTTCTGCAGCCGTTCGTGTGCGAGCGGGTACTCGGCGCGCACGTAGACGAACCCTTTCGCGCTTCCCGTCGCGAGTCCCGCGATCGCCATCGCCTCGACGAGCGCGAACGGGTCGTGCTCCATCAGCACGCGGTCCTTGAACGTCCCCGGCTCCGACTCGTCGGCGTTGCACACGACGTAATGCGGCTGCGAGGGCTGCGCGAGTACCGCCTGCCACTTCTGGCCCGTCGGGAACGCGGCGCCGCCGCGCCCGAGCAGGTGCGACGCAGCCACCTCGGCGACGACACCCTCCGGCCCGAGCTCGCGTGCGCGCGCGAGTGACGCGAGCCCGCCTGCCGCGACGTACGCATCGAGCGACGTCGGGTCGACGCCGGCCGCGATACGCCGCAGCAGCCGCAGCGACTCGTCGCCGGCCTGCGGAAGCGGCGGCTCCTCGACGGGCAGCTGCTGCTCGAACGGCTCGGGCCCCGCGACCGTGCGGTACCTCGCCGGCGCGCGCTCGCAGAGCCCGAGGCACGGGCTCGGATGCTCGCCCGGCCCGACCGTGGCGCCTCGCAATGCGCACGCGAGGTCGGTGCACACGTGCGTGACGTCCGCGGGCCGCTCGTCGAGCGCGAGCAGCGCGTAGAAGGTGGCGACGCCGTAGGCCTCGGCCGGCGGCACCGAGAGACGCCGCGTTGCGTAGCCGAGTGCGCCCTCGCTCACCCAGCCGACGCGCCGCTGCGCCGCGCGGAGCGCGGGCAGGAGCAGGTGCCTGCTCTCGCGGTCGTCGCGCGCGATCCGGTGGCCGTTCGCGGCGGGCGGAGCACCGAGCACGGCGTCGATCGCCTCGCGCTCGGCGTCCGACGGCTCCGCCTCGAGCAGGCGCAGGTCGGGCATCTAGACAATCGCCTCCACGCGGATCGCCGTCGCCTTGAACTCGGCGGTTCCGGCGATCGGGTCGGTGGCGTCGATCGTGAGGACGTTCGTGTCGACGAGCTCCGGGAAGTGCAGGTTCATGAACGCGAGCCCGGGGCGCAGCGTCGCATCGAACGCGACGGGCGCCTCGACCGCGCCGCGGCGCGACGTGACGCGCGCGCGGCCGCCGTCGGCGAGCCCGTAGCGCGCGCCGTCGTCGGGCGACACGCGCAGCGCTTCCCCGCCGACGTGGAGCGGCGACGAGAAGCGGCCGGTCTGCACGCCGGTGTTGAACGACTCGAGCCGCCGCCCTGTTGTGAGGCGCAGCGGGAAATCGAGGTCGAGCTCGTCCACCGGAGGCTCGTGCTCGACCGGCATGAACGGCGCGCGCGTCTCGACGACAGGCTCCCACAAGCGTGCATGCAGGAACTGCTCGCCGGGATGCTCCTCGTTCCAGCACGGCCACTGAATGCCGCCGAGCTCTTCGAGCCGCGCGTAGCTCATGCCCGCATGCATGGGCGAAAGGCTCCGCAGCTCGTTCCAGATGTCCTCGGCGTTCGTACTGCCGAGGTCGACGCCGAGCCGCCGCCCGAGCTCGTAGACGATCTCGATGTCGTCGCGCGCCTCACCCGGCGGGTCGAGTGCCTTGCGTACGCGCTGCACTCTTCTTTCGCTGGAGGTGACGGTCCCTTCCGACTCCGCCCAGCCTGCGCAGCCCGGCAGCACGACGTCGGCGAGCTCCGCGGTCTGCGTCAGGAAGAGGTCCTGCACGACGAGGTGGTCGAGCGCCTCGAGGAGCGCGATCGTGCGCTGCTTGTCGGCCTCCGACTGCGCCGGGTTCTCGCCGACGACATAGGCGGCGCGCAGGTCGCCGTGCTCCATCGCCTCGAACATCCCCGTCAGGTGCAGGCCCGCCTTTGCCGGTAGCTCCGCACCCCAGGCTGCTTCGAAGCGTGCGCGCGCGACGGGATCCTCGACGTCCTGGAAGCCGGGGAACTTGTTCGGGATCGCGCCCATGTCGCCGCCGCCCTGCACGTTGTTCTGGCCGCGCAAGGGCTGCAGGCCCGCTCCGTGCCTGCCGACCCCGCCGACGAGCAGCGCCAGGTTGATCAGTGCGAAGACGTTCTCGGTCCCGTTGTGGTGCTCGGTGATGCCGAGCGTCCAGCAGAGCTGTGGATGCGTCGCGGTGCCGTACGCGTGTGCGAGCTCGCGGATCGCGTGCGCGGGCACGCCGGTGACGCGCTCGGCCTGCTCGAGCGTCCACGGCTCGACCGCAGCGCGCAGCTCGTCGTAGTTCAGCGTCGCGCGGGCGACGAACTCTTCGTTCACCAGCCCGGCGGCGATGATCTCACGCGCGACGGCGTTCGCGAGCGCGATGTCGGTGCCGACGTCGAGTCCCAGCCACAGGTCCGCCCACTGCGCAGATGCCGTGCGTCGCGGGTCGACGACGATCAGCTTCGCGCCGCGATGCACCGCCTTCAGGAGGTGGTGGAAGAAGATGGGGTGCGCCTCGCGCGCGTTCGACCCCCACAGCACGATCAGGTCCGCGTGCTCGCGCAGCTCTTCGTAGGAGCTCGTCCCGCCACCTGCGCCCAACACCGTCGCCAGACCGGCGACGCTCGGGGCGTGTCAGGTCCGGTTGCAGCTGTCGATGTTGTTCGTGTGGAGCGCGACCCGGGCGAACTTCTGGGCTGCGAAGTTCAGCTCGTTCGTGGTCTTCGAGCAGCTGAAGACGCCCGTCGAAGCGCCGTCGTCCAGCGCCTTGCGAAACCCGGCCGCGGCGCGGTCGAGCGCCTCGTCCCAGGTTGCTGGCCTCAGCTCCCCGCCGTCACGGACGAGCGGCTCGCGGAGCCGCGTCGATCTGGGAGACATGCCCCGACCCTAGCTGCGGCGGCGGAAGATCGCCATGCGATGCGAGCCAGCCGGTCGTCCGCCGGCGGAGGACGTCTTCCTCGGTACGCGCCCACTCGTGCTGCCGCGCGTACACCTCCTGCGCCCGGAGGTCGGGGCGCCCCGGGCTGAGCGGCTCGAGCAGCGAGGGGTCGTCGAGGGCCGGGCGGACGACGTCCGGCCCTCGCGACCCGTAGAGGTGCAGCAGGTGCGAGCGAACGGACGGCTCGAGCTCGAGCGGCCACTCGACCGACGCGAGGCCGATCGCACCCGGCAGCGGCCGCGGCTTCCGGTCGAGGTTGCGCACGCCGAGCTCGGCGAGCGCGTCGAGCGCGATCCGCCGGTATGTGGTGAGTTTTCCGCCGGCGACGCTCAGCATTCCGGTCGGCCCGCGGGAGTAGACGGTCTCGCGCCGCGCGTTCGCCGTCGAGCCCGGCCCGCCGGGCAGCACGCGCAGCCCGCAGAACGACGCGCGCACCGGGCCGTCGATGCCGTGGATCGCGCTGCTCGCCTCGTCGAGGATCGTGCGCACGTCGTCGTCCGTGACGGCCGCTTCCTCGGGGCCGCCTTCATGCAGCGTGTCCGTCGTCCCGAGCAGGAGCAGCCCCTCCCACGGGATCGCGAAGCTGACCCGAACCTTGCTCTGCGGGATCGTGACGGCCGCGCCCCAGTCGTCACCACCCTCGACGAGCACGTGCACGCCCTTGCTGAGCCGGATCGACGCGCGCGCTGCAGGGTCCTCGAGCCGGCGCAGGTGGTCGAGCCACGGCCCGGTCGCGTTGACGGTCGCCGCCGCGCGCACGCTGACGACCTCGCCGTCGACGCGGACGTCGGCACCGTCCTCTCGGATCTCGACGACCTCCGCGTAGTTGAGGACGACCGCGTCGCGCGCAGCGGCTGCTGCGACGTTCTCGATCGTGAGCCGCCCGTCGTTCGTACGCGCGTCGGCATAGAGCGCAGAGGAGTGCAGACGCTCCGTCTTCAGCTGCGGCACGAGCCGCAGCGCGCGCGTCTCGCTGACGCGGCCGTTCAGACGCGCACGCGCGAGTGTCGAATACAGCAGCACGCCGGTGCGGACGACGATCGGCCGGTGCGGGCCGCCGCGATACAGGGGGAAGAGAAACGGCAGGCGCTCGACCAGGTGCGGCGCAACGACGTTCATCAGGTAACGGCGCTCCTGATGCGCCTCGCGCACGAGCCGCACGTCGCCCATCTGCAGGTAGCGCAGGCCGCCGTGGATCAGCTTCGACGACGCGGACGACGTCGCCGAGGCGAAGTCCGCACGGTCGACGAGAGCGACATCGAGCCCGTGTGCGGTCGCAGCCTCGGCGATGCCGGCACCGACGATCCCGCCGCCGACGACGAGCAGGTCGAACCTGCGCGCCGCGAGCTGCTCGACGGCCGCTACGCGATCCATAAGGCGTTCGTCCATGCTTTCGTGCCGTCGGCGGCCTTCACCTCGACGCGGCCGTATCGCCCGCCATCCCACGGACGTTCGAGCGCGACGGCGGTGATCAGCCCGTGGTCATCCTGCTCGAGGATCCGCGCGTGGTTCGGGTACCCGAGCCGTCCGGCGTTCGCGCGCGCGCCGCGCTGGCGGCCGCAGTAGAGCGTCACGGACGCCGCCGCGCTGCAGCGGACGACGACCGCGTGCTCGTCGACGGTCACGTCGTGCAGCATCGGCCCAGTCGAGCCGTAGAACGCGCCGGTGCGCAGCGCGTCGAGAATCGCGTCCTGTGTCTTCTCCTTCGCTCGCACGTGTGTTGTCGCGAAGCCACTGTCGAAGCCGGGATGGTGCGAGTCGTCGGTCGCGAGCCCGTGGAGGCGGACGCCGCGCTCGAGCGCCTCGTCCCAGTGGAGTGATGCGTCACCGCGGCCGAGCTCGAGCTCGCAGCCGCTGTTCCACACCTCGAGCCCGACAAGGTCGGCGCAGTCCCACCACTGCTCGCTGCGGAGGCCGCTCCAGTAGGTGTGGGCGATATAGGGGACGCCGCCGTTCGCGGCGATCCAGGCAACGACCTCCGGGAGCGGCGCGAAGCGGCCCTCTGGGAGCACCGGGTCGGGCTCGAGGCCGAGCGCGAGGACGTGGGCGTCGTCGGCCTGCGCCGGAGCTTCGGCATTCAACTCGGTCGAGGGGATGACGAGCAGCCGCCCGGTCGAGGCCTCGGCCGTCCGGGCCCAGTGATCGGTGATCGCGAGCACGTCGTAGCCCGCCCAGTCGTAGTGGCGGACGAGCAGCTCGGGCGCGAGCTCACCGTCGGAATTGGTCGTGTGGGCGTGCAGAGCGCAGCGAAACCATGTGCCCTCGGCCTCGAACACGTTCATCTGCTCGACCCTACAGGCCCGGATTTCGCGAAGTGGGGTCGTCCGGCCTATTGAAATCAGGGTGCCGGACCTGATCTTCTAGGGGGACCTACGAGCTCTGGAGGAGACTGCATGGAGGACTACGAGGCCCAAGAAATCGAGTTCTGGGCCAAGCTCGAAGAGGAGGGGATGAGCCGCTCCTCGATGCTGCGACGCAGCGCCGCGGCGGCGTTCGGCCTGACGATCGTCGGCGGGGCGAGCACCGCGCTCGGTGCAACGCGGGCGCGGCTCGCGGCGCCGCCGAGCGTGATGACGGCGAAGGGGCTGCCTGCCCTCGTTGCCGCGGCGAAGAAAGAAGGCCACCTGAACACGATCGCCCTGCCCCCGGACTGGGCGAACTACGGCGAGATGATGTCGACGTTCCAGAAGAAGTACGGCATCAAGATCTCGAACGCGAACCCGGACGGCAGCTCGGCCGAGGAGAACCAGGCCGTGCAGTCGCTGAAGGGCGACTCGCGTGCACCGGACGCCGTCGACGACGGCCCGGCGTTCGCGATCTCCGGCACCGCGCAGGGCCTCTTCGCGAAGTACAAGAACGAGTACTTCGCGACGATCCCCCGTGCGATGAAGGACACGCGCGGTTACTGGGTCGGCGACTACTGGGGCGCGATCTCCATCGGCTACAACTCGAGCCTGATCTCGACCCCGCCGAAGACGTGGGCCGATCTGCTGAAGCCCGACTACAAGGGCAAGGTCGCCCTGAACGGCAGTCCGCTCACCTCCGGGTCGGCGGTCGCCGGCGTGTTCGCCGCGGCGCTCGCAAACGGCGGGTCGCTGAACGACGTCGGCCCCGGCATCGACTTCTTCGCGAAGCTCAAGTCGAACGGGAACTTCATCCCGGTCCAGTCGACCCCGCAGACGGTTGCCTCCGGGCAGACGCCGATCTCGATCGACTGGGACTACCTGAACCTCGCCTACACGAAGGAGTTCCCGGGCGCCAACTGGAAGACGAACATTCCGGCCGACGGCGTCTACGGCTCCTACTACTGCCAGGCGATCAACGCGACGGCGCCGCACCCGAACGCCGCTCGCCTCTGGCAGGAGTTCATGTACTCGGATCAGGGCCAGATCATCTGGCTGAAGGGGTTCACACACCCGGCGCGGTTCCAGGATCTGTCCGCGCGCAAGGTGATCCCGAAGGCGCTCCTGACGGCACTGCCGTCGGCGGCGATCTACGCGAAGGTCAAGTTCGCGAACGCCGGCCAGCAGACGAAGGCCAAGGCGCTCATCGCGAGCGAGTGGCCGTCGAAGGTCGGGTCGTAGTCCGATAGCGACCGACGCAGCACGCGGGGCCCTCCGGTCGGACGCGGTGTCCGGCCGGAGGCGCCTGCCTCTCGCCTGGATCGCGACCCTCCCGTTCTTCGCCTACACGATCGCGTTCCTGTTCCTGCCGGCCGAGTCGGTGATCGTCGGTGCGTTCAAGTCGAACGTGCACGCCGGCGGCTGGACGTTCTCGAACGTCACCGAGCTCTTTCACAGCCCGTACCGCCACGCGTACATCGTCAGCATCGAGGTGAGTGCGACGACGGCGCTGATCGGAGGCGTGCTCGGCTTCCTCGTCGCCTACGCGATGATCCGCGAGCATACGCCGAGGATCTTCCGCGGCGTGATCACGACGTTCTCGGGTGTCGCCGCGAACTTCGGCGGCATCCCGCTTGCGTTTGCGTGGATCGCGACGATCGGACCGCTCGGGATCGTCACCGTCTTCTTCCGCAACCACGTCCATTACGACGTGACGCAGCATCTGCAGCTCTTTACGAAGACCGGCGTCGAGTTTGTCTACCTCTACTTCCAGATTCCGCTCGCGATCCTCGTCATCGCCCCGGCGATCGACGGGTTGAAGCGCGAGTGGCGCGAGGCGTCGTCGAACCTCGGCGCGAGCTCGTGGCAGTTCTGGCGCTACGTCGGCATCCCCGTGTTGATGCCGTCGATGCTCGGCATGTTCATCCTGCTTTTCGGAAACGCGTTTGCGGCGTACGCGACCGCATACGCGCTGACCACGGGCGTCGTGCCGCTGATCCCGATCCTGATCGGCGCGTACTACCAGGGGAACGTGCTCGACAACCCGCACCTCGCGCAGGCGATGGCGTTCGGGATGTTCGCGGTGCTCGCCGTGATGATGGTGCTCTACATCCCGCTGCAGCGGCGGGCCGCGAGGTGGGCGAAATGACACTGCGCCGTCCGCGTATGTCGGTGTCCGCGATCGTCTGGCTGCTGCTTGCGGCGCTCTACTTCCTCGTGCCCCTCGTCGCGACGCTGCTCTTCAGCTTCCGCAGCATCCAGACGAACGCGTGCTGCTCGCTGGCCGCGTATCACTTCGTTCTGCACAACGGCGACTTCTGGCACACGCTGCGCGTGTCGGGCGTGCTCGCGCTCGAGGTGATCGTGATCAGCCTCGTGTTGTTCGTGCCGACGATCTACTGGGTGCACCTGAAGCTGCCGAGGCTGCGGCCGCTGATCGCGTTCCTCGCGCTGATCCCGTTCGTCGTGCCGCCGATCGTGATGGTCGTCGGCATCTTGAAGGTCTACAGGGGATCGCCCTCGTGGTTCTACGACCAGCCGAACGGGATCCTCGCCGCGACGTATGTGATCCTCGCGTTCCCGTACATGTTCTTCTCGCTGGACGCGGGCTTCCGGTCGATCGACGTGCACACGCTGACCGAGGCGTCGCAGAGCCTCGGCGCGAGCTGGCCGGTCACGCTCGTGCGCGTGATCCTGCCGAACATCCGCGCGGCCGCACTCGCGGGCTCGTTTCTCGCGCTCGCGATCGTGATGGGCGAGTTCACGATCGCGAACCTCGCGCAGTTCCACACGTTCCCGATCTTCCTGCAGTACGTGAACGAGACCGAGCCGTACGGTGCGGCCGCTTTGACGTTGATCAGCTTCGGGATCACGTGGGCCGCGATGCTCAGCCTGCTCTTCATCGGCCGCCGGCGCGGCGGGCAACTCCAACTCGCAGGAGCCAGATAACGCCCATGGGATTTCTCGAGCTGCAGGACCTGCATCGCAACTTCGGCCCCGTCCGGGCGCTGAACGGCATCAACATCGCGCTCGGAGAGGGCGAGTTCCTGTCGCTGCTCGGGCCGTCGGGCTGCGGCAAGACGACCGCGCTCCGGCTCGTCGCCGGCTTCGACCGCCCGGACGGCGGCCGCATCGTCGTCGACGGCAAGGACATCACGAACGTCTCGCCCAACAAGCGCGACATGGGGATGGTGTTCCAGGCGTACTCGCTGTTCCCGAACATGACCGCGCAGCAGAACGTCGAGTTCGGTCTGCGGATCCGCGGGCGCGACAAGAGTCAGCGACGCGGGCGTGTCGACGAGCTGCTCGAGCTCGTCGGGCTCGGCCACGCCGGCGGGCGCTATCCGCACCAGCTATCCGGCGGCATGCAGCAGCGGGTTGCGCTTGCGCGGGCGCTCGCGATCGAGCCGCGCGTGCTCCTACTGGACGAGCCGCTGTCGGCGCTCGACGCGAAGGTACGGGTGCAGCTGCGCGAGGAGATCAGGCGCATCCAGCTCGAGCTCGGCATCACGACGCTGTACGTCACGCACGACCAGGAGGAGGCGCTTGCGATCTCCGACCACGTGGCGGTCATGTACGGCGGCGTGATCGAGCAGATGGGTGCACCGGCGGAGATGTACACGGCGCCGAAGACGCCGTTCGTGGCGGAGTTCATCGGCACGATGAACCGTCTCGAGGCGACGATCGTCGACGGCGCAAGCGGCGAGGTCGACCACGCCGGCACCATGCTGCGTGTCGACGCTGCACGCGGTCGGTCGAAAGGCGAGCGCGTGCTGGTTCTCATCCGTCCGGAGTTGCTCGAGCTGAACGCGGCCGGCAACGGCGCGACCGCGAACGGGAACACGCTGTCGGGCGAGGTGCTGACGCAGACGTTCCTCGGGCCGGTGACACGGCTCAAGGTGACGGGCGGCCTGATCGCAGACATGTCGACCGCGCGCGCGGCGGCGCTACCCGTGGGCGCGAACGTCGTCGCGCACGTCCCCGCCGAGGGCGTGCAGCTTCTGACGCTCACCGAGGACATCCCGCTCGTCAACCCCGACGAGCACTGACCCGAGTCCCGGGTTGGTGCCTGGCACCGCCCCGGGGTTAGTGCCAGGCACCGACCGAGCTCGCAACCTGTCACAAAACAGCGACGATTCGCTCTCGGCCCTTGCGCGGCTGCGAGGTCGCCGGCATGGTGGAGGGGCACACCGGGTGGGATGCCCGGGGCGGCGGTTCTCCGCCGTCGCACACCGCGGCGCGGGCGGGATGCCCGATCGGTGCGGAATCGAATAGGCACTCCCCAAGCTGTTCAGGCGCGCCCGAGCGCACGGCGGGCGACGTCCGGGCGGTCGGTGAAGATCCCGTCGACGCCGAGCTCGGCGAGCTCGCGGACACGCTCGGCGTCGTTCACCGTGTACACCGTCGTCGCGAGCCCGTATTCGCGCGCGCGGTCGATCCGCGCAGTCGTCACCTTGTCATCGCGAAACCCGGCCGCCCAGGCGTCAGCGGCACCGCGGATGCTCACGCCGAAGCCGACGTGCTGCACAGTGCGGATCGCCGGGCGAAGTGCGCGCGACTCCTCGAGCGCCCGCCGCTGAAAGCAGACGAGAACAGCATCGTCGTCGAGCAGCCGCAACGCGTGCGAAACGACGTCGCCACGCGGCCGCTTCAGCTCGACCATCAGCCCGATCCGCCCACGACAAAGATCGACCGCCTCGGCGAGCGTCGGGTAAACGGTGCCTGGCACCGGCCGGTCGTGGGTCACGCGCAGATCGGTCCAGACGTCGAGCTCGATGTAGTCGGCTCCGAGCTCGATCGCCCGCTCGAACGCCGGCAGGGTGTTTTCCGGGCGCTCGAACGACGCGCCGCGGTGCGCTATGACAAGCACTGCTCGAGCAGCCGCTCGATCGTCGCGACGTCGATTCGCTCGACGACTTCGTCCGCTTCCGCCATCCGCGCCGCGCCGAGCGTCCGCGTCAAGCCGACGACGTAAGAGCCCGCGGCTTTCGCAGCGGACACGCCGACGTCCGTGTCCTCGAAGACGAGCAGCTCGTCCGCGGCGAGGCCGAGCCTCGACGCGGCGAGCAGGTATGACTCTGGATCCGGCTTCCCGCGGGTCACGTCGTCCTGTGAGACGATCACGGTGAACGCGTCGGCGACGCCGGCGGCGGCGAGCACCGGATCGATCTCGATCCGCGACGCGGCCGAGACGAGCGCCACCGGCAGCTGGGCGGCGGCCAGCCGGATCGCCGTTCGGCTCTCCTCGTCGACCGTCGAGCCGCTCGCAGCGAGCACGTTGTACCGGCGGATCCGCTCGTCGATCAGCGCTTGCTCGCAATGCCCGAGCCAGCGGATGAACATCTCCTCCTCGGTGTGCCCGGCCAGATGCTCGTAGTACTCGTCGGTGGTCATCGGCCTGCCGCGCGCGGCGAACATCTCTTGGTAGATGCGCGCGAGCAGCGGCTCGTCGTCCGACACCGTGCCGTTGAAGTCGAAGACCACCGCCCGCATCTGTGCGAGCGTAGCGAGTGCCCATGCCGTTGATCGCCCTCGTGTTCGCCCTCGTCTCGGCGGTGCTCCATGCGCTCTGGAACCTCCTGCTCGCGCGGGCGCCGGACGTGGAGTCTGCGACCGCGGTTGCGCTGATCACGGCCGAAGTGGTGTTCGCGCCGGTGGCGATCGTCGTGTGGCACGTCGAATCCGGGGTTTGGCCGTGGCTGCTCGCAAGCGGGCTGCTCCAGCTCACCTATTTCGCGCTGCTCGCGACGGCGTACGGCCGCGCTCCGCTCTCGGTCGTGTACCCGATCGCGCGCGGTGGCGCTCCCGTCGTCGTCCTCGTCGTGTCGGCGCTCGCGCTCGGGCATGCGACGAACGCCCGGCAAGTCGTCGCGGTCGCCCTGATCGTCTCCGGCATCGTCCTCGTTCGCGGCCTGCGACGGCCGGATGCCGCCGGTCTTCTCTTCGGGCTGACGATCGCGTGCTGCATCGGCGCCTACACGCTGATCGACAAGCACGGGATCACCTACGCGAGCCCGATTCCGTACCTCGAGATGTCGATGGTTCTGCCGACCGTCGCGTACGCCTCCGGTGTCGTCCGCATGAAGGGAGCTGCAGCTGTTCGCGCTGCGGTGCGCCCGCCGATCGTTGTCGCGGGGCTTGCGACCTTCGCCGCCTACGCCTTCGTGCTCGCAGCACTCTCACGCGCGCCGGCGGCATCGGTGGCCGCCGTCCGGGAGACGAGCGTTGTCGTCGCGACCGCGCTCGCGGCGATCGTGCTCAAGGAGAACGTCACACCGTGGCGGTTCGTCGGCGCCTGCGCCGTCGTCGCCGGCATCGCGCTGATCGGCGCCTAATCGGTGCGCTGAACGTCTGCGAGCAGCTGCTCGAAGTCGCCTCCGTCGAACTCAGCCACCGCGCGCTCGTACTTCTCCATCGCCCAGCTCCAGAAGTCGAACGCGATGTCCGAGATCCCAACCTGGATCGACCCCCAGAGCGTCCAGCCGTACTTCGACATGAGACCCCACAGCCGGCAGCGCGCGATCTTGTTGCGAAGCGGGGCTCCGTAGTACTCGGTCACGAGCCACTCGAGCTGCTCGAGCGACAGATTCGACTCGCTCCAGATGTTGCCGAGCTCGAACGACGGCTCGTTGTTGCCCGAGTACTCGTAGTCGATCAGCCGCAGCTCACCGCCGCAGTCGATGAAGTTCTCCGGCAGCAGGTCGTTGTTGCACGGCACCGTCCGCTCTTCGCGCGCGCGCATGGCGAGCTCGAGCGCTCGTACGTGCGGTTCGAACTCGAGATAGCGCTCGGGCAGCCGAAAGCCGCGTTCCTGCACGACGCGCAGGTAGCCGCGCTGGATCTCGAACATGTCGAAGTCGTGCAAGAACCTCTCGCCGCCGTGTAGCCGAAGGCAGGCCTGCGCCACGAGAGGCAGCCGGTCCCCGCGCCGCAGCTTCTCCGCGTCCAGGACTTCGCCCTCGAGAAACTCGAGCACCAGCGCGTCGTGATCCGGGAGCCAGGCGACGAACGGCGCACCGACGCCGGTCTCCGCCGCCCGCCTCGTGTTGTGCGCCTCGTTCTCGCGGTCGATCGCGAGCAGCCCGGTGTCCTTCCCCGAGATGCGCACGACGTACGTCCCCTGCGGCGAGATCACTCGGTAGTTCGTGTTCGTGAGCCCGCCCGCGAGCGGCTCGACCGACGAGGCGTCACGCAACTCGGGCACCGCCGCGATCACGTCCTCGATCGGCACGCGCCGATCCTACATTTGGCCTAGACCATTATGGGATACTCGCCGCGTGGTGCCGGAGCGGGCTCGTGCTGTGGTCGTCGGCGGTGGCGTCATGGGTTGCTCTGTCCTCTACCACCTGGCGAAGCAGGGGTGGACTGACTCGCTCCTCGTCGAGCAGTACTCGCTCACGCACGGGTCGACGTGGCACAGCGCGGGGCTCGTCGGCCAGCTGCGAAGCTCGATCTCGCTCACGCGGATGATGCAGTACTCGGTCGGCCTCTATGCGGAGCTCGAGCGGCTGACCGGGAACGACCCGGGCTGGCACCAGCTCGGCGGCCTGCGGCTCGCGTCGTCCGAGGCGCGGCACGAGGAGCTCAAGCGACAAGCGTCCTGGGCGAGGACATTCGGCCTCCCGATGGAGCTCGTGAGCGCGCGCGAGGCGCAGGAGCTCTTTCCGCCGATGTCGACCGACGGCGTCGTCGGCGCGGCGTTCATCCCCGACGACGGCTATCTCGACCCGAGCCAGCTGACGTTTTCGCTCGCCGATGCAGCGCGCAGGCTCGGAGCGCAGATCGAGCTGCGCACGAAGGTGCTCGGGATCGAGACGCGCGACGGTCGCGTCGTGGCGGTCGAGACCGACAAGAAGCGGATCGAGTGCGACGTCGTCGTCAACGCTGCCGGCATGTATGCGAAGCAGGTTGCGCGGCTCGTCGGCGTCGATCTGCCGATCATCCCGTACGGCCACCAGTATCTGATCACAGAGCCGTTCGACCCGCCGCTCGAGCCGTTGCCGACGCTCCGCGACCCGGACAACCTCATCTACTTCCGCACCGAGGTCGGAGGCCTCGTGATGGGCGGCTACGAGCGCGCACCTGCTCCATGGGCCGTGGACGCGATCCCGGACGACTTCGAAGCGCGGCTCCTGCCCGAGGAATGGGAGCGCATGGAGGAGCTGTTCCAGAACGCGATGCGCCGCGTGCCGGCGATGGAGAGCGCCGAGGTGAAGAAGTTCTTCAACGGGCCGGAGGCGTTCACGCCGGACGCGGACTTCCTGCTCGGCGAGACCGACGTCGCGGGCTTCTGGGTGGCGGCGGGTGGCTGCGCGCACGGGCTCGCGGGCGCGGGCGGCGTGGGCAAGGTGATGGGGGAGTGGATCGTCGACGGACATCCGGAATGGGATGTGTGGCCGCTCGACCTTCGCCGCTTCGGTCGCCAGTACGCGAGCACGAGCTACACCCTCGCGCGGTCGTACGAGTCGCTGTCCAAGTACTACGACATCAAGTACCCGGGCGAGGAGAAGCTCGCCGGCCGGCCGCTGCGCATGTCGCCCGTGTACCCGCGGCATCGCGAGCTCGGCGCGGTGTTCGGCGAGAAGGGCGGGTGGGAGCGCGTCAACTGGTACGAGTCGAACGCCGCCGAGGGGGACGAGTCGCTGCGCCCGCGCGGGTGGGCGGGCGAGAACTGGTCGCCGGCGATTCAGGTGGAAGCGCGTGCGGCGCGGGAGTCCGTCGCGCTGTTCGACCAGTCGTCGTTCTCGAAGATCGAGGTGCGCGGGCCGGGTGCGCTCGTGTTCCTCGAGCGCATGTGCGCGAACCGCATCGACCGGCCCGTCGGAACGGTCGTCTACACGCAGCTTTTGAACGCCCGCGGCGGGATCGAGGCGGATCTCTCCGTCATGCGCCGTGCGGACGACCGATTCATGCTCGTGACAGGAACCGCCTTCGGGGCGCACGACCGCGCATGGCTGCAGCGCAATGCACCCCCTGATGTCTTCGTCGACGACGTGACCTCGGCGTACGCGTGCCTCTGCCTCTGGGGCCCGAGGGCGCGCGACGTGCTCCACCTCGACTTCCCGTACATGCAGTCGCGCGAGCTCACGGTCGGTGACGTGCCGGTGATCGCGTCGCGCGTCACGTACGTCGGCGAGCTCGGCTGGGAGCTCTACTGCCCCACCGAATACGGCCTCAAGCTGTGGGAGACGCTGCTCGTCGACGGCGTGACGCCCGGCGGGTATCGCGCGATCGACGCTCTGCGGCTCGAGAAGGGCTATCGCGCCTGGGCGAGCGATCTCAACTCCGAGACGACGCCGTACGAAGCGGGTCTCGGCTTTGCGGTCAAGCGAGACAAAGGCGAGTTCATCGGCCGTGCGGCGCTCGACGGCGAGGTGCGGCAGAAGCTCGTCTGTCTCACGCTCGACGACCCACGGGCAATCGCGCTTGGCTCGGAGCCCGTTCGGACGCGGGAGGGCGAGCTCGTCGGCCGCGTGACGAGCGGCGGCTACGGCTACGCGGTGGGCGCGAGCATCGCCTATGCGTATGTGCACCCCGACCGCGCCGAGCCAGGCACGCGGCTCGAGATCGACGTCTTCGGCGACTGGATCCCGGCCGAGATCCGCACCGAGCCGCTCTACGACCCGAAGGGCGAGCGAGTCCGCGCTTGAAGTACGCCGCGATCGTCGCGCAGATCGAGCAGGCGATCGCCGACGGCGACCTGGACGTGGGCGACAGGCTGCCCGCGGAGCGCGCGCTCGCGGTGCAGCACGGCGTCAGCAGGATGACGGTGCGGCAGGCACTCGGTGTGCTCGAGGCACGCGGGCTGATCCGACGCGCGACCGGGCGGAGCGGCGGCTCGTTCGTCGCGCCACCCAAGGTCGAGCGCGACCTCGCCTCGTTCAGCGGCCTGTCGGCGCAGCTCGCCCGGCAGGGCCTCGTCGCGGGGGCGCGCGTCCTCGAGGCGCGCACGACCGAGGCGGGGATCGAGATCGTGCGGCTCCGCCTTGCAGACCGCGAACCGCTCGCGCTCGAGCGCTCCACGTTCCCGCACCGCTTCGCGCAGCTGCTCGAGCGCGACCTCACGGGATCGCTCTACGGCTTGCTCGAAGACGCAGCGCCCGTGCGCGCGGTCGAGCGCATCGAGCCGGTGCTCGCCGATGCCGACGATGCGGAACTGCTCCGCGTGCACGTCGGCGATCCGCTGCTGCTCGTCGACCGCGTCGCGTACTCGGAGGACGGCGACGTCGTCGAGACCGCGCGCGACCTGTTCCGCGGCGACCGTACGCGCATCGTCGCGTGGACGCTGGAGCTCGTGCGCGCATGACTGTGGTCGTGATCGGAGGCGGCATCGCAGGCGTGAGCTGCGCGTACCACCTTGCACGCTCGGGACAAGAGGTCGTGCTGCTCGAGAAGGGCGAGCTGACGAGCGGCTCGACGCATCACGCGGCCGGGCTCGTGACGCAGTTCAACCCGTCGCCGACGATGATGCGCTTCCGTCGCTACAGCGTCGAGCTGTACAACGAGCTCGGCGTCTTCGAGGCCGTCGGCTCCTTGCGGATCGCATCCACACCGGAGAGCTGGCTCGATCTGCGTCGCGGGGTCAGCCGTGCGAACGGGATCGGCCTCGACGCGGAGCTCGTCGGCCCCGACGAGGTGCACCGCCTCATGCCCGAAGCGTCACGCGAGTCGTTGTACGGCGCGGTATGGATGCCCGGCGACGGCTACGTCGATCCGCACATCGCGACGCACGCCGTTGCCGCGGCAGCACGCGGGCTCGGCGCCGACATCCGCACGCGCACACTCGTCACCGGCATCGAGGTGCGCGACGGCGCGGTGACGGCAGTCGAGACCGAGCACGAGCGGATCGAGACCGACACGGTCGTCAACGCGGCGGGCATGTGGGCGCCACGAGTAGCGGAGATGGTCGGCGCCTTCGCCTGCTCGATCCCCGTCGACCATCAGCACATCGCGTTGCACGCGGTCGATGGACACGTGCTGCCGCGCGACACACCGTGCTTCCGCGACACCGACAACCTAGTCTACGGCAAGGCCGAGGGCGGCGGCGTCCTCTTCGGCGGCTACGAGCCGAATCCGGTGTCGCGCTGGGAGCGGGGCGTTCCCTGGGAGCACGGCGCGCGGGGGCTTCCGCCCGACGCCGAGCGGTTCCGGCCGCTCATGGACGGCGCCGTGCACCGCTTCCCGTTTCTCGCCGACGCCGGCGTGGTCGCGCTCGTGTGCCACCCCGATGCGATGACGCCCGACGGGAACCCGCTGCTCGGGCCGGTGCCCGGCGTGCGCGGCTTCTGGCTCGCCGCCGGGCTCTCGCTGAACGGCTTCGGCGGCGCGGGCGGCCTCGGGAAGGCGCTCGCCGAGCTCGTGATCGAAGGTGAGGCCGAGGTCGACGTCCAGCCATACCGGCCGTGGCGCTTCGGCGGGCCCTACCGCGACTCGGAGTTCGCGGCCGCGGCCGCGCGCGAGGTCTACAAGTACTACTACCGGCTGAGGTACCCGCTCGACGTGTCCGAAGCGGGCAGGCCGAAGCGGCTCGGCCCGTTGCAGGAGCGCCTCGAGTCGCTGGGCGCCGTGTTCGGGACGAAGAACGGCTGGGAGCGCGCCGAGTACTTCCGGCCGGGGCAGCCGTGGCGCCGGGCCGGGGAGGAGCAGCGCGCGACAGGCTGGCAGAGGCCGCCCTGGTACGACCGGGTCGCCGTCGAGCACCGCGCGATCCGCGAGCGCCTCGGGATCGTCGACATGACGTCGTTCGGCAAGCTCGAGACGAGCGACGTCGACGTGCTCGAGCGCGTATGTGACAACAGGATCGACCGGCCGGTCGGCTCCGTCGTCTACACGCAGCTCGTCGACGAGCGCGGTCGCATCGTCGGCGACGTGACCGTGACGCGACTCGCCGACGATCGCTTCCGCATCGTCACGGGCGCCGGTGCGGTCGACAGCGACCGCGGCTTCCTCGAGCTGACCGGCGCGGACGTCGACGACGTGACGGACGACCTTGCCGTGATCGGTCTCTGGGGCCCGGAAGCGCGCGTGGCGCTCGCAGCGATCACCCAGCACGACGTCTCGGCAGCTGCGTTCCCGTTCCGCACCGCGAAGGAGCTCGAGTTCGGGCTCGCGCAGCGGATCACGTACGTCGGCGAGCTCGGCTACGAGCTCTACGTGCCGCGCGCGGACGCGGTCGGAGTCTGGGACGCGCTCGTCGCGGCCGCTTCACCGGAGCCCGTCGGCTACCAGGCGCTCGACTCGCTGCGCATCGAGAAGGGCTACCGCTATTTCGGTACCGACATGACCGCTTCGGATACGCCGTTCGAGGCGGGTGTCGGCTTCTGCGTCGCCCCGGGGAAGCTACCGCAGCTCGAGCGCGACCCGCCGCTTCGGCTCCGGACCCTCGTCGTCGGCGGACGCGACTACCTGACGCTGCATGGCGGCGAGGCCGTCCACGCCGCCGGCGACGTGATCGGGCGCGTGCGCAGTGCTGCGTACGGCTTCACCGTCGAGAGGAACGTCGGGCTCGCGAAGATCCCCGCGGCCCTCCGCGAGGGCGAGCGCGTGCAGGTCGACGTCCTCGGCGAGCTCGTGCCTGCGGTCGTCGCGCGGGACGCACTGTACGACCCCGGGAACGCTCGCTTCCGCGCGTAGAACCGCGTCCTTTGTGCCAAGTTGGCACAAGCGAGGGGAGCGGCCGGCCCGGGCGAGCGCCCGGGCCGGCCTGGAGAGAGCCTTGCTTCTACGTCCCGCTCGCGGGCGGGCTGACCTTCGTCGGCTTCGTCGAGCTCGACAGCCAGGACTTGACGAGCGCCTGGTGCGAGTTCACGAACGCCTGTGCGGCCGCGGTGTTGCTCATGTGCTTCACCGCCAGGTCGTACGCGACCGAGTTCTGGTCGTCGGACGTCCAGTTGAACCGCTTGATGAAGTTCGCGACCGCAGGGGCCTGTGTCGGAAGCGACGACGCAATCACCTTGTAGAGGTGATACGGCGGATAGGCGCAGTTGATCTGCGCCGGCTTCAGCTTCGCGCACGTGGTCGTCCACGGCGGCAACGCGACCTGCGAGAACTTGTAGATCGCGTTCTGATACTGGGGCGTGTACCAGTAGAAGAGCACCGGCTTCTTCGCCTTGTAGTCGGTCTCGATCTCGGTCAGCTGTGCGGCTTCGGTGCCCGCGAAGACGACCTTGAGATTGATGCCGAGGTTCTTGACGAGCGCGGTGTCGTTCGTCACGTAGCTCGGCGACCCGTCGAGGAACTGGCCCTGAGGCGACGACTGCGGCGTCACGAAGAGCTTCCAGTCCTTCTTCACGCCCTTCCAGGTCTTCAGCTCAGGGTGCGCCTTCACGAGGTATGTCGGCACGTACCAGCCGATGTTGCCGTCGGGCCCCTCGAGCCCGGCGTCGGCGACCTTGTGGCTGCCCTTGATGTACTGCGCGTACAGGTTCGAGTGGCCCCACTCCTCGAGCACGGCCGACAGCTTTCCCTGCGCCATCGCCGGCCACGCGGGATCCTCGTCGATCGTCAGGAGGTTCACCTTGTAGCCGAGGTTCTTCTCGATGACGTACTGCGCGACGACGTTGTTCGCCAGCGAGCCCTCCCACGAGTTCGTGGCGAGGACGATCGTCGGCTTGCCGCTCTTCGCGGCGGTCGACGGGCCGGCGACGCTGAGTGCGACTGCCGTCGCGGCGAGTACGACGAGCACGAGCACGGCGAGGAGCCGCGTCCTTCCGCGCCTGCTCCACCTGCGTTCGTTCATTGTCACGCTCCTCCGGTAGGGGTTCGGGGGTCTTGGGACTTCATGCGTTTACGCTCCGTGCGCGCCCGGGGCTCGACTGGCTGAGCCGGTCGAGGACGATCCCCATCAGCACCATGGCGAGACCGGCCGCCGCACCGAGGCCGACCTCGGACCGCGAGAAGCCGGTGACCACGTCGAGGCCGAGCCCTCCGGCGCCGACGAGCCCTGCGACGACCACCTCCGCCATGACGAGGAGGATCGTCTGGTTGACCGCGAGCATCAAGTACGGGCGCGCGATCGGCAGCTCCACCTTGAAGAGCAACTGCCAGCGCGTCGAGCCGAACGCCTGGCCGGCTTCGATCACGTCGCGCTTCACGGCACGGAGACCGAGCGTCGTCGCACGCACAGCAGCCGGCAGCGCGTAGATCAGCGACGCGCTCATGCCGGTGACGTTGCCGACGCTGAAGAGCGCGACCATCGGGATCAGGTACACGAACGCGGGCAGCGTTTGTAGCGTGTCGAGGATCGGGCGCAGCACCTGGTCCACGGCGCGCCAGCGATACGCGGCGATCCCGAGCGGAATCCCGATGAGCAGGTCGAGTGTGAGCGCGACGAGGATCAGGCTCAGCGTCTGCATCGCGTCTGCCCACGCGCTGAAGTCGTAGGAGACAGTGCCCTGGAACGTGTAGCCGACCGGCGCCTGCATCAGCCCGATCAGCGTCACGCAAACCGCCAGCAGGACGCCGCGCCGCCAGCCGCCGCGCGCCCAGCCGATCGTCCCGACGACAGCGGTGGCGACCCACCACGGGACGTCGACCAGGTACCGCTGCAGCGGATTCAGCACCTGCAGCGTGAGGAAGCTCGAGACCGGAGTCGTGATCCCGATCAGCTTGCCGGTGATCCAGTCGAGGAACCGCGTCGCGCGGTCGACGAGTGAAAAGCCCCAACTGGACGGCCAGTCGCCGAGCCCGAGCCCGTAGCGGCAGACGAGGATCAGCACGAGCAGGCCGGCTGCGATCGCCAGCACCTCGCGGCGCCGTAGGCGGCGTTTCGAGTACGTGCGCAACGTCCGCTGGCCGATCGCGGCGGAGGTGCGATCGAGCCACATCGCCATGAACACGATCAGGAACCCTGCGATCAGCCCTTCACCGTTCTCCTGCGTCTGCAGCGCGGAGAGCACCGGGTCTCCGAGCCCGCCGGCGCCGACGAGCGACGCGATCACGACGATCGAGAGGGCCATCATGATCACCTGGTTCAGGCCGAGCATGATCGCCTGTGTCGCGAGCGGCAGCTGGATGTTGCGCAGCGTCTGCGCGCGGGTCGAGCCGAACGCCTCGCCTGCCTCGATCACGTCCCGCGGCACCGAGCGAATGCCGAGCTCGGTGTAGCGGACGAGCGGCGGAACCGCGTAGATGAACGTCGCCACGATCCCGGCCGGGTTTCCGATCGAGAAGAGGACGACGATCGGCACGAGGTACGCGAATGCCGGCAGGACCTGCATCAGGTCGAGTACCGGACGAAGCGTCCGATGCACCGACGGCCATACAGCCGATGCGATCCCGAGGGGAATGCCCACGATCGTCGAGAGCACGATCGCGACGGTCATTAGCGCAAGCGTCGTCATCGCGCTCGGCCACATCTGCGAGACGCCGTTCACGCCGCCGTTCGGGATCTGCAGGATCCCGAACGAGGAGATCATCAGCGCGGAGAAGAGCGCGGTGCGCCACGAGCCGACGACGAACGCGACGACGACGGCGACGGCGAGCACGCCGACCCAGGTCATCCAGTGGAGAACGCTGACGACGTCGTTCGTCGCCGAGTTGAGCAGGTTGCCGAAGCCGCCGACGACGTGGTGCAGGAAGAAGTTCGAGCTGTCGTTGTTGGTAACCCAGTTGTCGAGGTCGTCGAACCAGCGCGGAACTCCGAGCACCCAGTTCGTCGGAAAGCCGCTGTGCACGCCTTCGAGGACTGCTGCAAGGACGCAGAGTGGGATGGCGATCGCGAGCGGCGGCCCCCAGCGCCCTGCCGCGTCGCCGAGTCTCTCCAGCCTCCGCGCGGTATCCCAGCGCTGGACCGTCGCGGCGGTCACTTCGTCGCGAGCTCTTCGGGCACGCTCGATTCCTCGCGGCCCGCGAGCACGTGGATCACCATGCGCCGGTCGAGGATCCCGACGAGATCGCCCGCGCCGTCGATGACGCCGATCGGGCCCTGCGCGCCGAAGACGACCGGGAGAAGCTCGGAGAGGCGCTGGTCGTGACGGACGACCTCGCTCGGTGTCTCGCCGTCGCGCGGCTGCGTCGCGAACGACGCCGTCAGCACCTTGCCGCGCGGTACGTCGCGCACGAACTCGCGCACGTAGTCGTCGGCCGGCGCACCGACGATCTCTGCGGGCGTCCCGACCTGCACGAACCGTCCGTCCTTCATAATCGCGATCCGGTCGCCGAGCTTCAGCGCCTCGTCGAGATCGTGCGTGACGAAGATCACCGTCTTCCGGAGCCGCTCCTGCAGGCGCACGACCTCGTCCTGCATCTCGCGGCGGATCAGCGGATCGAGAGCCGAGAACGCCTCGTCGAAGATCAGCACCTCAGGGTTTACTGCCAGGGCCCGCGCGAGGCCGACGCGCTGCTGCATTCCGCCGGAGAGCTGGTCGGGATACGACCCTTCGACCGCCGACAGCCCGACGACGCCGAGCAGCTCACCCGCACGCGCGTAGCGCGTCGACTTGTCGACGCCCTGCACCTCGAGCCCGTACGAGACGTTGTCGATCACCGTGCGGTGCGGGAACAGGCCGAAGTGCTGGAAGACCATCGAGACCTTCGTGCGGCGCAGTTCGCGCAGGTCCTTCGGCGGCGCGCCGAGAACGTCGCGCCCGCAGATGCTCACGCTGCCGGACGTCGGCTCGATCAGACGCGTGAGACATCGAACGAGCGTCGACTTTCCGCTGCCCGACAGGCCCATGACGACGAACACCTCGCCGTGACCGACGTCGAACGAGATGTCGCGCGCTGCGACTGTGCAGCCGGTCTTCGCCATCAGCTCGGAACGGCCGAGCTCGGCGTCCGGGCTGCCGATCACGCGCTCGGCGTGCGGGCCGAAGACTTTCCAGAGATCGCGGCACGAGACCTGTGCCGCATCCGTGGGCACGGGCTCAGAAGAGGCCGACGGTCTCACCCGTTTCGTCGATGTCGACGTTCATCGCCGCCGGCGTGCGTCCGTAGCCCGGCATCGTCTGCATGTCGCCGCAGAGCGCGACGATCCAGCCCGCGCCGGTGTAGGCGCGCAGGTCGCGCACGCCGACGGTGAAGCCCACCGGTGCGTTCGTGAGCTTCGGGTCGTGACTGAGGGAAAGGTGCGTCTTCGCCATGCAGATCGGGAGCCCGCCCAGCCCTGCACTCGTGTACTCCTTGACTTTCGCACGTGCGGCCGGCTGAAGGAAGATCCCGTCCGCCCCGTAGACGCGGCGCGCGATCGCGTCGATCTTCTCTTCGATCGGCGCGTCGAGCGGGTACATGAAGTCGAAGGTGTTCGGCTCGTCGGCAGCCGCGACCGCCGCCTCCGCGACTGCCGCGCCGCCTGCGCCGCCGCGGGAGAAGCCGTCGTTCACCTCCGCCGCGTACGCGCCGTGCTCGAGCGCGAGCCGGCGCACGAGCTCGACCTCGTCGTCCGTGTCGTCGGGGAAGCGGTTCACAGCAACCACGGCGTTCAGCCCGAACGACCGCACGATGCCGAGGTGGCGCGCCATGTTCGCAGCACCGGTTTCAATCGCTTCGGCGCCGCCGTCAGGGTCGCCCGCGTGGTGCTTGAGCGCCTTCACCGTGGCGACGAGCACGACCGCGTCCGGACGGATGTCCCCGAGCCGGCACACGATGTCCATGAACTTCTCCATCCCCATGTCCGACGCGAAGCCGCTCTCGGTGACGACGTAGTCGGCGAGCTTCAGCGCGACACGGTCGGCGACGAGCGAGTTGTTGCCGTGCGCGATGTTCGCGAACGGGCCGCAGTGCACGAAGGCCGGCTGTCCCTCGAGCGTCTGCACGAGGTTCGGCTTGATCGTCTCCTTGAGGAGCACCGCCATCGAGCCTGCGGCCCGCAGGTCCTCGGCGGTGACGGGCTGCCCGTCATACGTCTGCGCGACGGTGATCGCGCCGAGCCGCCGGCGCAGGTCGAAGAGATCCGCCGCGACCGCGACGATCGCCATCACCTCCGACGCGGCCGTGATGTCGAAGCCGGTCTGCCGCGTATACCCGTTCGCCTTGCCGCCGAGCCCGACGATGATGTCGCGCAGCGAGCGGTCGTTGATGTCCATGCACCGCCGCCAGCCGATCGCGAGCGGATCGATGCCGAGCGCGTTTCCGTGCACGATGTGCGTCTCGAGCATCGCGGCGAGCAAATTGTTCGCCGCGCCGATTGCGTGAATGTCGCCGGTGAAGTGGAGGTTCATGTCCTCCATCGGCACGACCTGCGTGTAGCCGCCGCCCGCGGCGCCGCCTTTGATCCCGAAGACCGGGCCGAGCGAGGCCTCGCGCAGGCAGAGCGCGACGTTCTTCCCGATGTGGCCCAGCCCCTGCGTGAGCGAGACGGACGTCGTCGACTTGCCCTCGCCCGCCTTTGTCGGCGTGATCGCCGTGACGTTGATCAGCTTGCCGTTCGGCCGGTGGGCGAGACGGTCGAGCACGGACAGCGAGACCTTCGCCTTGTAGCGGCCGTACTGCTCGAGCTCGTCCGGCTCGATCCCGGCGGCGGCCGCGATCTCGGTAATCGGGCGGAGAGTCGCTTCCTGGGCGATCTGGAGCGACGACGGCATCGTCGTGGCCACGTAGGTGTTCCTTTCGGTCGGTCGATTCGCCCGAGAGGATACGACTAATATATCTCCGTGGCTAGGGCTGCACGAGTGCTCGCCCCGCGCGGCGAGGTCGCCTCGCACGCCGACCGGGCCTACTACGCGATCCGCGAGCTGATCGTCACCCTCGACCTGCCGCCGGGAGCGGTCGTGCGCGAGCCCGAGCTCACCGCCCGGCTGGGCATCGGCCGGACACCGGTCCGCGAGGCTCTCCAACGACTCGCGCAGGAGCGCCTGATCGAGGTCTACCCGCGCCGCGGGATGTTCGTCACGACCGTCGACGTCCGCGACCTCGCCCGGCTGTGCGAGGTTCGCGCCGTGCTCGAGCCGGAGGCCGCACGGCTCGCAGCCGAGCGCGCGACCGAAGCAGACCTCGACGAGTTGCGTGCACTCCTCGATGAGCTCGCAGCCCGCCGCATCCGCGACGACCGCGCGCTGATCGACCTCGACGAGCGGATTCACCGCGCGATCTACCACGCAAGCCACAACCCGTATCTCCTCGAGACGCTCGAGGAGTACTACGCGCACGCGCTGCGCATCTGGATGGTCGCGCTCGCGCGGACGGATCTCCGCGCCGCGGTCGGCGAGCACCACGAGGTGCTCGAGGCGATCGTCGGCGGGAACGGGGGGCGGGCCGCCGATTTGATGCACGCTCACGTCGAGACGTTCGAGGCCTCGATCCGTGACGTTCTGCTCGCATCGTGATATATCAGTCGCATGACTGAAGCCGCCACTTTCCCCGAGCGCGCCCGCGCCGTCGTCGTCGGCGCCGGGATCGTCGGCAACAGCCTCGCCTATCACCTCGCCGAGCTCGGCTGGCGCGACCTCGTCCTCCTCGACAAGGGGCCGCTGCCCAATCCGGGCGGCTCGACTGGCCACGCGTCGAACTTCATCTTCCCCGTCGACCATTCGAAGGAGATGACGCAGCTGACGCTCGACTCCGTGCGTCAGTACAAGGAGTGGGGCGTCTTCACCGAGAGCGGCGGCATCGAGGTCGCGCGCACCGAAGAGCGCATGCAGGAGCTGCAGCGGCGGATGTCGTCGGCGAAGGCGTGGGGGATCGACGACTGCGAGATCGTGACGCCCGCCCGAATCAAGGAGCTCGTGCCGTACGTCGAGGAGTCGGTGCTCGTCGGCGGCTTCTACACGCCGAGCGTCGGCATCGTCGACTCGCTGCGCTTCGGAACGATCGCGCGCGAGAAGGCGCAGGAGCTCGGTGCGCTCGCGGTGTTCGCGAACACCGAGGTGCTCGCCATCGACGTCGAGAACGGACGCGTGACCGGCATTCGCACCTCACGCGGCGACATCGCGACGGACACGATCGTCGTCTGCTGCGGCGTCTGGAGCCCGCGCATCGCGCGCATGGCCGGGGCCTCGATCCCGCTCACACCGGCGGTGCACCAAATGATCGACGTCGGCCCCGTCCCGCACTTCAAGGACACGAAGGGCGTGATCGAGTTCCCCATCGTGCGCGACATGGACACGAACATGTACGAGCGCCAGGACGGGAGCGGGCTCGAGGTCGGCTCGTACGCCCACCGTCCGATCCTCCACGACCCGGACGAGATCCCGTCGAACGAGGAAGCGGCGCTCTCGCCGACGGAGCTGCCCTTCACCCAGGACGACTTCACGAAGCAGATGGAGGATGCGCTCGAGCTGATCCCCGAAGTGCTGAACGACGAGTCGGTCGGGATCAAGTATGCGATCAACGGCCTGCTGTCGCTGACACCGGACGGCCTGCCGCTGCTCGGCGAGACACCTGAGGTGAAGGGTCTCTGGTCCGCAGCCGCCGTGTGGGTGAAGGAAGGCCCGGGCGTTGGCCGCGCGCTCGCGGAATGGATGACGCACGGCGAGTCGGAGATCGACCTGCAGTCGTCCGACGTCGCGCGCTTCTACGAGTGCCAGCGCTCTCGTGCGCACATCCGCGCGCGGGCAGCAGAGGGCTTCAACAAGACATATGGGATCGTGCACCCGTCCGAGCAGTGGGAGTCGAACCGTGGTATTCGCCTGTCGCCGTTCTACGAGCGCGAGCGGGCGCTCGGCGCGGTGTTCTACGAGGCAGCGGCCTGGGAGCGCCCGCACTGGTACGAGTCGAACGCCACGCTCCTCGACGAGTTCGGCGATCGCATCAACCGCCGTGAGGCGGAATGGGAGTCGCGCTGGTGGTCGCCGATCATCAACGCCGAGCACCTGGCGATGCGCGAGCGCGCGGCGATGTTCGACCTGACCGCGTTCTGCATCTTCGACGTAACCGGCCCCGGCGCGCTCGACACGGTGCAGCGCGTCTCGATGCGCCAGATGGACGTCGCGCACGGCAAGGTCGTCTACACGCCGGTGCTCTCGCCGAGCGGCACGTTCAAGAGCGACCTCACCGTGATGCGGCTCGGCGACGAGCAGTTCCGCGTGGTGACCGGCGGCGCGCACGGCATGGCCGACCTCAAGTGGTACGCGGATCACGTGCCTGCCGACGGGAGCGCGCAGGTCACGGACCTGACCTCGTCGCTGACGACGCTCGGCCTGTGGGGCCCGCGTGCGCGCGACATCCTCGCGAGCCTCACGTCCGACGACGTCTCGCACGAAGGGTTTCCGTTCGGCACGTGTCGCACGATCGAGCTCGACTCGCTCCGTGTGCTCGCGTCGCGCATCTCGTACGTCGGCGAGCTCGGCTGGGAGCTCTACGTGCCGATCGAGCAGGGCGCGAAGCTGTGGGATCTCGTGTGGGAGGCGGGCCAAATGCACGGCGTCGTGCCCGCGGGGATCGGCGTCTACGGCACGACCGGGCGCCTCGAGAAGTGCTACCGCGCGTTCGGCTTCGAGCTCGACGCGGACTACGACGTCGCCGAGGCCGGCATGGCGTGGGGCAAGGCGAAGACGCCGGACTTCGTCGGCAAGGAGGCGCACCTGTCTCACCGCAACCATGACCCCGTCGCGGTGCTGTGCACGCTGACGGTCGACGACCACACGTCGAAGTCGGGACAGAAGCGCTACATGCTCGGCCGTGAGCCGATCCTCGCGCGCAACGGAAGGCCGCTCGTCGACGCGGACGGCCGCCGTTCGTACGTGACGAGCGCCGGTGCCGGCCCCTCGATCGGCAAGCACATCCTGCTCTCGTACCTGCCGCCGGAGAACGCGAACGTGGGCGAGGAGCTCCTCGTCGAGTATCTCGGCGAGCACTACCCGGTCACCGTGCAGTGCAACGACGCGACGGCGATCTTCGACCCGGAGAACACGCGGATCCGCTCATGAAGCTGCTCGTGTGCGTGAAGCGGGTCCCGATCACGGGCGGGAAGATGGTGCTGACCGCCGACGAGCAGTCGCTCGAGACGAAGCACCTTGGCTTCACGATCTCGCCGCACGAGGAGTGCGGCGTCGAAGAAGCGGTGCGCATCGTCGAAGCGCAAGGTGGCGAGGTCGTGGTGCTGACGCTCGGCCCGCCGGAGGCGGAAGAGCAGCTGCGCGACTGTATGGCGATCGGAGCCGACCGCGGCGTCCACCTCGTGAGCGGCGAGGAGTGGGATGCGCAGGCGACCGCCGGCGCGATCGTCGAGGCGATCCGCGCCGAGAGCGAGCCGTTCGACCTCGTCGTGTTCGGCAACGAGTCGGCGGATGCCGGCGGGTACCAGGTGGGGATCCGCGTCGCGTACGGGCTCGGCTTACCGGTGGTCACCGGGCTGAAAGGCTTGGCGGTCGACGGCGGTCGCGCGCGCTGCGAGCAGGAGGTGCCGGGCGGACGCGACGTGTACGACGTGCCACTGCCCGCGGTCGTCACCGTGAAGGAGGGCCTGAACCTGCCGCGCTATCCCTCGGTGCCGGCGAAGCTGCGCGCGAAGGGGAAGCCCGTCGCGTCGCATCCCGTCGACCGGCCCGTGTCGCGGCTCGAGAAGGTGCGGCTCGCGGTGCCCGCGGGCGCCGGGAAGCAGGCCGAAGTGCTCGGACGAGGCGTCGACGCCGTGCCGCGCGTGGTCGAGATCATGCAGGAGCTCGGCGTCGCATGACCGTGGTCGTGTTCGTCGAGAGGGTCGACGACGAGCTGTCGCAGCAGGCGATGACGCTCGCGCAGTCGCTCGGCGGCGACCTGCGCGCGGTGACGTTCGACGGTCCGTACGCGCCCGCCGCCTGGGCGGCGGCTATCGTCGACGCGGCGGGCGACGCGCACATCGTCGGGCCGGGCTCGGACCGCGGCAACGAGGTGCTCGCGCACATCGCTGCGCAGCTCGACCTCCCGCTCGCGGCGAACGTCACCGAGGTGCGCGGCGACGAGGTGACGCGCATCCGCTGGGGCGGGACGCTCCTCGAAGAGGCGCGCATCCACTCCGCGCGCAAGCTGCTCACGGCCGCGCCGTTCGCCTTCGAGGCAAGTGCCAAGTTGGCACAAACCGAGGTTTTGGTCCCGAACCTCGACGGCGCCGTGGCAGTCGTCGACCACGTCGCGCCGGAAAGCGGCGGCAAGGTCTCGCTCGCCGACGCGAAGGTGGTCGTCTCGGGCGGCCGCGGAGTCGGCTCGGCCGAGGGCTTCGCGATCCTCGAAGAGCTCGCCGCTCTCCTCGACGCGGCGGTCGGCTGCTCGCGCGTCGTCACGAGCGCCGGCTGGCGCCCGCACTCCGACCAGGTGGGCCAGACGGGCACCAAGGTGTCGCCCGACCTCTACATCGCGTGCGGGATCAGCGGCGCGACGCAGCACATCGCCGGCTGCAAGGGTGCCAAGAAGCTGCTCGCGATCAATGCCGATCCCGAGGCGACGATCTTCGCGCACGCCGACTACGCGGTCGTCGGCGATCTGCACGAAATCGTGCCCGCGATCAGTTCCGAGCTGAGGAAGGTTAGAAGCCAATAGACGTCGCAGCCGGGGCCGTCGCGCTCGCGGCGCTGCTCGCCGTGGCCGGCGGCCTGTTCGCGAAGCGCGCGCTCTTCCTGCTTCGGCTCGTGCGCGCAGGCCGCCCGGTCGATCGCAAAGACGACGTGCTCCGCCGCGTCGAGAACGAGGCGACGATCGTCCTCGGTCAGCGCAAGCTCTTCCAGCGGCTCGTGCCCGGCGCGATGCACGCCTTGATCTTCTGGGGGTTCCTCGTCCTCTTCCCGACGATCCTGATGGCCGGGATCGGCGCGATCGACCGCCACTGGTCGTTCCCCTGGCTCGGCCGGCAAGGGTGGTACATGGCGACGGTCGATGTCTTCATCCTCGCCGTGCTGGCGGGCATCGTGGCCGCCGTGTGGATCCGCAAGGTCGTTCGCCCGAAGCGATTCGCCGGCTCGCATCTCGGCGAAGCGGACCTCATCCTGCTGCTGATCGGCCTCGTCGTCCTGACGCTGCTCGGCTGGCACGCGTCGCGTATCGCTGCAGGCCTGAACGAGTGGCCGGCGCACCAGTCGTTCCTCTCGAACGGCGTCTCGCACGTGTTCGGCGCGCACGCGAACGTCTGGGAGCGCGTCTTCGTGTGGGCGCACGTGTGTGTGATCCTCGCCTTCCTCTGCTACCTGCCGTATTCGAAGCACCTCCACATCGCGACCGCCGCCGTCAACGTCTTCTTCGGCCGCACGCGGAGGCGGGGACGGCTCGAGCCGCTGCGCTTCGACGTCCCCGAAGCGGAGATGCGCTTCGGCGCCGGCACGATCCGCGACCTGACCTGGAAGGAGATGGTCGACAGCTTCTCGTGCACCGAGTGCGGGCGCTGCCAGGACGTGTGTCCCGCATATGCGACCGGCAAGCTGCTCTCGCCGAAGCTCGTGATCATGGGTGTCCGCGACCAGCTCTTCGCAGAAGGACCGGCGCTCCTCGCAGGCGATGCGCTCACGCCGATCGCCGGCAACGGCGTTCCAGAGGAGATGATCTGGGACTGCGTGACGTGCGGTGCGTGCGTGCACGAGTGTCCGGTGTCGATCGAGCACATCGACCATATCGTCGACCTGCGGCGCGACCTCGTGATGGTGCAGTCGTCGTTCCCGCAGGAGGCCGAGTCGATGCTGCGCGACGTCGAGCGCGTCGGCAATCCGTGGGGCAAGCCGCAGGGCGATCGCGCGTCGTGGGCGGAGGAGCTCGGCGTCCGCGTCGTCGAGGAGGGCGAGCCTGCGCCCGAGATCCTCTACTGGGTCGGGTGCGCCGCCGCATACGACGAGCGTGCGCGCAAGGCGGCGGAGTCGACCGTGAAGCTGCTGCAGCGCGCAGGCGTCGACTTCGCCATTCTCGGCGCGCGCGAGTCGTGCACCGGCGACCCGGCGCGCAGGATGGGGAACGAATACGTCTTCCAGGCGTACGCGGAGCAGAACGTCGCCACCCTGAACGACGCGGGCGTGACGAAGATCGTCGCGAGCTGCCCGCACTGCTTGAACTCGCTCGGCAACGAGTACCCGGACTTCGGCGGCCGCTACGAGGTGATGCATCACACACAGCTGCTTGCGGAGCTGGTGCGCGACGGCAAGCTCGCGCCCGCACGCGGGGACGCGGAGATCACCTACCACGACTCGTGCTACCTCGCGCGCCACAACGACGTTGCGGCCGAGCCGCGCGAGCTCGTCGCCGCGGTCGGCAAGCCGGTCGAGATGCGCAACCACGGGAAGCGCACGTTCTGCTGCGGCGCGGGCGGCGCCCACATGTGGATGGAGGAGCGCGGCAGCGCGATCAACGAGGAGCGGGTCCGTCAAGCCGAGGAGACGGGTGCGGGGACGCTCGCCGTCGCGTGCCCGTTCTGCACCGTGATGCTCGACGACGGCGTCCGCTCGACCGGCAGCGACCTTCGCGTCGTCGACGTCTCGACGCTGCTCGCCGAGTCGCTCGACGCCTGATGCTCGTCGGGCTCGGTCACGTCGACCTCGTCTGCGCGGACGTCGAGCGCTCGCTCGCGTTCTACGCGGCCGTCTTCGGGCCGCTCGGGATCGAAGCGCCGCACGAGGTCGGGGGCGAGCGCGGCGAGACGATCTATTACCTGCGTTTCCCGGTAGCCGGATCGGGCTCGCTCGGTTTGCGGCAGGCGCTCGAGCTGCAGCCGTTCGAGCTGTACGCGCCCGGGCTCCATCACCTCGCGCTCGCGGTCGAGCGGGTGGACGAGGTGGATGCCGCACATGCGGCCGCCGTCGAAGCGGGCGCTCACGTGTTGCACGCGCCGCGGCTCTGGCCGCAGTACCACGCCGACTACTACGCGACGTTCTTCCTCGACCCGGACGGCTTCCGGATCGAAGTTGCCGCGAGCCGCGACGCGCGCCTCTGACCTTCACCTCACGAGCGCGGCGTGATCGTGCAGGCGATCGTCACCTTCGTGTCGACGATCATCGCGAGACCTGCGCGGCGAGCCTGCTCGATGCGCGAGACCGAGTCGAGCGGCAGAAGCTTGCCGCCGAGGAGCGCAGCGTGGAGGAGTGGCTTCATTGCAGCCGGCGTGAGCGTCTGTCGCGCAAGGACGTTCGTTCCGGGCGTCGCGTTCGGGCCCGGGACGACCAGCCTGAGATCGCAGACGCCGTGGAGGGCCGCGTGCACGTTCGGGATCTGGGCGACGTGGTCGTGCGCGCCGAAGCCGAGCGGCTTGGCGAACGCGAGCGGGTGAAGCGGACCCGAGCGCGAGTCGGTTCTGCGTATGGAGCGAGCGCCGGATGCCGTGACGTTCCTCGAGCTCCATGCGGCGCACCTCCGGCGCGTCAACGAGCGATCCGCCGGCATCGCACGCGCGCTCGAGCAGGCGGCCTCCGACGATCCGGTGGTCGCCTCGCTCTGGGAATGGATGAATCACAACCGCGCCTACGCCGTCGGCTGGGCGGCGACCACCCTGCTCGCGAAACCCGGACGCCGCAAGGGCCTTCGGCGTCGCGACGTCGAGGCGACGTTCTGGGTGGCGCTCGACTGGGGCACCTATCGCACGCTCACCGGCGAGGCCGGGCTGACGGCCGACGAGTTCGAACGCTGGCTCCGCGGCTACTACCGCTCGACGTTGATTCCTACGTAAGGTCGCGGCCGACGATCACGTGCTCGCCGATCGGCTCGAAGCCCAGCTTGCGATTGATCGCGCGCATGGGCGCGTTCTCCTCGGCGTTCGACGTGGTTACCCGTTTGACTCCGCGCGCGGCAGCCGCTCGGAGCGCCGTGCACTTGACGGCCGTCGCGAGCCCGCGGCCGCGATAGTCGCGCCGCGTCCCGGTGAAGCCGTGTTGCGCGCGGTCGCCGCCGACGCGAACCTCGCTGAGGGCAACGATGCGGCCGCCGTCCCACGCGACGGCACTCGACTCGAGATCGAGGTCGGGTTCGGCCCAGTCGTTCAGGAAGTCGTCGTACGGCATGCTGTCGAAGGGGTCCGGCCGCGGCTCGTCGCGCGCGGCGTCGAGAAGCGCGTCGTACACCGCCTCCGGCGGGGCCTCCGCCATCGGCCCGCAGCGGATGCCGGGCGGAGCCGGCGACGCGGGCACACCACGAGGGTCGACGGCGATCAGCGGGCCGGTGAGCACGCGCGACCAGCCTCGCGCAGACGCCCAGCGCTCGCCTTCTTCGCTGAAACGCATGAACGAGGTCGCCTTGGTCGCGCCGGCCTCTCGCAGATGCCGGAGGAGCGCTTCGAGGAGCGCGCTGCCGATTCCTTCACACCGGCGAGTGCCGGTCACGGCGACGCTGCACCAGCCGGCGCCTGCAGTCGAAGTCCAGGTGTTCAGGGCGCCTTGGCCGACGGCGACCACCTCGTCGTCCGCGGCGACAAGTCGCAGCATGCGGTCGCGCGGCGAGGTCGTGCGCCGGTTGTGCAGCCAGCCTGCGGCCGAGAGAACACGGGCGTCGTCCACCTCACGAAGAATCGCCGCGACGGCCTCGGCGTCCTCGTCGCGCGCCACCCGGATCTCCATTCGCCGAACGTACCTCGGTGGTCGCGTTCTTGACAGCGGTGGAACGAAGGTTCCACAATATGGGCGATGCCATCCGAGTCCGGAACGCAGGCGATCGATCGCGCCGCCGAGCTGCTCGTGCGCGTTGTCGAGGCCGCGCGCCCGCTCGGAGTCGGCGAGCTTGCGACCGATTCGGGCCTGCCCAAGTCGACGACCTCGCGACTTGTGGGTGCGCTCGAGCGCCGCGGGCTCGTGCAGCGCGCCGCCGATCGCCGCGTCGCACCCGGCCCGGTGCTGCTCCGCTTTGCTCACCGCGGCACGGGAACGAGCCTCGCCGAGCTCGCCGCGCCCTCGCTGCGAGCGCTCGCGGAGCTCTCGGGAGAGACGATCAACCTCGGCGTTGCGACGCCGCTCGGCGTCGAGCATCTCGCGCAGGAGGACTCGCGCCACTTCGTCGGAGGGACGAACTGGGTCGGGCGCCGCGTCCCGTTCGAGACGACGGCGAACGGGAAGGTGCTGCGCGCGTTCGCGGCCGAGCGGCCGAAGGCACTCGCGAAGGTGCGCCTGCAGGGCTACGCGGTCGCCGTCGACGAGCTCGAGCGCGGCCTGAGCGCGCTCGCCGCCCCGATCTTCGCGGCAGACGGGGTCGCCGTCGCCGCGCTCTCGATCTCCGGACCGTCGATCCGTCTCACCTCTGACCGCATCGCCGAGCTCGCGCCGGCGCTCCTCGAGCAGGCGCGCCTCGTCTCCGAACGACTCGGCGATCGACACAAAGGAGCCGCATGACGCACGAAGAGATCCTCCAGGGGCTGTACGACAACACGCTCGTCGGCAACGCCCCCGAGGTCAAGGACCTCGTGAACCAGGGCCTGGAGGACGCGCTCGGGCCCGAGTCGATGCTGTACGACGCGCTGATCCCGTCGCTCGAGGAGGTCGGCGCGCGGTTCGAGCGCGGCGACTATTTCGTCCCCGAGATGCTCATCGCCGCGCGCGCGATGCAGGGCGCGCTCGACATCCTCCGCCCGCTGCTCGCGGAGACGGGCGCGAAGCCGGTCGGCACGTACGTGATGGGCACCGTCAAGGGCGACGTGCACGACATCGGCAAGAACCTCGTCAACATCATGCTCGAGGGCGCCGGCTTCACCGTGTATGACCTCGGCGTCAATGTCGCGCCCGAGACGTTCGTCGCGAAGATCAACGAGCACCAGCCGGACATCGTCGGCTTCTCCGCATTCCTGACGACGACGATGCCGATGTTCAAGGCGAACATCAACGCGCTGCAGAAGGCCGGCATCCGCGACGACGTGATCGTGATGGTCGGTGGCGCGCCCGTGACGCAGGAGTACGCGGACGCGGTCGGCGCCGACGGGTACGCCGCCGACGCGTCGACGGCCGTGCGGCTCGCGAAGGACCTGATCGAGAAGCGGCGGAGCGCCGTTCCGGCGTAGTGAAACCGCTCGCCCTGATCGAGGCCGCGGTCAAGAAGCCAGTCTTCGGCTGTCAGATGTGCGGCCAGTGCGTGCTGCACTCGACCGGCATGACGTGCCCGATGAACTGCCCGAAGACGCTCCGCAACGGGCCCTGCGGCGGCGTTCGCCCGAACGGTCATTGCGAGGTGAAGCCCGAGATGCGCTGCGTGTGGGTGAAGGCCGTCGAGCGCGCACCGAAGACACCCTGGGCGCACGAGATCGACGACATCCGCCAGCCGGTCGACAACCGGCTCTGGAACACCTCGTCGTGGGCCAACTTTTTCACGAAGCGTGACAAGCAGTCGCCGAAGGGCTGGCGTGTCGAGGCTTGAGGGGGCAATCGACGGCGGTCGCTTCGTCGTCACCGCGGAGCTATTGACCGTCAACACCGGCGGCCTGGACGCGGTGCATACGCACTTCGCGCCGTTCGAAGAGTGGGTCGACGCCGTCAACGCGACCGACAACACGGCCGCGCACGCGCATGCCTCGCCGCTCGCGGTCGCGATCGCGCTGAAGCAGCTCGGGGTGGAGCCGATCATGCAGCTCGTCTGCCGCGATCGAAACCGGCTTGCGCTGCAGGCCGAGATCGCGGGCGCGGCGCTGCACGGGATCGAGAACATCTGCTGTCTCACCGGCGACGACGTCACCGCCGGTGACGAGCCCGAGGCGCGTCGCGTCTTCGATCTCGACTCGATCCAGCTCATCGCGACCGCCGAGGCCATGCGGAACGGCCGCTACCTCTCGGGCCGCAAGCTCGTGCCGCCTCCGACGTTGTATCTCGGCGCAGTCGAGAATCCCGCTGCGCCCCCCGTCGACTACCGCCTCGACCGCGCCTGGAAGAAGATCCGTGCAGGCGCGCGGTTCCTGCAGCTCCAGGTCGCGTTCGACCTCGCGCCGCTGCGCGCCTTCATGGCCGGCGCGGTCGAGACCGGGCTCGTCGAGCGCGCAGCAATCCTGCCGTCCATCTGCCTCGTGCGCTCGCCGTCCGCACTGCGTTTCATGGACGAGAAGGTGCCCGGCATCTCGGTGCCGGCCGCGTTGATCGAGCGCTGTGAGAGGGCCGCCGATCCCGAGTCGGAGTGCTTCGACGTCGCGTGCGAGCTCGCTGACGAGGCGCGCGCGATTCCCGGCGTGCGTGGTCTGCACCTGATCAGCTTTCGCAAGGAGGCCGGCATCGCCCGGCTTTGCGCGCGTCTCGGCATCCCAACCCGCCACGAAAGGGAGACAGTTGGAAACGGTTCTCGAGTCGCCGTCTAGGACGGTGGTGATCGGCCCGGGGCGGCCGTTCTGCGTGATCGGCGAGCGCATCAACCCGACCGGCCGCAAGAAGTTCCAGACAGAGCTGCAGCAGGGCGACCTGTCGCGCATCGAGTTCGACGTCGCGCAGCAGGCGCCGCTCGCCGACATGCTCGACGTGAACGTCGGCGACCCGCTCGCCGACGAGGTGGAGCTGATGCGGCAGGCCGTTCCCCTCGTGCAGGGCCTCACCGAGCTGCCCCTCTGCATCGACTCGTCGGTGATCGAGGCGCTCGAGGCCGGGCTCTCCGCATATCAGGGGAAGGCGCTCGTCAACTCGGTCACGGGCGAGGACGAACGGCTCGAGGCCATCCTTCCCATCGTGGCGCGACACGGAGCGGCGGTGATCGGGCTCGCGAACGACCACGAGATCCCGATGGAGCCGCAGCGCCGGCTCGAGGTCGCGAAGAAGATCGTGTCGGCGGCGGGTGATCACGGCATTCCGCCCGAGGACGTGGTGATCGACCCGCTCGCCATGCCCGTCGGCGCCGAGCCGCGCGCGGTGACGCTCTTCATCGAGACGCTGAAGCTGCTCCGCGAGGAGCTCGGCGTGAACACGACCTGCGGCGCGTCGAACACGTCGTTCGGGCTGCCGGGCCGCGAGACGCTCGGCGGCTCGTTCCTCGCGATCGCCGCGAGCCACGGGCTGACGAGCGCGATCATGGACGCACGTTCGGAAGAGGTCGTCGAGGCGGTGCGCGCGTCCGACTTCCTGCTCGGCAAAGACGAGTGGGGCGCGAACTGGATCGCGGCCTACCGCAGGAAGCAGGCTGCCGCCGCATGACGGTGACGGATCCCGTGCTCGAGGAGGCGCACCCGGACCGGGTTCGGCTCGTCTTCCGGCAGTCGGACGGCGCGACGAAGGAGGTGCGTGTCCCAGCGGGGACGACGCTCTTCGACTGCGCGAGCTGGAACGGCATCGCGATCGACTCGACCTGCGGCGGGCACGGGACGTGCAAGAAGTGCAAGGTGCGCGTCGCCTCGGGTGAGCAGCCCGTATCGAGCGTCGATCCGCGCGCGTTCTCGCCGGACGAGCTGCGTGCGGGATGGCGGCTCGCGTGCCGCGCACAGGCGGAGGCGGATCTGACCGTCGACGTGCCGCCGTTGCAGACGCGTCCGAAGGCCGCGCTCGCCGGGGTCGGGCGGCACGTGATCCTGCGCCCGGCGGTGCAGAAGCGCCACCTCGTGCTGGTAGAGCCGACACTCGAGGATCAGACGTCCGACCTCGAGCGCGTGCTCGCGGCGATGGACGACGTCGAGCCGCGTGTGCCGCTTGCTCTCGTGCAGGGCCTCGGCAGGACGCTGCGCGAAGCCGACTGGAACGTCACAGCCGTGCTGGTCGACGACGTGCTGGTCGACGTCGAGGCGGGCGACACGACGGGGCGGCGCTTCGCGATCGCGTTCGATCTCGGTACGACGACCGTGGTCGCGACGCTGCTCGACCTCGAGACCGGCCAGCCCGCCGCCGTGCGCTCGATGCTCAATCGCCAGCAGCCGTTCGGCGCGGATGTCATCTCGCGCATCAGCGCGACGATGATGGACGCCGCCGCGCTCGAGACGCTGCGCGCGCATGCGCACGAGACGCTCGCGCAGCTCACGGCCGAGGTTTGTGAGGAAGCCGGTGTCGCTCAAGCGGAGGTGTACGAGGTCGTCGTCACCGGAAACGTGACGATGATCCAGCTCGCGCTCGGGATCGATCCGGAGCCGTTGTCGATGGCGCCGTTCACGATCGCGGCGCGTCGGTTGCCCGAAGCGTCTGCCTCCGACTTCGGCCTGCGCGTTCACGAGCGCGCGCCGGCTGTGTTGTTCCCGGCGCTCGGCGCGTACGTCGGTCCGGACATCGTCGCCGGCGTGCTCGCGACAGGGCTCACGCTCGACAAGCGCGTCAGGCTGTTCATCGACGTCGGGACGAACTCGGAGATCGTGCTCGGCTCGTCGGCGTCCGCGCTCGCGACTGCCGCTCCGGCCGGCCCCGCGTTCGAGGCGGCGCAGATCCGCTGCGGCATGCGCGCAGCGGAAGGCGCGATCGAAGGGGTACGCATTTCGGATGGCGAGATCGAGCTGACCGTGATCGGCGACGTCGAGCCTCTCGGCATCTGCGGCTCAGGGCTCGTCGACGCCGTCGCCGAGCTGGTCGGCGCCGGCATCCTCGATCACTCGGGGCGCTTCGTGCTCGGCTCCTCTCCGCGCCTCGGGAAGATTGGCGAAGAGAACGTCTTCCACCTTGCCGACGGTGTGTTCCTCTCACAGCGCGACGTGCGGGAGTTGCAGTTCGCGAAGGCGTCGATCGCGACCGGCTGGCAGATCCTCTGCCGCGAGCTCGGCGTCGAGCCTGCCGAGATCTCTCAGGTGCTGCTCGGCGGCTCGTTCGGCTCCTATCTCACCGCGGCGAGCGCGGTGAAGATCGGCCTCGTACCGCGACTGCCGCTGACACGCATCGTCGCCGCCGGCAACGTCGCCGGCGAGGGCGCGAAGATCGCAGCGCTGTCGGTCACCGAACGCAACGCCGCGAACGCGGTGCTCGACGAAGTCGAGTACGTCGAGCTCTCCGGCCGCAGCGACTTCAACGACCTATTCATCGACCAGCTCCAATTCCCAGGGTGAGCAAGACGGTGATTGCATGTGGCGCGCTCGCGCTGCACATCGACCGCATTGCGAAGCGGCGCGGCTGGGACCTCGATGTGAGGCCGCTGCCGCCCGAGCTGCACAACCGGCCCGAGCGCATTCGCGATGCTGTGGGCGACGCGGAGCTCGTGGGCTACGCAGACTGCGGCACGCGCGGCGCGCTCGACGGGCTGCCGCGCCTTCCCGGTGCCGACTGCTACACGATCTTCGGCGGCTTCCAGCAGCACGAAGCCGGCACCTATTACCTGACCGACTTCCTCGTCCGTTCCTTTGATCGAGTGGTGTGGCGCGGCCTCGGGCTCGACCGCCACCCCGAGCTGCGCGACGACTACTTCGCACACTACGAGCGCGTCGTCTGGCTCGCCCAGGAGCGAACGCCCGAGCTCGAAGCGAAGGCGGAGGCCGCTGCGCGTAGGCTCGGCCTGCCGCTCGAGATCCGCGAAACCGGAGACGCAGGCTTGGAACGTGCCCTCGAACAGCTACTGAAGGAGGCCGTTTGCTGATCAACGAGATGCCGCGCTACGAGATCCTCGACGAGTCGTCGATGCAGGAGCTCGAGCGCGGCTGGCGCCGCATCGTCAGCGAGCTCGGCATCGACTTCGGCACGTCGGAGCCGCACCAAGAGAGCGTCGCGCTGCTCGAAGCAGCCGGCCAAAAGGTCGACGGGCAGCTCGTCAAGCTCGACCCGGACTGGATTCTCGAGCAGGTCGCGAAGGCTCCGCGCGAGTTCGACCTCCAGGCGCGAAACGCGGAGCACACGATTCACGTCGGCGGGAACCACATGGCGTTCGGCGCGGTCTACGGCTGCCCGTTCGTGCGCGAGGGACTCGAACGCCGCGAGGCGACGTACGCCGACTTCGAGAATCTCGTGCGCCTCTCGCAGGCGTTCCCGCAACTCGACACGCCGGGCGGGACGATCTGCGAGCCGAACGACAAGCCGCTCGACTCGCGCCACCTCGACATGGTCTACGCGCTGATGACGCTCTCGGACAAGCCGTTCATGGGCTCGGTCACGTCCGGGGCGAACGCCGAGGACACGATCGCGATGGCGGAGATGGTCTTCGGGCGCGAGAGCCTCGAGCAGACGCCGGCGATCATCAGCCTGATCAACGTCAACTCGCCGCTGCGCTACGACGAGCGCATGCTGGAGGCGCTCCACGCGTACGCCAAGGCGAATCAGGCGCTCGTGATCACGCCGTTCCTGCTGATGGGCGCGATGTCGCCGGTGTCGGTGCCGTCGACGCTCGCGCAGCAGGTGGGCGAGGCGCTCGCCGGCATCGCGCTCGTGCAGACGATCCGGCCGGGCTGTCCCGTCGTGTTCGGCTCGTTCCTCTCGAACACGGACATGCAGTCGGGGTCGCCGTCGTTCGGAACGCCCGAGTCGGCCGTCGGGCTGCTCTGCACCGGCCAGATCGCGCGCCACTACGGGCTGCCGTTCCGCGGCGGCGGCGGGTTGACGTCGTCGCAGGCAGTCGACGCGCAGGCGGCGTACGAGTCTGCGATGACGCTGTGGCCGACGTTCCTCGCCGGGACCAACTTCGTCATGCACTCGGCGGGCTGGCTCGAGGCCGGGCTCGTCTCCTGCTACGAGAAGTTCATCGTCGACGTGGAGCTCCTGCGCATGCTGCACGAGGTGTTCGAGCCGCTGAAGATCGACGAGGAGACGCTTGCGTACTCCGCGCATCAGGAGGTGGGGCAGGGCGGTCACTTCCTCGGCGCGGCGCACACGCTCGAGCGGTTCCGCGAGTGCTTCTACCGGCCGCTGCTCTCGTCGACCGAGAACTACGAGCGCTGGTCGCGCAACGGCGGCAAGGATGCCGCCGCGCGCGCGTCGGACGTCTGGCGGAAGACGCTCGAGGAGTACGAGGAGCCGGAGCTGGAGCCGTCGCTGAAGGAGGAGCTGAAGGCGTTCGTCGACCGGAGGCGGACCGAGCTTGGCGACTGACGCGCGCATGTTCGTCGCCGGACGGTGGACGGACGCCGAGAGCGGGGAGACCTTCGTCGCCGAGTCGCCCGCCACCGGCGAGCCGATCGCGGCGGTGCCGCAGGGCTCGCGCGAGGACGCAAAGCGTGCGATCGCCGCCGCGAACGACGCGGCCGAGACATGGTCGCGCACGACCGCCTTCGAGCGCGCGGCGTTCATGGTCCGCGTCGCCGAGCGGATCGAGCGGCGGCGCGACGAGCTCGTCCACACGCTCACGCTCGATCAGGGAAAGCCGCTCCACGAGTCCCGCGACGAGGTGGAGGAGCTCATCGCGTACTGGCGGAACGCCGCCGAGGACGGCAAGCGCCTCGAGGGCCGGCTCGCGAACTCGTTCACGCCGGGGAAGCGGGTGCTGCTCGTCCGCCGCCCGCGCGGAGTGATCGGCGTGATCACGCCGTGGAACTGGCCGTACACGATGCCCGCGGAGCTGATCGCACCCGCGCTCGCCTCGGGCAACACCGTGGTGTGGACGCCGGCCTCGACGACGGCGGTCTGCGGCGCTGCGCTCGCTGCGTGCGTCGCCGAGGCAGACCTTCCGTCCGGCGTCTTCAACTTCGTCACCGGCCCCGGCTCGTCGGTCGGCGACGAGATCGCGCGCAGCCCGGGCACGCACGGAGTCGGGTTCATCGGCTCGACCGAGACCGGACGCAAGGTGGCGGAGGCGGCCGCGGGGAAGGCCGCCGTGCTCGAGCTCGGCGGCAACGGCCCGGTCGTCGTCCTCGAGGACGGCGACCTCGAGCTCGCGGCCGAGGCGATCGTCACGGCGTGTTTCCTCTGCGCCGGTCAGAGCTGCACGGCGGGTGAGCGCATCCTCGTGCACCGGGCGGTCCGCGA
>DASRGQ010000012.1:0-6944 GCA_035650975.1 Gaiellaceae bacterium
GCGATTGCGCGTCTGATCGCAGAGGCGGAGGCGAAGGGAGCGAATGCGGTGATCGCGATGCGCTTCGACACGTCCGAGCTCGGCAGCACGTGGACGGAGATCTGCGCGTACGGCACCGCCGTGCGCATCGCCGACGCGTGAGCCGCTGCTCGGGCAGCTCATGAGAGGTCGCCGTAGGCAGAGTGCCGCGCTCGAGCTGCTCGACGCGACACTGCCGGAGCTACGTCGCGGCCTGACGCAGAGCGCTGCGCGCACGGTCGCGTACGAGCTCTTCGAGAAGCTCGGCTACGGCGCGGTCGCGGTCACCGACCAGCAGGAGGTGCTCGCCTTCGTCGGCGCCGGTGCCGACCACCACGGCGCGGGCGACAAGCCGATCCGCCCGGTCTACGACGCGATCGCACGCGGAGCGCCGCTGCTCGCACCGCTCGGGCTGCGCACCGAGTGCGGAAACGCCGCGTGCCCGCTCGGCGCGGCGGCCGTCGTGCCTCTCCAGCTTCTCGACGGCCCAGTCGGGGCCGTGGTGGCGTACGCCACGGCGGGCTCGCCTCTCGACGAGGCGGCGGTGGAGACGCTCGAGTCGCTCGGACGCCAGCTCTCGGCCCAGCTCCAGCTCTCGGAGCTGCACAGCGCCACGACGACCGCGCTGCAGGCGCAGATGGAGCCGCACTTCGTCTTCAACGCGCTGAACACGATCGCCTCCTTCATTCGAACCGAGCCGGAGCGCGCACGCCGGCTCGTGCTGGCGTTCGCGGATCACCTGCGCAGCAGGCTCGCCCGCCCCGGCGCTTTCGTGACCCTCGACGAGGAGCTGCGCCACGTACGCAGCTACCTCGAGCTCGAGCAGGCGCGCTTTGGCGCTCAGCTCGAGGTGACGATCGATGCGTCTGCGAATGCGCTCGACGTGCGGCTGCCGCCGCTCCTCGTGCAGCCGCTCGTCGAGAACGCGATCAAGCACGGCAAGACCGACCGGCCGCTGCATCTGCTCGTGCGAGCCAGAGTTCGCCGCGGGCGACTGCGCGTGACGGTGCGCGACGACGGCCGCGGCATCGCTCGCGAGGCGATCGACCGTGTTTTCGAGCAGGGCGTCGGCGAGGGAACGGGGCTCGGGCTTGCCAACGTCAACCTGCGGCTCAATGCGCACTACGGTGAGACGGTGCGTCTCCGCTCGTTCCCGTTCGGCACGATCGTGCGCCTCGCGATCCCGGTCGAGGACGAGACGTGACGATTCGTGCCCTGCTCGTGGACGACGAGGCGCCTGCACGCTCGGAGCTGCGGTTCCTGCTCTCCGCTCATCCGGAGGTGCAGGTGGTCGGTGAAGCTGCGAGTGGAGCCGAGGCCCTGGAGCTCGTGCGTGACGGGCGGTGCGACGTGCTGTTCCTCGACGTCGAGATGCCGGGGGCGTCGGGCCTCGACACCGCGCCGCGCGCGCAGGAGCAGCGTGAGCCGCCTGCGGTCGTCTTCGTCACTGCGCACGCCGAGTACGCCGTCGAGGCATTCGCGGTCGAGGCATTCGACTACCTGGTCAAGCCCGTCGACCCCGACCGCCTCGCGCGCGTCGTAGAGCGCCTGCGCGAGCGGTCGAGCGAAGCTGCGGCGGCGGTCGAGAAGATCCCGGTCGTGGCCGGCGGAGGGACCGAGCTGCTCGACTTCGACCAGATCCATTTCGCGCAGGCGGACGGCGACTACAGCCGCGTGCACACGTACGACCGCTCGTACCTCTGCACGCTCTCGCTGGGTGAGCTCGCAGAGCGTCTACCGGGCAGCGGCTTCGCTCGCATTCATCGCTCGCACGTGGTGAACCTCGCGAAGGTCGTCGCGGTTCGCCGGCCGGCGCCGGACCGGTTCAGCGTTCAGCTCGGCGATGCGTCGCGCACCGAGCTCGACGTGGCGCGCCGCCAGTCGCGCGAGCTCCGCGAGCGCCTCGGGCTTTAGCAAGCCCTTCGGGAAGCTGCGCGCGACGCGCAACCTCGATGGGAATCCCACCGAAGTGCCGCTCGCTGACGACGCGCCCGCGCTCGCGGCGCTCCTCAAAGCCTGCGCAGTAGCTCGAGCAGCGCGCCGGGCGAGCCGACGACGAGATCGGCCTGCTCGCCGAGCTCGGCCGGGCCCTCCTCGGACGCAACCGCGATGCGCACGGCGACGTCGAGGCCGTCGAGCGCCCGGAAGCCGTCGAGGTCGGTGACGTCGTCGCCTGCGTACAGCGCTCGATTGAGCCGGGACTCCGCGAGCAGCGCCCGCACGGCGGTGCCCTTGGATGCATCGACCGCCGGAAGCACCTCGAGCACGAACCGGCCCCACCGGGTGCGGAAGCCGAGGCCGAGCGCTTCGGCCGCCACCTGCTCGAGCCGTTCGCGCGCGATTGCGCGGTCGTCTGCGCGTCGATAGTGGAACGCGGCGGTCAACGGCTTCAGCTCGAGATCCTCCCAGCCGGTTGCACGCGCGTAGCCGTGGATACGCTCGGCCCACGTCACAGCGTCCGGATTGAGCTCGAGCCCATGCTGGCCCGCGTACCGGAGCCCGTCGACGCCGACGATCGTTCGTGCCAGCTCGCTCGTCCTGCCCGTGACGCAGGCCACGAGCCCGTACCGCCCCGCGAGGCGTGCGAGCTCCGCGCGCGTATCGGCCGGCACACGCGCGTCCTCGGGCCGGTCGACGATCGGCGCCAACACTCCGTCGACGTCCAAGAAAAGGGCGGCGCGAAGAGGATCCTCGGCAAGCACGGCGAGCGGCTCCACGCGCCGTAGAGTAGATCCCGGTGCAGGCCTCGAAGCTCCTTGCGGTAGGCCTGCTGAGCGGGTTCTTCGGGGCGCTTTTCGGTGTCGGCGGCGGGATCGTGATCGTTCCGCTGCTGCTCTTCGTGCTCTCGTTCGACCAGCGCCGCGCGTCCGCGACGTCGCTCGCAGCGATCCTCGTCTCCTCCGTTGCCGGCGTCGTGACGTATGCGTTCCACGGGGACGTCAAGCCGGGAGCGGCGCTGCTCGTCGGGATCCCCGCGATGGTCGGCGTGCTCGTCGGCACAGCGTTTCAGCAGCGCATTCCGGTGCAGCGGCTGAGCTACCTGTTCGCGCTCCTGCTCGCGGTCGTCGGCGTGCGGCTCCTCGTATGACGATCGCGCTCGTGATCGCGATCGGCTGCGCAGGCGGGGTGCTCGCAGGCCTGTTCGGGGTCGGCGGCGGGATCATCTTCGTGCCGACGCTGGCGCTCGTGCTCGGGCTGACGCAGCTGCACGCGGAAGCGTCGTCGCTCCTCGCGATCCTGCCGACCGCGGTCGTCGGGACGTGGCGGCAGCGAAGCTATGGCAACGTCGACTTTCGGGCAGCGGCCTGGATCGGGCTGGCGTCGATCGCGGGCGTGGAAGGGGGCGTGGTCGTCGCGGAGGCGCTGCCGGAGGGCGTTCTGCGGCGACTGTTCGGCTGCCTGCTCCTCGTGACGGCCGTGCAGATCGGCTGGCGGATGCGCAAGAGATCGTGAACACTTCCCGCGTGAGCGAGCGCGAGGAGATCTGGATACCGCTGGTCGACGAGCCGATCGGCGAGATCGTCGAGCAGCTGCAGGCCGAGCATCCCGAGATCGACCGGCTCGTGACGGGCCCGCACCGCACGCTCGCGTTCCGTACGTTCGCCTACATTCGCGTCGGCCTGCTGCTCGGCCAGTTGCTCCTCGATCACGACGTGCCCGACTACGACGGCTCCGAGACGTGGGTCGACGCATTGCTGCGCGACGAGCGTCACCGCGCCGCCGTCGTGCGCGAGCTGCAGGCCGTCGCCGAAGAGATCGCGGCCGATCCGCGTTACCGCGACGACACCGCACCCGGCGCCGAGGCGCGCGAGCGCTTCCGCGCCTTCGCGCGCGAGCACCTGCGTTAGCAGGCTGGCACAATCCAGTGGCCGTGCGTCTCCGCCTCGCACTGCCGCTCGCCCTCGTTGCGCTCGTCGTGGCTGCCGCATTGGTCGCGAACGCCGGCGGTGAGGCGCCCACCCCTGTCGCCACCTCGACCGCCGTTGCGATCACAGTGCTCGAGCCCGGCGTGCCGCAGAGCGTCGCCGGGACACCGGCCGTCTCCTCACCTCCTCCGGCGCAGCCCTCTGCCACCACGGGCTTCTCCTATCCGGCCGACGGTTCGATCGTGAGTGCCGCATCGACGACCGCGTCCGCGTCGACCACGGTCTTGCGCAATGCGGCGGCGGTGGCAGAGAGCGACGTGACGCAGCTGTCGCTGCTCGCCGGAGCGGTCACCGCCGACTCGGTCTCCGGACGAGCCTCGGCAGGCACCGGCCCATCCGGGGCGGGCGGGAACGCGAACGGCAGCACCGTCGTCAATCTGAAGGCGGATGGGCAACCGGTCACGGGCACGCACGCCGCGCTCGGAGATTGGGGCGAGCTCGTGGTGGGCGAAGACACGATCGACCGCACCGCTCCCACGGGAACGCGCGCCTACCACGCGACGGTGGTCGAGCTCGACGTGAAGCTGACCGCCGCACACGGCGGGCTGCCGGCAGGCAGCGAGATCCGGATCGGCGGAGCAGACGTGGCGGTCCAGACCGCCCCACCGCCGACCGAGACCACGATCACGCCGCCGGTACCGCCGACGGTCACATCACCGCCGCTCAACCCCTCGGCAGGCGACGCGCCGCGGCTCCGTCCACGCGGCGGCTCGGTGAGCGTCGGCCCGCTGCACCTCCATCCGAAGCTCACGAACGAGCACTACGTCTTCCCGGTGTACGGCCCGACGTCCTACGGTGACACGTTCGGCGCGGCGCGCTCCGACGTCACCTTCCATCACGGCGACGACATCTTCGGCCAGCTCGGTCAGCCGGTTCTGGCGTGCGCGAACGGCATCGTCTTCTCCGTCGGCTGGAACAAGCTCGGTGGCAACCGGCTGTGGATCGTCGACAGCAAGGGAAACCAGTTCTACTACGCGCACCTTTCTGCATTCTCGACGGCGGCCGTCAACGGCGCGCATGTGAGGGCCGGGCAGGTGGTCGGGTTCATGGGCAACACCGGCGACGCGGAGGGGACGCCGTACCACTTGCACTTCGAGGTGCACCCGGTGTCGCTGCTGTACCTCGGCTACGACGGTGCGGTCGACCCGACGCCGTACCTCGACGCGTGGAAGCACCAGCAGGATCTGCCGTTCCCGATCGCGGGCGGGTGGGTGCCGTCGATCGCCGGACGCGCGGGCGCGCCGGAGCCCGGCGCGATCCTGCTCGGCGTGAATGACATCTCGACCGCGAACGGCCTCGACCCGGCGTCGCTGCGTGCTGCGATGACGCCGGTGAAGCCGTCGGCCTTGATGCAGACGCTCGTCCCGACGCCGGTCGTGCCGACGAAGGACCTCGGGCGCGGCTGAGCGTTACTCGCCGCTGCTCGCGCCGCCGCCGCCGTTCGACGACGGGTAGTCCGCGCCGAACTCGTCGGAGCCGCCGCCGATCATCTCCTTCAGCCACTTGCGCGTCTCCGGGCCCGTCACCGGGTTCATGAGAATCCCCAGCGCGATGCCGGCGACGAGCAGCGTGTTGCGCCCGCCGTGGGACTTCTTGCTCCCCTGCAGGCGGTCGGCCGCGCTGCGAAGGTCTTCGATTGCGCCGCGCAGCTTCTCGCGCACGTCCTCGTCCGTCGCGACGCGCGAGGCGACCGTGACGGCTGCACCGCGCGAACCGATCAGCTCGTTGTAGAGATCCTTTGCCGTCGCGAACGCGCTCATCACGTCCTCGCGCAACTTCTCGTCCGACATCGCGCGCTCGACGTAGGGTTTGACGTTGCCCGCTGCGTCGTAGACCTTTTCCTTTGTCTTGGCCATCCTCGTGAAGTCCTTTCGCCTCGTTACCGCGAGCCTGATACCCCGCTCCCGCCGATGCAAACAGGCGCCCTTGCTCGTGCTCGCCCTCATCCTCGCAGGCTGCGGGGGGTCGAGCGCGCCGAAGCCGCAGTGGCAGCGGATCTCCGCAACGGCTTTCACGTTCCAGGCGCCGAAGAGCTGGCGGGTCGCACGGCACGGCACCGAGACGGTCGCCGAGCAGGGGCCGGAGCTCGTCCAGGTCGCGTCCTTCCCGCTCGTGCGCCGGTACACCTCCGCGCTCTTCACGAAGGTCGAGACCGAGCTACGGGCGCGGATGACCGCCGTTGCGAAGCAGACCGGCGGGACACTCGACGGGCACAGCGTCGTCACCGCGGCCGGGATCCGCTCGCACATGTACGACGTGCGCGTCGGCGACCACGTCGACGAGTACGTGTTCGTCCTCCGCGACCGTCGCGAGTTCCAGCTCCTCTGTCGCCGGAAGAGCTCTTCGGGCACGGCGGTCTGCGAGCGGCTCGTGTCGAGCTTCGCGCTGCGCTAAGCGCTCTTCGCAGCCTGCCGCTCGACCGCCTGGGGGCCGCGCGCACGCGTGGGCCGGCGGCCGTCGAACGCGGCGGCGAAGACGTCCTCGATGGTGTCGGCGGGGATGAACTCGATCGCCTTTCGCGTCTCGGGCGGCAGCTCGTCGAGGTCGGGCTCGTTCTCGCGCGGGAAGACGACCCGCTTCAACCCGGCGCGCTGCGCTGCGAGCGACTTCTCGCGCAGGCCGCCGATCGGGAGCACTTGCCCGGTGAGCGTGATCTCGCCGGTCATGCCGACGTCTTCTGCGACCGGAACGCCGCGCAGCAGCGACGCGATCGCCGTTGCCATTGTCACGCCGGCGGACGGACCGTCCTTCGGCACGGCGCCCGCGGGAACGTGGATGTGCACGTCGTGGTCTGCGAACCAGTCGTCCGGCAGTCCGAGCTGCCCGGCGTGCGCGCGCACGAACGAGAGCGCGGCCTGCGCCGACTCCTGCATCACCTCGCCGAGCTGGCCGGTGATCGTCAACCGTCCCTTGCCCGGATAGGCGGTCGCCTCGATGAAGAGCACGTCGCCGCCGACCGTGGTGTAGGCGAGCCCCGTCGCGACGCCCGGGTCGGAGGTG
>DASRGQ010000013.1:0-7135 GCA_035650975.1 Gaiellaceae bacterium
CCGGTACCGGGCTCTCCGCTCGGACACATCACTGGAAAGACACCGACGGGCCGGGTCATTCGAGAATCGAGTCACAAGCAAAGAGCACCGCTACCAACCTGGCAAACGCCCCAGACGGGACAAGCGCACACTCACAGTTCAGGAATGACGCCAGATCTGCCGATACTCGACCTATTCCGATCCCATGAACCTAAGCCCGCCCGATATCAGAAGAGCCGTCGAGGAAGCGAATGCCTCGGTCGGCGGCGAGTGGGATGGAGTGGACTGGGTCGCGGAACGCCTTCTCGATGAGCACGGACTGGACGCGGTCGTCGCCGAGCTAAGCGCCGCGAAAGATGATCCCCTCGTCGCGGCAGTTCTCTTCCAAGCGATGACCCTGAGTGATCGTCGGCTTACCGAGGTGTTCACCGAAGCGGAGATTGTGAACGCGGCGCTTCAATACCTGCTCGCCTTCGAGTCGGGCGCGAGCCATCGGGACGGCAGGTGGGCGTGGTCGGCGCTCTTCCAGTTCAGCCCTGAGTACTCGATCTCCTCGGACTTCGACCCAGAGGAGCACTTCGATCTCGTTCTGAAGTTGCTCGACCGCGCTCCGTTGGACGACACCGTCCTCTTCCTCATCGGCGACGGGCCGCTGGCCCACACTGCCGCAATACCGTCTCACTTCGCCCGTATCCAAGAGCTTGCGAAGACAGACCCGAAGATCGCTCGCGCCTGGTGGTTAAACGAGACAGACGGCGGCCGTCAGGTCGAGTGACACACGGCTGCGCGACGCTCCCTACACCTGAGTACGCGGCGCCTGAGCCTAAGCGAGCTTCTCGCGCACGAGCTGGCTCACCGCCGATCCGTCCGCACGACCTGCGATCTGCGGCATGACGTCCGCCATCACGCGGCCCATGTCACGCATGCTCGTCGCCTTGTTCTCGGCGATCGCGTCGTCGACGATCCGTTCGAGCTCGTCCTCCGAGAGCGGCTCCGGCATGAACTCCTCGAGGATCGCGAGCTCGGCTTCTTCCTTCGCGGCCTGCTCCTCGCGCCCGCCCGACCGGAACGCCTCGGCTGCCTCGACGCGCTTCTTCCGCTCGCGCTGCAGCACCTGCAACTCTTCGCCTTCGGTCAGGGGCCGCAGGAGGTCTTTCTCTGCCGACTTCAGGCTCGAGACGATCAGGCGCAACGCGTCGCGCCGCTCGGCATCGCCGGCCCGCATCGCCTCCTTGACCTCGTCCTCCAGCTCCTCGATCAGCGTCACAGCTTTTCTCCCATCGGTCGGCCGCCGAGGATATGCCAGTGCAGGTGGAAGACCGTCTGCCCACCGCCCGGCCCGACGTTGACGACGACCCGATAATCCTCGAGCCCCGCCTGCGCCGCCGTCTCCGCGACGAACGCGAGCATACGCCCCGCCTCGGCGTCACTGAACTCTGCGACGTCGCGAAACGTGTCGACGTGACCGACCGGCAGCACGAGCAGGTGGACGGGCGCCTGCGGCTTGATGTCGGCGATCGCAACGAATCCGTCCGCTGCGTGCACGTGGTCGCCTTCCCGCGCGAGCTTGCAGAAGAAACAGTCGTCACGCTGCCCGGGCAAGGATCCCCTCCTCGGTCACGCGTTCCGCACGCGCGCGGACGAGCGACCCGACCGGCGCGTCGACGAGCCACGGCGTGTAGTCCGCGCCGTAGCCCCGACCCGGGCGGTCGACCAGCACCTCGTCTTCGTCCTTCCCGCGCCACGCGTCGAGGCACAACTCGTGCGAGAGTGCGCGCAGCCGCGCGCCGCGCTCCTTTTTCACATGCGCATGCACAGGGTCGTCGGCGGCCGTGACGGTGCCGGGCCGCGGCGAGTACGGGAAGACGTGCACTTTCGTGATGCCGGCGCGCTCGACCGTGCGCAGCGTCTGCTCGAACGCCGCGTCGTCCTCGGCGGGAAAGCCGACGATGACGTCGCTCGTCAGGTTGAACTCGCCCGCAAGCGGCTCCAACCGGCGAAGGTACGTGTCGACGGTGTAGCGGCGGCGCATCGCGCGCAGGACTCCGTCGTCGCCGGACTGCAGCGGCACGTGCAGGTGCGGCCCCACTGTCGGCGTCTCGCGCAACGCAGCGACGAGCTCGTCGTTCACATGGTTGATCTCGATCGAGCTGAGCCGAAGGCGGTCGAGACCCGGCGTGGCGCCCGCCTCGCGCACGAGCCGCGGGAGGTCGTAGCCCGCGGCGCGGTCGCGGAAGCAGCCGAGGTTGATGCCGGTGAGGACGACCTCCCGGTGGCCCTGCGCGACGCGGCGTCGGATTTCGGCGAGCACAGCGTCCGCCGAGCGGCTGCGTGAGCCGCCGCGGACGAGCGGGATCACGCAGAAGTTGCACGAGAACGAGCAGCCGTCCTGGATCTTCACGAACGCGCGCACGCGGTCGAGCCGCGCGTCGTCCTGCACGCAGCCGATCGCGCCCACGTCTCCGGCGATGAACGCGGCCGTCTCCTCGCTGCGCTTCGCGACGACCGTCACGTTGGCCGGCAAGCCCGCGAACGCGTCGCCGGCCAGGTTCGCCCCGCAGCCCGTCACGTAGACACGCCCATGGGTGCGCGCGGCGCGCGCCGCTGCCTTTCTGCTCTTCGCAACGGCCTCGTTCGTCACGCAGCAGCTGCTGATCACGGCGACGTCGGCGCCCGTCGCGGCTTCGGCGTGACCGTCTCGCAGCAGCGCTTCGCGCACCTCGTGCGCGTCGACGTGCGAGACCTTGCAGCCGAGGAAGTCGACCCGGAACGTCGCCACGCGCCAGATCGTATGCGGTCAGGCCGCGCGAAAGACGTCGCAGGCCCAGCCGTCGAGCACGCGCCGTTCACCGTGCACGTAGCCGTCGAGCTGCGGCTCCTCCGAGGCGAGATAGCCCGACACGACGAGCGTGCACGCCGCGAGCCGGGCCGGCAGCGCCTCGACCGCGGAGAGCGAGATGTTCGCAACCGCGGTCGCGACCGAGCCCAGCGCCTCGTCGGAGGTGACGAGCCGCGCGTCGACGATCACACCGTTGACGGCGGCGTTTACCCGCGTAGCCTCGACCGCGGGCGGCTCGACGTCGACACCGCGCACCGGCGCGAAGCCGACCACTGCGGCGCCGATCGCGAGCACGCCGGAGCCGCAGCCGACGTCAAGGAGCTCGGTGCGCTCGAGCTCCTGGAGCACCTCGAGGCAGAGCCGTGTCGTCGGGTGCGAGCCGGTGCCGAACGCGCGCCCGGGATCGACGACGGCTGCGGCCATCCCATTCGGCGGCTCCTCCCACGGCGGGCCGACCCAGAGCGCACCGACCTGCACCGGGCGGTGGAACGCGCGCCAGCGATCCGCCCAGCCGTCGTCGACGTCGCTCCCCCGCGCGCCGCCGAAGAACGCCCAGAGACGCTCCTCACCCGCGGAGTCGGTGTACGCGGCGAGCTCGACACCGTCAGGGCGGTCGATCTCCTCGAATCCCTCCGGAAAGAGCTCGATCATCGTCGCGCGCGCCTCTTCGGCGCGCGCGTGGCCGACCTCGACCGCGACTCGGCGCAGACCGGTCAGCGGAAGGCGCTCTTCAGCTTCTCGAAGAAGCTCTCGTCGTGGCGATAAGTGCTCTCGTCGCTCGCTGCGTCGAATTCCTCGAGCAGGCGGCGCTGCTCGTCGGAGAGGTGGCGCGGAACGGCGACGTTGACGAGTACGCGGTGATCGCCATGGCCGAAGCCCTGCAACACCGGCATGCCCTTGCCACGCAGGACGCGCACCTCGCCCGGCTGAACGCCGGGTGCGAGCTCGAGCTCGACCGGTCCGTCGAGCGTCTCGACGGCGACCGTCGCGCCGACGGCGGCCTGCACGATCGTCAGGTCGACCTGCGAGTAGATGTCGTTGCCCTCGCGAACGAAACGTGGATCGGGCTCGACATGCACCAGCACGTAGACGTCGCCCGAGCGCCCTCCGAGCGCGCCTGCGTGACCCTCGCCGGAGAGGCGGATGCGCTGCCCGTCATGGATGCCGGCAGGAACGTCGACCGACACCTCGCGGCGCTCGATGATGCGCCCGGCCCCGTCGCAGTGGCCGCACGGGTGCTCGACGATCTCGCCGCGTCCGTTGCACTGCGGGCACGCGTGCGTGCGGACGAACTCTCCGAACATGCTGCGCGACACCTGCTGCAGCCGGCCGGTGCCGCCGCACCGCTCGCAGCCAATCGGGATCGTGCCGGGCTCGACGCCCGAGCCGTCACAGGTCGCGCATGCGATAGCCGCGTCGAACGGAACCTGGACGCTGGTGCCGCGCGCCGCGTCGACGAGGTCGATCCGGATCTCGGCGCCGATGTCGGCACCGCGCCGGTTGCCGCCCCCGCCACGTGCAGCGCCGAAGAGATCGTCGCCGAAGAACGCAGAGAAGAGGTCGCCGAGCCCGCCGATGTCGAAGTGGGTCGGAGTGAACCCGCCGGAGCGAAGCCCGGCGTGCCCGTAGCGGTCGTAGAGCGCCCGCGTCTCGGAGCTCGAGAGCACCTCGTACGCCTCCGTCACCTCGCGGAAGCGCACCTCCGCATCCGGCTCCTTCGATACGTCGGGGTGCAGATGCCGCGCCAAGGTGCGAAATGCCTTCTTGATCGTGCGCTCATCGGCGTCGCGCGCGACCCCAAGCACCTCGTAGTAGTCGCGCTCCCCGCTCATCGCTCGTCGGTGTAGACATCTTCGACGAACCGCGACAGCTCGTGCGCAGCGGCGCGCACCGACCGCAGCGCCTTCTCGTAGTCCATGCGCAGCGGCCCGATCAGGCTGACCGAGCCGAGCGTGCGGTGCGCGACACCGTACGTAGCGCCGACAAGCGCAAGCTCGCGCAGCCCGGGCGCCTCGAGCTCCTCGCCGACACGCGCGAACGAGCGATGCGGGTCGAGTCGCTGCGCGAGGACGCCGAGCAGAGCAGCTCGCTTCTCGAGCGCCTCCATCAGACTGCGATAGACGCCGATCTCCTCCGAGCGCAGCTCGTCGAGCAAGCCGGCCGTGCCGCCGATGAACAGCTGGCGGTTTTCGTCGGCAGCCTGCTCGAACGCGCTGCGGATCGCGGCCAGGAACGAACGCTCACGCTGGCTGAGCGCGGGCTCGTCGAACGCGAGCTTGACGGTGCGCGAGCCGACGCGCGCACCCGATAGCCGCTCGGCCAGGTAGTCGCCCGCCCACGTGACGAGGCCGGGGTCGAGTGGCGCGGGAAACGCGAAGCGCAGGTCGGTGACGCTTCCGCTCGAGGCGATCACGACGACGAGCACGACGTCGGGCTGCAGGAGCAGCACTTCGACATGGCGGATCGTGGCAGCCTGCAGCGGCGGTGCCGAGACGAGCGCGAGCAGTCGCGTCACCTGCGAGAGCATCTCCGTAGTCGCCTGAAGCGCTTCCTCGACTTCGGCTCGCGCGGCGGGCAGCCCGAGCGGGAACACTTCGGCACGCGCCTCGGGGCGCAGGAGGAGCTCGTCGACGTACAGGCGGTACCCCGTCTCGGTCGGCACGCGGCCCGCGGAGGTGTGCGGGTGCGTGAGCAGCATCAGCCGCTCGAGCTCGGCGAGCTCGTTTCGCACGGTCGACGGGGAGACGGGAAGGCCGGAGCCCTCGACGAGCGTCTTCGACCCGACCGGCTGCCCGGTCTGGACGTACTCCTCGACGACGAGCCGGAGAATCTCGCGCTGGCGCTCGGAGAGCAGGATCGCCATGCCGTCCATGGTAGGCGGCCCGTCAGGCGAGCAGGCGGGCCGTCACGCCGCCGCCGAGCAGCCGCCCGCGCGGCGTCAGGCTGAGCGTCCGGCTCGTGCGCTCGACGAGGCCCGCCCCGGCCAGCCGCTCGAGCTCCCCCGCGTCGACCGTCGCCTCGAGCCCGGCCAGAGGCAGCGGCTCGTCGAGGCGAAGACCAAGCATGACGCGCTCGAGCGCGCGCGTCTCGGTTGGCAGCTCTTCGTGCTCACGTTCCGGCCGCTCGCCGCGTGCAAGCGCGGCGAGGTAGCGAGGCAGCGACGGCGCGTTGCGCCAGCGGCGCCCCGCGACGGTGCTGACGGCGCCGATCCCGAGCCCGAGGTAGTCGCGGCCGAGCCAGTAGCCGAGGTTGTGCCGCGCGCGCAGGTCGCGCTCGCCGGAGCGGCAGAAGTTGGCAGTCTCGTACCACCGGTAGCCCGCGTTGGTGAGCGTCTCGACGACCCGTTCGAAGTACGCCTCGAGTGCATCTGCCTGCCGGACGAGCTCAGCGCCGTGTGCGTGCGTGAAGCGCGTACCGGCCTTCGCCTCGAGCTCGTATGCGGAGATGTGCTCGGGGGCGAGCTCGAGCGCGCACTCCAGGTCATGTTCCAAGGCGGCTGGCGTCTGGCCGGGTACGCCGTAGATCAGGTCGAGCGAGAGGTTCGGGATCCCGGCGTCGCGGAGGATCGCGACTGCGCGCCGCACGTCGTCGGGCCGCGCTGCGCGATCGAGCACGCGCAGCAGGCGGTCGGAGAACGACTGCGCCCCGAGCGAGACCCGCGTCGCGTGCGCCGCCAGCAGCTCGGCGAGGTCGGGTGTCACCGTCTCGGGGTTCGCTTCGACGGTGACCTCCGCAGCCGCGGGCAGCCCACCGAGCAGCCGGCGAAGCGCCGCGGGCGCGATCAGCGTCGGCGTTCCGCCGCCGAGATACACGGTCTCGACCGTCGGCGCGAGCAGGTGCCGCTCGAGCTCGAGCTCGGCGAGCAGCGCGCCGACGTAGCGGTCGTGCTCGCCGTCACGGCCCACGACCGTGACGAAGTCGCAGTAACCGCAGCGCGACGAGCAGAACGGCAGGTGGACGTAAAGGTGCCGGACGCTCACGAGCTTCTGCGCGGCCGCGGCACGAGCTCGCCGCCGCAGTTCGGGCAGCGCGCCTCGAGCGCTTCGGTGCAGTCCGGGCAGAAGGTGCACTCGTGCGAGCAGATCCGCGCGTCGGCGTCGTGCGCGAGCGGTGTGCCGCAGCGTTCGCAGTGCGTCCGCATCTCGAGGCTCATCGCTTCGCTCCGTCGTTCAGGTTGAGCACGGCGAGGAACGCCTCTTGCGGCACCTCGACGCCGCCGACCTGCTTCATGCGCTTCTTCCCGGCCTTCTGCTTCTCGAGCAGCTTGCGCTTGCGCGTGATGTCGCCGCCGTAGCACTTCGCGAGCACGTCCTTGCG
>DASRGQ010000014.1:0-14192 GCA_035650975.1 Gaiellaceae bacterium
TCCGCTCGGACACATCACTGGAAAGACACCGACGGGCCGGGTCATTCGAGAATCGAGTCACAAGCAAAGAGCACCGCTACCAACCTGGCAAACGCCCCAGACGGGACAAGCGCACACTCACAGTTCAGGAATGACCCCTGAGTTGGGCGATCACGGCCTCTGGAGTCTGCTCATCTCGGCTCTTGGCGATCCACTCGTCGACGCCGCCACGTTGCAGGATGAGCCAATGGTCTTTGCCGTCCCAGATAAGGCGGCACCGAGGCTGCGTATCCAAGTCCAGAAGCCATGAGCCAAACGACTCAGGATGGTGGTCTTCGGCGGAAACCTGGAAGCCCGCTTCGGTCAGCTGATCGCGGAATGTGTCGAAGTCCGTCACGCGCTCAGCATCGCACCAGGTGTCAGCCGTCGGCTGCGCCAATGTTGCTCCTATGTCAACGGTGGCTCGTTCTTGAGGGTTGTGTAGACGGTGCGGGCGAGCTGTCGTTTGAGGCAGCGGAGTGCTTCGCGGCGTGTCTTGCCCTCGGCCTGTTTGCGTTCCAGGTAGGCGCGTGCGGGTGGGTGCCAGCGGCCTTGGGTGACGGCGATGCGGTGGAGGGCGCAGTTGAGTTGCCGGTTGCCGCCGCGGTCGAGGCGATGCCGCTTGCTCTTGCCTGAGCTCGCGTCGAGCGGTGCGACGCCGGCGTGACGGGCGAGCTGAGCGTCAGTGCGGAAGCGGTCGATCGGGCCGATCTCGCAGAGCAGCTTGACGGCGCTCAACGGCCCGCAGCCGGCGAGCTCGAGCAGCCTCGGTGCGAGTGCCTGGGCGTACTGCTCGAGCTCTCGGTCGAGGGCGAGCACCGAGCGGGTCAGCGTCTTGCAGCGGCCGACAAGCTCACGGCTGATCCGCACCTGGATCGTTTGCTCGCGGCGCGCGAGCAGCCGTGCGAGTCGGTCGAGCCAAACGGTCCGGTCGAGCGCACCCAGCGGTACCGTCAGGTTCGGGTCGAGCTCGTGCAGGTGCCAGCGCAACCGCTGTTGAGCCCGCCGCCGCTCATCCACCAGGTCGTCGCGGTGATCGACCAGCAGCTTCAACTCGTGCAGCACCTGCTCGCCCGGCCGCGGCCCGTCCAAACTCGGCTCCTGCAACGCGGCCCGCGCAATCGCGAGCGCGTCGATCTCATCCGACTTGCCGCGGGTACGGCCACGCCTCCGCTGCGGCGCCGTCAGCCTCGGCGGCACCCGCACCAGCCGCTCACCGGCAGCAACCAGCGCCTGCTCCAGACCGCGCGTGACGTGCCGACAGTCCTCGACCGCCCACAACCGCTCCTCGCCCAGCGTGCATCCCCACTCGATCAGCTGCGCATCGACCGGGCCGCGTGTCTCGGCGAGGCTGCGGCCAAGCTCGTCGACGGCGACCGCGGTCAGCGAGTGCTTGTGTACGTCCAGCCCAACAACGATCATCCAACTCGCCTCCTACCGTTGGAGACGACCGTCGAGCGGACAGACCTCAATCGAGGCAAGCTGCCAAGCTCCTATCAGGTCACGCTCGGCGGTCTTCGGGAAGGCGGCGGCGACATAACGCTGGACAGTCAGCTCCAAGGAGCGACGTTCCGGAATCGAGTCAGCCGCCGCCAACCCGAACTCTCAAACTCGAACCAGACAGCACGAGCTCAAGATGACATTGAGTTCCGGAATGACGCCAGACGAGTCGCTTGCGATGCATCCTTAGGCGATGAGAAACAACTCTACTCCGCTCACAAGAGACGAAGTCGCGGTTCTTGAGGTTCTGGTGAACATTGGAGACTCCGAGCGCCTTTCTGCGCTGGCGAAGATGCTCTCCGTGGAGGTCGCCCAACCTGCCGTTGCGTCCCTGTATCAGCGAGGGCTGATCGAGATCGACCGCATCGAGAAACTGCCAGAGGGCCAGACGAGGGATGCTCCCGTTTCGCAGCTCACACCGACTGTGCGGTCGAGCAGCGATCTCGTCGTCACGACGTTGTCCGAAGAAGAAGCAGCCCGAGTGATTGCACACCCTGCATCCTGGATCGAAAGTGTCATACCGACCTGGTTTCGAGGCGAGCCCTCATCCTGAAGCCGAAGAGGTCTACTACCGCGACCGATAGCCACTCGGCTGCGCCAGCGTTCCGGCACGACGCCTGAGGCTTAGTGCAGGGTGGACAGCTCTAACGTCGACCGTGGTGCATCGTCCGGCATCGCTCGATGGACGAAAAATACGAGTCGGTAGGACTGCACCACGAAGGCAACCGGGAGAAGGTCGCCGATGATTGCCAGATTGGCGTTTGCCGTGAACACGTCAGCCGCCATCACGCTGGTCGCAGCGAACCCGAGCAGGACGACAGTCGTGGCACGTGACGTCACAGCTCGTGAGATCGTCCCGACCTGGCGTATCGCAGCGCGGCCGAGCAGTGCGGCAGAAACAAGCAAGGCAAGAGTCGCAAAGGCCGAGACTCCCGCAGCAACGATCAACGTTGACGGATACGAGCCGCCGGAGGGTGCGCCCGCAATCCCAATGGCAGCTAGTAGCCCAAAGAGGCATGCCGTAACGAACCCCAACAGACAGGCGAGGAGGATCAACACCGCGACCTGGTTGCGACGAGTCATCTCAAATCGGAGTTTGTGTCAGGTGGACGAGGAGCGCCAGTCCTCATCGTTAAACGGCAGCCAGAAGCTGCCGAGCGGCGCGATGCCAGAAGACATCTCGCGTGGGCGAGTGTTCCGCAATGACGCCTGAGCGGCAGATCAGTCGTAGTTCGCCGACGAGTCGTACTCGTCGACGTCTATAGCCGCGCCGAGACGGGCCAGGAGTTGAAGCCATCGTTCGTCGAGTGCGAACCCCAGCCCATCTGATCCCGGGCCTGCCGAGGATCGTGCGGACCCTGTCGAGCATTGGCTCAGCCCGGACGAGTTCAATGCTCTCTCGACGGCCGAACGCAATCAGCGTGCACTCGACCGCTACCTCGTGAGTCGCCGAACCGCTTGGGAGGTTGGTCGCGATTACGAGCGATACATCGGCTATCTCCGTGAGCGCGATGGGGCGAAGGTCACTTACCACGGAATCTTTCAAGGGCTAGAGGATCTTGGCCGCGACTTGCTAGCCGAGAAGGGCGGAGAGATCGAGGTCATTCAGTGCAAACGCTGGGCCTTAACCCGCGTCATTCATGAAAAGCACGTCTTCCAACTATTCGGCACCGTCGTGGCGATGCGGATCGAACGGCCATCGGCCACCGTCCGGGGCACGTTCACCACAACAACGTCACTCAGCGATCGAGCTCGTGCGTTCGCCGAACAGCTGGACATCAAGGTCGAGGAGAACGTGCCGCTTGCCGACTACCCGCGGATCAAGTGCAACATCAGTCGCGCAAGCGGCGAACGGATCTACCACCTGCCGTTCGATCAACAGTACGACACTACCGTCATCTCGCCGGAGCTTGGCGAGTTCTACGCGCTGACGGTCGCCGAAGCGGAGGCCGCCGGTTTCCGTCGCGCCTGGAGATGGCGAGGCGCGGGCCTCACGACCTGACCTCCGAGGGCGACCAGCGGCAAGCGCGGCCTTCGCGCCGTCGGGGGCATATCCAGGCCGGTCCCGTTGCCCCATTCGTTGCCCCTCGAACCTCAACGGCGTCCGAAAGTCCCGGCAGCATCGGCAGATGGGGCGCCTTAGCAGGGGAAAGGAAAATGGGCCGTGAAGGATTCGAACCTTCGACCTTGGGATTAAGAGTCCCCTGCTCTACCAGCTGAGCTAACGGCCCGAGCGGCTGCGTATCGTAGCGTCGATGCGCGTCCTCTCCGTGGTCGGGAACAGGCCGCAGTTCATCAAGTCGGCGCCGCTCTCCGTGGTGCTCCGCGAAGCCGGAGTCGACGAGACGGTCGTCCACACCGGGCAGCACTGGGACGCCGGGATGTCCCAGGTGTTCTTCGACGAGCTCGCGATCCCGGCGCCGGCACACCGCCTCGATCTGCGCACGGCAGACGTCGACGCGATGACCGTGCCGATCCGCACCGTCATCGAGGCCGAGCGGCCCGACTGGGTGCTCGTCTACGGCGACACCAACTCGACCGCGGCCGGCGCGCGCGCCGCCGACGGAGTTGTGCCGGTCGCGCACGTCGAGGCCGGGCTGCGCAGCTTCGACCTCTCGATGCCCGAGGAGCGCAACCGAATCGAGGTCGACCAGGCGGCGACGCTGCTCTTCTGCCCGGACGAGCGATCGTCGCAGCAACTCGAAAAGGAGGGCGTCCTGGGCAGGCGCGAGGTCGTCGGCGACGTGATGGCGGACTCGCTGCGCGTGTTTGCGCCGCTCGCGCGTGGCCGCGGGCCAGGCGTCGCCGGACCGTACGTCGCGCTGACGATCCACCGGCAGGCGAACACAGAGCCCACACGGCTACGTGCAATCGTCGACGCGATCGCCGAGTGCCGTGCCGCCTTCGTCTTCCCCGTGCACCCGCGCACGCGGCACACGCTCGATGACGCGGCGATCGCGCTGCCGCCGAACGTGCACGCGATCGAGCCGCTCGGCTTCCTCGAGATGCTCGACCTCGTCGCAGGCGCCGACAGGGTGGTGACCGACTCCGGCGGCCTGCAGAAGGAGGCGTACTGGCTGCGCGTCCCGTGCGTCACGCTCCGGCCGAGCACCGAGTGGGTCGACACCGTCGCCGCCGGCGCGAACCGGCTCGCCGAGCCGGAAGAGCTGCCCGCAGCGCTGGCCGCGGCGACGTTCCCGCCGGACGCGCCGCAGCTGTACGGCGACGGGCACGCCGCCGAACGGATCGCGGCAGCCCTGTACGCTTGACCGCCGTGCCGGAGTCGAACCTGTACGACGTCGCCGTCATCGGCGCGGGCTACGTCGGCGTCCCGCTCGCCGCGACATTCGGCGAAGCCGGACAGCGTGTGCTGCTCGTCGACGTCAAGCCCGCGATCATCGATGCACTGAACCGCGGCGAGAGCCACATCGAAGACGTGAGCTCCGAGCGCCTCGAGGAGCTCGTTCGCAACGGGCGCGTCGTCGCGACGACCGACTACGAGCAGCTCAAGCAGGCGCGCGCAGTGCTGATCGCGCTGCCGACACCGCTTTCCCGGCAGCGCGAGCCCGACCTCTCGTTCGTCGAGAGCGCTGCGACGAACCTCGCCTCCGTGCTGCAGCGCGGCCAGGTCGTGATCCTCGAGTCGACGACCTGGCCCGGCACGACGCGAGAGGTGGTGCAGCCGATCCTCGAGCAGGGCTCCGGGCTGAAGGCAGGCGAGGACTTCCACCTGGCGATGTCGCCCGAGCGCGTCGACCCCGGCCGGGAGGACTGGACGACGAAGACGACCCCGAAGGTTGTCGGCGGCATCAATGCCGAGTCGACGAAGGCAGCCGCCGAGGTGTACCGCGCAGCGATCGACACCGTCCACGAGGTGTCGACGCCGGACGCCGCCGAGCTGACGAAGCTGCTCGAGAACATCTACCGCGCCGTCAACATCGCGCTCGTCAACGAGCTCGCGCAGCTCTGCGACCGGATGGACATCGATGTGTGGGAGGTGATCGAGGCCGCGGCGACGAAGCCGTTCGGATTCGCCTCCTTCAAGCCCGGCCCGGGGCTCGGCGGGCACTGCATCCCGATCGACCCGTTCTACCTCACGTGGAAGGCGCGCGAGTTCGACTTCTCGACCCGCTTCATCGAGCTCGCGGGCGAGGTCAACAACAACATGCCGTACTTCTGCCGCTCGCTGATCTCGCAGGCGCTGAACCACGGCGCGCGCAAGTCGGTGTCCGGCGCGAAGATCCTGATCCTCGGCGTCGCGTACAAGCCCGACATCGGCGATCACCGCGAGTCGCCGGCCGAGAAGCTCGTGCAGCTGCTGCGAAACGCGGGCGGCGACGTCTCCTACCACGACCCGTTCGTCCCGGAGTTCTGCGGCCTGGCCTCGGTCCCGTTCGAGCCGGAGGCCTACGACTGCGTCGCGATCGTGACCAACCACTCGTCGATCGACTACGCCGACCTCGTCCGGCGCGGGAAGGTGATCGTCGACTTCCGCAACGCGACCAAGGGACACGAGGTCGACGGCAAGGTCTGGAAGCTGTGATGGCGGTGTGCCCGGTGAGGTCGCACGTTTCCCGGCTTGCGAGCACCAAGCGACGCAAGGACGCAGGTGGCGTCCATAGAAGTGCTATGGACGCCACCGAGGACGCGGCCGCGCGCAGCGTGATCGCGAGCCAGGAAGCCTGCTGATCTTGCCGGGAACACCGCCTACTGTAGGGGTCGTCGGCCTCAACTACTGGGGTCCGAACCTCGCGCGCAACTTCGACGAGCTCGCCGAGCTCACATGGCTCTGCGACCTCGAGGACGTGCACCTCTCCGAGCTCGCGCCACGCCACCCGGAGGCGCGCCCGACGAAAGAGCTCGACGACCTGCTCGCCGACGACGCGCTCGACGCCGTCGTGATCGCGACGCCTGTGCCGACGCACTACCCGCTCGCGAAGCGCGCGCTCGAGGCCGGCAAGCATGTCTTCGTCGAGAAGCCGCCGGCGATGCGCGCCGTCGAGATGGACGAGCTCGTAGAGCTCGCGGCCGCACAGGATCGCGTTTTGATGCCGGGCCACCTGCTGCTGTACCACCCCGCGGTCGTGAAGCTCAAGGAGCTGGTCGATGCTCGCGAGCTCGGCGACGTGCTCTGTGTCTACGGACAGCGCGTCAACCTCGGAATCGTCCGCTCGAACGAGAACGCGCTCTGGTCGCTCGGCGTGCACGACCTGAGCGTCATCCTCCACCTGCTGGACGAAGACCCGGAGCTCGCGACCGCCCAGGGCAGCTGGTCGATCAACGAAGGCGTCGAAGACGTCGTCTTCTGCTTCCTGCGCTTCCCGAGCGGCAAGATCGCGCACATGCACCTTTCGTGGCTCGACCCGCACAAGATGCGCAAGCTGACCGTCGTCGGCCGCGAGAAGATGGCCGTCTTCGACGACATGGAGCCGGAACGCAAGGTGACGGTGTACGAGAAGAGCGCCGGCGCAGGCGGAGTACTGAACTCGGGCGACATCCACGTCCCGAAGATCTCGTCCGCGGAGCCGCTCCGGCTCGAGTGCACCTACTTCCTTGAGCTGATCGCCGGTGAGCACGACCGCGCGAAGGTCGCGCGCGACGGCGCCCGCGTCGTACGCGCCCTCGAGATGCTCACGGCCTCCCTCGATGGCTGAGATCCACCCCACGGCGACGGTGCACGAGGGAACGATCCTCGGCGACGGCGTCCGCGTGCTCGAGTACGCGGTCGTCGGCAAGCAGCCGACGCTCGGCGCGCGCTCGACCGCGAGTCGCGAGCCGCTGCAGCCGGCGACGATCGGAGACGGCACAGTGATCTCGACCGGTGCGATCGTCTTCGCGGGCTCGCACATCGGTGCGAACTGCATCGTCGGAGACCAGGCCTGCATCCGCGAGCGTGTCACGCTCGGCGACGACGGGATCGTCGGCCGTGGCTCCCTGATCGAGAACGACACCGTCGTCGGCGCCGGCGCACGCATCCAGGCCGGCGCCTACATCACCGCGTACTCGACGCTGGAGGACGACGTCTTCATCGCGCCGTGCGTCGTCACGACGAACGACAACTTCATGGGCCGCACGGAGAGGCGCAAGGCGCTGATGAAGGGGCCGACGATCCGACGCGGCGCGCGGATCGGCGGCGGCGCGACCCTCTGTCCCGGCATCGAGGTCGGCGAAGAGGCGTTCGTCGGCGCGGGCGCGGTCGTGACGAAGGACGTTCCGCCGGGCGTCGTCGTCGTCGGGTCGCCCGCGCGCGTGCTGCGCGACGTATCGGCCGACGAGCTCAGGCGGAACGGCGGGTGACCGACAGCGCGTACTGCACCGGGTCGAACGTCGGCGACACGAGCTTCGCCTCGAGGTAGAACGTCCCGGACTGCCGCGCGCGATAGGCGAGCCGTGCCTGCAGGCCCGAGCGATGGGAGCGAGCGAGCCGCACGTTCGTCAGGTCGAGGCTCTCGACGTGCTGCGTGTGCGGCGCCCAAAGCGCGAGCCGCACGGTCGCTGCCGAAGCAGGCGTGAGCCGCGCGTACAGGTGCTGCCCCTTCGTGAGGCGCACGCGGTAGACGTCGACGTTGTCGTCCCAGTAGTCGAGCGTCGCCGTGATCGTCCGCGGCAGCGGCGGCAGGGCGTGTGCCCACGGGCCGGCGTCGTCGTTCGGCTCGTAGTGGTCCGGCGGGGGCAGCCGGACGCCCGAGGTGAGCATCGAGAGCGCGCTGTCGACGTCGAGCATCCCCCAGCCCGTGAGCGCGTCGCGGCCCGGCGGGCACTGCGCGCAACCGGTGGAGGCGTCGTCGTCGGTCGCGCTGCGCTCGAGCAGCCACGACACCTGCTCCGGCCGCAGGGTCGGGTCCTGGCCGAGCAGCAGCGCCGCGGCCGCCGACACCTGCGGCGCCGCGAACGACGTGCCGATCGCGTCGCGGAACTCGATCGGCCCGCAATCCGAATAGGGATCGTTCGCACAGCCCGGGGTGCTCGAGACGAGGTTCGTCGGGATCGTCGAGAAGATGTCGTCGCCCGGTGCGGCAATGTCGTTGTAGACGGCATCGCGATTCGAGTACAGCGGCACGGATCCGTCCTCGCGCACCGCGCTCACGCCGATCACATGCGGGAGCGCCGCCGGGTAGTCCGCGTAATTCCAGGGCGTGGCGGGCGACTCGGGGCCGTTCCCGACGGCGGCGACGACCACCGAACCCTTCGCGTACGCGTACTCGACGGCCGCCTGCTCGAGCGGCGAGTACGTGTCGAGCTCCGGGTCGAGCGGGTCGCGCACGCCGCCGAGGCTCAAGTTGATCACCTGCGCGCCCTCGTCCGCGGCCCAGCGGATCGCCGCGACTTCGGCCGGGAGTGACACGTCGCCGGAGGCAGTCACGACCTTCGCGACGATCAGGCGCGCGTTGAATGCGAGCCCGGCGATGCCGAGGTTGTTCGACGCGTTCGCGGCGATCTCGCCGGCGACGAACGTGCCGTGCCCGTCCTCGTCGCGGTACGGAGACCCGCCCACGAAAGAGCGAGCGGCGATGACACGGCCCATCAGATCCGGATGCGAGCCGTCGATGCCCGAGTCGACGATCGCGACTTTCACCGGGTAGAGCTGCGGAATCGTCGGCCAGAAGTCCCAGGCAGAGTCGCGCTCGAGGTACCACTGCTTGGCCGCAAGCGGCTCCGTGTTGGGAAACGCGGTCGCGAGCGCGGGCACGGCGAGCACCGCAAGCGCAAGCACCGCAGCGACGCGCTTCACGAAACGATGAGCGGCGCCGAGAGGCCCGGGGCGACGCCGCCGCCCGGCGTCGCGCGAATGCGATAGGTCCCGGGCGCGAGCGAGCCCGCGAAGGACCAGCTCGATGAGCCATCGGTCGTGGTCGACGACCGGGTCGCCCAGGACTTGTCCGGCTGCTGCTCTTGGAGCTGGATGAAGATCCCCGGGTCGACGGGGCGCACGGTTCCGGCGACGCCGCCGGCGGTCAGGGCCGCGCTGACGCGCGCGGCGACCGTCACCTTCGCGAGCCCCGCCCGGACGTTCCCCCACCGGAGCCGATACGCGGTCGAGACGCGTGGCTTGACCACGACGCTGAAGCGGCCGTCGAGGTTCGTCGTCACATCGCCGGCTGCAGCCCAGCCGAGCCCGGCGGGCCGGGCTTCGAGCTCGACGCCGGTCGTGCCGAGCAGGAGGCCGGTCAGCGACACCGCGCCGCCGTAGGTCATACGCCGGGACGCAGGCTTCAGCTCGAGCAGCGACGGCGTGAACCACGTCGACGGCAGATCGAGCGCGGTGCGAAGCTGGTTTCCGCTCAGCGTCACCTCGGAGTCGTCGGACGAGCTGAGCGCAAGCGTCTTCACCCTGTCGGACGAGTCGTCGACGACATCGAAGCCGTCGATCGGGCCCGAGAGCTGGAGCGTCTGCACGAGCTTCGTCGCGTCGAACAGGTCGGGGCCCCAATCGTGGTAGGGCGAGAGCGAGTCGTACGGATCGGGAACGGAAACGAGGTACGGGATCGCGATGCCGGTCGAGTCGAGCGACGATGCGGTCCGGCCTCCAGACGTCGAGAAGTAGAGCGCATCGGCGACCTTGCCCGCGTACATCAACACCTGTCCCTTGGTCGCTTCGACAGCCGCATTCGTCGCCGGTGTCTCCGCAGCGACCCCGCCGTACACCTGGCTCCGGCTGTCCGCATAGAGATCGAACGGCCCCTTGGGCGCGCGGTTCGCGAGCGCGTACGAGCGCGCGGCCACCGCTTGTGCCTCGAGCGCATCGGCCGGCCAGTTCGACGGCATCTCCGCCGGAACGACGCCGTCGAGGTACTGCTCGAGCGACACCAGATCGACGACGTTCACGAGGCCGCCGGCGACTGACACGACCAGCCGCCCGCGGTACGCACTGCTCCCGACCAGGAGCGGCTCGGCGCCGCTGAACGTCAGCGGGGGCGTGAGGCCGGCGAGTGCGGGCACGGCGAGCGCGGCGCCGAGCTTCAGCGAGGAGGCCGGTAGCGTCACCTTCGCTCCGGCCGCGTCCGCCACGCTCCACGGACCGAGCGAGCCGAGCGTGACCGTCTTCGACTGCTGCAGGAGCACGCGCACCTTCGAAACGCCCGTTTGCCCGAGCGAGGTGCCGGAGTAGTAATGCGCGAGGATCCGCTCGTACGTCCAGCCGTGGAGCGCGTAGCCGTATGCGCCCCACTGGCTCAGGCCGAGCCCGTGGCCGAAGCCGTGGCCGCTGACCGCGAGCACCGCCGGCGCGGCGGACGTGACGGTGGTCTGCGTCGTCGTGCTCTCCGTCGTCGCGTTCGTCGTCGTGACGCCCGGGCCCGGCGAGGCGGCGAAGATTCCCGAAGCAAGCCCGGCACCGGCCAGCGCGACGGCCACGAGCACGAGCACCGAGCGGCCCACGGTTGTCACGGTAGCCGACACCTCGCGCAGGCCTTCCCAGGCTTTACCGAACGTTTCCATAGGACGCGCCGGCCGCCGCAGCCGCGCTCCTACGGGTTCGCTGCGAGCCCCCTCAAGCCTCTAGGCAAGCCGCGCAGCGTACTGCGTCTCGTAATACCGCTGATACTCGCCGGACTTGATCGGCTCCCACCATTCGCGGTGCTCGCGGTACCACTCGACCGTCTCCTCGAGCCCGCCCGCGTCGAACGAACGGCTCGGCGCCCAGCCGAGCGCGCGCAGCTTCGTCGAGTCGATCGCGTAGCGCCGGTCGTGCCCGGGCCGGTCCTCCACGTGGCGCACGAGATCCGGCGAGGCTCCGGTGAGGTCGAGGATGCGGCGGACGACATCGAGGTTCTCGCGCTCCTGCCCGCCGACGTTGTACGCGTTCCCCGCCTCGCCGCGATCGAGTGCCGTCGCGATCCCCTCGCAATGGTCGTCCACGTGCAGCCACTCACGTCGCTGCCGGCCGTCGCCGTACACAGGCAGCGGCTTGCCGTCGAGCGCGTTCGTGATGAAGAGCGGCAGGAACTTCTCGGGGTACTGACGCGGCCCGTACGTGTTCGCGCCGCGCGTGACCAGCGCGTCGACACCGTACGTGCGCACGTACGCGAGCACCTGCAGGTCGCCACCGGCCTTCGACGCGGAGTACGGGCTCGACGCACGCAGCGGCGCATCCTCGGTGGCGGCAGGCGCATCTCGTGCGATGTCGCCGTACACCTCGTCGGTCGACACCTGCACGACACGAAGGTGGTGGTGGCGTGCGTGGTCGAGCAGCACCTGCGTACCGAGCACATCGGTGACGATGAACTCCGCCGGGCCGAGGATCGACCGGTCGACGTGGGTCTCGGCGGCGAAGTTGACGATCGCCTGAACACCTTCCGCCGCGCGCGCCACTGCCTCCGCGTCGGCGATGTCGCCGTGGTGGAACTCGTGCGCGACGCCCTCGAGGTTCGCGGGGTTGCCGGCGTACGTCAGCTTGTCGAGCACGACGACGTCGTCGCCGCGCGCGACCAGGTGACGGACGAAGTGGGAGCCGATGAAGCCGGCGCCTCCGGTGACGAGGATCTTCATCGGTGTCGGAGCGTACCGAGGCGTTGTAAGCATTCGCGCAAGCCGTCCCGCCAGTGCGGGAGCTCCGGCGCACCGCGCTCGCTGCGCAGGACCGAGTAGACCGGCCGCGGCGCCCGCGCGCCGAACTCGGAGCTCGAGATCCGGCGGACCTTCGTGTCGAGCCTCGCCTCTTCGAAGATCGCCTCGGCAAAATCCGCCCACGTGCAGTCCCCGGCGGCTGCGACGTGGTAGACGCCGTAGGGCAGCTGCATGACCCGTCTGGTCGCCGCGGCGAGATGTCCGACGTAGGTCGGCGAGCCACGCTGGTCGTCGACGACCGCGACCTCGTCGCGCTCGGCGCCCAGCCGCAGCATCGTGCGCACGAAGTTCTTCGACGTCGAGCCGAAGAGCCACGAGCTGCGCACGATCCAGGCGTGCTCGCCGGCCGCCGCCTCGCCGTGAAGCTTCGTGCGCCCGTACGCGCCGAGTGGGTCGGGCGCGTCCGACTCGACGTACGGGGTGCTCTTTCCACCGTCGAAGACGTAGTCGCTCGACCAGACGACGAGCGGCGCGCCGAGCTCGGCCGCGTGCTGCACGCCGCCGACGTTCACCGCGGCGGCCGACTGCGGATCGTCTTCGGCGCCGTCGACGTCGGTCCACGCCGCCGTGTGCAGCACGAGGTCCGCTTCGAGCCCGGCGGGCGCGGGATACGTGACGTCCCAGTCCGCGCGCGTCAGGCCACGCGCGCCGGGAAACGCCTCGAGCAGGGCGTGGCCGAGCTGCCCGCCGGCGCCGGTTACGACGACGCGGTGCTCTTGTCCCGGTCCGAGAGGATCGGCGATTGCGTGCTCCAGAGATGACGGACGCGCGGATCGTCCCACGGCACGCCGCGCTCGTCGGGATCGGCGGCGTCGTACTCCTCGGTGACGAAGTAGCAGAAGAGGCAATCCGTCAGCGCCTCGTAGCCGTGTGCGAGCGTGCCGCGCACGTACAACGCGACCGGGTTCTCGTCGCCGATGTCCTCGGTGAACGTCTCGCCGGTCTCGCGGTCGAGCACGACCACGCGCACCGTGCCCTCGAGGCATGCGAAGAGGTCGTCCTGGCCGCGCTCGTGGTAATGCAGCGCGCGGATGACGCCCTTGCGCGAGCGCGCGAGGTTCGCCTGCCTCACCGGCTTCGGCAGCGCGCTCGCGCGCATCAGCTCCATGAACCAGCCGCGCTCGTCGTCGAACCGGCGCAGCGGGATGCGGCCGACCAGGTCGGCTATTTGTTGGCCCCCGTCTGCTCGATCAGCCGGCCGACCTCGGCGAGGTCGGCCCAGTGCTTGCCGCCGTCGTGCCACCAGCCCTCGACCTGCCGAACCTCGAGCGCGCCGCGCTGCGCGTAGGCGCGGTTGACGTCGGTGATCTCGAGCTCCCCGCGACTCGACGGCGCAAGCGTGTCGATGACGTCGAACACGTCGGGCGGATAGCAGTACAACCCAACGATGGCGTCGGAGGACGGCGGCGCGTCGTAGCGCATGTCGACGACGCCCGCTTTCTCGACCACGTCGACGACTGCGCCGTCGTCGCCGTAGACGACGACACCGAAGTTCTCGGGGTCGGGAACCTCTTTCGCGAAGACGAGCGCACCGCCGTCCCACGACGCGATCGCGTCACGCTGTGCGTGCTCGAAGATGTTGTCGCCGAGACACACGACGAGCTTCTCGCCCGCCGCGAAATCGCGCGCCATGCCGACGACCTGCGCGATGCCGCCCGCCTCCACCTGCACCTTGTACGAGAGGTCGAGATCGAAGAGCACCTCGTCGCCGTCGCGCGAGGCGACGTGCCCGTTCCCGAGCAAGTCGATGAACTGGCCGGCATGCTGCTGCCCGGTGACGAGCAGCACCTCGCGTACACCGATGCGCTGCAGCAACTGCAGGGGGTAGTAGACCATCGGCCAACTGCCGACGGGCAGCAGGTGCTTGTTGGTGACCCGCGTGAGCTCCGCGAGCCGCGTCGCCCTGCCGCCGGCGGCGATCAATCCCTTCACGAGATGATTGATCCCGGATGCTGGTGCTCGCGGGGAGGGCATTCGGGATCGATCATCTAAGCGATGGTATAGCGGCGCCCGTTCGCCGTCCGCGCGCGGCGGCGGCGCCGAGCACCCCGGCGACGACTCCCACCGACGCGACGCACATCCACATCGTCGCGTCGCCGTAGGCATGC
>DASRGQ010000015.1:0-22418 GCA_035650975.1 Gaiellaceae bacterium
CTCGCGGCCGAAGCCCGACTCCTTGTAGCCGCCGAACGGGCTCGTCGGGTCGAAGCGGTTGAAGGTGTTCGCCCAGACGACGCCGGCGCGCAGGCGCTCGGTCATCCAGAGGATGCGCGAGCCCTTCTCCGTCCAGACGCCCGCGCTCAGGCCGTACGGCGTGTTGTTCGCCTTCTCCACGGCCTCGTCGGGCGTGCGGAACGTGAGCACGGAGAGCACCGGCCCGAAGATCTCTTCCTGCGCGATGCGGTAGCTCTGCGCGACGTTCGTGAAGACGGTCGGCGCGAACCAGTAGCCCTTCTCCGGCAAGCGGCACGGCGGCTGGTAGATCTCGGCGCCCTCGGCGGTGCCGATGGCGACGAGCTCCTCGATTTTGTCGAGCTGCATGCGCGAGTTGATCGCGCCGACGTCGGTGTTCTTGTCGAGCGGGTCGCCGACGCGCAGCGTCGCCATTCGCTTCTTCAGCTTCTCGACGACGGGCTCGTAGATCGACTCCTGCACGAAGAGACGCGAGCCGGCGCAGCACACGTGGCCCTGGTTGAAGTAGATGCCGTTGACGATCCCCTCGACGGCCTGGTCGAGCGCGCAGTCGTCGAAGACGATGTTCGCCGCCTTGCCGCCGAGCTCGAGCGTGAGCTTCTTGCCGGTGCCGGCGAGCCGTCGCTGGATCGCCTTGCCGACCTCGGTCGAGCCGGTAAAGGCGATCTTGTCGACGGCGGAGTCGACGAGCGCCGCGCCGGTGCGGCCGTCGCCGGTGACGATGTTGACGACGCCCGGCGGCAGCTCGGCCTGGCGGCAGACGTCGCAGAAGAGGAGCGCGGTGAGCGGCGTGGTCTCGGCCGGCTTCAGCACGACGGTGTTGCCCGCGGCGAGCGCGGGCGCGATCTTCCATGCGAGCATGAGGAGCGGGAAGTTCCACGGGATGATCTGGCCGGCGACGCCGAGCGGCTTCGGCGTGCGGTGCGGGAACGCGTACTCGAGCTTGTCGGCCCAGCCCGCGTAGTAGAAGAAGTGCGCGGCGGCGAGCGGCAGGTCGACGTCGCGCGACTCCTTGATCGGCTTGCCGCCGTTCAGGCTCTCGAGCACCGCGAACTCGCGGCTCCGCTCGGCGAGGATGCGCGCGATGCGGAAGAGGTACTTCGCGCGGTCGGCGGCGGGACGCGTCGACCAGGACGCGAACGCTTCGCGCGCGGCGCCGACCGCGTTCTGCACGTCCGCCTCGGTTGCCTGTCCGACTTCGGCGAGCGGCGACTCGTCGCGCGGCGCGAGCGTCGTGAAGTGCTCGGCGGTGTCGAGCCACTCGCCGCCGACGTAGATGCCGTACTGCTCGCGCAGGCTGACGATGTCGGTCGACTCGGGTGCGGGGGCGTACGTCCAGCCGGCGGGAACCGGGGACCGGTCGCTGCGCTTGGCGACCTCAGTCATTGGTGAAGTAGTCCTTCGACTGGTAGGCGCCCGTGCGCTCCTTGCGGAGCTGCATCAGGATGTCGTTGACGAGGCTCGAGGCGCCGATGCGGTAGAGGTCGGGCGTCAGCCAGTCGGGGCCGAGCGTCTCGTGCACCTGCACGAGGTACTGGATCGCATTCTTCGCGGTGCGGATGCCGCCAGCTGGCTTCATGCCGACCTTGCGTCCCGTCTCCTCGTGCACGTCGCGGATCGCCTCGAGCATCACGAGCTGCACGGGCAGCGTGGCCGCGCCGGGCAGCTTTCCGGTGGACGTCTTGATGAAGTCGGCGCCCGCGGCCATCGCAAGGAGCGACGCGCGGCGCACGTTGTCGTAGGTGCCGAGCTCGGTCACTTCGAGGATCACCTTCAGGTGCGCGTCGCCGCACGCTTCTTTCACCTTCACGATCTCGTCGAAGACTTTCGCGTAGCGGCCGGACAGGAACGCGCCGCGGTCGATCACCATGTCGATCTCGTCGGCGCCGAACGAGACGGCGTCCTCGACGTCACGCAGCTTCACGTCGAGGGGGCTCTGCCCGGACGGGAACGCGGTCGCGACGCTCGCGACCTTCACGCCGCTGCCGGCGAGCCGTGTCTTCGCCGTCGGGACGAGGTTCGGGTAGACGCAGATCGCGGCCACGGACGGCACGCTGGCATCGGTCGGGTCGGGCCGGATCGCCTTCGAGCAGAGCGCCGCAACCTTGCCCGGCGTGTCCTGGCCCTCGAGGGTCGTCAGGTCGCAGCAGCGGATGGCCAGCTCGAGTGCGAAGACCTTGGCCTCTTTCTTGATCGAGCGCTTCGCGAGCTCGCCCGCGCGGGCCTCGACCGCCACCTGGTCGATCGAGCCGATGCGCGGCAGCCGCTGCTTAAGCGGCAGCTCGAATCCGCGCGGAAGAACGGGCGCCTGCGTCATCGGGCCAGTGTAGACCCGGCCAAAACGGCAACGGCCCGCCGGTCGGTGCCAGGCACCGAGCCGTGTCCGAAGCGGCCACCGCCCCAAGGTAGGTGCCAGGCACCGGGACGGGGCCGCTTCGACCGTGGCTCTTCGATAGGTGCCAGGCACCGTTCCGGGCGGCTACGCGGCCTCCGAGTCTTCGCCCTGCGCACGCTGGGCGGCGATCAGGTCGCGATACCAGTAGAAGCTGCCTTTCGGCACCCGCTCGAGGGTCGCGTAGTCGATGTACACGAGCCCGAAGCGCTTCCAGTAGCCCCACGCCCACTCGAAGTTGTCGAGCAGCGACCACGCGAAGTACCCGCGCAGCGGCACGCCCGACGCCGCGGCCTCCGCCGCCGCGCCGATGTAGCCCTGCAGATACGACTCCCGCTCGGGATCGCCGATCGACCCGTCGTGACCGCGCACGTCCGGGAAGGCCGCACCGTTCTCGGTGACGTAGATCGCCGGCGGCGCGTAGTCGCGGTGCAAACGAATGAGCAGGTCGCGCAGCCCGTCCGGCACGACCTCCCACCCCATATCGGTGTGATCGACGTCGGCCCGGCGCACGATGCGCGAGCGGCCGCCGTCCTCGTCCGCGGCGACGAGCGGCGACGTGTAGTTGTTCACGCCGAGGAAGTCGATCGGCTGCGCGATCGTCTCGAGGTCGCCGTCCTCAATCTGCGGCGCGATGTCGCGCCACGCTTCGAGCATGTCCTGCGGATACGCGCCGCGGAAGATCGGATCGAGGAACCAGCGGTTGTGGAACCCGTCGACCCATTCGGCCGCGGCCACGTCTTCGGCACCGTCGCTCGCCGCGTACACGTGATCGAGGTTCAGCGTGATCCCGACGTTTGCGTTCGGCGCGTGCTCGCGCAGCAGCTGCACGGCACGGCCGTGCGAGAGCAAGAGGTGGTGCGCGGTCGCAAGCGCATCCGCGTCCGAGGTGCGCCCCGGTGCGTGATGCCCCCAGCCGTGCCCGACCCATGAGACCACCCACGGCTCGTTGTGCGTGATCCAGTTGCCGACACGGTCGCCGAGCCGGCCGGCGACCGCGCCCACGTACTCGGTGAACGCATCGACGGTCGCACGCGACGGCCAGCCGCCCGCATCCTCGATCGCCTGCGGAGTGTCCCAGTGGAAGAGCGTCACGAACGGCGTGATGCCGTTCCCGAGCAGCTCGTCGACGAGCCGGTCGTAGAAGTCGAGGCCCTTCGAGTTCACGGCGCCGCGGCCGCCCGGGATGACACGCGGCCACGCCACCGAGAAGCGAAATGCGTCGATGCCGAGCTCGCGCATCAGCCCGATGTCGTCGTGGAACCGGTGGTAGAAGTCGCACGCCACGGCGCCGGTATCGGCATTCCGCACCTTCCCGGGCGTCGCGCAGAAGCGGTCCCAGACGCTCTCACCGCGTCCGTCCTCGGTTGCGGCTCCCTCGATCTGGTAGGAGGCGGTCGCGGCGCCCCAGACGAAGTCGGGGGGAAACGCGCTAAGCGGTAGGTTCGGCATGGACGTCCTCTCGGTGGGTTGATGACGGAGCGGTGACGTGACAGCGGGCGGACTGGGCGGGGCCCGCCTCGACGAGCTCGGGCGTGACGCGGCGGCAGAGGTCGACGACAAGCGGACAGCGATCGGCGAACCGGCAGCCCGGCGCAGGATCGACTGCGGCGGACGCCGAGCCCTTGCGGATCTCGATCCGCTCGATCCCGCGCTCGTGGTCCGGCACCGACGAGATGAGAAGCCGCGTGTACGGATGCAGCGGGCTCTCGAGCACCTGGTCGACCGGCCCCTGTTCGACGACCTGGCCCGCGTACATGACGAGAATGTCGTCGGCGACGTAGCGCGCGCTCGCGAGGTCGTGCGTGACGTAGAGGAACGCGATGCCGAATTCGTCCTTGAGGTCGCGGATCAGGTTCAGGATTCCAACTCGGATCGAGACGTCGAGCATCGAGATCGGCTCGTCGGCGATCACCACGCGCGGCCCGACAGCGAGTGCGCGGGCGATGCCGACGCGCTGCCGCTGACCGCCCGACAGCTCGTGCGGGTACTTCTCGGCGACGTGCCGGACCGGCACGAGCCCGACCGTCTCGAGCAGCTCGTGCACGCGCGCGTCGACGTCCGCACCGCGGAGACCGTGGATACGCAGCGGCCGCGCGAGATGATGACGAACCGTCTTCGCGGGGTTCAGCGAGCCGAACGGGTCCTGGAAGATCATCTGAACCTGCGAGCGGTAGCGCAGGACGTCGCGGCGGCGTCGATCGCGTGCAACGTCGCGTCCCTCGTAGAGCACCGAGCCGGACGTGGGCGCGTACAGCCGCACCAGCAGCCGCGCGATTGTGCTCTTGCCGCTGCCGCTCTCACCCGCGAGCGCCGTCACGCGGCCGGGCGTGAGCGCAAAGCTCACGTCGTCGACCGCGTGCAGGCGCCCGCGGCGCAGCGCTCCCCCCACGGGGAACTCCTTCGACAGGCCGCGCACCTCGAGCAATGCGCTCATTTCTGCTCCGGCGCCGGCAAAGCCGGTGCCTGCGCTGGTTGTGAGCCTCCGTCGAGCCTGCGGCTCATGCCTCGTTCACCTCGGCGAGATGGCAGGCGACCTCGTGCCCGGCGGCGACCTCGCGCAGCACTGGGAGCTCCGTCGTTTGACGCGCATACAGCACAGCGTCCTCGGTGCGGCAGTGCGGGCAACGCGGATGGAAGCGGCACCCGCTCGGAGGCGCCGACAGGTCCGGTGGCGAGCCCGGAATGCCCGCCAGCCGCTCGATCGAGCCATGAAGCGGCGGGAACGACTGCAGCAGGCCCACCGTGTACGGGTGGCGCGGTTCGTCGCGCAGCCGCGCGGACGGGCCCGACTCCACGATCTCGCCCGCATACATGATCGCGACGCGATGCGCGAGTTCGAGTAGCAGCGAGAGGTCGTGCGTGATGAAGAGCACCGCGAAGTCGAGTTCGCGCTGCAGGTCGCCGACCTGCTGCAGGATCTCGCGCTGTACGACGACGTCAAGCGCGGTCGTCGGCTCGTCCATCACGACGAGCTCGGGACGAAGCGCGAGCGCCATCGCGATGATCACGCGCTGGCGCATCCCGCCCGAGAGCTCGTGCGGATAGGCGCGCAGACGCCGCGGGTCCATGCCGACGAGCTCGAGCAGCTCGCCTCCCTTCGCGAGCGCGCGAGACTTCGAGATGCGCTCGTGCGCCCGCATCATGTCGACGAACTGGTCGCCGACGCGCATGACCGGGTTGAGCGCGTTCATCGCGCTTTGAAACACCATCGACACGTTGCGCCAGCGGAACTTGCGCAGCTCCTCCCTGCTCTTGAGCGCGACGTCTTCGCCCGCGAAGAGCACGCGCCCGCCGGTCATTGCGGCCGGTGGCCGCAGGATCTGCATGACCGCGTTTGCGAGCGTGCTCTTGCCGCAACCCGACTCGCCGGCGAGTCCGAGGATCTCGCCGCGGCGGATCGCGAGACTGACACCGTCGACCGCGCGAATCGAGCGCGAGCGCGTGACGTAGTCGACGGTCAGCCGTTCGATCTCGACGAGCGGCCGGCCCGTGGCGGCGCCATCCACTTCCGGCGACGAGAGCGCGGCCGTCATGCCGCGGCCTTCGAGCCCGGCAGGACGAGGCCGCGCAGGAGGCGCCGGCGAAGCCGCACCTCTTCGCGCAGGCGCGGGTTCGAGAGCTCGTCGATCCCCGCGAGGATCAGTGTCAGGCCGAGCACGGTGATCACGAGCGCGAGCCCGGGAAACACGAACGGCCACCACTCGCCTTGCAGCACCGACGAGTTCGTCTGCGCCCAGTAGAGGACCATCCCCCAGCTCACGTGCGTCGTGTCGCCGAGGCCGAGAAACTCGAGGCCGGAGTCGACGAGCAGCGAGATGTAGAAGACCAGGACGAAGCACGCTGCGATGCGGCTGATCATGTTCGGCATGATCTCGCCGAAGACGATGCGCCACGTCGACTCGCCGGCGACCTTGGCTGCCAGCACGAAGTCGCGATTGCGCAGCGCCAGCGCCTGGCCGCGCAGGATGCGCGCCTCGAACGCCCACAGCGTCAGTGCGAGGATCAGGATCATCGTCGTCATCGAGCGGCTGTGCAGATAGCCGGAGACGACGACGAGCAGCGGGATCGTTGGAATGACGAGGAAGACGTTCGTCAAGAAATTGATCGCCTCGTCGACGATGCCGCCCGAATACGCGGCGACGAGCCCGAGAGTCGTCGCAAGGATCGTGGCGAGCGCGCCCGACGCCGCGCCGAGGATCAACGAGCGCCGCGCACCCAGCACGACCTGCGAGAAGATGTCGCTGCCCTGGTCGGTCGTGCCGAACAGGTGATGCCAGGAAGGCGCCTGCCGCGCGTCGAACAGGCTGAACCCCGTCGGGTCCGACACGGAGATGAGCGGCGAGATCAGCGCAACGACCACCATGAAGCCGACGAGACACAGGCCGAGCCGCGACTTGGGGTTGCGGAGCAGTAGGCGCAGCCAGCCCGGAACGCGCACGACCCGGCGTCGCACGGGCGGCGGCGGCAATGCGGGTGCGAGCTCGATCGTCGGCTGCAGCTGTGACATCAGTGCTACGCGGTCCTCACGCGCGGGTCGAGGACGAGGTTGAGAAGATCCATGACGAAGTTCGCGGCGATCACCGAGAGCGCGAAGACGAGCAGCAGCCCCTGCGTCAACGGGTAGTCGTTGCCGAGCGCGGCCTGCTGCAGGGTCAGCCCTGCGCCCGGATAGCTGAAGACGTACTCGATGAACACGAGCCCGCCGACCGCGCTCGCGAATTGCGCGGCGAAGCCGTTCAGCGGCGGCAGGATCGCGTTGCGCGCCGCGTAGCGCGTCATCACGCGGCGGTCACGCAGGCCCTTCGCATGCGCCATCGCAACGTAGTCCTCACCCGCGGTGTTGATCATCACGGTGCGCATGTTCAGCACCCAGCCTCCGGCGTACGCGGCGATCACGACGAGAATCGGCAGCTCCGAATGCCGCAGGACGCTCGTCAAGAAGTGCCAGTGGAAGCCGGGCACGAGCGTGCTGTCGTACGCGTGCTGGATCGGGAACCAGTGCAGCTCGAGTCCGAGGAAGTACACGCCGAGCAGGCCGGTGAAGAATGCCGGGAACGCCGACAGCGCCATGAACACCGGCACGAGCACCGTGTCGAACACGCCGCCGCGCCGCCACGCGGCGATCGTCCCGACAGCGATACCGATGACGAACGAAAGGATGAACGCCACGCCGACGAGGAAGATCGAGTAAGGCAGCACGCGGCCGATCACCTCCGACACCGGTGCCGGGTAGTTCGAGGTCGACACGCCGAAGTTGAAGTGCGCGAGGCGGTGCAGGTACGTGACGTAGTCCTGCCAGACCGAGGTGTTCCCGCCGCCGAGCAGCGCCTCGTACGTCCTGATGATCCCCGGGTTCGACTGGATCTGCGCCGGCGAGAGATGCTGCAGCACACCGCCGATCGGGCTGCCCGGCATGAGCCGCGGCAGCAAGAAGTTCAGCGTCAGCGCCACCCAAACGGCGAACACGTAGAACGCGAGTCGGCGGAGAAGGAAGCGCATACGCGAGCGGTGCCAAGTATCGCGGCGGGCGGCCGCCGAGGCCGCCCGCCGCCCTACAGGAGGGACCTGCTACTGCCCGGCTTTCCCGCCCGGACAGATCTGTGTGAAGGAGAGAAGGTTGTCCGGATACGTGGTGAAGATCGGGTCACCGAAGTGGTTCGTCGGCGAGTCGAAGCAATGGAAGTACTTCGTGCTGTAGGTCGACCAGCGCGGGCCGACGAAGAGCGGGACGATCGGCAACTGCTGCAGCCATAGCTTCTCGAGCTGCGTTGCGATCTGCTTCTGCTTTGCAACGTTCAGGTTCGTCTTCCACTCGTTGAGCAGTGTCGTTCCCTGATCGCTCTTGTAGTGCTCCCAGTCGCCGGTGTTCGTCGCGTCCTGTCCGGAGGCCACGAACGCGTTGTTCGAGAAGTTGGCGTTGAAGAAGCTGAACGGTGAGCCCTGCCCGCCGTTCTGCCAGAGGAGCGTCGGGTTCTTCGTGCTCGCGGCGTTCGGGTACCACGCGTTCCAGTCCGGCTCGAGCACCTCTTGCGAGTCGATGCCGATCGCCTGCAGGTTCTTCGCGATGATCTGGTCCGAGGCCACCCAGTCCGACCAGCCCGAGATCACGTGGATGTCGAGGCTGACGGGGTTGCCCTTCGGGTCGATCAGCTGGCTCCCCTTGTAGGTGAAGCCGGCATCCGTGAGCGTCTTCTTCGCAGCAGTCGGGTTGTAGGTGGCAAGCGCCTTCGCCTGCGCCTTCACCGTCGGGTCGGTGACCCACTGCGGGAAGAGGAACTCGAGGCCGAGCGCGGTGGTGGGCGGCGCGTAACCGTACTCACCGAGCTTCGAGATCGAGTTGCGGTCGATCGCCTGCGACAGCGCCTTGCGGAACGCGACGAGGCTGTACGGGTACTGCGTGTCGTCGAAGACGAGCGACTGCGGGTACGCCGTGGTCGCGTAGAACGCATGGAAGTGCGCCTTGTCCTTCGACTCGTACGCCTTCTCGACGTTCGGGACGAAGTTGTGCGTCCAGTCGACCTGGCCACTCTGGATCAGCGCCAGGGCTGCGTCGTTCGATGCCGCCTGCACGTACTCGAGGCAGCCGATGAGCGGCTTGCCCGTCTGCCAGTAGTGCGGGTTCTTCGAGAAGACGTAGTCCTGCGACGTGAACCGTGCGACCTGGTCGAACGGGCCGGAGCCGACCGGGTGCGGGTTCGTGAACGTGGCCGGGTTCGCGACCTTCGACCAGATGTGCTGCGGGACGACGAACGCGAGGTTCAGCGTCGACGAGATGAACTGCGAGTCGACCGTCTTCAGGTTGATCACGACGGTGTACGGGCCCTTCGCAGAGATGGACGCGATGTTCGTGTCCGGTCGCGAGAAGCCGAGGATGTCCATCGTCTTCTGCTGCGTGGCGTTGTCGCCGCCGCGCAGGCTGTAGACGACGTCGGCCGACGTGAGCGGCTTGCCGTCCGACCACTTCGCGTTGTGCGCGATCGAGAGCGTGAGCGTCTTGTTGCCGTTCGACCACTTCCAGCTCCGGGCGAGCCACGGGCGCGCGGGCAGGCCGCCGGCAGGCGTGACGATCAAGCCCTCGTAGAACGAACCCTTGATGAACTGGCCGCTCGGGAGGCCGGTCGCGGTGTACGGGTTGAAGTTGCGGACGAACGCGGGGTCGCCCGAGCCCGTCATGACGAGGCACTTGTGGGCGGTCGTGCGCACGACCGAAGCGGGCGCGGCCGCGCCGTGGCTCGACGCAGCCGCGGAGACCGTCGCGACGGCGAGCACGGCGAGGAGCGCGCCGGCGCCCACGGCCGCAGCGACGAGCGTCAGGCGTCGGCGGGAGTGTGCTGAACGTGGCATCTGCGTGACCTACCTCCCTCAGTTCCTGGGACCCTGGCGGCGACTGCCCGAGGGCTTCCGGCGTTTCCGGAAATGTTCCGGGAACGGTTAACAGCTTTCCCAGCGGCTGTCAACCGAGGTCACGCCGGCGCGCTCTTGCTCACGCGCTACGCTTCTGCGACTCTTCCCGGAAACGTTTACATGGCCCAGCCCGACATCCACCCCGAAGGCCCCCGCTTCCGCGGCCGCACGACGATTCGCGACATCGCCGACCTCGCCGGGGTCTCGATCGCGACCGTCTCGCGCGTCCTGAACGACCGTCCGGACGTCGCCCCCGACACGAGGGAGACCGTGCTTCAGGTCGTCCGCGAGCACGGGTTCAGCCGGAACCGCGGGGCGCGGGCGCTTTCCCGTGGCCGCACCGGCTTCGTCGGACTGACGCTGCCGCTGATCGCCGACGCCTACTTCGGCCCCATCCTGAGCGGCGCCTCCGAGGCGCTCTACGAGGAGGACATGCGGATCATCCTCGGCCCGACGCTGCACGAGCACGACCGCGAGGTCTCGATGCTCGAGCGGCTGGTCCGCGAGGCAACCGACGGCGCGATCCTGATCCTCCCGTCCGAGTCGCTCGACGAGCTCCGCGCGCTCCAAGCGCAGAACTACCCGTTCGTGCTCGTCGACCCGCTTGAGCCTCCACCCGACGGGATCCCGTGCGTGTCGGCGATGCACGCCTCCGGCGCGAAGCAGGCGACCGAGCACCTGCTGCAGCTCGGCCACCGCCGCATCGGTGCGATCGCCGGGGCGGAAGGCTGGTACGCGACGGAGGAGCGCCTGCTCGGCTTCCGCGCGGCGCTCGCGGGGGCCGGCATCCTGCCCGACCCCGAGCTGCTGCGCTATTCGGACTGGCAGATCAAGGGCGGCGAGCAGGCAGCGACCGAGATCCTCTCCGAACCGAACCCGCCGACCGCGATCTTCGGGTTCAACGACAACGTGGCGATCGGTGCGCTAAATGCCGCACGCAAGCTCGGCCTGCGGATCCCCGACGACCTCTCGATCGTCGGCTTCGACGACACGTTCCAGTCGCGCATCGTGTGGCCGCAGCTCACGACCGTGCGCCAGCCGCTGCAGGAGCTGGGACGAACCGGCGTCAGCCTCTTGATGAGGCTCCTCGAAGGACAGCGCGTCGAGGCACTGCGAATGGAGCTCTCGACGACGCTCGTCGTACGCGCGTCGACCGCGCCGCCGCGTGACACGGGCCGCGCGTAGGAGCATCGTCGCCGCGCTCGCGGTGGCCGCGATCCTCGCGGCAACGATCGTCGAGCGGTCGTCGGCGCGACCCGACGCATACATCGAATCCGCGCTCGTCTCGGATCGAGCGGGGCACGGGGCGCACTCCGATCGACAGCTCGTGAATGCGTGGGGGCTCGCCGCGAGCCCGACCGGCCCGTGGTGGACGGCGAACGAAGCGCGCGAGTCGAGCACGCTGTACTCGGCGAGCGGTCGCAAACAGCTCCTGACGGTGCACGTCGACGGCGGACCGACGGGCATCGCCTACAACGGCGGCACCGGCTTCGTGATCCACGGCGGCGGTCGCTCCGACCCTGCGCGGTTCATCTACGCATGTGAGGACGGTGTCATCCGTGCGTGGACGCCGACGGTTCCGACCGGCTGGTCGACGCAGGCCGTCGTCGCCTACGACGACGGAAGCCAAGGCGCGATCTTCCGCGGGCTCGCGCTCGCGGGATCCCGCCTGTACGCGGCCGACTTCCACAACGGACGCGTTCTCGTACTCGACGAGCGGTGGCGGCCCGTGGCGCTCGCACGCGGCGCGTTCACGGATCCGAAGGTGCCTTCGTGGTACGCGCCGTTCGGGATCGGCGTCATCGCGGGGCGCGTCTTCGTCACGTACGCGTGGCGCGCGCCGGTCGATGGGAACGACGCGCCGACCGGCGGCTACGTGGACGAGTTCACGCTTGGCGGCCGGCTCGTCGCACGCCTCCCACGCGAGGGCCTGAACGAGCCTTGGGGACTTGCGCTCGCACCGGCGAGCTTCGGCAGGTTCGGCGGCGACTTGCTCGTCGGCAACTTCGGCGACGGGACGATCAAGGCGTTCTCGCACACCGGGAAGGGCTGGACGCTCGCCGGGACGCTCGCCGGCGCAAACCACAGGCCGCTTGTGATCAGCGGGCTCTGGGCGCTCGCCTTCGGAAACGGCGGCCTCGCCGGCGAGACGAAGACGCTCTACTTCACGTCGGGGCCGCACGCGTGGCGCGGGCCGACCGAGCAGTCGGTGCACGGGCTGCTCGGCTCGATCAGGCCGGCTTAGAGGCTCTTGCCGCGGAGGCGCGCGAGCGCCTGGACGAGCGCCGGCTCGGCCTGCTGCACGTCGCGCGTCGCGCGAACAAGTGCCTCCGGCTCGGCATGCGTCGAGGCGCGCGTGAAGAGCGCCGCAGCTTGCTCGAGGCTCGCGCAGGGACGCACCAGGTCCCGCGCGACGTCGTGCGGCGAGCCGGTGGTCGCGACCATCGCCCGGCAGCCGCCGAGATCGGCGAACGCGAACGACAGCGCGTAGAGATCCGAGAAGCTACGAAGCGCGCGCGCCGCGGATGCGCGCGTGGTTCCGCCAACCTCCGCCGCGGCGACGTCGGACTGGAGCTGCTCGATGACCGCGACAGCGTTCGACCGCCAGGTCGGCGAACGCGCCGTCTCGTGCGGGCCGCCGCATGCGACGCACGCGAGCGCGGCCGTCACGACTCCGGCGGCAACAAACGCACGCACCGCCTACAAACCGAGCCGCTCCAGCATCGTCTCGTTGCGGCGCCACCGCGGCGAGGCCTTGACCTGCAGCTGCAGGAACACCTTCCTGCCGAGCAGTGCCTCGATGTGCGGCCGCGCGCCACGGCCGATCTCGCGCACCATTGAGCCGCCTTTCCCGATCAGGATCTGCTTCTGGCTCTCGGTCTCCGTGTAGAGCCGCACGTGCACGTGGCCGTCCACGAGCTCGACCACCTCGGCGGTCAGCGCGTGCGGAATCTCTTCGCGCGTCAGGTGCAGCGCCTGCTCGCGCACGAGCTCGGCGATGCGCGCCTCGAGCGGCATGTCGGTCTCGGTCTCGGGCGGGTACAGAAGCGGCCCCTCCGGCAGCAGCGAGATCAGGTCGTCGCGCAGCTCACCGATCCCGTCGCCGGTCTTCGCGCTCACAGGATGGAGCGCGTGGAACGGCCCGAGCGCCGCCGCCGTTTTCATCTGCGTCACGATATGCCCCGGCTTCAGGCGGTCGACCTTGTTGACCACGATCACGACAGGTGCGCCGAGCGCGAACACGTTGCGCGCGACGTAGCGATCGCCCGTGCCGATATGCGCCCGCGCATCGACGACGACGAGGAACGCGTCGACGTCACTGGCCATCGTCTCGTCGACGCGCCCTTGCATGCGCTCCGTGAGCGGATCGATCGGCTTCTGCCAGCCGGGCAGATCGACGAGCACGAGCTGCGCGTCGTCGTTCGTATAGATGCCGCGAATCTGATGACGCGTCGTGTGCGGCTTGTCGGAGACGATCGCCACCTTCGAGCCGGTGAGCGCATTGACGAGCGTCGACTTGCCGACGTTCGGGCGGCCCGCGACCGCGACGAAGCCCGTTCTCACTCCTGCGGAAGCTCCCACGTGTCGGGCAGGAGGTCCGCCGCGGCGTACGACGCGAGCGTCCCGTCGGCACGCCGGAACGTCACGTCGGGGATCCGCCATTCGAAGAGCCACTGCCGACAGCCGCCACAGGGCGACGCGGTGATGCCGATCGCGGCGAGGTCGCCGGGCCGGAAGCCCGCTGCAGCCGCGGCGCCGATCGCCGTCTTTTCGGCGCACTGGCACAACGGGTACGCAGCGTTCTCGACGTTGACGCCGGCGAACTCGCGCCCGTCGAGCGTCCGCACGACTGCGCCGACGCGATAGCGCGAGTACGGCGCGTACGCGTTCTCGGCGGCCGCGACCGCCTTCTCGACGAGCTCCTCGTTCATCTGAACACCTGGAAGACGACGAGCGCGGCGAGCGCGCCGACGAGCGCACCGTAGGTCACCTCGAGCGCGGAGTGCACGCCGGACTCGACGCGCGTCTGCGCGACCAGAAACGCCATGATCAGCGCAATCGACGAGATCAGGAAGCGATGGTCGCTGCCGGCGACGTACGTGGCGGCCATCCAGCCGGCGAACGCGACGGCGGCATGGCCGGACGGCAGCCCGCCCCGAAGAGGCGTGCCGCGGCCGGTGTACGCCTTGGTTCCCAGCACCACCAGGATCGTCAACACGAGCGCGACGAGCGTCAACTCCGCCGGCGCGTCGCGCAGCCGGTCGAGCAGCTGGCCGGAGCGGTCCGCCACCTTGCCCGCGAAGACGAGGTAGCCGACCGCGACCGCGTTCATCGAGGCAATCAGCACTGCGCCCGCCGCGATGTCCTTCGCGAGCTTCGCCATCGGGTCGAACGACGTCGTCGCGATGTCGATCGCGGCTTCCACCGCAGTGTTGAGCATCTCGGCGATCAGCACGAACGTGATCGAGATGAGGAGCGCGATCAGCTCGAGCTTCGTCACGTTGATGACGAGCGCGGCGATCAGCACGAACACGGCAACGGCAAAGTGGATACGCAAGTTCCGCTGCGTGCGCAGCACATGGATGATTCCCTCGAACGCGTAGTTGAACGACTCGAGGACCGTAGGTGCCTTGCGACCATTCACGGTTCGCGCTCCAGGTGAGCTTCTTCGCGTGCCTGCATCTCGTCGCCGTGCTCGTAGCCGAGCAGGTGCAGGATTCCGTGTGCAAGGGGCCATTGCCAGTCGCCGCCCACGACTTGCGGGCAGAGCACGACATCGCCGAGCGCGCGCGGCACGCCGTCGGGTATTGCGTCGCGTCCGTCGATCGGGAACGAGAGCACGTCGGTTGCCTCGTCGATGCCGAGATGGTCGCGCTTCAGCTGCCGCATCTCGTTCTCGGCGACGAAGGCGATCCCGAGCTCGCCCTCGTCCACGCCTTCGGCTCGCAGCACGCGCCCGGCGAGCTCGACTGCGCCGCCTTCGTCCACGTCGACTCCGCTTCGGTTCTCGACCTCGACGGAGATCATCACGCACGATTGCGCTCGTCCGTGTGGTCCTTGTAGGCCTCGACGATGCGCTGGACGAGCTTGTGGCGAACGACGTCGCGGTGCCCGAACTCGACGAATGTGATGCCCTCGATGCCGCGGAGAACATCGCGCACGTGCACAAGCCCCGAGCGCTGCTCGCGCGGGAGGTCGATCTGGGTGATGTCGCCGGTGACGACGACCTTCGACCCGAACCCGAGCCGCGTGAGGAACATCTGCATCTGCTCGGGCGAGGTGTTCTGCGCCTCGTCGAGGATGATGAAGCTGTCGTTCAGCGTTCTGCCGCGCAGGAAGGCGAGCGGCGCGACCTCGACGGTCCCCCGCTCGAGCAGGTTGTTCGCCTTGTCGGGATCCATCATGTCGTAGAGCGCGTCGAACAGCGGGCGCATGTAGGGATCGACCTTCGCCATCAGGTCGCCCGGCAGGAAGCCGAGCCGTTCGCCGGCTTCGACCGCGGGCCGCGTGAGGATGATCCGCGCCACCTCTCGTTCGTGGAGCGCGGCGACCGCGAGGGCCATCGCGAGGTACGTCTTGCCGGTGCCGGCAGGGCCGATCCCGAAGGTGACCGTCGAGCGGCGGATCGCGTCGACGTACTGCTTCTGCGTCACCGTCTTCGGCGCGATCTTCTTGCCGCGATGGCGCCAGACGACCGCGTCGAAGACCTCGCGCACGTCCTGGCCGGCCTCGAGCGTCCCGAGCACCGCGTCGACCGTGTGCGAGCCGATCTGGTGACCACCCTCGACCAGCTCGACGAGCTCGTCGATCACCGCGCGCGCCTCGGCGACCTCACCCTCCGAGCCTTCGAGCGTCAGCTGGTTCCCGCGCAGGCGCACGGTGCACTGGAGGCGCTCCTTGAGGGCGTCGAGGACGCCGTCCGAGATCCCCGCGAGCTCGGCGGCGACGGCGTTCGAGACATCGAGCGTTTCGACCATCTACGCCCAGTGTAGGTTGCCCCGGTGGACAGAAAATGGTGGACGCTGATCGTCGTCTGCATCGCGACGTTCATGCTCCTCTTGGACATCACGATCGTGAACGTCGCGCTGCCCTCGATCCAGCGGGCACTCAAGTCGTCGTTCTCCGACCTCCAGTGGGTTGTCGACGCCTACGCGCTCGGGCTCGCGACGTGCGTCCTCACCGCCGGCGCGCTGGCCGACCTCTTCGGTCGCAAGCGCCTCTTCCTGCTCGGAATCGTGCTGTTCACCGCCGCCTCCGCGGCCTGCGGCGCCGCCTTCGACCCGCTCTTCCTGATCATCGCGCGCGGCATACAGGGGCTGGGCGGAGCGATGATGTTCGCGACCGCGCTCGCCCTTCTCTCCCAGCAGTTCCACGGCAGGGAACGCGGCACGGCGTTCGGCCTGTGGGGCGCGACGATCGGCGCGGCGGTGGCGGTCGGCCCGCTCGCCGGCGGGATGCTGACATCGTGGATCTCGTGGCGCTGGATCTTCCTCGTGAACATCCCGATCGGCGCGGGGGCTGTCCTGCTCGGACTGCGCGAGCTCGACGAGTCGAGCGATCCCGAGCACAGCAGGCTCGATCCGTTCGGGCTCGTCACGCTGACGGCGGGGCTCTTCTGCCTGATCCTGGCGCTGATCGAGGGCAACGACCACGGGTGGGCCAGCACGCTGATCCTGTCGCTGTTCGTCGCGGGCGGGGTCGTCCTCGCGCTCTTCGTCTGGTCGCAGGCGCGCGATGCGACGACGATGATCGACCTCACGCTCTTCCGCCGGCCGGCGTTCGTCGGGGCACAGGTGACGGCCTTCGCGATCTCCTCGTCGATGTTCGCGATGTTCCTCTACCTCACGCTCTACCTACAGGACATCCTCCGACTCTCGCCGCTCCAGACAGGCGTGCGGTTCCTGCCGCTGTCGCTGATCTCGTTCTTCGCGGCGCCGCTTGCAGGGCGGCTCTCCGGCACGCTGCCGATCCGTGCGCTGCTCGCCGCCGGGCTTGCGCTGAACGCTGTCGCGATGTGGTCGATGAGCCGGGTCACGACGGGCTCGCACTGGACGGTGCTGCTGCCCGGGTTCCTGATCGGCGGCGTCGGGATCGGCTTTGTCAACGCGCCGCTCGCGACGACGGCCGTGTCGACGGTGCGCGTCGAGCGCGCAGGGATGGCCTCGGGGATCAACAACACGTTCCGGCAGATCGGGATTGCGACCGGTATCGCCGCGCTCGGCGCGATCTTCGAGTCGGTGACCGGCGCCGGCCACAGCGGCGCGGGAGCGTCCGCGGCGCACTTCGTGCACGGCCTGCACGTGATCCTGCTCGTCGGCGCCATCGTCGCCGCGGTCGGAGCGCTCCTCGCAGGGCTTCTCGTGCGCCGCCAGGACTTCGTCGCGTCGGGCCCGCAAGCTGCGCGGGCCGAGGCCGCGTAGCAGACCGACCGATGAACTTTTGGGCCCTTCCGGGTCTCATGTCCAAACCCGATGAGACGGAGGCGACATGGGCAAATCGGAGCGTGCCTGGCCCGGCGGGATCGCGGCAATCACGTTGTTCGAGGAGGACCTCGAGGAGGCGAAAGGCTTCTACCGGAAGGTGTTCGAGCTGCCGGTCGTCTACGAGGACGAGAACTCGGCAGTCTTCAAGTTCGGCGAGACTGTCGTCAACCTGCTGCGGGCAACCGAAGCGCCGGGCCTCGTCTCGCCAGCGGGCGTCGCGCCGCCGGATGCCGGGGTGCGTCATCAGTTCACGCTCGGGGTCGAAGACGTCGATCAGATGTGTGAGGAGCTGCGGGCCCGCGGTGTCGAGCTGCTCAACGGTCCCATGGATCGTCCTTGGGGGATCCGGACGGCGAGCTTCCGCGACCCGGGCGGTCACGTCTGGGAGATCGCGAAGTAACTACGGCTCCGCCGGCACGCACGGGTGCTGCGTGTTGCAGCCGATGTACTCCGGCTGGCCCCAAGCGGCAGGGTAGTGAACCTTGTGGTAGGTCGAGGCCTTGTAGTGCCACTCGATGCGTGTGACGACCAATCCGCCGGTTGCACCCTCGGCGAAGCAGTACTTCATGGCGTCGACGCCCGCGCCCTGGAGCGTTGCGTGGCCGTTCACCTTGCCGTCGGGCGCGTCGTAGATCCAACAGCCCGCCTGTTTCCGGTTCGGGTGCCCGAGGCGGCGCAGCACCTGCTCGGGTCGCGCGCCGTAGGCAACTCCCAGGTTGTTTTCGCCGAGCGGAAGGTCGTCGTTCACTTGCTTCGTCGGGTGGCTCCCTGCGTGCGTGGCGTGGTAGACGACTCCGCCGATCACCACCACCGCGGCGAGCGCAGCGAGCAAGGCAACTCGTCGTCGAGCGCGTGGACCGAGCGGCGGCATCAATCAAGAGAGGCGAACGCTCCGCCGATCCTTTATCGGCCTGTGCGACCCGGGTAGCGCAGCGCGATGAGCACCGCGAGCCGCCGTGCTCGAGACTTCCCGCTCCGTCGAGGGCGGTGTGCGTCTGCTGCGTCAGCCGCCAGAGGCGCATCGCGTAGATCCTCGCACCAGGCGATTCGGCACGCTCTATGCGTCGCGAAGGCGCAAGCGTTCTGCGGCGCGAGCGAATACTTCGGCCCCTTCGCGACCGTGCTCGAGGAGGATCGCACGCATCACCATGGCTGCGTGATGATCCGAAGCAACACTCGCACTCGCAGGCATCCGTCCCTCGATGGTCGCCCAGATGTCGCCTCGACCGAGCACGAGCAACTCGTCGCGAAGCTCGGCGAGCCGACGCATCCACGTGTCGTCACTACCGCCAAAGATCATCCGACTCTATCCGGGAGACCCCTTCGACTTCGGGCCTGACGAGGCGATGGCGGTGCCCGATGGTGGCGGTAGCCGTTCGCTACTGCGCCCAGCGTGCCATCGTGCGCGCGGTTCCGACGAGCGCTTCGACCTCGATCGGAAACCCCTCGATGGCGTAGGCCGTCAGCCGTAGGTTCCCTTCGAGGCAGACGAGCTCGGTGCGGCTCTGGCCGACGAGGATGAGGGGCGGAAACGACGCACCGTGCGCGAGCGCCCGCGCGGCGTCGAGGAACCGCCGGTTCGAAACGCCGTGCGCGCGTACACCCTCTGCGATGCGCACGGCGGCGTCCGCGGGAAGGCGACTGCCGCCCGAGAGCTCGTTCCAGTAGGAGTACTCGACGTAGCGCACGCGCCGCATCTCCGCAGGCGTCAGTCGTGCCAACACCCAGCGGACCCGCGCAGGGAAGTGCTCGAACAGCTCGCGGTTCTCGCCGTAGCCGCGCGTGGCAGCGAGCAGCCGGCGACGTTCTGCGTTCGCTTGCCGGTCGCCGAGGTCGGGCATGCTCAGCAGTTCCTCGGAGTGACCGCGCGCGGCAAGCGCGTCACGGGTCGCGGGACCGAATCGCGGACTCGAGAGCTCACCTTGCAGGAAGCAGGCGAGCATCTCGTCCTCCCCGCTCGCCCGGAGGATCTTCATGCCCGGAGGATGACTGTGCGGTCGCGAGGCCGCGACGTGTGCGTTCGGCAGTGACGCCCGAACCGCGCACTGGGTCAGCCTGCGGCTCTAGCCTCGTCGGGGCCGAGCGAACGCGTAGTAGACAAGCACGAGCAAAATCGCGGCACCGTCGAACGCCGTCAATCCGCTGAACAGGAGATGGTTTGCCGCAATGAACCCGACGAGAAGCGTCGGGACGATTAGGTCACGAGGCGACTCAGACATTTCGACACCGTAGCGTCTCAGGGCGGAACACCGTGTAAGGAGGCAGGCCCGCCTCTAACAGGCGTGGCACCCTGCGCCACGAAGGGTCGCATGCGCCAGTGTTCGTTAACGCACGTGACGGCGAACGCTGCCGCTGTCAGGCGAGCCGAACTCGCGGGTCGAGGACGCCATACAGGATGTCGACCACCAAGTTCAACAGCACAATGATCACCGCGGCGAACAGGACGATGCCGACGATCACCGGGTAGTCGTCTAACTGGTAGGCATGGACGATCTCGTAGCCGAGGCCGGGCAGACCAAACACGTTCTCGACGAAGAGCGCTCCGCCCAACGCAAGGCCGAGGTCCATTCCTAAGATGGTCACAACAGGGCCAAGACTGTTGCGCAACACGTGACGGATGATTACGCGGCGCTCGGGAGCGCCTTTGGAGCGTGCTGTTCTGACGTAGTCCTCCGCAAGGTTCGAGCTCACCGTGGCCCGAATCAGCCGCACGTACAGGGCTAGGAAGAGTGCCATGAAGGTCAGCCACGGCAGAATCAAGTGACTGGCCCATGGAAGCGCCCCGCCGCATTGGCCCGGACCCGAGCCGCCGAAGAAGCTGCAATAGCCCTGGATCGGCGTTAGTCCGAGTCGGTACCCAACCAGGTAAGAGAGCATCAACCCTAGCCAGACTGGATGAGCGCTTTGCCCCAGCAGCACGACAAGTGTTGAGGTGCGGTCGAGGAGCGACCTCGGCCGCATCGCAGCAAGCACGCCCAAGGGCAGCGCGAGCGACAGCCAAAGCACAGCGCTGCCCATAATGAGTGAGCCGGTAACGGGAGCGTCGTTCGCAATGATCGAGTCGACCGAGCCGCGACTCCAGTACGACTCACCGAGCGAACCATGGCGCAGGATCCGCCAGACAAATGCACCGTACTGCTTCCAGATCGGCTCGTCGAGGTGGAGGTAGCTGCGGACCGCGGCCTGCGCGTCGGGGCTCGAGAACGGTGATGCCGGCCGGATTGCCGCCGGATTCGCAGGGACGAGCCAAAAGATCACAAACACGAGGACGCTCGCTGCGAACAGCAGGAACAGAGCCCACAGCAACCGGCGCGCGAGGTAGGAAAGCAAGCCCTCAGCCAAGGCAGTTCGCCATGCCGAATGAGACGACGGAGCTCCGCCCTAGTTCGCACGAATGACAATCAACGATTAGCAGGCGCGCCTCTAACAACCGAGGAGCACTCCCTCGCGTGCGCCAGAGCTCCGGAATGAATCTCCTATGACTGTCAAGTGATCGCGGGCTCTGCGTTCTGCATCAGGCGGTGGAGGTGGCGGGCGAGGTGGCGTTTGGGGAGGCGTGTGGTCTCGCGCGTTGTCTTGTCTTTGCTGAGGCGAGGTGCGATGGAGTCGCGTGTCGTGGGGTCGTGTTGGCGGCGGTGGAGGATGACGGTGTGCAACGCACGGTTGAGTTGGCGGTCACCGCCGCGGCTGAGCCGGTGACGGATCGTCTGTCGGCTTGAGGCCGGTAGTGGCGGAGGCGTCCGTGGTGTGGCCAGGTGACGAGCAGTTGCGCGGCGAGGATCGGGCCGACTCCAGCTTCGTCGAGGAGCTGCGGCACGCTTGCGCGGACGTGCTTGGGGATCTCGCGTTCGAGCTACTTCGTCGCTGATCGGCGCCGCGCAGTCAGCACGGGGCTGACGGCGACGGACGTGTCACAGCCGAACGGCGCACTTCCAGGGCCACCGCTGAGCTATGGCTGGTGTATGACGCACGGGTGCTTTGTGTTACAGGCGATGTACTCCGGCTGGCCCCAGTGGGCGGGGGTGTGGATCCCGTGGTAGGTCGCGGGTTTGTAATGCCACTCAACGTGCTCGACGGCTTGGCCACCAGTCGCGTCCTCAGCGAAGCAAAACCTCATGCCGTCGACGCCCGCACCCTGGAGGGTCGCGATGCCGTTCACCTTGCCGTCAGGTGCGTTGTAGATCCAGCAGGCTCCACGCTTCTTGTTCGGTTGGCCGAGCCGGCGTAGTACCTGTTCGCGTCGGTCGCCATAGGCGATCCCCAGATTGTCTTCCCCAAGTGGAGCGTCGCCGAGATTGTTTGTCCCAGGTTGAGCGTCACCGAGCTGCGCTTTCGATGAGTGGCCACCCGCGTTCGTCACGTGATGAATCACTCCAGCGACGACCACTGCGACAGCGACCGCCGCGAGAAACGCAACCCGCCGGCGAGCGCGTGGACCTAGCGAAAGCATCAATCAAAGAGATGCCATCCGGCGGCCAAATCTTTATCCGGTCGACTGCGCCAGTGTTTCGGAATGACCCCCGAAACCGACGATCGTGCATCCTTGTGCTTCGGATGGTTGAAAGGCTTCCCAGCGTTGAGATTGCGATCCTCGAAAGGCTGATCTCCGTCGGCGGAGACGAGCGGCTGTCGGCACTGGTTGAGCTACCTGGTGTCGAGGACGTCCGAGCCGCGCTCGCGTCACTTGTTCGGCAGGGCCTTGTCGAGATCGATCAAGTTGAGCTGCTAGCCGAGGGCGAGACCACGGGGCGTCCGGTTTCGGCACTGACGCCAGAAGTTCCGTCGACGAGCAATCAACGAGTCACGACCTTGACTCAGGAACAAGCGGCGGTTGTTCTTGCCTACCCCGGAAACTGGCTGGTGAGCATCGCTCGGACTTGGTTCGAGGCGACGGTGAACGCCGCTGGCGAGGCGGCGTACATTCGGAACGCCAACCCGGCCTAGGCGGCGCTCGCCTGCGCCAGTGATGCTTCTATGTCTGTCAAGTCGTTAGCGGCGGTCCGTGTTCGAGTAGCCGGTAGAGGCTGCGGGCGAGGTAGCGCTTGAGGCAGCGGTTTGCTTCGCGTCGTGTCTTGCCTTCGTGGAGGCGGCGTTCG
>DASRGQ010000016.1:0-12472 GCA_035650975.1 Gaiellaceae bacterium
CCCCGACGCCCACCCCCACGCCGCCGCCGACGTCGACCCCGACGCCGCCGTCGAGCCCGACGCCGCCTCCGCCGAGCGAGACGCCCGCGAGCGCGTTCCCGCGTCCGCCGGCGATCGCGCCCGACTACTGCGGCAGCTCGATTCCCGTGGTGTCGACCCTGCTCTGCAACCCCTCGCCGTCCGGTGCGTCGACGGAGCCGTCACCGCCGCAGACGCCGCAGCAGACAGAGCCCGTCCCGGCTCAGCCGGCCGAGCCGACGACGACCACGACGCCAACGCCGTAATCCCTCGAACGAGGGTGCAGGAAGCACGTCTTCCTGCCGAGGGGAACGACGAGGTCAGGGATACCCTCGGGCCCGCGCGCCGTAGGCGGGTCAGGGATTCCTCGGCCTCACCCAGCAGCCTGGCTTGTGCCAAGTTGGCACAAGCCGAAGGCTCTACGCGACGCGGCTGTCCAGCTCGCCGAGCGAGACGGGGCGCTCTTCGAGCACCTCGAGCGCTCGGGCCGGGTCGGTGCCGGCCCAGGCGCGCAGGAAGAAGATGAGCTCCGCGAAGGTGTACTCGTCCCACTCGTCCGGGTCGTCCGCCTCCGTGGCGGGCCAGACCGCGGTGAGCACGCGCTCATCGCGCTCCACCGCCGCGCCGTGTGCGCCGAGCGCGCCCGCGAGATCCTCCGCCTCGGGCTCGGCGGGCAGGCGTAGCTTGATGAAGTAGCCGCGGTCGTCCATCGTGCGCAATCTCCCTTCTCCGCAGTGGCGAGTCAATGCCTCGAGCGTTCGAGCTCTTGAACGGTCCTACGGGACGTCCGTCCATGCGCGGGCCGCGATCGTCCGCCGGTCGATGCCGGACCGTCGCTCGACGCCGTCCGGCGGGGGGCCTGCCGCCTGCCGCCGGTCGGCGCCCAGGCGGCGCTCGCGCTGCGCGTCGATCCGACGGAGCCGGCGCCTCCCGGTCGACTCGGCCGACACGAGCACGACGTATGCGAAGCAGCCGACGATCGCAAGCAGGACGAGGGCCGCGTCGGAGGCCCCGACCCAGATTCCGGCGACGCCTTTGACCACGGTCGCCACGAGCAGCGACATGGCCGCCACGAGCGCGGCCAGCGCCAGCCCGCCGAGCAGGCTCCGCGTTCGGCGCGCCCGGCTCTGCGTCCGCAGATAGCCGACCACCTCGCTCGGGTCGTGCTCGAGCAGCTGCAGCACACGGCGGCGGTCGGAGGACCGGCGCTCGGCCAGCGACGTCCGCAGGCGCGGAGCGACACGGTAACCGGCAGCGCGCTCGACCTCCTCGTCGGCGGATCGGAGCAGTGAGCTCGTCACGAGACGGACGAAGTGCGCGTCGAAGTCCTTGCTCACCACGTCCCATTCTCGCCCAATCGGGTGGGAACCTCCACACGATCGTCCGTCGTCCGGCGGCCGCAGGGAGACGACGATCCCGACATGGAGGTTGGGGGACCCCATGGAGCGCCTGACGTCCAGGCGGTCCGGCCTCTGCGCCCGCTTCGCGTCCTCGTCGCAGGCGGCGATGAGCGGTACGTGCGCTCGACCGAGTTCCTGCTCGGACGGTGCGGGTACGAGACGCGCCGCGTCAGGCACGCTCGTCCGCTCGTCGACGACGCGCGCCTTCGCGCCACCGACATCCTGCTGCTCGAGGGCGAGGCTTCACCGGAGTCGGCCGAGCAGGAGGCGGCGGGGATCGTCGCATTGCTCGATCACGTCGCGGTTGTCGTCGCAACGCGTGCGGCGCTCAGCGTGCAACACCCGAGGATCCTGGCCGTCGAGAAGTGGGCTGCACTCGACGAGGTGCTCGTCGCCGTCAACTGCGCGTGGGCGGCGATCGGGCCGCGCGCCGACTCACCGCCGACGCGGCCGACCGGCCTTCGCCTCGTGCAGAGCCGCCGCTGAGGCGTTCCCCGACGCTCGATGCCCGAAAGGGTGAGGGCGCGTGCTCCCTTCGTGCCGAAGAGAGAAGAGAGCGGCGTGAGCAAAGGGAACCGATTCGAGCTGTGCGCGGTGGACGCGATCGCGGAAGACGCGATCGCCGGGATTGCCGACGCCGCGCGCCTCGAGCCCGCGGACCTTCATCGCCTCGCCGCTCGAGACCCGCGCCTGCTCGCGCTCGACCCCGCGCACGCGCTCGGAGTGCACTTGCGCCTCTTCTGCGCGCTCGCGCCCACGACGACTGCCGCTCTGTATCTCAGCGAGCTTCCCGGCGAGCTGACACTCGCGCAGTCGGTCGGTGAGGCGCCGCGGTCGTGGCGCACCGTCGCCGAGCGCACGGTCGCGGGCGTACCCGATCTCGCCCGCCGGCGCGTGCAGTCCGTCCCGGTCGTGCGGCTCCGCCGAAGGGTCGGCGCGCTCGTGGCGCGCGTCGACAGTCGTGCGCGGCCGATGCTCGAGGAGCTCGCGCGCGTCCTCGCGCCGGTGCTCGAGCGCGACCAGCTCCTGCGCGACGGGGCTGCGCGCGACTCGAGCTTGCACGCCGCGAGCGAGCGGCGACTCCTTCGGGTCGGGTTCGATCTCCACGACGGGCCGCTCCAGGAGATCGCCGCGCTGGCCGCGGAGCTCAACCACCTTCGCGCTCAGGTTCAGAGCCTCGACGTAGGCCCGCTGCGCGAGATCATGACCGGCAGGCTCGACGACGTCACGAGCAGGGTCGTCGAGATCGATCGCTCGCTGCGCGAGGTGTCGCAGTCGCTCGAGACCTCGTCGCTCGCCGACCGCCCGCTGGGCGAGTCGCTCGAGCGCGAAGCAAGCGCGTTCGCGCGGCGCACCGGCATCGACGTGTCCGTCGACGCGTCGGGTTCGTTCCTCGAGCTCAGCGCGTCGCAACGCATCGCGATTCTCCGCATCGCGCAGGAAGCGCTTTCGAACGTGCGGGAGCACAGCATCGCAACACGGGTCGAGGTCACGCTGCGAAGCGACGCAGACGGGCTCGCTCTCTCCGTCGCCGACAACGGCCAGGGCTTCGAGGTGTCGCAGACTGTCGTCGCCGCGGCGAAGCGCGGACGGCTGGGAATCGTCGGGATGAGCGAGCGCGTGCGCCTGCTCGGGGGCGTGTTCGACATCGAGAGCGCACCGGGAAGCGGTACGACGATCGTGGTCTCGCTGCCCGCGTGGACGCCCGCCGCTGCGGCCGTCGAAGCCGCGGGCTGAGAGCGGTTCGAAGGTTCGGCGCGGACCCGCCTCTTGGTGGGGCGCGGCTGCGTGCTGCAACGCGTTAGCTGAGACGCGAGCCTCGGCTCGGGGGGAGAAGACGAGGGCCGGCGAAGCGCGCTTCCGCCGGCCCTCGTCGTTTCTCGAGCGCCGCTCTACTCGCGCTCGTACAGCGGGCTCTCGACGAGGCCCTGCTGGTAGGCGAAGCGCGCTGCTTCGGTGCGGTTCGCGACGCCGAGCTTGCGGTAGACGTTCGTGAGGTGGAACTTGACGGTCTGCTCGGCGATCCACAGCTCCTTGCCGATCTGACCGTTCGAAAGGCCGCGCGCGAGCGCCGAGAGGATCGCGAGCTCGCGGTCGGTCAGGCCGGCGGCCTTCGCGGCGCCCGGCGGCGACGAGTCGGGCAGGCCGATCGCGCTGAAGACAGTGCCGTCGACCGCCTGGCGGAGCGCGGCCGGCAGGTCGACGGGGTTCACGCTCTTCACGATGTACGCGCTCGCGCCGTGGGCGAGGATCGTCTCGATCAGCCGCTCGTCGGTCGAGACCGAGAGGATCACCACTTTTACCTGCGGGTGGCGCTTCTTGATCTGGTCGAGGCAGGCGAGGCCGTCCATCCCGGGCATCCTCAGGTCGAGCACCACGAGGTCGGGGAGCGTCTGGCCGACGATGGGCAGCACCCGCTCGCCGCTCGTCGCCTCGCCGACGACCTCGAATCCGCCGTCTTCCACGAGCGCATGCTTGATCCCGTCGAGGATCAGCTTGTGATCGTCCGCGATCACGACCTTCAGCATTCGCTAAGCGTAGATGGTCGATCGGTTCGCGTGATCCAGCCCTTCGTCCGAGGCGGCGGAGCCCTGCGCCCACGAGGCTCAGGCGGGGAGCCATGAGACCGAGAGCACTGAGAGTCCTTCTTGCCGATCCGGACGCTGCGACGCGCGCGGAAGTTCGGCGCCTGCTCGTCGCCGACGGCCGCTTCGTCGTCTGCATCGAGGTCGACGACGCAGCCGCCGCCGTGGCGGGTGCGCTCGCCCTGCGACCGGATCTGTGCCTGCTCGAGGTCGACATGCCCGGCGGCGGGCTCGCTGCGGCCTGGGAGATCACGTCGCGCCTGCCGGCGGTCGACGTCGTGGTGCTGACGACATCCGAGCGGGATGAGGATCTGATGGCGGCCCTGCGCGTCGGAGTCTCCGGCTACCTGCTGAAGGGCGACGGGTACGCGCGACTGCTGCACGCGATCTGGGACATCCACGAGGGGACGTTCGCGATGCCGCGACGTTTGCTTGCGCGCGTCGTGCGCCAGTTGCGCGGGACGGAGCCGCGCCGGCGGGCCGTCGTGCCGATCGACCTGCAGGGCCGGCTGACGAGCCGGGAATGGGAGGTGCTCGACCTGCTCGCATCCGGGCTCTCCACGCGCGAGGCGGCCGAGCGGCTCTCGCTCTCGCCGACCGCGATCAGGGTGCACACAGCCTCCGTCGTGAAGAAGCTCGGCGCGCGCGACCGGGAAGAGGCGCTGGCCGCGTTCGGCGGCCGCCAGCGCGCCTCGATCGAGGCAACCGGCTAGTCCAGCCCGGTCCGGCCGGTCGTCCGGCGAGAGCGTCCGGCCGATCCGTCACGTTTCGCCCATGGGGCAAGGGAGACGGCAGGAGATGCGCAACGAGGGCAAGCGGTCGAACACGATTCGCTGTCAAGAGTGCGGCTGCTGGAGCAGCCTGCGCTGGCAGGGATGGCGTGCGTATCGCACGGACGATCCCGAGCTGAACGAGCCTCCGTCCCTCGCGTTCTACTGCCCAAGCTGCGCCGATCGCGAGTTCGGCGCGCGGTAGCGCACCGGGCCGCATCACGCCCTGCGGCGCGTGAGGCGGCCCGGAGCCACCTCTCTGTAGCCGGCGAAGCTCGACTCGAGCACGCCCTCGCCGCCGGTGAGCCCGGGCAGGAGACGCTGGAGCTCTTGCGCGCGCAGCACGGGGAGCACCGTTTCGAGGATCGCGAGCTCCGAGCCGAGCCGCGGCGTCTCGACCTGTGCGTCGAGCCGGGCGATCGCAGCCGAGACCGCGCCGATCGACGCGGTCGGGACTTCGACTCGTGCTCGCACGACCGGCTCGCACACGACGGTCTCCGAAGCCTCGAGCGCCTGCTTCACGACGAGCGGCGTCAGCTTCTTGAAGTCCGCGAGCGACGTGCTGCCGCGCCGTGAGGGCGGGCCGTCCCAGACTGCGTAGAAGCACTCCGTCAGCGTCACGGTGCAGTCGGTCACGGGCCAGCCGTAGCGCCCGTGCTCGAGCGCCTGGCCGACGTAGTCGCGCATGGCGTCGGCGAAGAGCTCGCGCCGCTTGTAGATGTGCAACGGCACGGCGTCGTGCGGCACGTCGAGCGCGAACGAGTAGCCGGCGCCGTCCGCGGCGGGCTCGACGCGAAGGCCGATCGTCGCCTCGTACGGATTCGTCGCCGTGTGGATGACCTCGACCGCGTGACCGCTCCGCTGCGGCCGCTCGATGCAGAGCGGCGTCGGCTCGCTGAAGATGACGTCGAGGCCGTAGTCGCTCGCGAGCGTCGACTCGATCACCTCGCGCTGCACCTCGCCGTACAGCGAGACGGACAGCCTTCCCTCGGCGTCCTGGCGCGCGTCGATCAACGGGTCCTGCTCGGCGAGCTGTGCGAGCGCGCTGCGCAGCACGGCGCCGTCTCCCGCGGAGCGAGGGGCGACGCTCGACTCGAGCGTCGGCGGTGCGAACTCCCGGCGGCCGCCGGTCCCGCCGCCGATGCGGTCGCCGACGCGGATCCCGGCGAGGCCCCACAGCCTCGCGACCGACCCTGCGGACACGGACTGCCGCTGCACGCTCGAGCCGAGCTCGAAGACGGTCAGCTTCGTCACCTTGCCGTCGACTTCGGCGCCGAACGACAAGCGGTCGCGCACGCGGATCGTCCCGGCGAACATCCGCACGTAGGCGACCTTCTCTCCGCCGTCGCGCTCGATCTTGAAGACCACGCCTTCTGCGGGTGCGTCGGGGTCGCCTGCCGGGACGGCCAGGAGCTCGGCGACGGCTGCGCCGAGCGCATCGACCCCGGCGCCCGTCAACGCCGAGCCGAAGAGCACCGGGTGGACGAGTGCCCGGCGGGTTTGGTCGCCGAGCGCCTCGCGGAGATGCTGCTCGGGAATCCCGTCGCCATGCTCCACGTACGCCGCGAGCACCTCGTCGTCGCCCTCCGCGAGCAGCTCGGCGAGTCGTGTGCGAGCCTCGAGCGGCACGACCGCGGGCGTGAGGCGCTCGGCGAGCTTGCGCAGCACGCGCCCCGCATCTGCACCGACGCGGTCGGTCTTGTTGACGAAGATCACGGTCGGAATGCACAGCCGCTGCAGTGCCCGCATGAGGATGCGCGTCTGCGGCTGCACGCCTTCAACCGCCGACACGACGAGGATCGCACCGTCGAGCACCGCGAGCACCCGCTCGACCTCGGCGATGAAGTCCGGATGGCCCGGCGTGTCGATCAGGTTGACAGTGACGTCGCCGAGCGCGAACGACGCGATTGCGGATCTGATCGTGATCCCACGCTGCTGCTCGAGCGCGAGCGAGTCCGTCACGGTCGTGCCGGCATCGACACTGCCGAGTGCGCCGATCGCCCCCGCCGTGTAGAGCAGGCGTTCTGTGAGTGTTGTCTTACCGGCGTCTACATGCGCCAGGATCCCCAAGTTGAGCACCGTACGAGACATGCGTCATAGCCTCCGAAGAAGTCGAGAACGAGCACTTCGCGATGGATATGACTGGTGCGCGCATTGGGAACAGGAACGCTACCACTCGCGGAGCTTCCAGATCTCGGGCTCGAGGTCGCCCTCGTCGCCGATCTCCGCGAAGATCGCGACCGCGTCCTTGAGCATCGTCATCGCCTCTTCGCCCCGCCCGACCGCATGGAGAAGATCCGCTGTGTTGTTCGCGAGCGCGGCTTCGCGGTGGCGGTCGCCAACGATCGCGCACAAGCGGCGTGCCTCCTGCGTGCGCTCGAGCCCGAGCTCGAGACTCCGTTCCGCATGCGCGCCTCGGTCGCCAGCTCGTTTGCCTCGGCGTCCCGGGCCATTCGATGCGCGCGAGGCTGCGGTCGGCGAGGACGCGGGCCCGCTCAGTGACCTCGCCGTCGTGCGTGAGCGCGAGCGCGGCGCCGTAGGCGCTCGGCGGCCATCGCAAGGAAGACTCATTCTGGGCGTCGACGATGCGTGCGCTTGCTCGGAGGTTCGACGTGGAGGTCGAGCCGGTGACGAGCGTCCTGTGCGTGGAGCGCAAGCGGCAGTGGTCGCGCGTCGGGAACGTTCGGCACAACGGCGCGTTCAAGTCCGGGCTGCACACGGCGACGTCCCCGTTCCGGCGGCGCGCGCGTTAGCTTCCGTACGTGGCGGATGCGATCGTCGTCGGCTCCGGCCCGAACGGCCTCGCCGCGGCGATCACGCTCGCCCGCGCGGGGAGGTCGGTGCGCCTCGTCGAGCGCGCGGAGATCGTGGGAGGGGGTATGCGAAGCGCAGAGCTGACGTTGCCGGGTTTCGTCCACGACGTTTGCTCTGCGATCCATCCGCTCGCGCTCGCGTCGCCGTTCCTGCGCAGCGTTCCGCTCGAAGAGCACGGTGTGCGCTGGATCGCTCCGCCGACGCAGCTTGCGCATCCGTTCGACGATGGGTCGTCGGCGGTGCTCGAGCGGTCGCTCGACGCGACGTGCGACGCGCTCGGAGCGGACGGCGCACGCTACGCCCGGTTGCTGCGCCCGCTCGTCGACGACGCCGAGCGGCTGATGCCGGATCTGCTCGGGCCGGTGCGCCTGCCGCGGCACCCGGTCGGCTTTGCGCGCTTCGGAGCACGCGGCACGCTTCCGGCGACAGTCCTTGCGCGGCTCGCGTTCAAGACGGAACGTGCACGAGGCTTCTTCGCCGGGCTTGCGGCGCATTCGATGCTTCCGCTCTCGAGCCCGGTGACCGCCGGCTACGGTCTCGTGCTCGCGCTACTCGGGCATGCGGTCGGCTGGCCGCTCGTCGAGGGAGGCTCGCAGCAGCTCGCCGACGCGCTCGCGTCGTACCTGCGCTCGCTCGGCGGCGAAATCGAGACCGGATACGAGGTGACGTCGCTCGCCGAGCTCGACGCACGAGCGATCGTGCTCGACACGGGCCCGCAGCAACTCGCCCAGCTCGCCGGCGACCGTCTGCCGGCGCGGTACCGCCGGCGACTCGCGGGCTTCCGCTACGGGCCCGGCGTCTTCAAACTCGACTGGGCGCTCGACGGCCCGATCCCGTGGCGCGCACCCGAGTGCGGCCGTGCTGCGACCGTGCATCTCGGGCCGACGCTCGCCGAGATCGCAGCTTCGGAGCGAGCGCCGTCGCGTGGCGAGATCGTGTTTACGCCGTACGTCCTGCTCGCCCAGCAAAGCCTTTTCGATCCGTCTCGGGTGCCGGAGGGCAAGCAGGCAGCGTGGGCGTACTGCCACGTGCCGAACGGCTCGCGCGTCGACATGACCGATGCGATCGAGCGCCAGGTCGAGCGGTTCGCGCCGGGCTTCCGAGAGCGGGTTCTCGCGCGCTCGTCATTGGGCGCGGCCGATCTGCAGCGCTACAACCCGAATTACGTCGGCGGTGACATCAACGGCGGCGCGGGCAACCTCCGGCAGCTCTTCACCCGTCCCGTCGCGCGGGTCAACCCGTACACGACGCCGCTCGACGGCGTGTTCATCGGCTCGTCTTCGACGCCGCCCGGTGGCGGCGTGCACGGCATGTGCGGCGTGTTCGCCGCGCGCGCTGCGCTGAAGCATCTGGAGCGCGCGAGATGAACGGCCCGCGGCTCGCAGCGTCGCTCGGCCTGCTGATGGCGGTGCTCGTTGTCGTGAATGTGCCTCTGAACATCGAGTCTCGGTATCGCAGCCCCTCCCGCTTGCGATCGGCGTCGGGATCGTCAAGTACCGCCTCTACGAGATCGACCGGCTCGTGAGCCGAACCGTGAATGCTTTCGCCGCGCGGCTGCGACGTGCGGTCGACCTGCAATCCGTCGAAGGAGGGCTCGCCGAGGCCGTCACCGCCGCCGTCGAGCCCGCGCCCCTGACCGTCTGGCTCCGGGACGTATGAGCACGTAGGGTTTTCGCCGTGGTGACGGCGGAGGAGATCGCGGGGATCGAGGTCTTCGCGCTCCTCGACAAGGAGCAGCAGGACCGGCTCGCCCGCGCGTGTGCCGACGTCACGCTCGTCGCAGGCGAGTACGCCGCGAACCCCGGCGACGATCGCGCGCTCTTCGCGGTGCTCGATGGCCGCATCGAGGCGGTGCGCCCGCAGGACGGCATCGATCGTATTGTCGGGGAGCGCCTGCCCGGCGACATCTTCGGCGAGGTTCCGATCGTCCTCGGCACGGTGTTTCCCGTCGGCTTTCGTGCGTCCGAACGCTCGCGCGTCCTGCGCATCGAGCCGGCCGCGTATCACGCGATCGCTGCGGTCGACCCGGTGATCGCGAAGTCGGTGGGCGCGCTTGCGAGCCTGCGGATGTCGGGCCCGCGCGGCCTCCAGGGTCTCGCTGCCGAGACGGCCCCGCCGCGCGCGCTCGTGGTCGGCGCGCGCCGGGATCCTGCGTGCACGCAACTCCGTCACTTCCTCGATCGCAACCAGGTGACGTTCAGATGGCTCCAGCCCGAGTCGGACGAGGCGGTTCGAGAGTGGGGAGAGCCGCTTCCGGACGCGGGTGACTGTCCCACGATCCGCTTCGCCGACGGGAAGACGGTCATGCGCCCCGGCCTCCGTCGCGTCGCGGAGCTGCTGGGCCTCGGCACCGAGCCGAGCGGTGCGGAGTACGACACGATCGTGATCGGCGCGGGCCCATCCGGACTTGCGGCCGCGGTGTACGGCGCATCGGAGGGGCTGCGCACGCTCGTCGTCGAGCGCGAGGCGCCCGGCGGTCAGGCCGGCACCTCGTCGCGCATCGAGAACTACCTCGGCTTTCCCTCGGGGGTCTCGGGTGACGAGCTCGCGAGCCGTGCGCTTCAGCAGGCGCGGCGGCTGGGCGCCGAGATCCTCGTGACGCGGCGGATAATGCGCGTCGACGCGCCGACGCGCACAGTGCACCTCGACGGCGGAGACGTGTTGCGGGCCCGCACGATCATTCTCGCGTGCGGCGTCTCCTGGAGGCGCCTCGAGGTGGCCGGCTTCGATCGGCTCGTCGGAAAGGGAATCTTCTACGGCGCCGCGCGGAGCGAAGCGCCGAACGTCCACGGTCTCGACGTCCACATCGTCGGCGCCGGCAACTCTGCAGGTCAGGCGGCGATGTTCTTCTCCTCGCATGCGCGTAGCGTGTCGATTCTCTGCCGTGGTGACAGCCTCGAGAAGAGCATGTCGCGTTATCTCATCGACCAGCTCGCGGGTCGCGACAACATCGAGGTGCGGTATCGAACCGAGGTCGTCGGCGCGCGCGGCGAGGATGCGCTCGATGCGATCGAGCTGCGCTCCGGCGACGGCTCGACCGCGACAGCGCCGTCGGGCGGGCTGTTCATCTTCATCGGCGCGGATGCCGAAACGGGATGGCTGCCGCCCGAGATCGAGCTCGACCGCCGCGGCTATGTGCTCACAGGTCCCGATCTCGGCGCGTCAGCCGGCTGGCCACTCGCCCGCGACCCGTACCTGCTCGAGACGAGTGTGCCGGGCGTGTTCGCCGCGGGCGACGTGCGCTCCGGGCCGGTGAAGCGCGTCGCCGCGGCTGTCGGCGAGGGCAGCATGGCGATCGCGTTCGTGCACGAGTATCTCCGGGCCGACGAGACGCTTGCGGTCGTCGATTAACCGAGTCGCCTTGCGGTCGTCGCGTCGATCTCGCACGCGAGCTCGGGGTGTGCGGCGCGCAGCTCGTCGAAGTCAGCGCCGAAGAGCACGAGCACGCGTGCGGACGTCGTGGTCGTGACGGTTGCGGTACGCCGGCCGTGGCCGAGGAGCGCGAGCTCGCCGAAGAACTCGTTCGCCTCGAGCATGGCGATCTGCCCGCCGTCGACCGTGACTGAGGCTTCGCCGCGTGCGAGCACGAAAAACGTCCTGCCCGTCGTCCCCTCTCCGACGAGGCGAACGCCGGAGTCCACGTCCTTCGCCTCGAACCGTGTCGCGAGCTCGGTGAGCTCGGCATCGTCGAGTGATGCGAAGAGCGGGATCGCGGCCAGCTCGGTCGGCGAAGGGCTCGGCACGTTCTATCGGCCCCAGATGACCTCGACGTCGCGCTCGAGTCGCGGCAGCGGCAGCGAGCACGCCTCCGCCTCGACGGCGTCGCGCGCCGAACGCGGCAGGCGGCGCCACATTTCGACCTGCAGCTTGTGCTGCGCGCGCCGCCATGTGCCGCGAATCTCACCTTCGACAAGCACCGCGCCGGGCCACACGCGCGGCGTCCAGAGCAACGAGCGCAGGTCGGCCTGCGGAACGAGCAGCTCACGCTCTGCGCCGTCGAGCAGGAAGTACGCATCGCCGCTCGGCAGCAGCCGGGTCGGCGCGGGTGGCGCCGCAGCTGCGCGCAGCTCCTGCTCGTCCTCGGCGAGCAGCCATTCCTCGCCGAGCGGAGTGCGCACGGGGAGCAGCGTGGGCCCCAGCGCGGCGTACGCGGCCGACGCCGCGCTGCGCGAGATGCCGGCCCAGCGCGCGAATCGGCTCGCGGTCGTCGGCCCGAACACGCGGAGGTGGCGGCGCGCGAGCTCGCGGCACGCAGCTGCGGCGGTGATCTTCGGCGCGGGGACGTTCCACATGATCGGGGCGCGCGCGCCTTCCCAGCGGATCGCGATCGTGCCGGTCGTGGCCGCGTATTTGATGCTGTTGCCGGTCGCGAGTGCTCGCTGCACTTCGCGGTCGGCAACGCGCGCGCCGCCGAGCTGCGCATGGAGCAGCGCGGCCGTCCGCTCGGCGCGCTCGCGCCCTTTCGCATCGTCCGGCAGCCGGCCGAGCGAGAAGAACGCGAAGTCGCGCTTGGCGACGACGTACGTGCTGTAACGCGGGCCCCAGAGCTGCGCGAGCGATGGATCGTCGAGCGCGTCCGGCTGGATCCCGACGACGCGCGCATGCAGTGAGAGCAGGGCGGCGCGCGGCATGCTGTCTTGCAAACCGGCCCATGCCGCGCGGCGCAGCGAAGCGGTACCGGGCGGCAGTCGCTCGTCGAGTGCGCCGACGCGCCGCCGAAACGCGAGGATCTGCGGCCGCGTGACTCGAAGCACCGTGCGTCGACGATACCTGCGCGAGTCGTCAGGCTGACCTGCGAGAGTTTCGTGCGCATGAGGTCGACCGGGGGGCGCCTGAAGCTGTTCGTGTTGCTCGTTGCTGTCGCGGCTTGCGTCTCGACGGCGTC
>DASRGQ010000017.1:0-28535 GCA_035650975.1 Gaiellaceae bacterium
GCTGGGGATTGTGCCGCGTCGGACAGGCGCCGTCCTCACAGACGCAACCGGAAGCGGCGCACCGTCAGCACCGTCGACTGCCACAGGCCGACGCGCACAGTGAACACGCCCCGCAACTGCGGCGCATAGCCGAACAGGACAAGCCCCTGCGAGCGCGGCAGGAACTCGCGCCGCTGCGGGCGCAACACCGCGATCGTCCTCCCGCCACGCGCGAGCAGCACCGACAGCCGCGACCCGTCGACGTGCTCGGTGACATTGCCGCGGTTCGCGAGCACGAGCTCGATCGTCCGCCGCTTGCGCAGCACGGTCACCCGAGCACCGAGCGCGAGCCGATGCACGACCTTGCCCGGGACGCGCACCGAGACGACGAGCCCGACCCGCATCCGCACGAGCACGCCTCTCGACCCAGGCTGCGTCGCCGTCAGAAGGACGACCGCGGTGTGGTCGCCCGCCGCCGTGTGCGGCGGGACGCGCCGCACGGAGATTGCGAGCTGCGCGTGGCCGTGCACCGCTCGTAGCGTCTGCGAGCTCAAGCGCAGCCAGGGCGACGCGTCTCCCGGACGCACGAGTCGCGGACGGCCGCGCGCATCGAGCGTCAGGCCGGCGACCCGCGCCGCGACGGCGAGCCCCTGCGTCGAACCCGTGTCGATCGCGACGACTCGACGAGCTCCCGGCACGAGATCGACATGCGCCGGCGAGACCGAGAGCAGCGCGTGCGTCGGCGCCGCCGCGAGTGCGACGGCGCCGACGACAGTGGCGATGCTCACCGGCCGATCACCGTGTAGGTGATCGTCGAGGTGTAGTGGCCGGCCGGCACGACCGGGAGAGGGGAGACGAAGCCGATGCTCGTCGGCCACTGATCGCCGCTCTGCGTGCTCGGGCCTGACGTCGTCCCGATCAGCAGATCCGCCGCGGGCGCGATCGGCAGCGCAGCGAGTGCGCCGCCGCCGAGCGCCGGGTTGAGCTGCCCGCCGGAGGGCGCGTTGCTGCCGATCCCGAGCGGCAGGTCGGCAGGGCTGAACGCCGTGCGATGAGCGCTCAGCGAGTAGCCGTTCGAGCCGGTGCTCGTGACGGTCACCTTCTCGCCGACCGACGCGGGCGTCTGCCCGGCCGCGGCCGTCCCGAAGCTGAGCGTTGTCTTCTCGAGGCTCAACGAGAGCACCGACTGCAGGTCGACCGCGACGCTCGCGGCCTGCGTCACGCCGGGCGACGACGAGCCGCCGCACGTGCCGACACTCGAGGACGAGTTGTGCGGTGCGGGCGCGGACGCGGTGAAGTCCGCGCTGTTCACGTCCGTGTCCGTGCAGCCCGACCCGGCGCGGACCGCCGCCAGCGTTGCACTCAGCGCCGGTGCCGCCGCCGAGCCCTCGTAGTCGCTCGCGGTTCCGTAACCGACGAGATCGTGCACCGCGGGAACAGCCGAGCAGCTGCCGGCGGACGCGCCGCAAGCAAGCGCGTTCGTGTCGTGGACGATCGCCACCTTGCCGCCGCTCGCGGCGAGGTTCGTCGTGTCGGTGGCGTCGGGTGTCGGCAGCGCCGAGCCCACCGAGCCGGCCGACGCGAACTGGACGAGGTAGTGGCCACCCGCAGGAATCGTCCCGCCGAGCGGGGTCGCCGACCACGACGTGCTGGTCGCGGAGGCGTACTGCACCGTCCAGCCGCTCAGGTCGACGGGCGAACCGCCGCGGTTGAACAGCTCGACGTAGTCGTTCTGATAGGTCGCGCCGCTGTTACCGCCGCCGCCGTAGACCTGCGCGACGACGAGGTCGGGCGAGGCGGCTTGCGCGGAGGGCGCGACGAGGAGGACTGCGCCCGCGAGGACCGCGAGCAGGGTGCGAATGCGCTGCATGGGCTGGCTCCAATCGACTGAGGAAGGTGTCGCCTTCCGTGGTAGCTCGCGGGTACCGCCGCCGGCCAGTGTCCGAAACGGGCATTTGCAGATCCGGCGCGAAGAAGGCGCAGATCTGTTGCAGTTGTTCAGCCCGGGAGGAGCCGCAGCAGCCAGAACGCCGCCATGCCGACGGCGATCGCGAGTGCGAGCTGCCGCGTCCGCCACGCGGCGAGCGCGGCCAGCGCGGCCGCGGCGACCCGAATCCCGCCCTCGCCGCGCGAGCCCTGGAGCGACGGCGTGACGAGCGCCGCGAAGACCGCGATCGGGACGAAATGCAGGAAGCGATGCCACAAAGGCGGCAGCTCAGCCCGCAGGCCGAGCCCCGCGAGCCGCGACCCGAACGTGACGGCGAGCATGCCGGCGCAGGTCGCCCAGAACGTCACTCGGCCTCCCCCCGTGTGAGCCAGGCGCCGAGCAGCGCTCCCGAGACGCCCGCGCCCACGATCGGCAGCCCGCCCGGCGCCTGCTTCGAGAGCACCCACGCCACCACGCCGGCGAACACGGCGACGACCAGCTCCGCGCGCCGGCGCAGCAACGGCACGAGCAGCGCGAGGAACGCGAGCGGGAACACGAAGTCGACGCCCACCTTGTCCGGGTCGGAGATCACGCTGCCGAGCAGCGAGCCGGCGAGCGTTGCGAGGTTCCAGGTGAGAAACAGGCTCAGCTCGGCGCCGAGCACGAAGCGGAACGTCTTCGCGCCGCGCGCGATCGACACACCGTACGCCTCGTCCGTCAGGAAGTACGCCGCGACGAAGCGCTGGCGTAGCGTCAGCGGAACGCGGCGGCCAAGCGACATCCCGTAGAGCACGTGCCGCACGTTCAAGAGAAACGTCGTCAGCACGATCTCGAGACCCCCTGCGCCGCGCGCGAAGAGGCCGGCCGCGCTCACCTGTGCGCTGCCCGCGAAGACGAGCACCGACAGCGCCTGCGTCTCCGCGAGTGACAGTCCCGCGTCGTGCGCGATGACGGCGTACGCGAGCCCGAACGGAACGACGCCGAGCCAGAGCGGGAGCATGGCGCGAAAGCCGTCCCTGAACATTCGAGAACCGTAGTGATCCGGGACGTTCCCGGAGACACTCGTCGTTGTGGACGAGGTGCAGCAGGAGCACAAGCTCGGCGTCGTTCACGGAGCGGCGCTCTACGTCGGCGCGCTGATCGGCCCTGGCGTGCTCCTCGTGCCCGCGCTCGCCGTGCAGGCGGCAGGAGCCGCCTCGATCGTCGCGTGGGCGCTTCTCCTCGTGCTGTCGGCGCCGCTCGCGATCACCTTCGCGGCGCTCGGCGTGCGCCACCCGGTCGCGGGCGGCGTCAGCGCGTACGTCCGCGCCGGGATAGGTGAAGGCGCCGCCGCAATTACAGGCGGGCTGTTTCTCTGCGCCGTCTTTCTCGGGGCGCCGGCGGTCGCGCTGATCGGCGGGCTCTACGTGGCCGACCTCACAGGCTCCGGCACGGTCGTCGCGGCGGTGGTCGGGCTCGGCATCTTCGGCGCCGTGCTTGTCGCGAACGCCTGCGGCCTCCGCGTCTCGGCACGCCTGCAGCTCGTCGTCGCCTCGATCCTCGTCGCGGTGATCGCACTCGCGACCGCCGTCGCGCTCCCATCACGCGGCGGGCACAACTGGACGCCGTTCGCCCCGCACGGCTGGTGGGCCATCGGCACGGCCGCGAACATCCTCGTCTGGCTCTTCGTCGGCTGGGAGGCGGTCGCGCAGCTCGCCGGCGACTTTCGCGACCCCCAACGCGACCTCCCGCGGGCAATGTCGCTCGCCTTCGGGATCGTGACCGTTCTCTACGTCGGACTCGCCGCCGCCACGATCGCAGTCACCGCGAACACGCACTCGCACGTCCCGCTCGCCGACCTGATCGCGGTCGGCTTCGGGCACGCTGGCCGCGACGCAACCGCCGTGCTTGCCGTGGCACTGACGATGGGAACGATGAACGTCTACCTGGGCGGTGCGGCGAAGCTCGTCGCCTCGCTCGCCCACGAGGGCGCGCTGCCGCGCTGGCTCGCGCTCGGCGCGCCGCGCAGCGTCCCGCGTCGCCCGCTCGTCGTGATCGCGGTCGCCGGCGTCGCGGTGCTCGGCGGCCTGCTCGCCGGCTGGACCTCGACGAGTGACCTCATCCGCGCGACCTCCGCGTGCTTCATCGGCGTCTACGTGCTCGCGGTCTTCTCCGCCGTGCGCATCCTCGAAGGCCGGATCCGGCTCGCGGCCGCCGTCACGCTCGCCCTCGTGCTCGGGCTGGCTGTGTTCTCCGCATGGTTCCTGTTCGTACCGGCAGGCGCTGCGGTCGTCGCGCTCGTGCTGCGCTCGGCGCTACGCGGAGACGCGGTCCTCGCCGGCGACCAGCACGCGCTCGATCTCGACGCGATCCGAGAGCACGACGACGTCGGCGCGCAGGCCGACCTCGATCCGTCCGAGCTCCGGGTCGCCGAGTAGCCGCGCCGGCGCGAGCGTCGCCGCGCCGACCGCGTCCTCGATCGGCACGCCGAGCGCGTGCAGATTGCGCACGGCCTCGATCATCGTGAGCACACTGCCCGCGAGCACGCCGTCGGGCCCGCGCACCGCACCCTCGTGCACCTGCAGGTCGAGCTCGCCCAGGCTCGAGGGCCCGTCGACGCTCGGCGCGGCGGCGATCGCGTCGCTGACGAGGAACGCGCGGCTTCCCGCCGCGCGCCACGCGGTCGTCGCGGTCTCCGGCGCGAGGTGGATGCGGTCGAGGATCAGTGACACGAACACGTCGTCGCGCGCGAGCGCGGCCCCGACGATGCCCGGGTCGCGGTGCAGGAACGGGCGCATCGCGTTGAAGAGATGCGTCACCCCGCGGGCGCCGCGGTCGAACGCCGCGTTCGCCTGCTCTGCGGTTGCGTCCGTGTGGCCGAGTGAGACGACGACGCCGCGCTCGAGGAGCCGGTCGATCAATGCGGCCGCGCCCGGCAGCTCCGGCGCGAGCGTCATCAGCCGCACCGGGCCGGCAGCGAGCAGCCGGTCGAGGAGCGCAAGGTCGGGATCGCGCCGGGCCGAGGCCTCGTGCGTCCCGAGCCGGTTCGGTGAGAGGAACGGCCCCTCGAGGTGCATGCCGAGCACGCGCGGCCTCGCGTCCTCGTCGACGGGCACCTCGCGCATCGCGGCGAGCACCTGCTGCTCGGGGCTCGTGATCAGCGTCGGCAGATACGCGGTCACGCCCGTCTCGAGCAGCGCATCGCCCGCGCGGCGGTAGGCGCTCGCGTCGGCGTCGAGGAAGTCGACGCCGCCGAAGCCGTTCACCTGCAAGTCGACGAACCCCGGCACCGCGAGTCCCTGCCCGCCCGGCGCCGCGACTCCGACCGCCGAGACGCGGCCGTCCACGACCTCGACGTCGCCGGCGATGAAGACGCCGTCGACGAGCGCCGCTTCGACTCCGAGCCTGCCGTCCATCCGGGGCAGTCTAGAAGTGGTCCTGGGAGTTGGTCAATACCAGTTTCGCCATCCCGGTCGGCCTGGCGCTTGAATGGTCCGGGTGTGGTCTATACCATCACCGCATGGCAGGGATCGCGCTCGCGGGAGTGACCAAGCGCTTCGGCGCGGTGACGGCCGTCGACGGCGTCTCGCTCGAGATTGGCGACGGCGAGTTCCTCGTCCTCGTCGGGCCGTCCGGCTGCGGCAAGTCGACGCTTCTGCGGATGATCGCCGGCCTCGAGGAAGTCACCGACGGGACGATCACGATCGGCGGCGAAGACGTCACCGACCTCGCGCCACGCAGCCGCGACATCGCGATGGTCTTCCAGAGCTACGCGCTCTACCCGCACATGTCCGTGCGCCAGAACCTCGGCTACGGGCTGAAGGCAAGACGCACGCCAAAAACCGAGATCGGGTCGCGTGTCGACGACGTGGCCGGCCTGCTCGGGCTCGAGGAGCTGCTCGACAGGCGGCCGGCGCAGCTCTCGGGCGGACAGCGCCAGCGCGTCGCGATGGGGCGTGCGATCGTGCGGCAGCCGAAGGCGTTCTTGCTCGACGAGCCGCTCTCGAACCTCGACGCAAAGCTCCGGGTCGGCATGCGCGCGTCGCTCGCGCAGCTACATCAGCGCCTCGGTGTGACGACGGTGTACGTCACACACGATCAGACCGAGGCGATGACGCTCGGCGAGCGCGTCGCCGTGATGCGTGACGGGCGGATCCTCCAGTGCGACACCCCCCAGCAGCTCTACTCGCGACCGGCGAACGTTTTCATCGCGGCGTTCATCGGGTCCCCGGCGATGAACCTCGTGGAGGCTCGCTACGACGGGTCCACGCTCTCGTTCGGGCAGTACACCGTGCCGGTAGCGAACGCGCCGCAGCTCGACCGGCTGATCCTCGGGATCCGTCCCGAGGCCTTCGAAGACGCTGCGTTCGCGCCCGGCCTGCCGACGATCGCCGCCCGTGTCGAGGTCGTCGAAGAGCTCGGCTCCGACACGCACCTCTTCTTCACGGTCGACGCGCCGCCGATGACGGCCGAAGTCCTGGAGTCCGCTTCGGAAGAGGGTTTGCTGCCGACCGACCAGGCGCTCTTCGTGGGCCGCGTCGACTCGCGCAGCACCGCCGCGGTGCGCTCGACGGTGACCCTCGCGATCGACCCGGCGCGCTTCCACTACTTCGATCCCGACTCCGGTGCCCGGCTCGAGCCGGCAGGCGCTCCCGCGCTCGTCGGAGCGTCATGAGCAAGCAGCGCGAGACCCGCGAGCGCGTGCTCGAGCTGATCGAGTCGCTCGGCGTCGGCGACGCCATCCCATCGGAGCGCCAACTCGGGATCGACCTCGGCGTCTCGCGGCTGACCGTGCGCGCAGCACTCGACGAGCTCGTGCGCGAGGGGTACCTCGTGCGCCGCCGCGGGGCGGGAACCTTCGTCGCCGAGCCGAAGGTCGCGAAGGGAATCGACATCACGTCGTTCAGCGATGACATGCGCGCTCGCGGGCTTACGCCCGGCAGCCGCACGCTCGAGCTGCGGACGATTCCCGCGGGCGCGAGGCTCGGCCGCATCCTGCACGTGTCGCCGTCGGAGGAGATAGTCGCCGTCAAGCGCCTCCGGCTTGCGGACGGCGACGCGATGGCCATCGAGCTCCTGCACGTGCGCTCGTCGCTCGTGCCCGGCCTCACCGCCGCCGACCTCGAGGAGAACTCGTTCTACGACCTGCTCGCGAGCCGCTACGACATCGCGATCGTCGGCGGGACGCAAACCGTCGAGCCGACGGTGACGAACGAAGAGGAGTCGCTGGTGCTCGGCGTGCCGCTCCATTCCCCCGCGCTTCTCTTCGAGCGCGTGACGCGGACCGAAGACGCACAGGTCGTCGAGTACACGAGCTCGACCTACCGCGGCGACCGCTACCGGCTCGTCACCGAGATCGGCGTCGGCGGCCGGCCGCTGCAGCCGCTCGCCGTGACCGGTCTGAGCCAGTTCTGAAATTGGTATTGACTTTTCGGGGAGCGCTGTGAGAGCATCCGGCGGAATGGCAACTGGTCTGTACCAAATGCGCGGCGCCGAGACCCCTCGCGTGGAGCAGGGCCGCCCGACTCTGGAGGCTTCCAGATGAAGAGACGCAGCATCCTCGCGCTCTGTCTCGTCGCCGCGTTGGCGGCGGCGGTTGCGGCCACGACGTCCGGCGCGACCAAGCAGGCGAGCGCTTCGAGCATCACCGTGTGGCTGCAGGTCGACGCCCAGACGGGCTGGCCGGACCTCGTCGCGGCTGCGAACCAGCAGTTCCAGTCCGACCACCCCGGCGTGACCGTGAACATCCAGTACCAGAACTGGGGCGACCACCTGCAGAAGTTCGACGCGACGCTCGCCGGCGGCGGTGGGCCCGACGTGATCGAGATGGGCAACACCGAGACGACGAAGTACATGGCAGCCGGCGCATTCGCAGACCTGACCTCGTCGAAGGGGCAGTTCGCGAACTCGGCCAATTGGCTCTCGGGCCTCGCCAAGTCGGGGGTGTACCAGGGCAAGGTCTACGCCGTCCCGTACTACGCCGGGTCGCGCGTCGTCACCTACCGCACCGACCTCTTCAAGAGCGCCGGGATCAAGAAGCTGCCGGCGACGACCGCGCAGTTCGTCGCCGACGCGCAGAAGCTCCTGAAGAAGAACCCGCAGAAAGGCTTCTCGCCGTTCTATGTCGCCGGTGAGGACTGGTACTCGGCGATGGGCTTCGTCTTCGACTACGGCGGCGGTGTCGCCCAGCGCGTCAGCGGCAAGTGGAAGAGCCTGCTCAGCACGCCGCAGTCGCTCGCCGGCCTGACCGCGTACAAGAACTTCTTCCTCGCCACGTCGCGGGCGGGCAAGACCGCGACCGAAGGCGCTCCGGACCCGAACCCGTACGACGTGTACGCGCAGAACAAGGCCGCATCGATGATCGGCCCCAGCTGGTTCAGCTGCTGCGTCGGGAAGAAGTACACCTCCGACACCGCGCAGTTCGTGATGCCCGGCCACGTCGCCGGCCAGACGATGCCCGGATTCCTCGGCGGCTCGGACCTCGCGGTGCCGATCACGAGCTCGAACAAGTCGCTTGCGATCGACTGGATCAAGGACTTCACGAGCACCTCGATCGAGCAGGGGCTCGAGAAGAAGGGGAACATCCCGAACGCGACCAACCTGCTCGGTAACAGCGTCAACGAGCGGGCGGCCAAGCGGAGCTGGTTCGTGCCGACCGCGAAGCACTGGGTCGACGTCGAGAACGGGAACATCCTCCGCAACATGCTCGGCCAGATCCTGACCGGGAAGCTCACGGTCAAGCAGGCGGCCGAGTCGGCCGGGGCCAACATCGAATCGGTGCTCAACCAGCCGTAGGTCAGCCGGAGTTGCCCTCCGACTCCAGCACGACGGCCGCCGCCGGGACGCTCTTGGGAACGTCCCGGCGGCGGCGCCGTCTTTGGAGCAGCCTCGCGCGCGCGTCGACGCCCTACGCGCTGATCGTCCCGGTGGTGGCCGTGATCGGCGTCATCCTCGGCTATCCGCTCGTCTGGCTCGTCAAGCTGTCAACCGAGCAGTACGGACTCTTCGAGCTGATCAAGCATCACGGCCCGTCGATCGGGCTCGCGAACTACCGGTCGGTCCTTCACGATCAGATCTTCTGGCACACGCTGCTGCGGACCGTCGTCTTCACGGCGGCGAACGTGTTCTTCACGATCGTGCTCGGCATGCTGATCGCATTGCTGCTGACGCGCGTCAGCACATGGGTGCGCGTGCTCCTCACCTCGGGCCTCGTTCTCGTCTGGTCGATGCCGGTGGTCGTCGCAGTCGAGGTCTGGAACTGGATGACCAATTACCAAAACGGTGTCCTCAACTACGTGCTGACGGAGCTGCATCTCGGCAACTACTTCCAGCACGACTGGTACGGCTCGACGACGTCACAGCTCTCGATGGTGACGTTGCTGATCGTCTGGGGTGCGTTACCCTTCGTGGTGATCACGCTCTACGCAGGGCTCGCGCAGGTGCCGCACGATCTCGTCGAGGCTGCAGAGGTGGACGGCGCCGCCCCGTGGCGCGTCTTCCGCGACATCACGCTGCCGATCATCCGCCCGATCCTGTTGATCCTGACGAGCCTTTCGATCATCTGGGACTTCGGCGTCTTCACGCAGCCGTACCTCCTGATCGGGCAGGCGAAGATGACGCCCGGCAACTTCCTGATGAGCATCTACCTCTTCGAGGAGGGTTACTTCAAGAGCGACTACGGCCGCGGAGCGGCGATCTCGCTGCTGATGCTGCTGCTCGTCGCCGTGCTGAGCGTGATCTACGTCCGCAAGATGGTGCGAATCGGAGTCGCCGAGTGAGCCGTCGCCGCAACCGGCGCGGGAAGCAGGCGGCGTGGAACGCGCTCGGGCTCGCGGTGTTCGTCGTGATGGTGTTCCCCGTCTTCTGGATGATCTCGACGGCCTTCAAGTCCGATGCGCAGATCGTGAGCATCACGCCGACCTGGTTCCCGTTGCACCCGACGCTCGCGCACTTCTCGGCGGCGATCCACAAGCCGTTCTTCTGGCAGGACGTCGAGAACAGCCTGATCATCGTCAGCGTCACGGTCGCGATCTCGATCGTGCTCGCGTTCCTCGCGGCCGTCGCGCTCGCGCGGTACCGCTTCTCGGGCCGCACGCTCTTCGTCGTGCTCGTGATCGGCATCCAGATGCTGCCGCAAGCCGGGCTGATCATTCCGCTCTACGTGGTGCTGGCGCGCTATCACCAGACGAACGTCCTCTCCGGCGTCGTGATCACGTACATGACGTTCGTGCTGCCGTTCTGCGTGTGGACGTTGCGCGGGTTCCTGCTCGGCATTCCGAAAGAGCTCGAGGAGGCGGCGATGGTCGACGGCTCGACGCGCCTCGGCGTGTTCATCAAGATCCTGCTCCCGTTGATGGGCCCGGGGCTCGTCGCGACATCCGTCTTCGCGTTCATCACGAGCTGGAACGAGTACATCTTCGCGCGCGTGCTTCTGAACGACCAGAGCAAGCAGACGATCACGGTCTGGCTTTCGTACTTCCTCGGCACATCGAGGCACACGGACTGGGGCGCGCTGATGGCGGCATCGACGCTCACGGCGATCCCGGTTGTGATCTTCTTCCTGCTCGTACAGCGACGGATTGCGTTCGGTCTCACCGCAGGCGCTGTGCGCGGATGAACGCGAACGCACGCGCCTGTGTCTTCCCGAGCTTCCCCGGCTCGACGCCGCCGGACTGGATTCGTCGCTTCGTCGCCGACGGTGGCGGCGGGATCGTGCTCTTTGCCTACAACGTCGAGTCGCCGGAGTCACTCGCCCGCCTCGGGGCGGCGCTCCGCGCGGAGCGCGACGACCTGCTGCTCGCGATCGACGAGGAAGGCGGCGACGTCACGCGGCTCGAGTGGCGCGAAGGAAGCTCGTACCCGACAAGCGCCGCGCTCGGCGTCCTCGACGACCCAGCCCTGACCGAGGAGGTCGCCGCGGCGATCGCCGAGGACCTCGCGGCGGTCGGCGTCAACTGGAACCTCGCGCCGGTCGCGGACGTCAACGTGCCTGAGAACCCGGTCATAGGCACGCGTGCGTTCGGCTCCGACCCGAAGCGGGTCGCACGGCATGTCGCGGCCGCGGTTCGGGGCCTGCAGCGCGCCGGTGTCGCCGCGTGCGCAAAGCACTTTCCCGGCCACGGCTCGACGACTGAGGACTCCCATCTCGCTCTGCCCGCGCTCGTGGGTGACCTCGAGGCGGGGCTGGCGCCCTTCCGAGCCGCGATCGACGCCGGCGTGCACTCGATCATGACCGCCCACATCGCCGTCAACGGCGAGGCGGCGACGCTCGATCGCGCGATCGTCCACGATCTGTTGCGCGAGGAGCTCGGCTTCGACGGCGTCGTGCTCGCCGACGCGCTCGAGATGAAAGGGATCAGCGCACGCCACGACGTCGCCGACGCCGCGGTGCTCGCTGTGGAAGCGGGTTGCGACGCATTGATCGTGGGGCACGACCTCGGCGAGACCGACGTCACGCGGATCGTCGCCGCGCTCGCGGAGCGCGTCTCGGACGAGCGGCTCGGCGAGGCTGCCGGCCGTGTCGCGCGGCTCGCTGAGCGTGCGCGCCCGTGCATCGTCGGCGCGCGGCGCGACGAGGTGGGTGCTGCATCCGCCCGTGCAGTGCAGATCAGCGGTGACGCAGCGGTCGCCCGCTCGGCACGTGTCGTCGAGCTTCGACCCGTCGCGAACATCGCAGCCGGTGAGGCCGAGCATCGGTTCGACGGTGCGCACGTCGTGCGCGAGGGAGAGACCGTGCCGGATGCAGACGTCTACGTCGTTCGCGACGCGCACCGGCACGGCTGGATGCGCGAGGCGGACCGTCCGGGGGCGGTGATCGTCGAGCTCGGGCTTCCCGTGTGGCGGCCGGAGCGTGCGCGGGGCTTCGTGGCAACGTACGGCGGGGGCCGCGCCTCGATCGAGGCGGCCGAGGCCCTGCTCGAACGAAACGGCGCCTCGTGACGAGCCATCTCGAGCGCGAGCTGCGCGAGCAACCGGCGGCGCTCGCGCGCCTGCTCGACCGACAGCGCGGCTACGCGGAGCAGATCGCCGAGGTGTTTCGCGCCTCGGACGTCGACTATGTCCTGATCGCCTCGCGCGGCAGCTCGTCGAATGCCGCGCGCTACGCGCAGTACCTGCTCGGGAGAGCGCATCGCGTGCCGGTAGCCTTCGCGACCCCGTCGCTCTTCACGCTGTACCACCAGCCGCCGCGGCTCGACGGCGCGCTCGTGATCGGCATCTCGCAGTCCGGCGAGTCGCCCGACGTTGTCGAGGTCGTCGCCGAAGCCTGCCGTCAGGGCCGGCCTACGATCGCGATCACGAACGAGCCGGGCTCACCACTCGGGCGTGCAGCCGACGCGGTGCTCAAGCTCGAGGCAGGGGGAGAGCAGGCGGTCGCTGCGACGAAGACGTACGTCAACTCGCTCGGTGCGGTCGCGCTGATATTTGCGGCGACGACAGCCGACGCTCGTGCGCTCGGCGAGCTGCAGCGCATGCCCGAACAGCTCGCCGCGCAGATCGAGTGCTCGTGGCGGGACGTTGGCGCTCTCGGCGACATCGGAGTGCGCGACGGCGGCACCGTGATCGCGCGAGGGATCAACTTCTGCACGTCGTACGAGATCGCGCTCAAGGTGCGCGAGCTTTCCGGGCTCCTCTTCGAGGCCTACTCGGCGGCGGACCTGATGCACGGACCGGTCGCGGCGATCGCGCCGGGCTGGCCCGTGGTCGCCGTCGCGCCCTCCGGGCCGGCGCTCGGTGAAATGCGCGCCGCCATCGAGGCTGTCTCGGCGCGCGGTGCGCGCGTCGTCGCGATCACCGACGACGCGACGGCTGCTGAAGCGGCGGCCTCCGTGCTCCCGCTCGTGCCCGGAGTGCCGGAGTGGCTCAGCCCTCTCGTGGCGGTCGTTCCGGGTCAGCTCCTCGCCCTCCAGCTTGCCCGCGCACGCGGTGTCGATCTCGACCGTCCGCTCGGGCTTTCGAAGGTTACGCTGACGCGTTGAGATGACCGTCGTCGAGGGAGAGCGCCGCTTCGCCGCCCACCCCGAGCGCGTGTTCGAGCTGTTGACGAGACCGGAGGTGATCGCCTCGGCGCTCCCAGCGGTGAAGAGCTACGAGGTGCTCGACGCCGATCACTGGCTTGCGAAGGTGAAGGCGCCGGTGCCGCTCGCACCCGCCGTGACGATTCGCTTCGACGTGGTCGAGCGCCGAGCACCGGAGCACGCCGAGCTTCGCGCGCACGGCGCGGGAGCGGACGTCAGCTCGACGTTCGATCTGACCGCCGAAGGCGAGGGAACGCTGATGCGCTGGCGGACGGAGCTGCGCTTCTCCGGGGTGCTCGCCCGGATCGCCGGGCCGGGTCTCGAGCCGGTCGCTCAGCGACAGGCTGCGCGCACGCTGGACGCGGTCGAGCGGGCGCTTTAGAAGCCGTCGGCGATCTCGGCGTGCCGCTCGGCGACGCACGAGCGCGCCCAGTGCTCGGCCCGCTCGACGATCCGGCGTTCGAGCTCGCGGCGTGAGAACGGGTCGGCCGGCGTGCCTTCGTCGCCGACCTCGATCCGCACTTGGTGCACCGACGCCTCGCCGTGCGCGTCGATCTCGTGGCGTTCCTCGGCGATGATCGAGATCTCGCCGACCTCGTCGAGCAACCATTCCGCGAGGCGGTCGATCTCCGCGGGCGTCGCAGGCCGGCCTGCGAATACGCCGAAGTTCACGCGTACCTCGATCGAGGGAGCATCGTGGTCATGCACCGTGAATGCGAGCTCTGGGTTGATCACGGAGCTACAACGGCGGACGGCGGCGATCGGTTGCGATCAGCTCTCGCGTGGCTGCCAGCGGAAGCCGCGAATCGCAGCGGCGAGGCCGATTGCGCCCCAGAGGAGCACGACGGCGATCGCACCGCTGTCCGACCACAGATGGTGGTGGCGCACCATCACGTCGCGCGTGAGCTTCGTGAAGTACGTGAGCGGCAGGATGTCGGCGATCGCGCGCAGGAACGCCGGATACTCCTTCGGCGTGAAGAACGTTCCCGAGATGATCGCCATCGGCAGGTACACGGCGTTGACCACGGCCGACGAGCCCTCGGCGGTGCGCACGAGGCCCGTCAGTCCGAGTCCAAGCGCAGCGAACGACGCCGCTCCGATCACCAGCACGACGAGCAGCGAGAACGGTCGCGCCGGCAGGTGCACCGAGAAGAGGAGCCGTCCGAGGACGATCAGCAGGATTGCTTCGATCAGGAACGTGACGAACGTCGACGCGAGCACGGCCGCGAGGTACGTCCAGCCGGGAAGCGGCGTGGAGCGAATACGCTTCAGCACTCCGCTCTCGCGCCGGATCACCATCGTGATCGCGAGTCCCGCGAACGCGGTCGACGCGACTCCGTAGCCGATCATGCCTGCCTCGAGAAACGGCGCAGCCTTGATGTGCTCCTTCGTGATGACGCTGCTGCCGTAGATCGAGCCGAAGACGAGGAAGAAGATCACCGGCAGGAAGAACGTGAAGAAGGCGGCCTCGCGGTTGCGCCAGAAAAGCGTCTGCTCGGTTCGCAGCTCGTGCAGAAAGAGCCTCACTCGCGCGTCAGCTCCAGGTACACGTCTTCGAGCGTCGGCCTGCGCACCTCGAGTCCGTCGAGCTCCTCTCCGCGCTCGACGGCTGCGGATGTCAGCTCGTGTAGGCGCTGGGTCGGCTCGTGCGTTCGTTCGACGATGTCGGCGCCGGCGCGCCGGTAGCGAATCTCGGTCTCGACCGCACCGCCCGTCAGCTCTGCCGGCGTCCCCTCGCGCACGATCTCGCCCGCGCGCAGCACGGCGACGCGATCCGCGAGCTGTTCCGCCTCGTCGAGATAGTGGGTCGTGAGAAGAATGGTCTTGCCGAGCTCACGCAGGTTGCGGATCGTCTGCCACGCCGTGCGGCGGGCGCCTGGGTCGAACCCGGTTGTCGGCTCGTCCAGGAAGATCAGCTCGGGGTCGCCGATCAGCGCGAGGCCGAGGTCGAGGCGACGCTGCTGACCGCCGGAGAGCGTGCGCACGCGCGCATCTGCCTTCGAGCCGAGCTCGACGATCTCGATGACTTCGTCCACGTTGCGGGACTCGGTGTAGTACGCGCCAAAGACGCGCAGGCTTTCGCGCACGGTGAGGCTCGGGTAGAGCGACGAGGACTGCAGCATCACGCCGATGCGCTCGCGCCATGAGCTCGAGCCGCGCTGTGGGTCGACGCCGAGCACGTGCACCTCGCCGCCGTCACGCTCCCGGTAGCCCTCGAGGATCTCGACCGTCGTCGTCTTGCCTGCACCGTTCGGGCCGAGCAGCCCGAAAACCTCGCCGGCTTCGATTGCGAAGTCGATCCCGTGAAGCGCTTCGTAGTCGCCGTAGCGCTTGCGAAGTCCGGCGACGGCGACGGCGGGCATCGGCCTAGCCTAGAGGCTCGATGCGCATTTGAGGGGCGCACGCGGCTGGTGCGCCTGCGCATCAAGCCTCTAAACGGGCTGCCACGTCGCCCAGCACCGCGACCATCTCGACGTCCTCGTGGACGAGGTGCTGGAGCATCGCCCGCTCGACGCCGGCCTCCTCGTACGCGCGGAGCTGCTCGACGACCTCGTCGACTGTTCCCGAGATCGCAGGCCCGCTCCCGGTCAACCTGTGGAGTGCGTCGAGACGCCGGGCCAGCTCGTCGTGGTCGCGGCCGACGACACAGCTCGTCATCATCGAGAAGCGGAGTGGCTCGCGTCCCACGGCGCGGGCTGCATCGTCGAGACGTTGCTTGCGTTCTCGAGCCTCGTCGACCGTCGGCCAGACGGTGTTGTACTCGTCGGCGTGTGCGACGGCCGCGGCGACGGTGCGCGGCTTCGCGCCGCCGCCGACGATGATCGGCGGCCGCGGCTCTTGGACCGGCTTCGGCCAGACGCCGTCGTCGGCAGTCCACTGCCGCACGATCTCGGCGATCTGCCGGTCGAGCTCGTCGAGGCGTTCGCGCTGCGGTGGGAAGGCGAGGCCGTATGCCTCGTGCTCCGCTTCGTACCAGCCGGCGCCGAGACCGAGCTCGACACGACCGTTCGAGATGTGGTCGACCGTGGTCACGAGCTTCGCGAGGATCGAGACGGGCCGGAAGGTGACGGGCGAGACCATCGTTCCGACGCGAAGCGTCTTCGTGCAGGCGGCAAGGCCGGCGAGTGTCGCCCAGGCGTCGAGCGAGCCCGCGGGGTCGCCTCGGACGATCGACTTGTAGTGATCCGAGCGGAAGAGCCCGTCGAGCTGCGCGTCCTCCGCTGCGCGCGCGAGCGCGAGCCACTGCGCCCAGGAGACGCCCTCCTGACCCTCGATCATGAGGGCGATGCGCATCAGGCCGGCGTGACGTACGCGGCGGTGAGCCCGCCGTCGACGAGAAACGTCGCGCCGGTGACGTACGACGCGTCGTCGGAGGCGAGGAACAGCGCGCCGTTCACGACCTCGCGCGGCTTCGCGAGCCGGCCGGTCGGCCAGTGCGTGCGCCGGCGCTCGAGTGCCGCCGGGTCGCCGCCGAAGATCGAGAGCAGGAGCGGGGTCTCGACCGGGCCGGGGCAGAGCGCGTTCACGCGGACGTTCTCGCGTGCGAACTGGACGGCGAGCTCGCGGGTCATCGAAAGCACCGCTCCCTTCGACGCGGTGTACGAGATCTGGCTCGTCGCGGCGCCGACGATTGCGACGAAGCTCGCGACGTTGATAACGCTGCCGCCGCCTCGTGCGAGGAGGTGCGGGATGCCGTGCTTGCAGCAGAGGAAGACGCCCTTCGTGTTCACGGCCTGCACGCGGTCCCACGCCTCGACGGTCGTGTCGAGCACTGAGGCATCATCGTTCGGCGAGATGCCCGCATTGTTGTAGAGCACCTCGATCTCACCGAAGCGGTCGATCGTCGCCTGCATCGTCGACTCGACGCTCGCCTCGTCGGCGACGTCGACTTGCTGCGCGAACGCCTCGCCCGTGCAGAGGGCGACGGTTTCTTCGGCCGCGTCGAGGTTGACGTCGGCGGCGCAGACCTTCGCGCCCTCCTCGGTGAAGAGGATCGCCGCGTCGCGGCCCATGCCGCCTCCGGCGCCGGTGATCACGCACACCTTCCCGTCGAGACGACCCATCAGCCCTCCGTGGAGTAGAAGACGTTCTTGACTTCCGTGTAGCCCTCGAGCGCGTGCATGCCGAGCTCGCGGCCGAACCCGGACTGCTTGAAGCCGCCGAACGGCGTCGAGACGCGCACTGAGCTGTTCGAGTTGATGCTGAGCACTCCGGTGTCGACCGCGCGAGCGACGCGCAGCGCGCGTGCGCCGTTCTGCGTCCAGATCGAGCCGGAAAGTCCGTACAGCGTGTCGTTCGCGATGCGGATCGCGTCGGCTTCGTCGTCGAACGGGATCAGCGCGACGACCGGTCCGAAGACCTCCTCGCGCGCGACGCGGTCGTCCGGCTGCGCCTCGACGACCGTGCACGGAAACCAGTAGCCCTTGCCGGTCGGCGTCTCGCCTTGGAAGCGCGGCGAGCCGTCGACGAAGCTCGCGACGGTGTCGCGGTGGCTCGCGGTGATGAGCGGGCCCATCTCTGTCTGCTCGTCGGCGGGGTCGCCGACGACGACGCCGCGCGTCGCGTCGACGAGCAGGTCGGCGAAGCGGTCGTAGGCGGTCTTCTCGACAAGGATGCGCGAGCGGGCGCAGCAGTCCTGACCGGCGTTGTCGAACACCGCGTACGGCGCGGCGGCGGCTGCTTTCTCGAGGTCGGCGTCGGCGAAGACGACGTTGGCGGACTTGCCGCCCAGCTCGAGCGTCACGCGCTTGATCGTGGCGGCGGCGCCCGCCATGACGGAGCGACCGACCTCGGTTGAGCCGGTGAAGCCGATCTTCGCGACGTCGGGATGGTCGACGAGTCGCTGTCCGACCACCGAGCCTTTGCCGACGACCACGTTGAAGACGCCTTCGGGAAGGCCGGCCTCGAGCGCGAGCTCGGCGAGGCGCAGGACCGAGAGCGGCGTGAGCTCGGCGGGCTTCAGCACGACCGTGTTGCCCGTCGCGAGGGCGGGCCCGAGCTTCCAGGAGGCGATGTTGAGCGGGAAGTTCCACGGCACGATCAGGCCTACGACGCCGAGTGGTTCGCGGAAGGTGAGGTCGACGCCGCCGGCGACGGGGATCGTCTCGCCGTAGCTCTTGTCCACGGCACCGGCGTAGAAGTGGAACACGTCGGCGACCATCCCGACCTCGCCGCGGGCGCCGGCGATCGGCTTGCCGACGTTCGCGGACTCGATCCGCGAGAGCTCCTCGTGGTGCTCCTCGACGAGGGTCGCCAGGCGGCGGAGGAGGCGTCCGCGGTCGCGGGGCGTGACGGCGCGCCAGTCGTCGAAGGCGGCGCGCGCTTTGGCGACGGCAGCGTCGGTCCCCTCGACGCCGGCCGACTCGAGGGTCGCGATTGGCTCTTCGGTGGCCGGGTTGATGACGTTGATCGTCACGCAGGCGATTGAATCACGCGGCGCGCTGCTCGTTGAAGCTATCGAGAGCTTCTGCGGCGAGGAGGCGTCGATATGCCGCCCGCGCACGCGTCGTAGAGCGTCCAAAGTGCTCGAGTTGCGCGCCGACGTCGTGGAACGGCCGGACTTTCGCGAGCCCGAGTGTCGCGGCGCACCCGGACCAGCGCCATTGCTGCGGGAGGCGGCAGTGCCCGGACTCGACCGGGTTCAGGTCGATGTATCGACTGGCTCCGTGGAGATAGTCCTCCGTCTCGACGTGCCTCGCGTCGAAGCCGTGGCGAACGAGGTGACCCTTGCCGGTCCTCCCGTAGGCAGCGTTGAGGCGGCGGGCGAAGCTGTGGTTGATGCGCTTCATCCCTTCCGAGAGACCGCCTTCGGTGAGTTCGACGAGAAAGTGGTAGTGGTTCCACAGTAGGCACCAGGCGAGCGTCCGCCAGCGAAACTTCGCGGAGTACTTCGCGTACAGCTCGAGGAAGAGCTCGTGCTCGCCGTCGCTTTGGAAGAGCGGCATGCCGAAGTTCCCACGCGAGCCGATGTGGTAGATGCCCTGCAGCTCGATGGGAGGGGTGCGGATCGGCATGAGCCAAACGTAGCCCGCGCTCCGATCGCGCGAAGCCGAAGTTTCACTCTTGTCACCCTTGCTTGGGAACGGTGTAGGGCGAAGTGCCTGCACGCGGCGTTACGAGCGCGCGCGACGTTGCACTTCTGTCACCCTTGCCTGGGAAGGGATTTAGGAAGTACGCACGCGCTTGCTGTCTGCAAAGGCCGCGGCTTCTGCGACCAGCGCTGCGAATAGGGCACGGTCCTCGCCCGCTTCGGGATGCCACAGGACGCCCACGGTGAATTGCCGCGACGGATCTTCGAGTGCTTCCACCGTCCCGTCCGGTGCGTACGCCGCGACACGCAGGCCGTCGCCCACCTCGCCGAAGCCCTGATGGTGATGTGACTTCACGTCGTGGCGCTCGCCGAGGAGCGACGCCAGTCGCGTGCCGCCGACGACCTCCACGTCGTGATCCGCGAAGATCCCCGGCACCTGCTTGTGCACATCGGTCCCAACCCGGTCGGGAACGTGCTGCTCCAAGTCGCCGCCGCGCGCCACGTTCAGCACCTGCGAGCCGCGGCAGATCGCGAGTACCGGCACGTCGCGCTCGAGCGCTCCGCGCATCAGCTCCAGCTCGAAGTCATCGCGCTCGCGGACGATGCCGTTCGTCTCTGCATGCGCCTGCGCGCGGTAGAGCTCCGGATCGAGATCCGATCCGCCCGTGAACACGAGCCCGTCGACGACCTCGAGCGTCCGGTCGACGTCCGCCCCCGGCGGCACGAGCAGAGGCGCGCCGCCCGCGGCGACGACGCCGCGCACGTAGTCCGCCGGGACGAGCGCCGCGTCCAGCTCCCAAACGCCCCACGACGCGGGCGTGAGGTATGTCGTGATCCCGATCGCCGGCTTCCCCGTCATCGCTACCCCCGTTCGTAGAGCCGCTCGCGCTCCCAGTTCGTCACCACACGATCAAAGAGCTGCTGTTCGGTGCGCGCGTAGTTCAGATAGTGCGCGACGACGTCGTCGCCGAACGCTGCGCGCGCGATCGATGATCCGTCGAGCGCATGGGCGGCCTCGCGCAACGTTGATGGGAATCGCTCCACGTCCGACTCGTACGCATTGCCTTCGAACGCAGGCGGCAGCTCCAGCGAGGTCTCGATCCCATGCAGGCCGCTGGCGATCGTCGCGGCGAACGCGAGATACGGATTGACGTCGCCTCCCGGGATCCGCGACTCGACTCGCATCCCGCCGCCCGAGCCGACGATCCGGAAGCCGCACGTCCTGTTGTCCATGCCCCAGGCGAGCGTCGTCGGGGCCCACGAGCCGGCCGCGAACCGCTTGTACGAGTTGATGTTCGGTGCGAAGAACAACGCGAAGTCGCGTGCGCACGCAATCTGTCCTGCGAGGTAACGATCGAACAGCGCCCGGTCGCTTCCGAATGCAGGAGAGCCGTTGCGCCACAGCGACGAATGGATGTGACATGAGGAGCCGATCCATGTGTGATCCGGCTTCGCCATGAACGTGATCGAGCAGCCGTTCAGATGCGCAATCTCCTTCGCGCCGTTCTTGTAGACGACGTGATTGTCAGCCATCGTCAGCGCGTCCGAAAAGCGGAAGTTGATCTCCTGCTGCCCGGGCCACGCTTCGCCCTTCGACGTCTCGACTCGCATGCCGGCACCCTGCATGCCGTTTCTGATCTGCCGCAGCAGCGGCTCGTCGTACGTGGTCGCGAGGATGTGGTAGTCGAGAATGTACGGCACCGAGGGTGTCAGGTCGCGGTAGCCCTTGCGGTGCGCCTCTTCGTAGCTCTCGCGCAGGAGATAGAACTCGAGCTCCGAGCCGACCATGACGTCGTAGCCGTGGGCGCGTGCCCGTTCGAGCTGCGTGCGCAGCACCTGCCGAGGTGAGGGACGAACCGGCGAGCCGTCGGGCCACGCAACGTCACACAGAACAAGCGCTGTCGCCTCGAGCCACGGCAGCCGGCGAAGCGTCGCGAGGTCCGGCACGAGCTCGAAGTCGCCGTAGCCGCGCTCCCACGAGGCGATCTCGTAGCCCGGGACGGGATCCATCTCCATGTCGAGCGCGAGCAGGTAGTTGCAGCCCTCCGTGCCGTGCCCATGGTCGACCTGCTCGAGGAAGAAGTCGCGATGCAGTCGCTTGCCGAGCAGCCGGCCCTGCATGTCGGTGAACGCCATGATCACCGTGTCGAGCGACTGATCGTCGCGCAGCTCGTCGAGCGTCAGCACACCTGCCTCCTTCGTAGAGGGAGCCGACGCGCGCCGGCTCCCTCCGATCCGATACCTGGGTCGATCCTACGTCGCCTGCGGCGCCGCACCAGCGGGATGCTCGTACCGCGCCTCGATGCGGGCCAGCTCTTCGGGCGTGCCCTGGGCGATCGGCCCCTTGAACCAGCGGTTCGCGGACAGGACCCACCAGCCGCCGACCAGCAGCATCGTGCCGCCGACCGCGAGCGGTGCGTAGTTGAACAACGTCCACTTGAACTTGTCCGGATGCCACGGGACACCGTTCGGGCCCGTCGGAAGGATGAACAGGATCGCGATGAAGCCGATCCAGCAGACCGCGGTCCAGCCGATCACCTTGTAGCGGGCGCCGAGGTTCCACTCGCCGGGCTCCCAGGCGTCACCCAGCTTCAGCCTGAGGTAGATCGGGATCGCGTACGCGATGTAGAGGCCGATCGTCGCGATCGACGTCACCGCGACATAGGCGGTGTAGCCGCTCGTCCCGAAGTAGGCCGGGAACGCGCACAGGAACGCAAGCACCGCGATCGCGATCGCGGCCATGTACGGAACACGCTCGCGATTCAGGCGACGCCAGAGTTGGTGCCCCGGTACCGCGCCGTCGCGCGAGAACGCATACATCATCCGCGACGCCGACGTGATCGACGACATGCCGCAGTAGAACTGTGCGCCGACGATGATCGCCAGCATCACCTTTGCAGTCGTGTCGCCGAGCGAGTCGAGCAGCACCTTCTTGACCGCGAACGTGCCGGCCGCTGCGGTGTCGCTGACGCTGCCCTGAATTGCAAACGTGACGCCGAGCGCCAGGATGTAGCCGAAGATCGCCGAGACGACGATCGACATGATCACGCCGCGCGCTGCTGCGCGCGATGCGCCCTGCGTCTCCTCGCTCATGTGCGCCGACGCGTCGTACCCCGTGTACGTGTACTGCGCCTGGAGGAGGCCGAGCAGCAACACGAGCCAGATCCAGCTGTGCCCCCAGCCACTGTTGTTCAGCGTGTGACCGAAGACGGTGCCGAACGACTGGTGATGGCTCGGCTTGAAGATCAGGAACCCGACGATGATCAACACGCCGAGAACGTGCCACCACACGGAGACGTCGTTCAGGAACGCGACGAGCTGCACGCTGAAGATGTTCATCAGCGCATGCAACGCGAGGATCACCGCGTACACGTAGATCACCTCGTGCGCGGTCCCCTTGAACGTGCTCGGCCAGAGGAGCTGCAGCAGCGCGTCCGCGAAGAGCGCTCCGCCGTAGTCGATCCCGGCCGTGATCGCAATCTGTCCGATCAGGTTGAACCAGCCGGTGAACCAGCCCCACGCGGGGCCGCCCATCTTCGACGCCCAGTAGTACAGCCCGCCGGCCGTCGGATACTTCGACGCGATCTCGGCCATCCCGAGACCGACGATGATCACGAAGAACGAGACGATCGGCCAGCCGTACGCCTCCTCGATCGGTCCGCCGTAGTTGATGCCGGCGTAGTACAGCGTCAGCGTTCCCGACAGGATCGAGATGATCGTGAACGAGATCGCGAAGTTGGAGAACCCGCTCATCCTGCGCGAGAGCTCCTGCGCGTAGCCGAGCGCATGGAGCATGCGCCGGTCTTTGTCGTGGTCGTGGCTGTCCAACCTGCCTACCTCCTCAGTGAGCTTGTGGCGTACGGCGCGAGCTGAACGGTCGATTCTCTGCTCCCGGCGCCGTCACCACAAGCCCCGGGTAGCGTTGGCCGATGCGCCGTTTCCGCTACGTCGCCGCCGACGTCTTCACCGACCGGCCTCTGCAGGGGAACGCCGTCGCGGTCTTCACCGACGCGCGCGACCTGGCGAGCGAGGAGATGCAGGCGATCGCCCGCGAAACGAACCTCAGCGAGACCGTGTTCGTCCTGCCCGCGACGGTCGAGGACGCGGACGTCCGGATCCGCATCTTCACGCCGGCTGTCGAGCTGCCGTTCGCCGGGCACCCGACGCTCGGAGCCGCGTTCGTGCTCGGTGTCCCACTCTCGAAGGTCGTGATCCGGCTCGAGACGGCGGCTGGCGTCGTTCCCGTCGCGCTCGAGCGCGACGGCCCGCGCATCGTCTTCGGGCGCATGGACCAGCCGATCCCCACCTGGGCGCTGGTCCCCGATCTCGAGCCGATCTTCGCGGCGCTCGGTGTCGCCGGGTCGGGCCTTCCGGTCGAGAGGTACAACCTCGGCCCCGGCCACCTCTACGTCGAGCTCGACTCCGCGGCCGCCGTGGCGGCGCTCCGGCCCGACCTCGGCGCGCTCGCGCTCGCCAGCTCCGACGGGACGAACTGCTTCGCACGCGACGGCGAGGTCTGGAAGACGCGCATGTTCGCGCCCAACCACGGCGTTGCCGAGGACCCCGCCACCGGCTCGGCCGCCGGCCCACTGGCCGTGCACCTCGCGCGGCACGGGCGGATTGCGTTCGGCGAGCAGATCGAGATCAGGCAGGGCGCCGAGATCCATCGCCCGTCGACCCTCTTCGCGACCGCCTTCGGCGAAGGAGACCGCATCGACCGCGTCGAGGTCGGCGGCTCCGCTGTCGTGATCGCGCGCGGCGAGCTCAGCCTCTGAGTGACAGCCCGCTGATCTCGGGCAACTCGCCGACGAGCGCGTTCCAGAAAACGCCGCCGTCTCGCGAGAGATAGAGCCTGTTCCGCGCGCCGTAGAGGATCGTGTCCGGGTCGTCGTCGGCGATCGCGACCGCGCGTCCCGGCGGGAGCCCCCGGCCGGCCGCGCGCCAAGTCGTGCCCGCGTCGTGCGAGACGAGGAGCGGCGGCTTCGCATCGACGACCGCAACGACGGTTGCGCCGGATGCTGCCGCCGCGACGAGCCGGGGCAAGTCCAGCGTGGGGGACGGCCCAGCCACAGCCTCCTCGTCGGCAGGCTCGACGTCGCCGGAATCGAGCTCGACCGCGAACGTGCCCGCCGCCGTCTCGACGAGCGCGATCATCGCTCGAGCAGCGACGCGACGACAGCGGTCGCGCGGCGGGCTGCACCCGCCGGCCCGAGGCCCGAGTTGCGCCCGACGATGTACGCGGCGGCAAACGCGTCACCGCTGCCGGTCGGGTCGGCGTCGACCGCGTGCGCCGGAACGAACTCGGCGCTGCCGCCGCAGTACACCGTCGATCCGCGCGAGCCGTGCGTCACGACCACCTCGCGAACGCCGAGCGCCGCGGGGTCGCCGAGAACCTCGGCCTCCTCGTCGGCGAGCTTCAGCACCCAGATGTGCCGCAGCACGTCGCGGTCGAAGTCGCCGTCGAGTCGGAGCGGCCCGAGCTCCGGAACGCGCACGAGCCCTTGGCCGTCGAGCGAGACGCGGTGCCTGCGCGCGAGAGCGGCGACGGTCTCCACCGGCCACTCGACACGTGAGAGCGGCGCGACATGCACCCAGCGCGCGCGCAGCTCGGGCACGTCGGCCGGCGACCACACGTCCCCGAGCCGCTCCACCGTCATCGTCCGGACGTCTCCGTCGTAGGTGAACGAGAACGCTGCAGTCGAGTGCCCGCGGACGTATCGCACCGGCGTGCCGAGCCGGACGAGCCGAGGCAGCAGCCGGTCGCGGTCCTCCTCTGCGCAGCGCGTGACGATCCGCGCGGGCACGCGCAGGCGTTGCAGCGCGCGTGCGCCGTAGTAGGTCCCGCCGCCGACGCGCGGGCCACGTTCCAGGAGATCTTCCGCCAGGTTCCCGAGGAGCGCGATCACGCCCTCGCGAGGATAGGCGTCCTCCTGGCGAGAGTGCGGGCGAGCACCGCGAGAACGAACGCCGCGGCGAAGCTCGGGAGTGACGCGCCGCCCCACGGCAGCGCGTGTGGATGCGTGTGCGCGACGGCTCGCGTCCACCAGCCGGGGTAGTCGGCGCCCGGCGAGAGCCACTGGTAGAGGCAGAAGCCCACGAGCCATGCGACGAGCATCTCGATGCGCAGCTCGACGCCCCGAAAGACATCATCCGGCGAGTAGTGTCGCCCCGCGAGCAGCCAGTCCGCGAGCAGGACGGCAAAGAGCGGGACGAAGAACGAGCCGAGCAGATAGAGGAATGGCTGGTAGTTCCGCAGGTCGATGAGCAGCGCGCCCACGGTCGAGAGTGCGGCGACCCCCGCGACGAGCAGCCGCTGCGGCACGCGCGGCAACAGGTTCTGCAGGCTCACCGCGCCCGAGTACACGTTCGCGAACGCTTCGTCGCTCTCGTCGACCGTCAGCGCGAGCAGCGCGAGCACGCTCGCGACCCCGCCCGCCGCGACGGCGGTCAGGAGCGCCGGCGCGTCGCTGATCGAGCGCGACATCGCGATCACCGCGCCGAGTGCGAAAAGCGGGATCGTCGGCACGAAGTAGCCGAAGCCCGCCGTCCAGAAGCCCGTCGCCCGCGTGCGCGAGAAGCGCGTGTAGTCGGCGACGAGCGGCGTCCAGCTGATCACCGACGCGAGCACGAGGTCGAAGCCGGGCCAGAAGGCATGCGCGCCGTGCCGGTGCCACAGCGCGACCGGATGCTCGCCGTGCAGCGACCACCATGTGATGTAGAGCAGCGACGCGATGACGATCCAGATCGCGAACTTCCTTACGTACTTGCGCACGAAGCCGACCGGGCCGAGAAACGCGAGCACCGTCGCGACGACACCGAAGAGGATCTTCCAGAACGCGACGCCGCCGACACCGAGCACCTGCTTCGAGAGCGCGCTCGCACCGGTCGCGATGATGATCAGCTCGAACACCGACCAGCCGAGGCACTGCAGGATGTTGAGCCAGGTCGGGAGGTAGGAGCCGCGCCTCCCGAGCGGGGCGCGCAGCAGCACCATCGTCGGGACGCGCGCGTCTGCGCCGATGAGTCCGCCGAGCCCGAGCAACACGTTGCCGACGATGGCCGCCGCCACCGTCGCGCCGACCGCTTCCGGCAGCGAGAGCGCGAGCCCGAACTGGCTCGCGGGCAGCACGAGGAACGCGCCCGCGACGATGACGAGCAGCGAGACCGACAGGTTCGCCCAGAGCAGGAACCCGTCGAGAAAGCCGAGCACGCGCAGCCGGTCCGGGACCGGCTCGATGCCCCAGTTCGGCGTGTCGTCCGTGGTCGTCAACGTCGTTCTCTCCCTTCGCCGGCATGACCCGGATCAGGTTCATCGGGTGTGATCTCAGCCCCGCGGGGCACCCCGGTCTACGCAGCCTACCCCCAGCGCGGCCCTGCGGGATCGAACGCGTCCGCGAGCGTGGCGACGCCCTCGAGCACGGTCGCGAGGTGCCGCTTTTGCACCGGCAGCGCCCACGCGGCGAGCGCGCCGGTGTCGTCGTCGCCCGCCGCCGCCGCGAGCGCGGCGACTGCCGACCAGACGGCGACCTCCGCCGCCTCGCCCATCGCGAGGAACGCCCAGGCGCGCAGCGGGTCGGTGCCCGCCTTGAACCACGCACCGACGAGATCGGCGCCGCTTTCGCTCGTCGAGATTGCGTGCGCACGCAGCTCGTCCGCATGCTGTTCCGGCAGGAGATGCTCGACGGCGAGGCACCGCGCGCGGGTCTCCTCGGCCTCGGCCCGCATCGTCTCGAGCTCGTCGAGCAGGCGGGCGTCCTCGATGCGCTCCGCGACCTTGTGCGTGACGACGCCCGCGGAGATCGCGAGCCCGTGCGCCTCGGCCAGCTTCTCCTGCAGCACGGTGAGCACGCCTACGTGGTCTCCGCCATCGCCTTCGCGCGGTGCTCGGCACGTTTGCGCGCGCGCTCCGCCTCCTCGCCCTGTTGGAGCTCGACACACACACGATGCGCGATGAAGCCGAAGACCACCGGCACGATCCAGATCGCGACGCGGAACGCCCAGATCGCGCCCGTGTAGCTCAGGTTGAACATCACCGTCACGCGGTCGATGCCGCCGGCGACGAAGATCATCGCGACCCACGTGAAGACCGCGATGCCGATCGCCGTGCGCATCGGCGCGTCGCGCGGGCGCTCGGCGATGTTGTGGAAGCTGTAGTCGTGCGTGATGAACCGTCGCTCGATCGACGGCCACGCAAAGAGGAACCCGAACACCACACCTGGGAACAGCACACCGCCCCAGAACGGGTTCGGCACGAGCGTGTAGTTCCCGATCGTGACGTCGAACCCCGGCACGAGCCGCAGGCCGCCGATCAGCCAGCCGAGGTACCAGTCCGGCTGCGCCCCGTTTGTCGAGATATAGGTGTGGTAGGGGCCCCAGAGCCAGATCGGGTTGATCTGGACGAGCCCGCCGAGCAGGAAGAGCACGCCGGCTGTGAGGAGAAAGAGGCCGAGCGAGCGCGGTGCCTGGCCCGGCCACGTCGGGACGCCGACGAGCTTCCGGTTCGTCTTGCGCGGGCCGTCCTTGAACTGCGTGTGGTGCTTCAGGGCGACGAGGCCGAGGTGCGCCGCGAGCAGCACGCCGATCAACGCCGGGATGAGGAACACGTGTGCGATGTAGAGGCGCGACCAGAACGCTTCCTTGCCGGGAAACGGCCCGTTCCAGATCAGCTCGCCGAGGTTCCCGCCGACGAACGGGATCGAGATCGCGACGCCGTAGCCGATCGCAAGCCCCATCCCCGAGAGCAGGTCGTCGACGAGCGAATAGCCCATGTAGCCCTCGAGCAGCGACACGACGAGGATCGTCAGGCCGAGCAGGAACGTCAGCTCGCGCGGCTTGCGGTACGCGCCCGTGAAGAACACGCGCAGCAGATGCAGGAGGATCGCCGCGATGAACACGTCGGCCGCCCAGTGGTGCGTCTGGCGGATCAGGAGGCCGGCGCGAACACTCGTCGAGATGTTCAGCACCGAGTGGTAGGCCTCGCTCATCTTCTGCCCCTGGAGGGGCGCGTAGCTCCCGTGGTAGGTGACCTGCTGCGACGAGTCGGTGTAGAAGAACGCCAAATACGTCCCGGTGAACACGAGAATCACGAACGCGTAGAGCGCGACCTCGCCGAGCAGGAACGACCAGTGGTCGGGGAAGAGGTAGCGCAGCGACTTGCGCAGGAGCGGCGCGTCGCCTGTGCGCTGGTCGAGGAAGCGGACGACCTTGCGGATCATGTGCTCGGACTCGGCTTGCGGTTGCGGACGCCCCACCATGCGGGCCCGACCGCGCCGTCGAAGTTCCCGGCTGCGCGCAGCTGGCCCTGCGAGTCGATCTCGAGCGGCAGCATCGGCAGGGGGCGCCCGGCCGGCCCGAACAACACGGTGCCACCTGTGCTGACGTCGAACGTCGAGTAGTGGCACGGGCAGACGAGCGCCGGCTTGGGCTCGTCGGGCTGGAAGAGCGGCGCGCGATACAGGGAGATCGCGCAGCCCGCGTGCGTGCAGATCTTCGAATAAGCGACGATGCCGTCCGCCGGGTAGTGCGCGAGCTCGGGCGGCAGGTGGAAGCGGTCCGTCGGCAGCCGCACGAGGACGACGGACGAGCCGAGCTCTTCCTTGTCCGC
>DASRGQ010000018.1:0-6529 GCA_035650975.1 Gaiellaceae bacterium
TCGTCGCCACGCACCACTGGGAAGAGCTCGAAGGCCGCGCGAGCCGCACGCTCGAGCTCGCCGACGGCAGGTTGGTGCAATGAGGGCGGTTCTGCTCGTGCTCGCGAAGGACGTGCGCACGCTCGTGCGGACGCCTGCGCTGCTCGTCGTCCTCGTTGCGTATCCCGTTCTCATCGCCGCGCTCCTCGGCCTCGTCGCGGGGTATGCGAGCTCGAAGCCGCGCGTGGCGTTCGTCGACGAGGACGGGCTGCCGGCGCACATCGTCGTCGGCACGCACAGCTTCGACGTGAACGCGACGATCGACGAGGTCGCGAAGAACGTGAAGCTCGTGCGGCTCGGTGAGGCCGAGGCGCAGCGCGAGCTCTCCGACGGCCGCGTCGTCGCCGTCGTCACGGTCCCGCCCGGGTTCGTGGCGACGCTGCAGGAGATGGTGCGCAGCCCGACGCTCGAGCTCGCCGTCACGCGCGGGGGAACGTCATCGCGTGTGCGTCAGCAGGTGCAGGCGCTCGTCTACTCGCTGAACACGAAGCTGCAGCGTGCGTACATCGCGGCGAACCTGCAGTACGTCAAGCTCATCCTGCACGGCGGGAATGGCAGCTTCCTGGGAGACCAGTTCGACGTGCTCGGCCTCGACGGGACGGAGCGGATGCTGCGCTCGCTGCCGCAGGACGAGCGCGTGCAGAAGATCGAGCACTTCGTGCACGACGCGCGCCTCGCGCTCGCCGAGACGGACAATGCGCTGCGCGCGACCGCGGCGCCGATCACGCTGGTCGAGGTGCCGCAGCGCGGCCGTTCGGCGTCGCTGTCTGCGCAGGTCGAGAGCTACGCCCTCGCGCTCACCATCACGTTCCTCTCGCTCGTGCTCGCGGCCGGCGCCCTTGCGGGCGAGCGCGACGAGAACGTGCTCGGGCGCCTTGCGCGCGGCCTCGTCGGGCCCGGGCGGCTCGTCGCAGCGAAGGTCGCGCTCGCCGCGCTCGTCGCGACCGCGCTGGGGCTCGGCGTGGCGTTCGTCTTTGCGATCGCCATCGTCGTGGGGAACGCACCGGGCGGCGAGCCGTGGCAGCGGCTCCCGCTCCTCGCGGTGGGCCTCGCCTTGACGGGGGCGGCCCTCGGCGCTCTCGGTGCGCTGGTCGGTGCGCTCGCGCGCGAGGCGCGGACGGCGTCGCTCGCTGCGGTGCTGCTCGTCCTGCCGGTCGTCTTCCTGGGGTTGATTCCCGCGGAGGTGTTCGCAGCCGCGGGCTGGGCGAGCGACGCGCTGCCGTTCGCGCACGGCGTGCGGCTCTTCACGGCGACGCTCTACGACCTGCATCCGTGGGGCGCGGTCGGCCGGGAGGCGGCCTGGCTTGCGGGATTGACGATCGTCTTCGCGCTGCTCGCCCGCGCCGCTGTGCGACCATTCCGGCCATGAGCGTAGGCTTGACGGAGCTCAAAGAGCGGAGGTGCCGGCTTTGCCGGCGCCGGAGCGGAAAGTGACAGCCTCGTTTCCGACTGCGCGTCTGCGGCGCCTCCGCCGCACGGGCGCGCTGCGCGATCTCGTGCGCGAGACGGCGCTTTCGGTCGACGACCTCGTAATGCCGCTCTTCGTCGCGCCCGAGCCGCTTGCGAACGAGCGGCTGCCGGGCCTCGCGCGGCACTCGGTCGCAACGCTCGTCCGCGAGATCGACGAGCTCATGTCGGTCGGCGTCACCTCGGTCATCCTCTTCGGCATCCCGGAGGAAAAAGACGACGAGGGGAGCGATGCGTGGCGCGAGGATGGAATCGTGCAGCAGGCGCTCCGCGAACTCCGGCTGCGCTTCCCGGAGCTGCTGCTTCTCACTGACGTGTGCCTCTGCGAGTACACCGCGCACGGGCACTGCGGTGTCGTCGACGACGACGGCGAAGTCGACAACGACGCCTCGCTCGAGCTGATCGCGCGCACGGCCGTCTCGCATGTCGACGCCGGTGCCGACATCGTGTGCCCGAGCGACATGATGGACGGCCGCATCGGCGTGGTGCGCGAGGCGCTGCCGCAGACGCCGATCGTCGCGTACTCCGCGAAGTACGCATCGGCGTTTTACGGGCCGTTTCGCGACGCCGCCGGCTCCGCGCCCGCGTTCGGCGACCGTCGCGGCTACCAGATGGATCCCGGGAACGTGCGCGAAGCGCTGCGCGAGTGCGAGCAGGACATCTCGGAAGGCGCCGACATGTTGATGATCAAGCCGGCGCTGCCGTACCTCGACGTCGTGCGTGCCGCGCGCGACCGCTTCGACCATCCGCTGGCCGCGTACAACGTCTCCGGCGAGTACGCGATGGTGAAAGCCGCCGCCGCGGCCGGCGACCTCGACGAGCGCGCCGCCGCGATCGAGATGCTCACCGCCATCCGCCGTGCCGGCGCCGACGTGATCGTCACGTACTGGGCCAAAGAGTTCGCGTCGTGGGACTAGAAAGGTCCGAGCTCTGGACTCGCGCGCTGGCGGTCACGCCGGGCGGGGTCAACTCGCCGGTGCGCGCGATGCGCGGGGTCGGGGTCGACGAGCCGCTCTTCATCGCGCGCGGCGAGGGCGCGCGCATCGAGACCGCCGACGGGCGGTCCTTCGTCGACTGGGTGCAGTCGTGGGGGCCGCTGCTCTTCGGGCACGCGGACCCCGCGACGGTCGAAGCCGTGCGCGAGGCCGCGCTCGCCGGCACGACGTTCGGCGCGGCCACCGAGCGCGAGGTCGAGCTCGCCGAGGAGATCGTCGACGCTGTTCCCTCGGTCGAGCGTGTTCGCCTCGTCTCGTCGGGGACCGAGGCGGCGATGTCTACGCTCCGGCTCGCGCGCGCATACACGCATCGCGACCGCGTGATCACGTTCGCAGGCTGCTACCACGGCCATGCCGATCCGTTTCTCGCCCGCGCCGGCTCGGGCCTCGCGACGCTGGGCATCCCCGCGTCGCCGGGCGTCCCGTCCGGTGTCGTGGGCGACACGATCGTCTGCGAGTACAACGACGTCGACGGCGTCGCATCCGCCGTCGAGCGTTATGGCGAAGGTCTCGCGGCGATCTTCGTCGAGCCCGTCGCAGGGAACATGGGCTGCGTGCCGCCCGCGCCGGGGTTCCTCGAGGCCCTGCGGATGCTCGCGGACGCCGCCGGCGCGCTGCTCGTCTTCGACGAGGTGATCACGGGGTTCCGCGTCGCGCGCGGCGGAGCGCAGGAGCGATTCGGCGTCCTGCCCGACCTGACCGTGCTCGGGAAGATCGTCGGCGGCGGCTTGCCACTCGCTGCCTTCGGAGGACGCGCCGACGTGCTCGAGCGGCTCGCACCGTCGGGCTCTGTCTACCAGGCGGGAACGCTGAGCGGCAACCCGCTTGCGACGGCAGCCGGCGTGTCGGTGCTGCGGCGCCTCCGCGATCCCTCCGTGTACCACGAGCTCGAAGCTCGCTCCGCGCGTTTCGCCGACGGCCTCGCGCACTTCGGCCGTGTGCAGCGCGTCGGCGCGATGCTCACGCTGTTCGTCGGCCGCGACGAGCCGGCTGAGCGTTTCGGCGAGCTCGATACGGAAGCGTACGGCGTTCTCTTCCGCGGTCTCCTCGACCGTGGCGTGTACGTCGCGCCGAGCCAGTACGAGTGCCTCTTCCCGTCGCTCGCGCACGACGACGAGACGATCGACGCGACCGTCGCTGCGGTCGGCGACGTACTGGAGCCCGTTGCAGCTCGTTGACGAGATCGCCCACGGTGCACGCGCCGAGAGCGACGTGTGGTCGCAGGCTCTGCGCGACGAGCCGGACTGGGAGCCCGTGTTCTCACCGCTCGCGCCACCCGAGCTGGCGCTCGGGCTCGAGACCGTCTACGAGGCGTACCTCGTGCACTACGGCAGGCCGCGCCTGTTCGATGCCGCGGACGCCGACGACGCGGTTCTCCTCGGCGACTATCTGTACGCGCACGGGCTCGTCCGCATCGCCAAGGCAGGCGGCGTTCCCGCGGTCTCCGTGCTCGCGCAGCTGATCGCGCACTGCGCTGCGCTGCGCGCGGACGGCACCGGCGGCGACGGCGCCGCGTGGGTGGACGCGGCACGTGCGCTCGGCGGCGAACCGGACGACGCCGAGGTCGAGCGCGCGCTCGCGAGTCACTCGGGTAGAGTCGCGACGTGATTCTCGACCCCGTGATCTTCGACGCCGCGAGCGAAGGCACGCACGTCATTCTCGGCATGCTCATCGTCGGCCTGATCTTCCTCACGGTGATCGTGCTCGGCGAGCTGACGCACTGGGCCGGCCACCGCCGCGCCGCGCGCCGCCGCGCCGGCCGCCAGTACTGAGCTCGCGATGATCCGCGACCTCCGCGAGTGGGTCGCCCTGCTCGAGCGCGAGGGCGAGCTCGTCCGCGTGAGCGCGGAGGTCGATCCCCGGCTCGAGGTCACGGAGATCGTCGACCGCGTCGTCAAGGCGGGCGGCCCGGCGCTCCTCTTCGAGCATCCGAAGGGCAGCGCGCATCCGCTGCTCGTGAACCAGTTCGGGACCGAGCGTCGCGTGTGCCTCGCGTTCGGCGTGAGCGCGCTCGACGACATCGCCGAGCGCGTCGGCGAGATCCTCGAGATGCAGCCGCCCGAAGGCCTTGCCGCCAAGATTCGCGGGCTCAAGACGCTCAAGTCGATCGCCGACTCGCGCCCGCGCACCGTGCGCAGCGGCAGCTGCCAGGAGGTCGTGCTGCGCGGCGACGACGTCGACCTCGGGCGCCTGCCTGTGCAGACCGCGTGGCCGGAGGACGGCGGCCCGTTCATCACGCTGCCGGCGGTGATCACGCACGACCCGCGCACCGGGCAGCGCAACGTCGGCATGTACCGGATGCAGGTGCTCGGCCCGCGGACCACCGCGATGCACTGGCAGCTGCACAAGGACGGCCGCGCCGACTACCTGTTCACCGAGGGCCGGATGGAGCTCGCGGTCGCGCTTGGCCTCGATCCGATCAGCGCCTACTCGGCGAGCGCGCCGCTGCCGAAGCACATCGACGAGCTGATGCTCGCCGGCTTCTTGCGCGGCGAGCCGCTCGACCTCGTCAAGGGCGTCACCGTCGGCATCGAGGTGCCGGCGACCGCCGAGATCGTCCTCGAGGGCTACATCGAGCGCGACGACGCGCTCGTGCCCGAAGGGCCGTTCGGCGATCACACCGGGTTCTACACACCGGTTGAGCCGTTCCCCCTCTTCCATGTCACGGCAATCACGATGCGCCGCGACGCGATCTATCCGTCGATCGTCGTCGGCAAGCCGCCGCAGGAGGACGCGTGGCTCGGCAAGGCGACGGAGCGCATCTTCCTGCCGGCTGTGCGGATGACCGTGCCCGAGATCGTCGACTACGACCTCCCGGTCGCGGGCGCGTTCCACAACCTCTGCATCGTCTCGATCAAGAAGGCGTTCCCCGGCCATGCGCAGAAGGTGATGCATGCCATCTGGGGCCTCGGCATGCTCAGTCTGACCAAGGGAATCGTGGTCGTCGACGAGCACGTGAACGTCCACGACTACGCGGAGGTCATGTTCTACGTCGGCGCGAACGTCGACCCGAAACGCGATGTCCTGATCTCGGAAGGCCCGCTCGACCATCTCGACCACGCCCCGACGCTGCAGTTCTACGGCGGCAAGCTCGGCATCGACGCGACTGCGAAGGGCCCGCTCGAGGGCACGCGCGAATGGCCGCCGGAGATCGAGATGAGCGACGAGGTGCGTGCGCTCGTCGACCGGCGCTGGAACGAGTACGGTCTCGAGGCGGTTCCCCCGGCGCCAGACGCCAGAATCCGGCAGAGTTCGCGCCGCCTGTTACGACGTTGACCCCCCGCACTCCCGAGCGGTTGAATCCCGGAGAGCCTTGAGCCAGCCCCACGACGATCACCCGCACGTCCCGGGTCCGAGCCTCTGGCCGGTCGGCTTCGCCGTCGGCATCGTCGTGCTGCTCGTCGGGCTGATCATCTCGTGGTGGATCGCCGGGCTCGGCGCGCTCGTCGCGCTCGCCTTCGCGTTCCTCTGGGTACGCGACCTGACCGCGGGCACCGAGCTTGCGCATGCGCCGGAGGTGCCGCCCGAGGGTCCTGCGACGGCGAGCGCCGCGGCCGGCGCGTCCGCGGCGGTGTTCGAGGAGCCGGAGGAGCGCTATCCGCGGTCGAAGTTCCTCGAGCTCTCGACGCTCGGCCTCGGCGGGGTGATCGGCGGGATCGTGACAGCCCCCGCGCTCGGGTTCATGGTGCTGCCGCCGTTCCTCAGGCAGGGCTTCAAGGACATCGACGTCGGCCCGCTCTCCCAGTTCCCGGAGGGGAAGTTCGTCGTCGTCACGTTCGCGGCCGACCCCACCGAGGCGTCGGTGTCGCGGAAGACGGCGTTCGTCCGTTACAACGGGCCGCTGAACGGCCAGCCGAGCTTCACGATCATCTCGAACCACTGCGCGCACCTGGGCTGTCCGGTCCAGGCGAACGGGCCGCTCGACGAGCAGCACAAGAAGCAGTTCAACGACGTCACGCTGATCCCCACGGTGTCGATCGCGGGGTTCGGCTGCCCGTGCCACGGCGGCCAGTACGACACGGAGGGGA
>DASRGQ010000019.1:0-18431 GCA_035650975.1 Gaiellaceae bacterium
CGTCCGGCCACCGTTCTGCAAGCACTTGCGGCCGGCAAGATGCCGGTGGTCGCGCCGCTCGCCGTGGGTCCGCTCAACGTCAACGCCGACGATGCCGCAACCGCACTCGCGCTCGGTCTCGGGGCGCGCAAGCTCGTCTTCCTCACCGACGTCGCGGGGCTGCTCGTCGACGACGAGCTCGTCGACTCGATCCGCGCGGCCGACGCGCAGCAGCTGCTCGAAGACGGAGCCTTCGACGGCGGCATCGTGCCGAAGCTGCGTGCGGCGGCGATCGCGGCGGCGAGCGGGATCACGGCGCACATCGGTGTGACTGCGGTGGTCGCGTGACGACGAGGTTCGAGCGGCAGGGGGCGATCCTCCGACTCGTCCAGCAGCAGCCGCTCTCCACGCAGGCCGAGGTGGCGGAGGCGCTGCGTGCGCACGGTATCGAGGCGGTGCAGGCGACGGTCTCGCGCGACATCGCTCAGCTGGGTCTCGTCAAGATCCGCAACGAGGCCGGCCGCCTCGTCTACGCGCTGCCGGGCGCCGCCGACCTGCGGCGCATCGACGAGCTGACGTCTGCGCTGCGGCGCTACCTCGGGAGCACGACCCCGTCCGGGTCGATCCTCGTCGTCCAGACGCCGCGTGGATTCGCGGTGGCGCTCGCCGATGCGATCGACGCGGCCGCACTGCCGGAGGTCGCGGGCACCGTGGCCGGCGACAACACGGTGTTCGTCGCATGCGCCGACGGAACGTCTCCGGCCGAGCTCGACGCCGAGCTGCGGAGGAGACTCTGAGCGTCGCAGCCGAGCGCGCGGGCGTCATCCTGGACACGCTGCCGGTCGGCGAGCGAGTCGGGATCGCGTTCTCCGGCGGACTCGACACGAGCTGCGCGATCGCGTGGATGCGCGAGCACGGCGCGATCCCGTACGCGTTCACCGCCGACCTCGGGCAGCCCGACGAGCCCGACGTCGACGCGGTCCCCGCGAAGGCGAAGCTGTACGGCGCGGAAGACGCAGTGCTCGTCGACTGCAAGGATCGCCTCGCGCGCGAAGGGCTTGCCGCGCTCGCGTGCGGCGCGTTCCACATCCAGACTGCGGGCCGCCGCTACTTCAACACGACGCCGCTCGGCCGTGCCGTGACCGGTACGATGCTCGTGCGCTCGATGGCGTCGTACGGTGTCGAGATCTGGGGGGACGGGTCGACGTACAAGGGTAACGACATCGAGCGCTTCTATCGCTACGGGCTGCTCGTCAACGAGAACCTGCGCATCTACAAGCCGTGGCTGGACAGCGCGTTCGTAGACGAGCTCGGCGGCCGCAAGGAGATGAGCGAGTGGCTGCTCGAGCACGACCTCCCCACACCGGGCGGCACTGCCGTCGAGAAGGCGTACTCGACCGACGCCAACATGCTCGGCGCGACGCACGAGGCGAAGGACCTCGAGCTGCTCGAGACGTCGATGAAGATCGTCGAGCCGATCATGGGTGTCGCACACTGGGATCCCGACGTCGCGATCGAGCCCGAGACGGTGACGATCGCGTTCGACGAGGGCGTTCCGGTGGCGATCAACGGCAGCGAGCTCTCCGATCCGGTCGCAGTCGTGGAGACGGCGAACGCGATCGGCGGCCGGCACGGGCTCGGCATGTCGGACCAGATCGAGAACCGCGTGATCGAGGCGAAGAGCCGCGGTATCTACGAGTCGCCCGGTATGGCGCTGCTGCACATCGCCTACGAACGGCTGCTCTCGGCGATCCACAACGAGGCGACGCTCGAGCGCTACGCCGACGAGGGACGCCGCCTCGGCCGTCTTCTGTACGAGGGCCGCTGGTTCGACCTGCAGGCGCTGATGCTCCGTGACGCGCTGCAGCGCTGGGTCGCCGCACCGGTCACCGGCGAGGTGGAGATCGAGCTGCGGCGGGGGGACGACTACACGATCCTCGACACGCGCGGCGAGGCGTTCTCCTACGGACCGGAGCGCCTGTCGATGGAGCGCAGCGCGACTGCGTTCGACGCCGCCGACCGCATCGGCGCGCTCAACGTGAAGGTGAACGACGTCACCGATGCGCGCAAGATGCTCGAACGGCTCGGGTGGGAATTGTGACGCTCTGGTCGGGTCGCGTCGAGAGCGGCCTGCGGCCCGAGGTATGGGAGTACCTGAAGGCGGAGGACGCGGAGCTGTTGCCGTACGACTGCGCAGGCACGCTGCTCCACGCCCGGCGGCTACATGCAGCGGGCATCCTCGACGCCGAGGAGCTCGCCGACGTGGAGCAGCGCCTCGCCGCGATCGACGTCGACGATCTCGACTCGGAGGACGAAGACGTGCACAGCGCGATCGAGCGTCTGCTCGGAGACGTCGGGCGAAAGATCCACGCCGGGCGCTCGCGCAACGACCAGGTCGCGACCGCGCACCGGCTGTACGTGCACGACGCGTGCAGTGAGGCGATCGGGGCGCTGCGGGTGTTCGTGCACGTCGTGCTGGACCGCGCAGAAACCGAAGCCGACAGCGCAATGCCTGCGTACACGCATCTGCAGCGCGCGATCCCGGTGACGCTGGGACATCACCTGCTCGCATGGTGCGAGATGCTCGAACGTGACGTCGCGCGCTTCGCGTTCGCACGCGCACAGGCGGAGCCGTCGCCACTCGGTGCCGGCGCGGTCGCAGGCTCGACGCTCGCACTTCCGCCCGAAGAGATGCCGATGCGCAATTCGATCGACGCGGTCGCCGACCGCGACTTCGTCCTCGACTACCTCTATGCGTGCGCCACGCTCTTCGTGCACCTCTCGCGGATCTGCGAGGAGCTCGTGCTGTGGACGACGAGCGAGTTCGGCTTCGCCTCGCTGCCGGAGGACGCAGCGACCGGGTCGTCGATGATGCCGCAGAAGCTCAACCCCGACGTCGCCGAACTGACGCGCGGGAAGGCCGGGACTGCGATCGGCCGGCTCACGGGACTGCTCGCGACGGTGAAGGGGCTGCCGCTCGCCTACAACTCCGACCTCGCCGAGGACAAGCAGGCGACGTTCCGGGCGCGCCGCGACGTGCGGCTCGCGGTGGGTGCGCTCACGGCCCTCGTGGAGGGCCTCGAGTTCGACCGCGCGCGCCTCGCGGCCGCTGCGTCGGATCCGCTGCTGCGCGCGACCGACGCAGCGGAAGTTCTGGTCGCCGAGGGCATGCCCTTCCGGGACGCGCACGAGCAGGTCGCAGGACAGGTGCGCGACGGCACGTTCACCCCACCCGAGCTTGTGCCACGTTGGTACTTGCAGACGCGCGGCATCGACGTGGCGGCGGCAGTCGCGGCCGCGAAGGAACGGTGGGCATGACCGCGCCGCTCACGACCTCCCTGCACGGCCGCGACCTGCTGCGCATCTCGGACCTCTCACCGGCCGAAGCCGAGGCGATCCTCGACCGCGCCGTCGAGCTGCGCGCGGAGCCGAAGCAGCCGCTCCTCGCGGGCGCGACGCTCGGGCTCTACTTCGCCAAGCACTCGACCAGGACGCGCGTGTCGTTCTCGGCCGGGATGGCGCAGCTCGGCGGCGTCGCGATCCCGCTCACGCCCGAGGAGTTGCAGCTTTCGCGCGGGGAGTCGCTCGAAGACACCGCGCGCGTTTTCTCCGGCTACCTCGATGCGCTCGCGGTGCGCACGCACGCGCACGAGGAGCTCGAGACGTGGGCCGAGTGGGCGACGATCCCGGTGATCAACGCGCTGACCGCCGACGAGCATCCGTGCCAGGCGCTCGCCGACGCGCTGACGATACGCGATCGGCTCGGGAGCCTCGACGGCGTCAAGGTCGCCTGGGTCGGCGACGGCTCGAACGTCCTCGTCTCCTTGGCCGCGCTCGGCGAGCTGCTCGGCTTCGAGGTCGTCGCCGCGTGTCCCGAAGGCTACGCAAGTGCCAAGTTGGCACAAGCAACGGTTCGCGACCCGCGCGAAGCCGTTTCCGAAGCGGATGTGGTCGTGACGGACACGTGGGTCAGCATGGGCCAGGAGCACGAGCGGGCGCGGCGGCTCGGCGATCTCGCGCCCTATCGGCTCGACGACGCCCTGCTCGCGCTCGCCTCGCCCGACGCGTTCGTCATGCACTGCCTGCCCGCCCACCCCGGCGAGGAGATCACCGCCGACGTGCTGTACGGGGAGCGGTCTGCAATCTGGGCTGAGGCCGAGAACCGGCTGCACGTGCAGAAGGCGCTGCTCACGCTGCTGCTCGAACCCTGACGCCCGCCGCTGCGAGGCACAGCGCAGCCACGACCGCGAACCCGATGCGGCCGTCTCCCGGAAGCGAGAACGAGAGCCCGAGCAGCGGCGTCCCGACGACGATCGTCACCGCCGCCGCCATGTTCACGAGACCGACCGCAGCGCCCGGCGCGTCGGGGCGGATACGCACCGCGTTCGCGAACGCCGGGGCGAACGGAACGCCCGCGGCGAGCCCGACGATCGCAGCGCCGAGAACCGCGACGGCATACGGCGTCGCGAGCAGCAGCAACACCGTCCCGGCGGCCGCAGCTACGAAGCTTGCGCGGATCAACCCCGGCCGGTTCAGGAGCCGACCGCCGAGCGGGCGTGAGATGAGGCCGAGGAACAGAATCAGCCCGCCCGCGATCCCGGCCGCGCGATCCGAGGTGCCGCCCGCACGATGGAGCAGCGTCACGACCCAGTTGCCGAGCACCACCGACAGCCCGAAAGACGCCGCGTGGATCGCAGCGAGCGGCGCGAGCCGCCGGTCGAGCGGATACCCGCGCACGACCGGCCCGCGCGCGCCGTCGTGTGGTGCGAGCGCAACCACCAATGCGCCGGCCGCGGCGACGGCCGCCGCCGAGACGAACGGCGCGCGCCAGCTCCCCCACAACGGCAGCAGCGCAACCGCGAGCCCGCCGCCCGCCATGCTCGAGGCGCCGAACATCCCGATCGCGACCGGCGAACCGATCGTTGCGCGCACGTAGTCGCTCCCGCCGACGAACGCAGCAGCCGTCCCGAAACCGGCGACGAACCGCATCGCGATGGCGAACCCGGCCTCGCGCCAGCCGAGTGCCGCCGCGGACGCGACCGCGACGACGAGGAGGCCGGCACCACCGACTGCGCGCGCACCGAGGCGGTCGCACAGCCGCCCCATCGGCACCTGCATCGCCGCGTGCGAGACGAAGAGCGCCGTGGTGAAGAGACCGACGACGCCGAGGCTCACGCCGTAGGCGCGCGACACGTGGTCTGCGACCGCGCCGACGTTCGCGACGTTGAACCCGGGCGTGAACGCCAGGGCCAGGCCGCCCAGGGCTGCGCGGTCCAGGCGCACTGCAGGAACCTACTGGGAACGCAGCCGGCTGCGGTACGCGCGCGTCTTGCGCCGGTTGCCGCAGAGCTGCATCGAGCACCAGGTCGCAGATCTGTTCGGCGAGTAGTCGTAGAACGACCAGCGACAGTTGCGGCACGCCTTCAACCGCCCCCACGTCCCGTCGAGCATCGCGCCGAGCGCGACCGCGAGCACACGGTCGAGCGCATCGCCGTCCGTCGCGACGCCGAGGGTGCCGTGCTCGTCGACCGAGAGCGACACACGTGACGCCGCGGCGTTGACGGTGTCGAGCGCGTCCGGCGGAAGCGGCACGCCGTTGTTCGCGAGCACGAGCGCCCGCAGCGCCTCGCGCATAGCCCGCGCCCTCGTCTCCTCGCCTGGAAGATCGTGCTCGCCGAGCCAGTCGGGCAGCCAGTCGCGCCCGTTCTCGACGTCGGCGCTGTTGATCAGGAGCTGGACCCGCCGCAGGGGCTCCGGGGCTGCCTTCGGCACGTCGTAGCGCGGCATTGCACGCAGTCTAGACACCAGTAGACTGCCACTGGTGGTGTTGCGCCGGTTCCTGTTCCCACTGCGCCTCGCGCGAGCCCGGCTCGGCGCCGGCGGTGAGCGGCTCGTGCTCGTCGGGATCGGCGTCGTCTGCGGCGCCGCGGTCCTCGCCGCTGTCCTCGCGGGGCGGCTCGTCATGCAGGATCGCGCACTCGAGCTCGCCGTGCACGGCCTCGATCCGCAGGACCGCACGGTGCAGGTCGTCTGGAGCGGCGCAACCGACAGCTTCGCCGGCCTGAACCGCGTCGTCACCCCACGCGTCGAGCAGCTGACCGGAGAGCAGCCGGTCGCCGCGATGCTCTTCCGCGAGGCGTCGGTGCAAGGGCGGCTCGTCAACCTACGCGCCGCCGACGACCTCGACAAGTGGGTGACACTCGTCTCGGGCCGCCTCCCGACGCGCTGTGTTCCGACGCACTGCGAGGTGCTGCGCCTCGCCGGCAAGGGGCCGGTCCCCGCAACGCACTACCTCAACCTGATCGAGGTCGGCGTCGCGAAGCTGAAGCCGGATGCGCCGTTCGCCGGCTTCGTGCTGCCGGCGCCGCCCACCGAGATGGTCGCGCGCGCAGTCCGCTATCACACGCCGCAGCCGTCGCCCGTCGTGATCGCAAACGGCGTCGCCGCCCTGTCGCACACGCCGGAGCTCGAGACGTTCTACCGCGCGTACGGCTGGTTCCTGCCGGTCGGGAACGGCGAAGTGCACCCGTGGACCGTCAATGGGTTCAGCCGCAAGGTCGAGCGCCTCACCGCGTCGCTCGAAGCGGGAGACGACGAGTTCCAGGTCACGGCCCCAACCGACACGCTCTCGGCCGCGACGAGCTCGTCCAAGGTCGCCGCGCGCCGCCTGCTGCTGCTCGGCGGCGAGGGCGGCGCTCTCCTGATCGCGTTCACGATCCTCGCCGCAGCTGCGCTGCGGCGCGACGTGACGAACGCACGAAGACGGCTGACCTGGTTCGGTGCGCGCCGCTGGCAGGTCGAGCTCTTCACGCTCGCCGAATCGGCGACGGTCGCGACGCTGGGGACGGTGGTCGGCTGGGTGGCCGGCGGCGCGATTGCGGCACTCGTCGCCGCACGTGCCGGGTCGCCCGCAGGCGACGTCGTGACGCACGGCCTGCTTTCGACCGGCGGGATCCTGGCAGCCGCGATCGTCGCCGTAGCCGCCGGCGCATTGCTGTACGCGACCGTGCGCGCGCCCGCCGTGCAGCTCGGCCGCTTCGCGCTGACGCCGCTCGACATGGCGGCGATCGGAGCCGTCGCCGTCGTGCTCGTCGGCTGGGCGCGCGGGTCGGTCGGCGCCCAACAGCTCGCAGGCGGCGGCGGAACGAGCGCATTCCTGCTGCTCGTGCCGGCGCTGATCGTCTTTGCCGGCGCAGTCGTCGCCGCGCGCGTCCTTGCGCCCGTCCTGCGTGTGCTCGGCCGCGCAGGTCGCCGCGGCCCGCTCTCGCTCCGGCTCGCCGCGGCATCGCTTGCGCGCAACCCGGGCCACGCCGCAATTGCCGCGACGTTCCTCGTCGCAAGCCTCGGCCTCGCGATGTTCGCGGTTGCCTACCGCTCGACACTGCTCACGGGGCAGCGAGACGAAGCCGCGTTCGCCGTGCCCGCGTCGTACGTGCTCACCGAGGACTTCGAGCAGCTCGTCCCGGTGCTGCACGGCGCGCAGCACCTACCGGTGAGGCCGACCCCCATCGACCGCCTCTCCGGCAATGTCCCGTCGGGCGCGACGTTCGGCTTCCTCGCGCTTCCTGCAAGGAAGCTGCCGACGATCGGCGGCTGGCGCTCCGACTTCTCGTCGCGCTCGCGCAACAAGCTCGCAAGCGCGCTGCAGCCGTCGGGCGCGACGCTGCGCACGCTCGCGCTGCCGCACGGCCGATTCTTCACGCTGCCCGCGACCGGCCCCGCACACGGCGACGACATCGGCGTGCGCGCGTTCTTCCGCTCGCAGCTCGGCGACTACGTCGCCGTCTCACTCGGCCACACCGACGGTGCGAAGCGCGTCCTGTTGCGCGGGCGCATTCCGTTCCGGCACGCGACGCTCGCGCAGCTGCGCTTCGACATCTTGAACAACGGCCGCATCACCGCAAACGCCGGAACCGGCATCCAGCCGAGCGCGAAAGGGACCGTGACGTTCGGCACGCCGCGCGTCGACGGCACGCCGATCCCGAACGCGTTCGCGAACTGGGTCGGCACGAGCGGCATCAGCGGACGTGGCGCGACCGTCGGTTACGTGCTGACGCCCGACCTGAACGCGATCTTCCGGCCGCTGCAGCCGACCGACGGACGGCCGCTGCCGGTCCTCGTCACGCCGACGATCGCAGCCGCCGCAGGGCCGCACGGGATCATCCCGCTCGACATCGAGGGCGAGCAGATCGCAGCGCGGATCGTCGGCGTCGTCCAGCGGTTTCCGTCGATCGTCGGCGACGCCGTCGTCGCCGACCTGACGCAGGCCGGAACGCGGCTCGACACGCGCTCGCCGGGGCTCGGTACGCCGGACGAGCTTTGGCTCGACGGCTCGACACCACCGCATGCGCCCGAGCTGACGGTCACGTCGCACGCCGAGACGCTCGCGCAGCTCCGCGCCGACCCGCTCGCGCGCGGCGCGCTGATCACGCTCGCCGGCACGGCAGCCGTCGCACTACTGCTCGCGCTGCTCGGCCTCGTGCTTTCGGTCGTCGGCGACGTTCGCGACGACCGCGGCGAGTTGTTCGACCTCGAGGCGCAAGGAGCGTCGCCCGCGACCATCCGACGGCACCTGCGCCTGCGCAGCTCGCTCGTCGCAGCCTTCGGCATTCTCGGTGGAGTCGCCTTGGGCGCAATCCTCTCGGCGCTCGTCATCTCACTCGTCTCGGTGACGGCGAGCGCGGCCGAGCCCGAGCCTCCGCTGCGCCTCGAGCTCGACGTGCCGCTGCTCGCACTCGCCGCGGTTGCGTACGTCGCCGCAGCGATGCTGCTCGTGGGGCTCGCGACGGCATTGCGGGGACGCGCACCCGCGCGGGAGGCGGAGGTCGCTGCATGACGACCGCCATCGAGCTACGCGACGTCTTCCGCGTGCACTCGACGCCCGAGGGCGACGCCGCCGCGCTACAGGGACTGTCGCTCCGCATCGCCGAGCGCGAAGTCGTGACCGTGCTCGGGCCGTCCGGCTCCGGAAAGTCGACGCTCCTACGCCTGCTCGCCGGCCTCGAGCGACCCTCGGCCGGTGCTGTACGCGTCCACGGTGAGGAGCTCGGCAAGCTGCCCGCCCGCGGGCTCGCGCGCTACCGCTCGACGATGCTCGGCTACGCCGACCAGCACTACACGCGCGCACTCTCGCCCGAGCTGAGCGCGCGGGAGCTCGTCGCGGTGCAGCTCGGGCTGCGTGGCGCGACCGGCGCCGAGCGCCTGCGGCGCGCGGACGAGCTGCTGGAACGCGTCGGCTTGGCCGCGAAGCGCGACCGCCGGCCGGCAGCACTGTCCGGCGGCGAGCAACAGCGCGTTGCGCTCTGCGCCGCGCTCGCCCACCGGCCGCGCGTCTTTCTCGCCGACGAGCCGACGGGCGAGCTCGACGCGGCGACCGCCGACCAGGTCTACGAGGTGCTTGGCGAGCTCGTGCGCGAGCACGACTGCACGACGGTGATCGTGAGCCACGACCCCGAGTCGGCGCGCATCGCCGACCGCATCATTCGCATCCGCGACGGGCGCGTATCGGAGGAGTGGGCGCGCGACGGCGACGCCGACGCGATCGTCGTCGGCCGCGGCGGCTGGCTCAGGCTTCCGGAGGAGCTGCTGCTCCGCGCCGGGATCGGAGCGCACGCAACGGCGCGCTTCCACGAGGGGCAGCTCGTCCTCGAGCCCGCCGGCGAAGTGCTTGCCGCGGACGAAGCGACGGAGTCGTCCGGGCTGCTCGAGCCGCCTTCACAGCACACCGTCGCCTCGGCGCACGGCCTCGCCCGCCGCTTCGGCGCGACGACCGTCTTCGAAGACCTCGACCTCGAGCTGCAAGCGGGCCGCCTGCATGCGGTGACCGGCGCGTCGGGGTCGGGCAAGACGACGCTCCTCCATCTCCTCGCCGGGCTCGAGCTACCGGACGCGGGCGCGGTGATCGTTGGCGACCAGCAGCTCACGCGACTCGATCGGGCGCAGCGCGCCGAGCTCCGGCGCGCCAAGATCGCCTACGTCGGCCAGCAGGCGGGGCTGGTACCGCACCTTTCCGCGCTGGAGAACGTCGAGCTCGCGCTTGCACTGCGCGGCGCCGAGGAGCAGCGGCCCCGGGCGCTCTCCGCGCTCGATGCGGTGGGGCTCTCCGAGCGCGCGACGCAGCGCGTCGCGCGGCTGTCGCAGGGAGAGCGCGCGCGCGTGGCGATCGCCCGGGCGGTCGCGGCGCGTCCGGCGATCCTGCTGGCGGACGAGCCGACGTCACGGCTCGACGGCGCGAACGCGATCGCCGTCGCGATCCTGCTGCGCCGCCTCGCCCGCGAAACCGGCGCCGCCGTCGCCTGCGCGACACACGATCCACTCGTGATCGAGCAGGCCGATCGAGTTATCACTCTTTCCGGCGTCCCTCGAAGAGGGGAGTGACGGCAGCTCTCGGGAAGCCGATTCTGTTTCTGAAGTGGCTTCTGTCGATCAGCGGCAATCGACGATCTTCTCTCGCCTGCGCGGTCTCCTCGAGGTCACGCGCCTCGTGCGCACGGGCGAGGAGCTCCCCGAGCTCCTGCAGGCGATCGCGCGCACCGTCTCCGACTCGCTCGGCTACCGCACCGTCGTCGTCAACCTCTACCGCCGCGAGTGGGACGACTTCGTGGTGATGACCGTGTACGGAAGCGAGGAGGCGCGCGAGATGCTGCTCGGTCAGATCAGCCCCGTCTCCGACTGGGAGCCGCTCCTCGACCAGCGCTTCCTACAGCGCGGCGCCTACGTGGTGCCCGCGGGCGAGTTCGACTGGGAGCAGCTCGGCGGGTCGACGTACACACCGAACTCTCCGGTGCCCGACGACCCGTCACTCTGGCATCCGGACGACGCGCTTTTCACGCCCTTGCGCCGCGCCGACGGCTCACTGCTCGGCGTGCTCTCGGTCGACGAGCCGATCTCGGGCCGGAAGCCGAGCGGAGACGAGATCGACGTGCTCGTCGCGGTGTCGGAGCATGCGGCGCTCGCCGTCGAGGCGGCGCAGGAGGCGGCGCGCGCGCAGGCGAACCGCGAGGCGCTCGAGCTGCTGCTCGATGTCTCTGCGCACCTGAACGAGACGTGGGACGCGACGGAGCTCCTCGGCAGGGTGTGCGACGCGATCAGCGAGGCGCTCGGGTTCGAGAAGGTCGCGATCCAGCTGCTCACTCCCGAGGGCGTGCACGAGACTACGGCACAGATCGGGTTCGCCGAAGGTGAGAACCTCGGAGCGCCGCTGACCGCGGACCAGCTGGAGCGGCTGCTGCAGCCCGCGCACGAGTTGAACGGCTGCTTCGTGATCGACCACGCGGCTGCGCGGGCGGCGCTGCCGGAGCGCGAGCCCGGCTACTCGTCGCAGCGCGACGGCCGCGGGCCGTTCGCGTGGCAGAACCACTGGCTCTTCGTCCCGTTGCACGACCGCCGCGGCGGGCGGATCGGCTACATCTGGACGGACGATCCGGTCGACCGCCTGCTGCCCGATGCCGATCGACTGAAGATCCTGCGCGCGTTTGCGAATCAGGCGACGACTGCGCTCGAGCAGGCTGCGCAGTTCGAGCGCACCCAGACCGCCGCGCAGTATCACCGCGCGCTGATCGAGGCATCGCCGACCGCGATCGTCGACTTCGATCTCGAGGGCCGCGTGCGCTCGTGGAACGAGGGGGCGACGCGGATCTTCGGCTGGACAGCCGCCGAGACGATCGGCCGCCTCAGCCCGATCGTGCCGCAAGGCGAGCGGGACTACTTCCTCGGCAACATCGCGCGGATCGCGCGCGGCGAGACCATGGCCGATCTCGACCTCCGCCGGGTGCATCGCGACGGCTCGCCGATCGACGTCAACACCTCGGCTGGGCCGATCCGCGACGCGCACGGGAACGTCGTGGGTGTGATCGCGTCGATGATGGACGTGACCGCACGCAAGCGCTCCGAGCGCATGCTGGCGGCAAGCGAAGCTCGCAAGGACGCGATTCTTCGCGCTGCGCTCGACTGCCAGATCGTCGTCGACCACGAGGGCCTCGTCGTCGAGGTGAACCCGGCCACCGAGGAGACGTTCGGCTGGACGCGGCAGGAGGCGGTCGGCAAGGCGTTCCTCGACCTCGCCGTCGCCCCGGAGCACCACGCCGATCTCGCCGCCGTCCTCCAGAGCGGCGGCGGCCCGCTGCTCGGCGCGCGGCTCGAGATCAGCGCGCTGCGATCCGACCGGCGGACGTTCCCGGCGGAGGCGGCGATCACCCGCGTCGACGTGCCGGGGCCGCTGCTCTTCGCCGTGTCGCTGCGCGACGTGACGAAGTGGCGCGACCGCGAGGCGCGTTTGCGCGAGGCGGAGGCGAAGTACCGGACGCTCGTCGAGCAGCTCCCGCTCGCCACGTACATCAACTCGATCGGCCTGCCGCTCCAGACCGTGTACATGAGCCCGCAGATCGAGTCGATGCTCGGCTATCCGATCTCGAGCTGGCTCGAGCCCGGGTTCTTCCTCAGCGTGCTGCATCCGGACGACCTCGAGCGCGTGCAGACGGAGGTCGAGCGCACGCATGCGACCGGCGACACGTTCCGGCTCGAGTACCGACTGCTCGCGGCCGACGGCCGCACCGTGTGGGTGCTCGACGAGACCGTCGCGATTCGCGACCACGAGTACCGGCCCACGCTTCTGCAGGGCTACCTGGTCGACATCACCGACCGGCGCGCGACCGACGAGCGCCCGGCGCTGCGCGCGGCTGCTTCCTGACGGCTACGCGGCGACGAGCCGGCGCTCGCGCCAAGTCGACCAGCCGCCCTCGTAGGAGCGCACCTCGCCGCCCGCGACGTCGACGACGCGGTCGGCCATCCGGTCGAGGAAGTACCGGTCGTGCGAGACGAAGATCGCAGTGCCGTCGAACGACTCGAGCGCACTCTCGAGCATCTCGACCGACTCGATGTCGAGATGGTTCGTCGGCTCGTCGAGCAGCAGGCAGTTCGCGCCTTCGAGCATCAGCAGGAGCAGCTGCAGCCGCGTCCACTCACCGCCGGAGAGCGAGTCGAGCGGACGACGCACCTGTTCGTAGTCGAAGAGGAACTTCATCAGCCGCGACACCGCCTCGCCTTCGGAGATCGGCGCGGTGTGACGCACGAGCTGAAGCGGCGTCGCCTTCGGGTCCTCCGGTCGCCGGTCCTGTGCGAGCAGTCCGAACCTGATCGAGGGGCCTGCCTTCCGTTCGCCGGCGTTCGGCTCGAGCTCGCCGGCGAGCAGCTTGAGCAGCACAGACTTGCCGGCGCCGTTCTCGCCGACGACGCCCACGCGCTCGCCGCGGAGCACCGTGAGGTCGACACCGGCGAGGATCGGGACACCGCTGAGCTCGATGGCTACGTCTGCGAGCTCGACGACGCGCTCGCCGCCGCGCCGGTGTGGCCGCAGCTCGAGCGCGATCCTGCGGCGCTCCAGTGCCGGCCGGTCGATCTTCTCCATGCGGTCGATCTGCCGCTGTTTGTTGCGCGCCTGCTTGATGTGGCGCTCGTCGACGACACGGCGCGCCCAGTCCTCGAAACGGCGAATCGCTTCTTCGAGTCGCGCAATCTCCTTCTGCTGCGTCACGTAGAGCTGGTGCTGTCGTTGCAGCTCCAGCTCGCGCGCGACTGTGTACGCGGAGTAGTTGCCCGGCCACATGCGGATGCGTCCGCCTGCGAGCTCGGCGATCTGGACGACCGTCTCGTCGAGCAGGTAACGGTCGTGCGAGACGGCGACGATCGCGCCGTCGAATGATCGCATCAGCGACTCGAGGCGCTCGCGCGCTTCGACGTCCAGGTGCGCTTCCGGCTCGTCGAGGAGGAGGACGTCCGGGTCGCGGAGCAGGCAGGCTGCCAGGCCGACGAGCTTCCGCTGCCCGCCCGAGAGGACGCGCGTCGGCTTTGCAAGGTCGTCGTCTGCGAGACCGACATCGAGCAGCAGCGCCCTGGCCCGACCCTCGAAGCCGGGGCCGCCGGCGGCCGTCCAGCGCGCGAGCGTCTCCTCTTGGCGGCGCAACAAGCGAGTCATGCGGTCGAGGTCGTCTCCCGAAGCTGCGATGCCTGCTTCGATCGACGCAAGCTCGCACTCGAGCTCGTCGAGGTCGGGCCGCGCCGCGCGCAGCATGGCGTGGGCGTCACGCACGTCGCCTTCCGGCTGCTGCGGCAGGAACGCGACGACGAGGCCGCGGCGGCGCGTTACGTCGCCCGCGTCGGGTGTCTCCTCGCCGGCAAGGATCCGAAGGAGGGTCGACTTGCCGCCGCCGTTCGGGCCGATCACGCCCAGGCGGACGCCCGGCTCGATGTCGAGATCGAGCCCGTCGAGGATCTGGCGCGAGCCGAAGCTCTTCGCGACGCCGCGCACGGCGAGGACGGCCATCGCGGCACGGTACCCGTGGGCGTTTACGGAAGCCGGAACGCGAGCTCGCCGAGGCGACGGTAGCCGGCGATGGACGGATGATCGCCGTCCTCGTTGCACCACTCGAGCTTCATGCGTCCCGGCAGGTCGGGATCCTCGAGCGTGTCGTGGAAGGGCAGTACCGGCACGCCGAAGTTCGCGATCGACTCGTTCAGCGCACGGATCGCAGGCTCAGCGTGCGGCCAGCCGTTGTTCCACGAGAGGACATCGCAAACTGCGACGGGCAGACCGAGCGCCCGGCCGCGCTCGACGAGCGAGCGCAGGTTCGCCGCGGCCTGCTCGACGGGGCGTCCTTGGGCGATGTCGTTGATGCCGCCCTGGACGATCAGCACGTCGGCGCCCTCGACGGCGGCGTCGAAGCGTGCGGCGATCTCGTCGGTGCGCTCGCCCCAGATGCCGTGATTTGCGAACCTCAGCTCCGGGTGGCGCAGCGCCGCCCAGTGCTCCCACTGCCCTTCTGGGTTCCCGCTCCTGCGGCGTGTGTCCCAGTACGGAGAGCCCTCGGTGATCGAGTCGCCGAGGCACGCCACGATCCGCAGCAAGCCTCTAGAAATAGAACTGCCGCCAGGCCGTCCACCAGTCGTCGGCCCGCGAGGTGATCTGCCGCGAGCCGGTGATCTCGATCTCCGGACGGTGCCGGTAACGCTCGAGCGTGTCCGACGTGTTGAAGTCGACGACGATCTCGCACGGCGAATCGAGCACGTACGGCGCGACCGCCGTGAGGTCGACGAGCGCACGGCGGGCGCCGTCCTCGATCAGCTCGCGCGCCTTCGGCCCGGGAAGCTGCCGCGCGCTGAAGCGCCCGAGGCCTTTCTTCACGGCGACGGTCGTCAGCCCGTCACCGAGGAGCGCGGTGCCTTCGCGGCACGACGCCTCGTCACCCGTCACGAGCAGCACGGGACAGCCCCAGGTCCCGCAGAGCGCGGCGTTGATCCCGGTCTCGCCCACTTCGACGCCGTTGAAGCGCAGCCGCCACCATGTCGAGCCGCTCACCGTGTGCGCGAGCACGCCGTCGGGTGTGCCGGCCATCGCGTGCATTCCGACGAACAGCGCAGCGTCGACGCCGCTCTCGAGGTAGTCGACGTACTCGGTCCACTCGTTCTGCACGACGAACTCGCAGCCGGGGTCGAGCTCTTCCGGGATGAGCGAATTGAACGACCAGCCCTCGCCGGCGCCGTGGCAGTCCATGACGACGACCTCGGTCGCCCCCGCGCGCCGCGCGCCGCGCACGGCCGCGTTGATCTCGCCGGTGTAGAGCTTGCGGCCCTCCTCGTACATCGCGTGGCCGCCCGTCACTTGCTGCCACCGGACGATGCCGGAGACGCCTTCCATGTCGCTGACGATGAAGACTCTCACCCTGCGACCTCTATCACGCCGACGGACTCGCCCCTGCTGTTAGTGATCGGCGTCTCGCGCAGCTCGTCGATCCCCAGAACGTGCGCGAGCGCCGGGCCGATTGCGCGATAGCCGCCGTCCTCGGCCTTCAACGCGATCCCGCGCCCGTCGGCATGCGCCGCGCAGAAGAGCCCCTCGGCACCGCCCTTGCCGATCCAGCCGTCGCGGAGCCGCATCAGCTCCGTGTCGACGGCGCCGGACGAAGCGCCGACGAGCTCGGGCCGGGCGCGCATCGCGTCGCGGACACGTTGCGGCGCGCGGGTGAGCAGCGAGGCGGCGTCGGTGAGCGTCGATCTGAAGGTCGGCACGCCGCAGCCGTCGATGCCGCGTTCACCTTCTGCTCCGACGAGCTCGGCGATGCGCAGCTGCAACGGATGCTTGGGATCGCGATAGGGATGCAGCGGCCAGCCGTGCGCGCGGCAGGCGGCGAGCATGCCCGCGTGCTTGCCCGAGCAGTTGTGCCCGAGCTTTCCCTCGGGCCGTCCCTCCTGCAGGCCGTTCTCGAGGTCGTCGACCGACGCGCCGGCGCGCGCGAGCACCTTGCGCACAGCGGCGAGCTGCGCCGGCTCGGCATGGTGCGACGCGCACGCGATCGCGATCTCGTCGTCGTCGAGATCGTCGTAGCCCTCGACGAACGGGATCGCCTGCAGCGGCTTGACGGACGATCGCAGGAAGAAGGTGAGCGTCGCGTGGCCCCAGACATCGCCCTCGGTCGTCGCGACGTGCACGCGGTGCGTCGCCTCGACGACGTTACCGCGTCGCACAGTTACCCTGATGGCGTCCACCGACGCTGGAGCCTACGTTGCCGGAACTGCCCGAGGTCGAAGCGTGGCGCCGTCAGCTCGATCCGCTCGTCAAGCGGTCGCCGATCGAGCAGGCGGGCCCCGCGCACATCGCGACGCTGAAGACGTTCGAGCCGCCGCTCAAGGCGCTCGAGGGCGAGGGGCTGCGCGGCGTCGAGCGGCGCGCGAAGCGGTTCCTGATCCCGACCGACGACAACGAGCTCGTGCTGCTCGTCCATCTGATGAGCGCGGGCCGGCTGAAGTACGTGCCGCAGGGCGGGAAGGGGGCGAAGGCTCCGGTGTTCAGGCTGCGCTTCGCCGACGGCGGCGAGCTGCAGCTCACGGAGGCAGGCTCGAAGAAGCGCGCGGGCGTGTGGCTGCTTCGTCCCGCAGACGCGGAACGCGAGCTCGCGCACCTCGGCCCGGAGGCGAACGAGCTGACGGTCGACGACGTCGCGCGCATCCTCGCGTCCGATTCGCGCCGCTTGCACTCGCTGCTCCGCGACCAGCGTCTGATCGCGGGCATCGGGCGCGCGTGGGCGAACGAGATCCTCTGGGCGGCGCGGATCTCGCCGTACGCGCTCTCCACGCAGGTCGACTCCGAGGAGACCGAGCGGCTGGCATCCGCGATCGCGGACGAGATGGAGCGCGGCCTCGAACTGCGCCTCGCGGGGGCGAACGACGAGAAGACCTACCGCGTGCACGACAAGCTGAGTCGTCCCTGCGAGCGGTGCGGCACGCCGATCGCGCGCGTCGACTTCGAGGAGCACACGATTTACTACTGCCCGCAGTGCCAGACCGAGGGCCGCGTGCTCAAGGACCGGCGGCTTTCGCGGCTGCTCAAGTAGATGCACGTCGAGCGCGTCACCGCCGTCGGCGACGAGCTCGTCGCGGCGATCGCCCGGCTCGTGCCGCAGCTTTCGGCGTCACGCACGCCGCCGAGCCTCGCCGAGCTGCAGGCGATCGCCGCCGAGGAGAACACCCACCTGCTGGTCGCGCGCGCGGACAACGAGGTGCTCGGGATGCTGACGCTCGTCATGTATCGCGTCCCGACGGGTCTGCGCGGCTGGATCCACGACGTGGTCGTCGACGAGAACGCTCGTGGGCAAGGTGTCGCGGGCGCCTTGAGCGTGGAGGCGCTGCGAGTTGCGACCGAGGCAGGAGCGCTCACCGTGCACTTGACGACACGGCCTGCGCGGGGCGCGGCAAACCGGCTCTACCGTCGCCTCGGCTTCGAGCAGTACGAGACGAACGTGTACGTCTGGCGGCCAGGCTAGGCTGCCGCGCCATGATCCGGACGCAACCGCATGCAGGCGGCTGGCTCGAAGTGATCTGCGGGCCGATGTTCTGCGGCAAGAGCGAGGAGCTGATCCGGCGGCTTCGCCGCGCCGAGATCGCAGGACAGCGTGCGCTGATCGTCAAGCCCTCGATCGACGATCGATACGACGTCGGCCACGTGGTGTCGCACGCGGGCGCGAAGATGCGCGCGGTCACGGCGGGCTCGAGTGTCGAGGTCCAACGGCTCGCGGCCGGCTATGACGCAGTCGGGATCGACGAGGTGCAGTTCTTCGACGACGGGATCGCCGACGCGATCGACGTTCTCGTCCGCGACGGTGCGCGCGTCGTGGCGGCAGGGCTCGCACAGGACTTCCGCGGGCTGCCGTTCGGCTCGATGCCGACGCTGCTCTGCGTCGCCGAGTTCGTCGACAAGCTCGAGGCGGTGTGCCACCGCTGCGGCGGTCCGGCGACGATGACGCAGCGGCTCGTGAACGGCGAGCCCGCGCCGTTCGAAGGCGAGACGATCCAGGTCGGGGCGCTCGACTCGTACGAAGCGCGCTGCCGGGCGTGTCATCGTGTACGTCAAGAAGACCCGCACGCCGCTCGTTCGATGCTTGCCAGCTGACAACTCGTCAGAA
>DASRGQ010000020.1:0-6004 GCA_035650975.1 Gaiellaceae bacterium
AGGTCGTCGGCTACGACCTCGGCACGGAGAGCATGCTGCCGGGCGTGATCGCCGACAAGCGGCAGGCGAGCTGGATCATGAAGGGCTTCGCGATCAGCCGTGCGACGACGCGCAGCGGCGACTGGGTCTACACCTTCTACCAGGAGAACGACAACTATCCGTTCGTGCACGCGCTCGACGCGGCGAACCACACGGCGGTGTGCATCGGCATCCCCGCGAACTGGGTTGGGAACGCGGCAGCGTGGATCTCGTCGGCGCACATCTCGCTCGCGCACGGGAAACTCAGGATCGCAACGCGCGACGGGGCCGTGCGCTATCTGATGGACACGAAGACGTTCCGGGTGAGCACGCCGTAAAGACGGACAACTCGGTTTCCGCTTTGTCCGGCAACTGAACCTGGTTGCCGGCGAAGCCGGAACCAGGTTCAAGTCTGAAACCTTTCGCCCACAGCACACGACGCGGGGCGGAACGCAAAAGACGAGCAACTCGGTTTCCGCCTTCGGCGGACAACCGAGTTGCCAAAAAGAGAACCCGGTTGCCGGCGAAGCCGGAACCGGGTTCAAGTCTGTGACTCTTCGCCCACAGCACACTTCCATGCGAAAGGCACAGGCATCCTCGGACGGATGCATCACGCCACCACCCGTTCGATCGCCGAGGAGCGAATCTTCAAAGACGCCGGCGATTACGCGACCGGGATCACGATCCTCGCCGAGCTCGTGAAGGCCGGCCTGCTCGCATGCCACGCCTTCTGCTTCATGCCGACGCACTACCACGTCTACGGAACGCTTGAGGACGTCTCGACAGCGATCCACAAGCTGAACCGCCGTTACGCGGTTGCGTTCAACCACCGATACCGGCGCCGTGGGCACGTGTTCGACTCGCCGTTCTCGAGGACCGAGGTCGAGACCGAACGCCACTACATGGAGCTGCCGCGCTACGTGGCGCTCAATCCACCGAACCACGAGACGTGGCCGTACTCGAGCTACCCCGGCCTGATCGGGACGCGGCCGGCGTTCTCGTTCGTCGACCCCACGCCGATCCTCGACGCATTCGGAAGCGTCGCCACCTTCCGAGCCTTCGTCGACGAGGGGCGAGAGGCAAAGACGGGAAACTCGGTTTCCGCCTTCGGCGGAGAACCGAGTTCCTAAAGGCCATTCAAGTCTGAAGCCTTTCGCGCCGATAGAAGAGTTGCTGGCGGCGACGGCCTTTCCGTCGGGAGAGGCCGCCAGCTCTTCCTCGAACTTACGCCAGCACGTGAGACGCGGGGGTTAGGTGGATCGGAGTCGGCTCGGGGCGCTGCGGCCCCGCGGGCCGGCTCCGGTTCACATTCGACGCTACGAGCTGACCGTCACCGCGTTCGAGGCATTGCCGAGATTGCCCGCCGAGTCGATCGCGCGCACCGTGTACGTCGCCGTCGTGTGCGCGGCGACCGTGGCCGACCACGTAGTCGCGGTCGTCGTCGCGACGAGCGCCGAGCCGCGATACACACGGTAGGAGACCGGCGACGCATTGTCGGTCGCCGGCTGCCAGCGCAGCGTCACGACCGGCGGCGAGCCCGCCACCGAACCGGTGAGCGACGCAGGTGTCGACGGCGGCAGGTAGTCGCTGCTCGGTGTGCCGCCCGGCAGCGCGCTGCAGTTCACGCTTCCCTGTGTCGCCGCGGAGATCGCACTCGCGAACGCACCGTACGACGACTTCGGCGTGCGGTCGACATAGAGCGGCGCCGACTGCCAGCCCGTGAGCGACGGCTCGTCCGCGATCAGGAAGTTGAAGAACGCATGCACGTACGGCTGGCATGCGGCCAGGTCGATCGCGTTCGTCACCTGCGCCGCCTGGTCGGCCTCGGAGACGACTGGGACGTTCTCGGTGCCGGTATACAGGCTCGCCTTCGCCGCCGGGATCGCGCTCTGCACGCCCCACTCCGAGTACCAGATCGTCACGTCCGACTGCCCCGGAATCGGCTGCGCGGTGCCGTTGAAGGCCTGCCAGAGGTTGTACATCAGCTTGTTCCAGTCACCCTCCCCGATCGTCGTCGAGCCGATGTGCTGCTGGCCCGGCGGCTCGCTCGAGGTGAGCGGGTAGGGGTGGTAGGCGACGGTGTCGAGGATCCGCGCGCCGCGGCCGCTTGCGCGATACGCGGTGCCGACACCGCGGATGAACGCGCCGGGCGACGTGCTGCTCGCGTTGTCGCTCCCCGTGTGCGCGAGCGCGAAGCCGAGCACGTCGACGCTCGGAAACGCCTTGTGGAGCGTGTCGTAGCAGGTGGCGAGCAGTGCCTCGTAAGCCGCAGGCGCCGCGGGCGTCGAGCCGGAGGCGATCTGCGGCGACCAGAACTGGTTCTTGTTCGGCTCGTTCCACACGATCACGTCGCGAATCGCGGACTCACGCGCGAGCGCGGACGAGACGTAGCTGCAGTACTGGCTGCGCTCGGTCGCGGTGACGGGAGCAGCAGCGCCGCTCGTCCCGTACACCGTCAGCAGCACGCGCAGTCCCGAGGCAGCGCCCACTGCGCGGTCGAGACCGGCCGCGTCGCCCGACGTCAGCGCCGTCTCCCCCGGCGACCATTGCAGCGTCACGCGCACGGCTCTCGCGCCGAGCTGGCGCATCGGCCCCGTCGCCTGCGAGCCGACCTGCTTCGCGAGATCGTCGTCGAAGCCGACGAAGAACCCGGGCGTCGCGCCCGGCGCCGCCCCGACCCAGATCCCGACCGCGAACGCGCACAGAACGAGCAGCGCCAGCGCGCCCCGACCGGCTCTCGACCCCAGCATGACCCCTCCTGCCTCCGTGTGACGGACGGCACACAGTAGTCCGGCACACCGGCCGTCGCCAACCGTCGAGTTTGGCCCGTTGGCTCGCTGGGCAGCACTCCGTCGCCGACCATGAGCATGGACGCAAACCCCGACGAGCGGCCGTCCGCCGTGGCGACCGCCCGCCAGGCGTTCGTCGCTGCGGTCGTCGTCATCGCCGTCGTCGTGACGGCACTCGCGTTGTGGAAGCTGCGCGTCGTCCTCGCACTGCTGCTCTTCGCGTTCACGATCGCCGCCGCGATGCGCCCGGGCGTGGACCGGCTCGCGGGCTGGCGCGTCCCACGCGCCGTCGCGGTGCTCCTGCACTACCTCGTCTTCCTCGGGCTCGTCGCGCTCTTTCTCTCGTTCGTCGTGCCGACGCTCTCGACGCAGGTTCAGCACGCGCTGCACACGGCGCAGACCGCGCACTCGACGAGCCACGGAAGCAGCTTGAAAGAGCGGATCCTGAACGCGATCGGGAAGCACTTGCAGCATCTGCCGAAGACCGGGACGCTCGTCTCCAACGGCCTGACGATCGGCGAGAAGGCCCTCAAGGCGCTTGCCGGCATCTTCTTCACGTTCGCGGTCGCGGCGTACTGGATCTTCGAGCGCGACCGAACCGTCGACCTCGTCGCGAGCCTCATGCCGCGGCCGAGGCGGAAGAAGCTGCGCGACACGTGGACGCTCGTCGACCAGAAGCTCGGCTCGTTCATCCGCGGCGAGATCATCCTGATCGCGTTCGTCTCCGTGCTCGCGTCGGTCGCGTTCGTTCTCGTGGGCGAGCCGTACTGGCTGCTGATCGGGATCAGCGCCGGCATCTTCGAGATCGTGCCGGTGGTCGGCCCGCTCGTCGCCGTGGTCGTCGCGGTAGGTGCAGGGCTGACGGCGTCTTGGCACACGGCGGCGCTCGCGGGCATCGCGCTGCTCGCGATCCGCCTCGTCGAGGACTACCTCGTCACGCCGCGCGTGCTCGGCGGGGCCGTCGGGCTGCCGCCGCTCCTGACGCTCGTCTCGGTGTCGGTGACGGGCGTCCTCCTCGGTAGCTTCTACGTGCTGCTCTCGATCCCGCTCGCGGCGCTCGTCGCGACGATCGTCGACGTCGTCGTGCGCGGGATCGATCCCGCGGAGGTCGAGGTGCCGACGGTGCTCTTTCCCGCCCAAGACGCCGAGTAATGATGCGAGGGCCGGGTGCTCCGGCCCTCGCATCGGCGCAGATCAGGAATCCGAGGACAACGCGTCTTTCGCCTTCTCGGACACGTCGTCGACACGATCCTTCGCCGCGCCTGCCGCCTGGTCGATCTTCCCCTCACGCTTCAGGTCCTTGTCGTCGGTGAGGTCGCCTGCGGCTTCTTTCAGCCGTCCCTTTGCTTCGTCTGCGTTGCTCATGGCGGGGACGTACCCGGAAGGCGCGCTCCTTAGACATCGACGCTGCACTGCGGCGGCAGCCGCCACTGGCCGAAGTCGGCGGCGTACGCGGTGTCGCGGTCGCAGCTGATGCCGCCGATCGTCACGCCGTTCTCGTGCTGGTAGAGCTGGGCGCGCCGGTCGCGGTGCCCGGCCGACCAGGCGTAGGTCTGCCAGCCGAATCGGGCGGCGGAGTGGTCGAAGCAGTACTTGACGACCCAGTAGCCGCCGTAGACGCCGACGCGCTTCGCGCCGAGCACGCTCGCCGCGCCCTGCAGGTAGTCCACGATCTTCGGCTTGTCGCCGTCACCGGCGTCGAAGTCGACGCCGAAGTAGATCGGCCGCGCCGCCGGCATGCCGCACGCCTTCGCCTGCACGGCGGCGGCGTGAGCATCGGCCGCGCCGGCAGGCTGCCCTGCGCAGGCACGCCGGGCAGACGACTCCCAGACGACGGCGACATCGAAGCCGGCGTCGCTCAGCACCTGCGCCTCCGCCGCGCTCAGGTTCTTGCGCGGGTCGTGCGACAGGTAGCGCACGACGAACGTTGCGCCGACGCTCCGGAACGCATCGGTGTCGACGCCGTTGTGCCACGCATAGTCGATGCCCTCTCTCGGCATCTCGTCCCCCCTCTTGTCGCGAACCGTGGAGCGGCCGCAACACCCCTCGCGTGCGTGCTTACCACCCTGGGCTCACCGTGTCTACCGAGAAGGAGCCGTCCGGCTCGAGGACGAACCTTGTGACATGCGTCCCGAAGGGGATTTCTACCGCGGCCTTGCCTGGGCGTTCCTCTTCAGCTTCGCGATCTGGCTCGCGCTCGCCGAGCTCGCCTTCGGACGCCTGTAGCTCCAAGCGCGCGCTATGCGAAAGTCTCCGGCTCGTGGAACTGCCACGGCGTCGTCTACAACGGGCCGTAACTACGGGCGATCGTGAAAGACGGCTTCGACGTTGTGGCCGTCGGGGTCGCGCACGAACGAGCCGAAGTAGCCGGGGTGGTACTGCGGTCGCTCGCCGGGCGCGCCGTTACTGGCGTACCCGGCGCCGACCGCGACCTCGTGGAAGCGCTCGACGGTCGCGAAGTCGCGCACGCCGAAGGCGAGGTGGACGTTCTCGGTGGGCCGCTCCCCCGGCACGAACGTGAAGTTCCCGCGACCGTCACTGAACTGCACACGCTCAGGCGAGTCGTGCAGGATCTCGAGCCCGACGACGGGCGCCACGGTCTCGTAGAAGCGCTTCGCCGTTGCGAGGTCGCGCGTCCGGAACCAGAGATGCTGCATCTCCCCCGGGTGAACTCGTTCGTGGTGCACGGCTTCGATCGAGTTGCCGTCAGGGTCGAGGACGAAAGCCCCGTAGTAGGTCTCGCTGTACTGCGGCCGCGGGCCGGGCTCGCCGTCGCTCTCGTAGCCCGCCTCCGTCAGCCGGTTCCACCACGCGTCCACGGCGTCGCGATCCGCCATGCCAAAGGCCACGTGCAGGTTCCTGGTGACGGGGCCGTCGGCGACGATGCCGAAGTCGCCCCACTCGATCCACTCGCCCTCGAGCGTCGGCAGCCCGAGCGCCTCCGTGTAGAAGCTGCGCGACGCAGCCAGGTCCGAGACGCGAATGTCGACGTGGTCGAACACCTCTAGGAAGCCGGCTGCGCCAACTGCTCGAGGGTCGCGCGCACGTCCTGCGCGGAGAACGGCCAGAGAAACAGCGCGCGCTCGTCGCCGCGCGCGTCGATCACATACGCAGCCTCCGTGTGCACGATGTTGTGCACGGTCACTCCGGCGATCTTCTTCGTCGTGACCCGCACACCGATCAGGTACTTACGCCAA
>DASRGQ010000021.1:0-12765 GCA_035650975.1 Gaiellaceae bacterium
CGGCACCACCATCGGCATCGGACTCGACGTCGGCACCGAATCCACCACCATCACCAACGTCACCTTCAAAAACCAAACCTTCGCCGCCATCGACACCTACCACACCACCGGCACCAACACCTTCACAAACAACACCTTCCATCTCCCCGCGGGCGTTCCACGCGTCTCGCAGGAACATCGCTGAGGTGGACTCGCGTGTAGCAGTCGTCGTCCCCTGCTTCAACGACGGCGCGTATGTCGAGCAGGCGGTCGCATCCGTCCGGGAGGACGAGCCCGTCGAGCTCGTCGTCGTCGACGACGGCTCCTCCGACCCCGCGACCTTGTCGGTGCTCGACGAGCTGCGGGCGCGAGACATTCGAGTCATCCGCCGCGAGAACGGCGGCCTTGCGGCAGCGCGGATGACCGGGGTGCACGCGACGAGCGCCCCGTACGTGTTGCCGCTCGACTCGGACGACGCGCTCGAGCCGGGGGCGCTCGGACGACTCGCCGACGTACTCGACGCCGACGCATCCGTGGCCTTCGTCTACGGGCACCTCGTGTTCACTGGCGACAAAGCCGGCGGTCGCCTCGCCCAGCCATGGAGCCCGTTCACGCTGCTCTACGCGAACCGCTGGGGGGCGTCGTGCCTCTTTCGCCGCGAGGCGCTCTTGGCCGCGGGAGGTTGGTCGCTCGGAGACATCTACGAGGACTGGGACCTGCTCATGGGCCTGGCCGAAGCCGGCTACGCCGGCGCCCCCGTCGATCAGCTCGTCCTCCACTATCGGCGCCATCCCTCCGTTCGTATGAACCAGACGGGACATGGACGGCACGCCGAGCTGTACAAGCTGCTCCGGAGCAGGCACGAGGCACTCTTCGCGCGGCGAGCGAGCCTGGCCCGCCTCGAGCGCGTGCCACGGTGGCGGCGCCTCGTCTACCCCCTGCTGCTCGGGGCGCGCCCGCTCTACCCGTTCAGGATCTACTACGCGATCGAGAACGTGCGCAGCCGTGAGGCGAATCGCAGGCGAGCGGCAGCCGCCGAGACTCGGATCCGGCGTACGGCGGAGGGGCCGTCGATGGCTCCGCCCAGGATGGACGCAAACTCGCCGTCCGACTCCCAGCCGTAGATCGCAGTCCGCCGCAACGCCGTCCACGTGGTGTTCGCGCAGTTGATCCCGGCGTCGCACGTCACGGCGCCGCGCACCGAGCTCGCGGCGACGATCGCCTGCTCGCGAGGCCCGTAGCGCCCTGCAGCATACGAATAGGTATGCGCTGCCACTCCGGCGCGCTCGCAGAGCTCCGAGATCGAGCCGAGGATTTCGTCCCGCGCCTCCTCGTCGTCCAGCTTGGGCAGTGCGAAATGCGCGACGCCGTGGGGCTGAACCTCGACGACGCCCGATGACATCAGTTCGGGCACATCGTCCCAGCCCAGGAATCGAGGAGGACGGTGGTACCACGTGCTTCGGTCTCGCCCCGAGATGATCCCAGTGGGAAGAAAGACGGTGGCAGGCGCTTCGAACTCGCGCAAGATCGGCTCCGCGGTCGTCAGCGAGTCGAGGTAGCCGTCGTCCAGCGTGATTGCGACGTACCGGCCGTCGTCGCCCGCAGCGAGATGATCGTAGGTCTCCGCCAGGGGGATCAGCTTCAGGCCCAGGCGCCTGATCGTCTCGAGCTGCCGCCGAAATCGCTCCGGGCGGATCGCGAGTGGATCGGGCTCGTCCGTCACGCGGTGGTACAGGAGGATCCGCACCCCGCTTCGCGGAGCCCGGCCGCCGAGTCGCCGGCTCGCCCAGGTGCGGCCTGCTGCGATCCGACCACGCACGTAGAGACGATGCGCCTTGCGCACGATTGCCGGTTCGAGCGCAGAGACTGTTTTCGCGTTGTCGGTGCTTGGACCCAAGGCGGACAAGCAGCATACTCGGGGGTCAAGTCCGGTGCGACCGCTACGCTCGACGGCGCATGACGTCGTGGCAGGACGCGAATGCGCCGGTACCCGTGGCCTTCGGCCCGCCCCGGCGACAAGTCGCCGGCATCCTCCATCGAGCGGGCGACCGCGACAGCGGGCTCGGGGTCGTGATCGCGTCTTCGATCGCAAACGAGGCGGTCGTCTCGCATCGTGCGCTGCGCCTCCTCGCTCGCACACTCGCCGCGCGTGGGATGCCTGCCCTTCTGTACGACCCTCCTTCGAGCGGCGACAGTGCGGGCGACGACGGCAGCCCCGGGCGCCTCGCCGCGTGGAGGGAGAGTCTCGGCTGGGCTGCATCGGAGCTTCGAATGAGGACCGGCGTCGGCGGCATCGCCGTCGTGGGCGTCCGGCTCGGCGGGACGGTTGCCGCCTGGGCCGTCGACGAGCAGCTCGAGATCGACGCGCTCGTGCTGTGGGACGCGCTCTCGACCGGCGACGAGTGGTTGCGCGAGGAGCGCACCTACCACCTGCTCGCACGTCAGGTTCCCGCCGAGCGTGCGGGACCGCCGCCCACCGACGGCGGCGAAGAGCTCGCCGGGTTCCTGCTCGCGGGTGACATGGTCGACGAGCTCCACCACGTCGACCTCGCATCCAGGGTCCCACCTCCCGCCTGGCCGGCCGACCTGCCGGTCCTGCTCATCGAAGGCCCGCGGCGTCATCGGCGGTCGCTCGGCGAGCCATTGAGGGCACGCGGGGCGCACGTCGAGTCGCAAGACGTTCCCGGTCTCGCCGAGATGCTCGAGGAGGCCGAGCGCGCCGAGCCTCCGACGCTCGCGGTCGAGGCCATTGCGGATTGGCTCTCCGCGCGTCGGCCGCTGCACGCTCGCGACCGTGTCCCCGAATCCGAGCCGAGCTCGGTTCTCGAGGACGCCGGAGTGTGCGAGCAGGCCTTCACGGTCGACGGCGAGGCCGGGCGGCTCTTCGGCGTCATCTGCGAACCGGCAGAGCGCCCGGACGAAGCACGCGAGTGGGTCGTCCTGCTGAACGCGGGCTTCGTGCGCCACATCGGGCCGAATCGTCTCTACGTTCAATGGGCGCGAGAATGGGCGCGGCGCGGCCTCCCATCACTGCGCCTCGACGGGCGAAGCGTTGGAGAGAGCGACGGAAGCGACGGGCCCCATCGCTCGGTGACGGAGCTCTACAGCGCCGACGCGGTCGCCGACGCCGCAGCGCTCGTCGACGCGCTGGCCGAGCGTCGAGGAGCCGAGACGCTGACGCTGGTCGGCCTCTGCTCCGGTGCGTACATGGCATTCCACCTGGCGCTGCGCACGCCGGGGGTGAAGCGCATCGTCCTCTTGAATCCGCAGATCCTCTCCTACGACAAGGAGTCGTCCGAACGCGGCCAAGCGAGTTACGTCCGGCGAAGTCTCCTTTCGCCCACCAAGTGGCGGTCGATGCTCGCACGAAGAAGCGCCTGGCGGCAACTCGGCGACCGTCTGGCGCTGCTCGCACGAACGGGGATCGCGGCCGCGAGGAGACGGGTGCGACGGAGCCCGGCGGAGGGTGCCGCGGGCGATTGGCTCGTGACTGCGCTCTCCACGCTTCGCGACCAGGGCACCGACGTGCAGTTCGTGATGAGCGAGTCGGACCCCGGGCTCGGCTACCTCGCACGCCACCTCGGCCCGGAGCTCTCCGGAGCGCCGCTCGAGCTCCAACTCGTCCGCGACGCCGACCACACGTTTCGAACGCTCGACGCACAGCGTCGCCTGACGGCGATCATGGACGAGCTCGTTGCCGGCGAGCGCGAGCGCGTCGCCGGCTAGAGCTCACCACCCTGCGAGTTTGGACGAGACGGCCTGACGGCTCGCGATGCGGCGCGCGAGACCGGCGATCAGCTGCAGGTCGGCTCTCCGCGGCAGGAGCTCACGCCACGGGCAGTTCGTGGTCTTGCGGTGGACGACGACCGCGAACACGCCTCCCGCCATGAACGCCACCGTGGCGGCGATCGCTGCGCCGTCCGCGCCGTAGACGGGGATCAGCGCGAAATCCAGCACGACACCGGTGACGAGCGCCGCGGCCGAGCCCAGTGAAGATCGCGCCGGCGAGCCTGCAGCGAGCAGAGCGGACGAGAACACGCGAAGGCCCGCGTACCCGACGGCCCCGGGGAGCAGCCACAGAAACGGCACGACCGAGTCGGTGTAACTCGACCCGAACACGAGCGGGATCAGGATGAAGCCACCGACCGCGGCCGCAACAACGGTTGCGAACGTCAGGAGGAGAAGCGCACGTGCAACGCGGGTTGTCTGCGCGAGCCTGCGCTCGGGCGGGCTCGACGCGATCACCGGCAGGAGCGCCGTCGCGACGGCACCCGGAAGGTACAGCGCGATCTCGCCCGCGTTGACGGCGACCGCGTAGATCCCGAGCGAGCGCTCGGTCGAGATGATCCCCATGATCGTCTGGTCGAGCCGCGCGTTCAGGAACGACGAGAACGACCCCACCCAGGCTCTGAACGCAAACGGCAGCGTCGTCCGCAGAAGAGCGCGGCTGGGACGCCTGATGCCTGCTACGCGCACGGCCGCGATGACGGCGACGACAGCACCGAGTGCCTGCGACAGCGTCCAGGCGATCGCCGCTCGCGTGACGTCCACCTTGCCCGCCACCGCCAGCGCGACGAGGAGCGCGGTATAGCCCCATGACGTGGTGACGTTTGCGAGCGACCAGCCGAGGAACCGCCGGCAGCCGATGAGATAGCCGCCGCCGCAGACGCCGACCGACGAGGACATACCGCCCAGTGCGAGCAGCAACAGATCGGTGCGATCGACGCGCTCCGGGCGCACCTGCGGCAGAGCGAGGAGAACGAGCGCCGCCGCACCGCCGACGAACGTCGAGGTGATCGCGCCCACGCAGAGCGCATTGGCGAGCAGACGCGGCCGCTGTTCCACTCGCGATGCGACGAACACGCTCGTCGTGTCGTCGAACCCGACGCGGCTCGCAGTCGAGACGACGAGCGCCGTGACCGTGATGAACGCGACGGCCCCACGTTCTACAGGGTGAAGCAGGTGAGCAAGGATGACTGCGGCACCGAAATACCCGAGGTTGATGCCGATGCGTGCGCCGAGCAGCACACCCGAGCTCCCGGCGAGCGACGGCGGCCGTTGCGCGGAGGGAGCGTGCTCCGTCATGCCGGCTCAGGGGTGGATGCCCCGACGAGAGACGCGTAGAGCTCGAGATGAGCTCGCCGCCACGGCCCGAGCGCGAAATGCTCCACCGCGCGTCGACGGGCCGCAAGACCAAGACGCTCGCGGAGTGCAGCGTCCTCGACGACGCGGAGAATGGACGAGGCGAGTGCATCGGCGTCGTCGGTCGGGACAAGCAGTCCCGTCTCACCGTCGAGAACAACCTCGTGCAGGCCGCTGACGTCCGACACGACGGTCGGCAACCCGGCGGCCATGGCTTCGAGCAACGCGATCGGCATGCCCTCGGATCTCGTCGAGAGCACGAAGACATCGGACTCGGCGAGATACGGGCGTACGTCCTCGACCTCGCCGACGAGCTCGATCTCTTGCTCGAGGCCGCGCTCCGCGATCAGCTCGGTGAGAAGCTCGCGCTGCGGCCCGTCGCCGAGGATGCGCAGACCGGCGCTCTTGCGGGGCAGCCTCGCGACAGCGGCGATCAGAACCGGGAAGTTCTTCGGCTCGGCGAGCCTTCCGACGCTCACGATCCGCACCGGAGGCGACTCGCTCGCATCGTGGGGGAGCACCGCGTCGACGTCGACTCCGTTCCGAATCACCCGCGAGCGTTCTGCAGTGCACGTTCGGGCTGCGAGCCCGGCTTGGCGCTCGATCTGCGAGACGCAGATGATCATCGTGGTCAACGGACGAACGATGCGATCCGCCCACAGGTACACCTGCGCGCCGATCCCACTCGTTGCCTTGAACGCCCAGCCGTGCGCGGTGAAGACGCGGACCGGGACGCGCGCGACCGACCCGGCGAGCCGACCGAGCACACCCGCCTTCGAGCTGTTCAGGTGCACGATGTCCGGTCGCACGCTCCGGAAGAGCGCGACGAGCTCCAGAAAACCGAGGAGGTCGCGCCAGGCAGAGAGGTCCCGCCGCACGTGCCGCAGTGGCACGAACGCGATGTCGTGCCGCTCGCAGAAGTCCTTCAGCGGGCCTTCGCCGTGCGCGGCGACGGTCACGTCGAACTCCTCCGACATCGCCGGCAGCAGATCGCGGACGTACGACTGTGCCCCGCCTACCTCTGCGAGCGTGACGACGTAGAGCAGCCGCAAGCGTCTGACGGGCACAGGGCGCGTCTACCGATGGACCGAGTGGATTCTCGGTGTCGCGGTCGACTGTTCCGAGTTGCCGCCCAGCCCGTACCCGCACCAGATGAGCGCGGCGAAGATCCACAGATGGCGCCAATGGATCGTGTCGACGAAGAACCCGTTCACCGTCTGGCCGAGCCAAATCCCGAGAAGCGAAGCCGTGCCGATGCCGTGGACGTATCGCTGTCGCCTCACGAGCACGAGCGCGCACATCAGCGTTCCCACGAACATCATCAAGATCGTCGCCACGCCGAGAAGCCCTTCTTCGAACGCGGCACGGACGTACGTCTCGTGCGCGGAAAGAGGCAGCAGCACCTCTGACTGCCCCGGCCCGAAGCCGAACACGTGGCGTGTGGCGTCGTTGATCGCGTTGTCCTGATTCGCGAATCGCTGCTGGTCGTAGCTCTGCAAGGTCGATCGCTGGTGCAGGAACGTGAGCGAGCCGGTTGCGGAAAGAAACGCGAAGCCGATCGCAAGCCCGGCGACGATCATCGCCGCACTCTTGGCAGCCTTGCGCAGCCCACCGCTGCGCGCCGCCTGGACGACGATCAGCGTCGCAACGCCGAGGACGAGATTCAGCCAACCGGCGCGCGAGTAGGCAACCGCTATCGCGAGGCTCACGAGCGCGAGTGCGCCGGCGATCACGCTGCGGCGCCACGTCAAGAGCTTTCGCCCCGTCAGCTCCTCGAGCAGGATGATCGCTGCGGGCACGAGGAACGGGGAGTAGACGTTCGGGTCCTTGAAAAGGCCTTTCGCACGCAGACCGCCGAACGTGAGGATCGACTTCAACGACCCGGGAATGGGCAAGTAAAGCGCGACGGGCGCGAGGATTGCCGAGAAGACCGCAACTATGAGGTAGACCCGCATCGCCGTCGTCACCCAGACCGGGTTCTTGAACGCCCACGACAGCCAGACAGCCAGGATGATCATGTACAGCGTGATCGCCTCGAACTGAATGGCGCGCGACAGGCTCGTTGCATTCAGCATCGAGGTGAGCGTCAAGAGCGCGTAGCCCGCGAGCGGCAGCGCCACGAACGACGGCACGAGAGGTCGCACGTTGCGCAGCACGTAGGTCGACGCGATGAGGAGCCCGAACACCACGTCGACAGGAGCCGGCTCCACGAGCACGATGCCGAGAAGCGCGAACCCGAGCGAGAACGCGGCGAGAGGCCGCGCGACCGACAGCCAACCCGCCCAGACGATGAGCGGCAACCCGACGCTGAACGCGATCAGCTTCTTCGGGGTCAGCGTGTCGAGCTCGCGCGGAAGCACCTTGCCGACCGCCAGGCAGACAAGGATGGTCGCCGCGACGAACCCGAGCTCGCGCGCCCGGATCGAGAGCTTCGGGACCGCGAGCGCGAGTGCCGACTCAGGCGCCGGACCGAGCCGGTTGCCCGCTCGCCGCTTCGCCGCTCTGTTCTTCAGACCCAGATCCAGATCCATATCGATGCGGGTAGCCGTAGCCGTACGACGAGTCGTCGACGGCGCCCGTGACGATGATGCCGGTCGGCGTCAGGTGTGCGGCGGACATGACACGCATCGCTCTCCGCGCCTGGTTTCGCGTCAAGTGATGCATGCGGGCGACGACCACGACGAGGTCGGCGTCTTGCGCGAGGAGCGAGGCGTCCGCGTTCGCGAGCAGCGGCGGCGTGTCGATGACGATCACGTCGTACTGCTGCTTCGCCTGCTGCAGGAACCGCCGCATGTGACCCGAGCCGAAGAGGGCCGCGGGATCGAAGAACGTGCTGCCGTTCGCGAGCAGCGCGAGCGAGCCGCCGCTTGCGCGCTCGCGCGGGCCGAGCGCGATGCTGCGCGCCCCCTCTGCGAGCGACATATCGCCGGCAAGCACCTGCACGAGGCCGGCCGGCTCACGCTGCTGTGCCGCCTGCGCACGCAGGACGTCGCTCCGCTGGAGGATCGGGATCATCGGCGCACCGGCCGTCGGAACGCGGTCTGCGAAGTAGTCGTGCAGGGTGGGATCGTGAAGGTCCGCAGACACCGCGAGAACCTTGAGCCCGGTGACGCTCAGCGCGTGCGCGAGATTCGCAGCGACCGCGCTCTTGCCTTCGGACGGCACCGCCGAGGTGACGACGATCACGGACTTCTTCGTCTTGTCGAGGCGGAAGAGCGACAGGTTGGTGCGGATCGTCCGGTAGGCGTGCGCGAGCAGATCGGAACCGGCGAAGTCCGCCAGGAGCTCGGCGCGCGGCGCGCTGCGCCGGTTGAACGGCACCGTGCCGAGGAGCGGCGCGCGATACACCGCCTCGACCTCCTCGAGGCTTCGGGTTCGACGGTCGAGCCGGTCGCGCAGGACGCCCAGCATGATGCCGAGGACGAGGCCGACGATGAGCCCGATCGCGCCGTTGCGCGTCGGCTTTGGTGAGATCGCCGCACCTGGGACCATCGCGGGTGTCAACACGGTGAGGTCGGGGCTGAACGTGGCCAGCGACGCCTTCAGGTTGACGAGCTGTGTCCGGATGTCGGACGCGGCCGCGACGGAGCTCGGATCCGTCTTCCCGCTCAGCGTGTTCAGCTGCTGGCGCATGAAAGTGATTTGTGAGTTCAAGAGGCTCTTTTCGCGTGTCGCGCGGAACGAAGCGAGCGACGCGGCGACGGCATTCGCGATCGAGGCGGACGAAGTCGCGTGGTGAGCCCTTGCCGAGATCTTCAGCAGCTCGGATGTCGAGCCCGAGCTCGACGAGACGCCGACGGACACGTCCTGCTGGAGCTTCTGCAGCGAGACGCCGAAGCGCTGGGCGATCGGCGCGAGGACGCTCGTCGACGTCGCAATCCCCGAAATGGTCTCCATCTCGGTCGCCGTGTCCGTCGGATTCCCCGCGGCGGTCGACGTCGGGGAGTAGAGAAGCGTCGTCGAGCTCTCGTACACACTCTGCTGCGACAGCGACATGGCGAACGCCGCGACGGCCGTCGCGATCGTGACGAGCGCGATGAGGGGGGCGTGCCGCTTGACGAGCCCGACGAACTCACGGAGATCCGATTGCTCGTGCACGGTGGGCTCGATCGTATGCAGTTCTACCTCCCCCCGTTCGAATGCCGGATGATAGCCCGGGCTGAAGCTCTCAGCTTCCATGGATGGTTCCATCGGCGCCACACGCCGATTCCTTGAGTCATTGTCCGGCCTCGATGCTCCCGGCGAGGTCGAGCGCACGCACCAGCACGGAGCCTGGAGCCGCGTCGGGGGCCGGCCGCAGGCGGACCGTGCGTGTGTGACCCGGCTCGAGATCGAAGGCGTCGTCGTCCGGGACGTAGCCGGGCGCGTCGATGCGGACGCCGCGTACGGACCGGCGGGACTCGAGCTCGAGGACATGGTCCGCGCCCTCGGCCCGCAGGCGCGCGGCGAGGCCGAGCTCGTCGGCGCTTCGACGGCGCCCGGCCTGCGCGACCGGATAATGGAAGGCCTGGGCGAGCCGGGCGCCGCCCGACTCGAGGGTCGCCGCGACGACATCCTGCTGTGGCTCGCCGAACCGGTACGCGTACGTCACATCGGCGAAGCGACCCACCATCGCCTCCACGTCGCGTTCGAATGCGCTGTGCGCCGGGAGATGGACGTCTTCCTTAGCGGTCGCCGCCAATGATTCGCCGTCTCGGTAGAGCGCGAGCCGGAGAGTTGCGCGGAGCTTCTGGCCCGTGTCGTTCGCGACGTGTACCGAGAGCCCGTTCAGTCCTTCGTCGACAAGCCAGACGGCAACGGGGGCAAGCACTCGCCTGAGCACGTGCCAGACGGCCTTGGGGTCGCCGCCGGCATCGAGCAAGCCCCATCCGGACCCCGGCGCGAGGTCGCGCAGCCACAGCACGATGCCTCCCGAGCATGGCGACTGCGCACGCCGCCACTCGCCGAAAACCGCCGCCATCACCTCACCGCTCACGAGCCGCGAGTAATCCCAGTAGTCCGGGTCCTCCGGTCCCACGCCGTGCAGCAGGCGGAGGTAATGGTCTCGCACGTCGGCGAAGTCCCAGTCCGTGTCCGCGTCCTTCATCACGCCTTGCGCACGGTCGGCTGGGCCTGCGTCGGGCACGTTCGCAAACGCGAGACACTCCGACGCGAACCGGACCCCCGCACGTCGGACGTCCTCGAGAGGCCGCAGATACGCACCGACGCCGAAGTAGTTCGCCACTCCCCGGTTCGTGCGGAACGGCAGCGTGCCGCCACACGGCGCGGAGGGGACGTACGGCGCATCGACCCCGCTCTCGCGCAGCAAAGCCGGAACGGTCGACTCGAAGAACGCGCTGCGGCCGAGCTCGGGCTCGAGCCCGAGCATCGCCACCTGCTGCTCCACCTCGCTGTTCCCGCAGACGACGGCGAGGCTCGGGCGACCGCCGACCTCGCGAAGCAGCGTGCGCACCTCTCCTTCGGCGAGCGCAGTGAACGACTCGTCGACGAACGGGTAATCCAGGTTCGCGAACATCAAGTCCTGCCAGACGAGCAAGCCGAGCTCGTCGCACGTGTCGTGAAACTCCGCGTCTTCGTACGCCATCGTCCCGACGACTCGAATCACGTTCAGCCCGGCGTCGCGCGCGCGCTCCAGCGTCCGGCGTTTCTCGCCGGGCGGCGGTGGAGTCCACACCGCACCGCGCGCAAAGACGCGCACGCCGTTCACGTGCAGGTCCAGGCCGTCGCGCTCGATGTCTGCGGCGGCAGCGAGCCGGCGGAAGCCCACCCGCCGCACAAGCTCGGCGCCCATGGCTCGCACCCGAACCTCGTGCAGCACCGGGTCGCCGTGGGTGTGCGGCCACCAGGGCTCGGGCGCCGTGACGCGAATCGGCCCACCGCCCGGCGCAAGCTGCGTCGTCCCCCACCCCGTCGTGACCTCGAGCGGACCGGCAGACGCCGGCGCGTGAACCTCGATCACACCGTCGTGCCCGTCGACGTTGGTCCGCACGTCGGCACGCAGCCGCGGCTGCTCGAGGAGCTCCACCGGCCGCCACGGCCCCACGAGCGGCGGGCCCGCTGCGAACCCCGGAGCACGGCCGTAGAACGACGTCCGGATCCAGCGGAGGTTTCCGTTCGGCACGACGCGGGTCCGCCAGCGGGCCCGTGGGCGCCTGCTCTCCGCGAGCACCGGTGAGAGCGCGCGGGCACACACGGCAAGCTCGTGACGGCCCGGCGAGAGCTCGAGCTCATGGGAAAGGAACATCGATTCGCTTCGCAACACACGGCCGCCGTCGACGTAGACGTCGCAGAGCGTTGCGAGCCCCGGGAGCTCGAGTGTCGGCGCAGGCCCACGGGCGTCGACGAGCACGCGGAACCAGTGGTCCTCCTCGTCACTGCCGCGGAACGGCGCTTCGCCACCCTCCCAGTCCAGCTCGGTGTCGGTCGGGACGCCGTCGAACAGGCCGGGTTCGGTCGACGCCCTGATCCAGCCGGTCACATGCACGCGGCTCACTCTCACCCGAGCAATCGGGCGAGCTCGGCAAACGACTCGTCCCATGCCTCGGCGAGCTCGCCGAGTACGGGCTGCGGGTCGAACGCGCGTCGCCGCGCGAGCTTGAACGAGAGCGCCTTCGAACCGGACACGATTCGTGCGAGCGCCTGCACTGCCGCCGAACCGTCGTCGCCGAACAGCCAGGCGACGTGCGCGCCGCACAGCTCGAACGCGGACCCCGCCATCCGCACCGTCGCAAAAGCGTACGCGTGGTAGTCCGCATGGCTCTGCTCGAGCAACGCGGGCAAGTCGTCCGCGAGCGCAGAGGCGAACCGCGTAAACGGGTTCGCCGCCGGTCTTCGCTCGAAGTGGTAGCGCAGCCTAGCCAGTGCTTCACTCCGGAGTCGGTCGCCGTCGAGCTGCGTCCCGGCATCGAACCGCACGACCTCTGCGTACGGAGGCAGGCGGTCGCTGTCGGGATCGATGCCGACGCGAAGCGCGCCGTCGAAGTCGTCGCCGGCGAGCTCGTACAGCCCGCGGTTGTGGAAGTAGTGCAGGCGCTTCGCGCGGACGTCGATCGCTTCCATCACGGCCGAGCTCTTGACGTGCTCGCGGCGGTACGCCGTCGACTCGGTGTCCGGCAGGAACCACGAGTCGAGCTCCACGATCAAGGTGCGGCCGTCCTCGAGCTGCTCCTCGATCTGCTCGGGAAGCGGCCGATACGGCTGGGCCTCGTGGATGTCGAGTCCGAAGAGCTCCTCGAGATCGTGCGGGTCGGGCTTGAAGAACGTCCATTGATCGCCTTCGAAGTCGGTGCGCACGGTCCGGCCGAGCGCAGCGAGCGGCTCGTCACCGCGCGCGTGCAGCAGCTCGATCAGGATGTCCGCGTAACAGTTCGTCTCCGGGTACGCGCGGTCGTCGGCGTGGAGCGCGTGCGGCTCGTACGTCGCCGGGTCGAGGCCCAGCAGGCTGCGCATGGAGCTGTCTACGCGTGCGACGGCCACAGCAGCGACCCGACGTCCGCCGGCCACGCATCGGGGTCGAGCCCGTGCCGGCTGAAGAGGGCCAGCGAGATGCGTTCGAGCCCGAAGCCGACGCACGCGGTGTGCGCCGGCTCTCCGCTCCCCTGCCGGAGGTCGAAGATCGAGGAGAAGTGCTCGCGGTGGTAGTTG
>DASRGQ010000022.1:0-31757 GCA_035650975.1 Gaiellaceae bacterium
GAGAACGGCCAGAGAAACAGCGCGCGCTCGTCGCCGCGCGCGTCGATCACATACGCAGCCTCCGTGTGCACGATGTTGTGCACGGTCACTCCGGCGATCTTCTTCGTCGTGACCCGCACACCGATCAGGTACTTACGCCAAACGGTCGCGAGCCGAGCGCCGCTGCCAACCGCCCACCGCCACTCCGGCACCAACCGCCACACTGCGTCGTCTTGCAACAGGTTCGCGCGGGCGTTCCCGTACACATTCACGCTCACCGCCACGATCTCGGGACGCGACTGTGCCGGCAGCTTCTGCACCAGAGTGTTCAGCTGAGCCGCCTCGAGCGGACAGAACGACCGGCACAGCGGGTCGATGAAGGTGACGATCACGGGCCGGCCCCGATAGGCAGCCAACGAGACAGGCCGACCGTCCTGGTCCGCGAGTCGGAACGCGGGCGCAACGCGCTTTCCCGCCGCCCACCTCGCCACGGGCCCTCCGACGGCCTGCTCCTGTGGAGTCCTCACCGCCGCGGCGCGATGGACGGCGGCAAACGACACACCGATCCCGGCACCCAAGAGGACGACGGCCGCCCACAGCAGCGGGGAGCGAAGGCCGAGAAACGGCCGCCAACTCGAGAGAGGGCGCTCCTCGGCCTCCACCGAGACGAGCATAACCCGAAGCCGAGCCGCCGCTTCTAGGCGGCAGGTGCAGCTTCGTCGCGAAGCGCGTCGAACAAGTCGGCGAGACGGTCGAGCACGCGGGCTGCCGCGATGAGCTCACCGTCGGAGAAGCCCGCGATCGCCTCGTGCCACCGCTCCTCCATCAGCGCATGCCGCTCGGCGACGACGTGCGCGCCACGCTCGGTGAGCGTCGAGAGGACGATGCGACGGTCCTCCGCCGACCGGGTGCGCTTCACGAGCCCCTCGGCTTCGAGGTGGTCGAGCATCTGCGTGACCGTCCCCGGGGTCAGGTCGACCTGCTCTGCGAGCTCGCGCGCGGAGAGCTCGCGCGTGCCTGCGAGCCCGAAGAGCAGCCCGTATTGCGCGTGGCTGATCTGAGCCGATCGATGCGTCTCGCGGCCGCGCAGCTTCCGCACCGCGACCATCGCGCGTTTGAACGCCACGCCGAGCTGTCCCGCCGGGGTCGTCGTGTCGAGCAGCGGACGTTGTGCTTCAGCCGCGCTCACGCCAGGGCCTCCGCGACAGCACCGGAATCGAGCGCGAGACGGTCGGGATCCTTCGCGCCGGCTGCCCGCGCGGCCTTGCGCGCATTGGACTCGGCGCGCATGAGGACGATGCACGGCACGACCGCCAGGAGCGCGAGCCCGACCGACCACCAGAACGCGGTGCCGTATGCCTGCGCCGCAGCGGCCCTAGTGTGCGCATGACGCGCCGCGTCGGCGAGCACGACGGCGAGCACGGTTGTCCCGATCGAGCCTCCGACGCGGTTCAGCACGTTCAGCTGCGGCGTCGCGTGGCTGACCTCGCTGCGGTCGAGCGCCGCAAACGCAGCGGTCATCGCCGGCATGAAGCTCGCTCCCATCGCAGCGCCGCGCGCAACCATCACGAGGCAGAGCTCGACGACGCTCGTGTGTGCCCCGATCAATGCAAACGGCACCGTCATCGCCGCCGTGAGCAGCACGCCGACGAGCGCGACCGGCCCTCCGCCGTACCGTTCGGTCAGCTTGCCGGCGAGCGGCATCGTGATCGCCATGCCGATGCCCTGCGGGCCGGTCAGCAGGCCCGTCTGAATCACGCTGAAGCCGCGCAGCTCCTGCCAGTAGAGCGGCATCAGGATCATCGCTCCGAAGACTGCGGCGCCGAGCGCGAACATCACGATCGATGCAGCCGAGAAGTGCCAGCTTCGGTAGAGGCGCAGGTCGAGCAGCGGATGCTCGATCCGCAGCGCGCGCACGACGAAGCCTGCGACGAGGATCACACCAAACAGGATCGGCAGCCAGACGTGCGGGTTGCCGAACGACCGGTAGGTGCCTGCCTCTGCCAGTCCGTAGGTGACGGCGACGAGACCGGTCGACATCAACCCCAGGCTCGGGAAGTCGAGCGTGTCGGTCTTCTCACCGGCCTTCGCCGGCAGCAGCTTGATCGCGAGCGGAATCGCAACCGCACCGACGAAGATGTTGACGTAGAAGATCCAGTGCCAGCTCAGCGTCTCGATGATCGTGCCGCCGACCAGCGGGCCGAGCGTCGGGGCGAGCATCATCGGCACGGCGACGAGGCTCATCACGCGGCCCATGCGCTTCGGCCCCGCAGCGTCGGCCATGATCATCTGCGCGAGCGGCATGATCATGCCGCCGCCGACTCCTTGCAGCACACGGAACAGGATCAGCTCGGTGATCGAGCTCGCGAGCCCGCACAGGAGCGAGCCGATGGTGAACAGAGTGAGCGAGAGCAGAAAGACGCGCTTGGCGCCGAAGCGCCGCGACGCCCAGCCGGTGACGGGAATCACCGCCGCGAGCGACAGCATGTAGCCCGTCACGACCCACTGGATCGTGGCGAGGCTCGAATGGAGATCCTTCCCGAGCGTCGCCAGGGCGACGTTCACGATCGTCGTGTCGAGAATCGACATGACGGTGCCGAGCATCGCGACGGCCGAGATGATCCAAACCTGGCGGGGGATGCGGTCGAGGTCGACGGCGGGCAGAGCCTGGGGGGCGGTCACATAGCTAGCGTACCAAATGATTTGGTACCGAGTGATTAGCTGCCGAACGGTCGACGCCGCGCGCGGATGTACACCGCGACGGCGGCAATGTCCGCACGGCTGAGCGGCTTAGCGGTCGGCATGATCCGGGCGAAGCTTTCGATCGCCCCGACGCCGAGCCGAATCTCGGACAGGTTGCCGCCGACCGAGCCGCCACCACTCCCGGCGAGAGCGTGGCAGGTCGCGCACGAGCGCGCGAAGACCGCCCGGCCTCGCGCGGCAACCGGTTCGTGCCTCGCACAGCCCGCGCTCACGAGCGCCACGAGGGCGAGCGTGACGAGCCGCGCGCTCAGCGCAGGATTCCGGTGTGGCCGAGCGAGTACCGCCCGGGCTGCGGCCAGACGCAGAGACCGTGCGGGCCGGCCCCCACCGGAATCCGGGCAAGCAGCCGCCCGTCCTTCGTCGAGATCGCATAGACGTCGGCGTTGTAGCGCCCCGAGAGCCACAGCACCTTGCCGTTCGCCGACACGCCGCCCATGTCCGGGCTGCCGCCGCCGGGAATCCGCCAGGTCGCGAGCTTCCGTCCGCTGCGCATCGAAAGCACGGACACCGTTCCTGCGGAACGGTTGCTCACATAGAGCTCACGGCCGTCTCGACTTGGATACAGCCCGTGAGCCCCTGCACCGGTCGCGATGAATCGCCGCACGTGCAACGTGCTCGCAGCGAGCGCCCATACCCCGCCGGCATGCATGTCCGCCACGTAAAAGGTCTGGCCGTCGGAGGAGAGCTTGACGTCCTGAGGCATCGCGCCGTAGCCGTCCGGGAGCGTGATCGTCCGGACGACCCGCTCCGCGGCGACGTCCACCTCGACCAGCTGTCCCGAAAACTCGCAACTCGCCACGAGATACCGCCCGTCGGCAGAGAAATCCATGTGGTCGACACCCACGCACGGAACGTGAACCGAGCGATGCAGCTTGAACGTGTGCGCGTCGCGAAAATCGAGGCGGCCGAGTCGCTCCGCGACCACGATCGCGTAGCGGCCGTCGGGAGTGAAATACATGTTGTACGGGTCCTCGACCGAGATGACCCTCCCCTCGACGCGGCCCGTTCTTGGATCGATCGGCGTCAGACTGTTCCCGACATCGTTCGTCACGTACAGCGTCCGGAGATCCCACGCCGGCACGACATGCTGTGGCAAGAGACCGACGCGGAACGTCCTGACGACTCTGAAGGTGCCGGGATCGATCACGTCGACGGTGTCGCTGCCGCTGTTCGGCACGTACACGAGCGGTTTCGCAAACCGTGCGGCTCCCGTCAGCTCGCCTGAGCCGTCGAACGCGTAGACGCTCGTCGCCGCGCGCGTGGTGGACCGCGAGCGTCGACCGGCGGGCGCGGCGACAAGCTCGCTGAGAGCCGAGTCCGTGCCGTCGACGGTGCGGCCGCCGGCGAGCAGGACGCGCGCGCCGATCGTCACCGCGCTCAGGTCGGAGCGTGCGGCAGGAAGCAACCCGGCGCTGCCGATTCGGCCCGAGACCGTGTCGACGAAATAGATGTGCCTGCTCAGGCTCGCCGGCGCTGCGCCTCTTCCCCCGACGACGTAGACGACGGCCCCGCGCGCCGCAGCCGCAGCGTGCGTCGTCGGGGTCGGCAGATGCCCGAGGTCGCGAACGCCCCGGTGGCCCGGCCGGTACTCGAGCACGCTCGAGCCGGCACTCCCGCTCTCGAGCGAGCCGCCCGCAATCACGAGACGTCCGTTCGCCGACGCCACTGCGGCATAGCGCAGCGGATACGGCAGCCGCGCCACTACGCGCGCGCCCGTTCCCGGCTGCCAGCGGACGATCGTGTTCAGCCAGCGCGTGCCGGTGAACCCTCCGACGATGTACGCAGAGCTGCCGATGCGCGCTGCCGCCTGATCGGAGCTGGGCGCCGGTAACGCACCGACGACCGTTCCCTGCCCGCCGCCGAGCGGGACCCGTACGATCGCAGCCGACTGCGTTCCCGCATTCGTGCCTCCTCCAAAGACGTACACCGCGTCGCCGATCTGCACGGCCGCGGTGTCGTGCACGGCCGTCGGCAGCGTCCCGGCTTCGCGATCGCTGCTCGGTCCGGCCACGACCACGTCGGCCCGGGAGGTATCGGCTGCCGTGAGCCCGCCGAGCAGCATCGCCCGGTCGCCGATCGATACAGCGGCCGCGTCCTGGACCGGTGTGGCGAGTCTGCCCGTCGAGCGATCCACCAGCCGCGCCGGCGTGGGTGCGTGCTGCGCACGGACGTGCCGATGCGCAGCCTGTCGCGCGGGCCCCGTGATGCCGGACGAGCGGTGCGTGCCTCCGCCACAGCCCGCGAGCAGCATTGCGGCGCCACAGGGAGTGACGATTTTCCAGAGGCGGCTCGACACGCTGACCACGGCGGGCGGACCGTAGCGTCCTCTTCATGACGGATCCCTGACGCCGACGCTAGGCGTCGGGCGGCGGTACGCCGAGCGAATCGATCGCCTCGGCGCGAAAGCCGCGCGCGGCGAGAAGCGCGAGCAGCCGCTCGACTGCGCCGCTGCCCGAGTCGAGGATCGCACCGGGGCGAATGCGTGCGCTCGGCTTGACGAGGCGAGCGCCGGCGAACCGCGCGAGCAGGTATTGACCGGTGCTCGTGCCGGCCGCCGGCGCGAGGATGAACCGGCCCGCGTGGTCGTCGCGAACCTTGTCGAACGTTCCCAGCCAGTCGTCGACACCCGGCTTCCCGAGCTCCTCGATCACCTCATCGTGATGCAGGCCGAGGAGCCGGCGCTCGGCGGGCGTCGGGCGCTGCACGAACGCGAAGCTCGCTGTCTCCTTGCGCGCCGCCAGCAAGCGCACGACGGGCGCGATGTCGCGCGAGGTTCCCTTGACCACGAGCCCGACGACGGGCCCTCCCGCAGGCAGCACCGACTGAGGCCCGAGATGAAGCGGGTCGGCGATCAACGCGAACGCGGTGCGACTGCCTGCGAAGAGAAACGCGGCCACCGCTGCACCGACCGTGACGGCCACCGTTGCAGCCTGCGAATGCACGCGCACTCCGAGCGGCGCCGGGCGTGAGCGCGCCTCGAGCACCTCCTCGGCCGCGGAGCGCGCAAAGACCCCCGGCGCGGCGCGCAGCGGCTCGAGCAGTGCTGCTCGAAGCTCACGGCGTGTACGCGCATACGCCGCGATGCCGAGAGAGGCCATCGCACGCGCGAGCGTCGGTGCGTGGCCCGCAGGCGGGCCGAACGCGACGATCGGGCAGCCGACCGTCAGCGCCTCGAGGCAGGTAACTCCGCCCGTCGTGTGGACGAGAACGTCGCCGGCCGCGAGCAGCGTCGGCATGTCGTCGGTGAACCCGAGGACACGCACATGCTCGACATCCGCGAACAGCGCACACAGCCGCGACTGCAGCCGCTCGTTGCGTCCCACGAGACACACGACGGTCGTTCCGTCGAGCTCGGCTGCCGCCCTCGTCGCGCCTTCGAGGTCGCCGACGCCCCACCCGCCTCCGGACACGAGCACGACGCGCCCTTCGTGAGGCAGGCCGAGCAGATCTCTCGCAGCTCGCCTGGGCGGCACTGCGCGGAAGCCCGGCGCCGTCAACGGCGCCACCGCTCGTGCGCTTCCCGCGCCCGCTTCTCGTTCGACGAGCGGGACCATCGCCGGGTGCATCACCAGGTGGAGGTCGATCCCGGGGTGCGACCAGAAGCACACACCGCCGAGATCGGTGATCGTCGCACAGGTCGTCGCGTCGAGCCGCCCGCGGCGGCGCAGCGTCCCGAGCACGCTCGTCGCGGCCGGGTACGTCGAGACGACGAGGTCCGGCTCGAAAGCACGCAGGGCGCGCTCGAGCCGGCGGGCGCCGAGGGCAGACAACCCGACGCGCCCGAGCGCTCGCAGCCCGCGCACGCGCCCGAAGAGGCCGAAGAACGCGGCGAAGATCCACGGCGCCCACCTCAGCTGAGCGCGATACGCGTCCCGAAGCACGACGCGCAGCACCGGGCCGAACACCTCGAGCGCATCGACGATCGTCACCTCGGCGTCCGGGTCGACCGTCTTCAACTCGCCGGCGAGAACGCGTGCCGCCGCGAGGTGGCCCTCACCCACGTCCGCCGTCAGGATGGCGACCCGGCGCGGACTGCCGCTGCGCATGTGGCGCACCTTAACTCGGAGGTCCGCTGGGTAAGAGGCCCGCATGGAGGTTGCGGCATTCGGGCTCGCGTTCGCGTCGGCAATCCTCGCCTACGGCGGAGCGGCGATGCAAGCGTTCGAGGCACGCTCGGTCCCGCGGCGCGAGTCGCTCCGCGCAGGCCTGCTCATCCGGCTGCTGGGGCGCCCGCTTTGGCTCGGAGGGACCGCACTCAACATTCTCGCCTTCGGGCTTCAGGTGGCCGCGTTGAGCCTGGCCTCGCTCGCGATCGTCCAGCCGACGCTTGCGCTCGGCCTCGTCGTGCTCGTCGTCATTGCGGCCTGGAAGCTCGGCGAGACGATCGAGAAGGAAACACCGATCGGGATCGCCGCCGTCATCGCGGGACTCGTCGGCCTCGCGTTCGTCGCACCGCGGCGCAACCACATTCCGGAGAGCGGGCTCTCGATCGGCGTGCTCGGCGCCGTCCTCGCCGTGATCGTCGGCGTGCTCCTCGCGATGCGGCTCACCGGACGGAGCGGCGGCCTGGCCGCGAGCGTCGCCGCGGGCGTCACGTACGCATGGGTCTCGTTCGCCGGAGCGTTGCTCGGCACGGCGTTCGCCGAGCGCTCCTGGACACTCGCCGCCGTCTGGTCGGTCGGAGTCGTCGCGGGAGCAGCGCTGGCGCTGACCGCCGAAATGACGGCGCTCCAAAGCTGGCCGGTATCGCGCTCGAAGCCGGTCGTGTTCGTGCTCCAGACGCTCATTCCGTCGTTCGCCGCGCCGTTCTTCAGCGCCCAGGGATTCGGAGCGCTCTATGGAGTGCCGTTTGCGATCTCACTCGTCGTCGTCGCAGCCGGGGCCGCCACCGTCGCGTCGAGCGGCGCCTTCGCACGAACCCAGGCGTGAGGGCTACGTCTCGCTCTGCACGCCCTTTGCCTCGAGCGACGCCGCGGCCGCCTCGTCGAAGACGCCCGCAAGCTTCTCGGCCGCGGCGCGCTCGTCGCCCAGGATCGTCCGGGCGACCTTGGCGGTCTCCGCGTCCCCGGCTCGGTCCGCAACGCGTGCGAGCTGCTCGTAGCCGCCGATCTCGAGGAACTCGAACGCGAAGCCGAATGCGACGAGCTTGCCCGGCGTGTCGGGATGCGCGCGGAAGAACGAGGCCCAGTTGAGCGCGCCGAGGCGCATCGCCGCGTCCTTCAGCGAGCTCGAGTCGCCGCCGAGCGCCTCCAGCCGGCCCTGCACCGATGCCGCATGCCGGCGCGTCTCGACGAGGTGGCTCGAGAAGACCTCCGCGATCTTCGGATCGTGGACGACGCCGGGCGCACGCTCGAGCAGGCCGATCGCCTGCTCCTCGATCGCGTGCGCGTCGGCGAGATACTTCGGCAGCAGCGTGTTCACGTCGTCGCGCGGATGCGCACTGAGGGCCGCGCCGACCGCGATGTCGACGAGCCCGTCCAGACGGTCGCGCATCGCCCGCTCCTGGCCGCCGATCAGCTCGGCGGCGTCGACGACGTCCGGCGCGTCGGCCTGCTCGGCGACCCGGCGAAGCAGCTCGTAGGACGCGAGCTCGAGTGCCTCGTACGAGAGCGCGTGCGCGAAGAGCTTCCCCGGGGTGTCCGGCTGCAGGCGCGCGAAGAGCAGGAAGCCTTTGCCCCCGAAGCCCATCACGAGATCCTTCAGCTTCGACGGCTCGGCCGAGCGCGCCGCGAGGAGATCGCGCGTGATCTGCTCATGGCGCTCCGTTTCGGCGAGATGCTCACGAAACGCATCGGCGAGCTCCGGCGCGCCCGCGACGTCGGGCGCCTTTCGGAGCTGCGCCAGCGCCTGCACCTCGATCGAGTGCGCATCGGTGAGGTACTTGACGAGCTGGGTGTCGAGGTCGTTCATCAGCTTTTCCTCGCAGTCGCCTTGCCGCCCTTGCGGCCCGCGGCCTTCTTCTGCGCCGTGGTCCCGCCCTGCGACGAGCTCGATCTCGACGAACTCGAATGCGAGTTCTTGCCGCCCCGGCTCGACGCACCGGGCGAGTTCGCGATCCTCGCCGCGCGCTCCTTGGACATCCCTTTGTCCTTCAGCGCCTCGTACTGCTTCTCGTTCTTCACGTTCGACTTCTTGCCCGGCATCGGCTCCTCCTCACGTCGGACTTCACACCTGGGTGATCCCCATCAGCGCACGATGGAAACGCGTGTGGTTTCGGCAGCCCGGCATGGGCAATGATTCGCCGATGGAGCCGATGGAGCAGCAGATCGACCGCACGGCAGCACGGATCGCCCATAACGAAGCGCGCTTCCGCGAGGCGAACGAGCGCATCGCGTCGTCGGCGGCGCAGGTCGGCTCCTCCGACGAGGACGCGTTGCCGTTCCTCTGCGAGTGCCCGCGGGTGACGTGCACCGAGATCGTGCGGCTCACGCTGCCCGCGTATCGCGACGTCCGCGAACACGTGCGCCGGTTCTTCTGCATCAGCGAGCACGCGCAGCCGGCAGACGGCGAGCACATCGTGGACGAGCAACCGGGCTACGCCGTGGTCGAAAAGAGCGGGTTGAGCGGCGAGCTGGCGGAGCGTCTCGCATGAGCGACGACGATCCGCGCCAGCGCCGCGTCGGCGAAAACGAGGCGATCTTTCGGACTGTGAACGAGCAGATCGAGTCCGTGAACAAGGGCATCGCCTCGATCGCGGACGGGAAGATGCACGTCGTGTGCGAGTGCGGCACCCTCAGCTGCTCCGAGACGATCGCAGTCGACCTGAGCGTGTACGAGCGCGTGCGCTCCGACCCCACGCTCTTCATCGTGCGCACCGACCACGTCGTCGCGCAGATCGAGCGCGTCGTCGAGGACGGAGACGACTACCAGATCGTGCGCAAGCTCCCCGGCGAGGCCGAAGACGTCGCGCGCGCCACCGATCCGCGAGCCTGACTAGGCGCGCCGTACGCGGATGCCGCCGACGTCCTCCGCGTAGCGCAGCGCGGTCTGCTCGAGCTCCGGATCTGTCGTCGCGCACGCGTCCATGACGATCGTCGCCTGCAGCCCGTGCTCGCGCGCGTCGATCGCCGTCTGCACGATGCACCCCTCGGTCGCAGCGCCGACGAGCAGCACCCGCCGCACCTCGAGCGAGCCGAGCAGCAGGTCGAGCGCCGTGTGGTCAAAGGCCGAGTAGCGCTGCTTCAGGAGCACGCGGTCGTCAGGTGCCGGCTCGAGCGGCCTGATCGCATCTCCCCCGCGGCCGGCGAGCGCCGCACGGACGAGTGCAGGTGCGTCCGACTGCCAGCGCCCGTATTCGTCGTTCACGTAGATCACCGGTACGCCGTGCGAGCGGGCGGCCTCGATCACTTCGCGCATTCGGCCGGCCCGCGCCCGAAACGACTCGAGAAGCTGGTCGCCGTCGTCGTGCTCGAAGTCGTTGAAGACGTCGACCACCAACAGGGCATCGCCTTCCCCAAAGTCGCTCATGCGGCGACCCGCAAGTGGTCGCTCAGCACGCGTGCGTTCGCCGGTGCGAACGCCTCCCAGTCGTTGTTGAAGTACGCCCACACCTCGGCGCGCTCGCGCATGCGCTCGATGCGCTCCGCCCACTCCTCGAGCTCACCCGGCGAATAGTTGCCGCGGCGCCCGCGCGAGCCGTAGTGGAAGCGAAGGTAGGTGAAGTCCGTGGTCAGCTCGTCGCGCTGGAACGCGTGCACTTCGGGCCGATCGCCGATCACGAGCGCCACATGATGCTGTTCGAGCAGGCTCAGCACCGGGTCTGCGAACCAGCTCGCGTCCCGGAACTCGATCGCGTGCCGCAGCTCTGTCGGCATCGCGTCGAGTGCGGCGGCAAGCCGGGCGTCGTCGCGCCGAAAGGTCGGCGGGAGCTGCCACAGGAGCGGGCCGAGCTTGTCGGCTGCGATGAGCGGCTCGATGCGCTCGAGCAGCAGCGCCAGATGCTCCGCTGTGTCCGCTAGGCGCACGACGTGCGTGAGATAACGGCTGACCTTCACCGCGAACCGAAAGTCGTCCGGCACGACCCGCGCCCAGCGCTCGACCGTCGTGCGCACCGGCAGCCGGTAGAAGCTCGCATTCAGCTCGACCGTGTCGAACCGGCCCGCGTAGTGCCGAAGGAAGTCGCGCGGCGGAAGTCTAGGAGGGTAGAAGGCGCCGTCACGCCAGTCGTCGTACGACCACCCCGAGCAGCCGATGCGAACGGCCTCCACCGGCCGCGTCGTTTCGCATTCATCGCAACGGGAAACGTTTGCAGTCGTGACGTTCCTCGTGATCATCGGGATCCTCGTTGCGCTCGCGATCGTCTTCGTCGCGACGATCGGCCTTGGCCCACTCGCGATCATCCCGTTCGTGATCGCGGTGATCGTCGGGATCTGGTTCCTGTTCGTGCTGGTGCGAAGCGGAGGAGCGCCCGCCCGTCCCGTGCGCCGCACGAAGAAGGCGAGTTTGCTCGGCCCCGGTGGGCCGGACGACCCCGACGCCTGACGCATCGTCGACACCGCCCCCGCACATCCTTCGCGAGTACGCGCTGCTCGCCGACGGTGAGCGCGGCGCGATCGTGGGCCCACGCGGCGACATTGGGTGGCTGTGCTTCCCGTCGTGGCACAGCGACGCACTGTGCTCGGCGCTGATCGGCGGTGAGGGCGTCTACTCGATCACCCCGCGCGACCGGTACGTCTGGGGCGGCTCCTACGAGCCCGGGAGCCTGATCTGGCGCAACCGCTGGGTGACGGACACGGACTGCATCGTCGAGACGCGCGAGGCGCTCGCTCTGCCGTCGCGTCCGGATCGTGCCGTGCTGCTCCGGCAGGTGATCGCGAAGAAGGGCACGGCCCGCGTCACCGTACGGCTCGATCCGCGGGGCGGGTTCGGTTCGCGCAGTTTGCGCGAGCTCTCCCGCGACGACGACGGCACGTGGCACGGCCGGGTCGGCGACATTCGGCTGCGCTGGGCCGGGGGCGGCAAGGCGCGCGAGGACGACGGGCTCGTGCTCGAGCTCGAGCTCGACGAAGGCGACCGGCACAACCTCGTGCTCGTGCTCGCCCGCTCCAAGAGCGACACGGAGTCGCTCGACGCCGGCTCGCTCTGGGCGGCAACGGTCTCGGAGTGGGAAGAGCGCGTGCCGTCGTTCGAAGAGTCGCTCGCACCGCGAGACGCGCGCCATGCCTACGCGGTGCTGAGCGGGCTCACGAGCCGCGGTGGAACGGTCGCCGCCGCGACGACGTCGCTCCCCGAGCGGGCCCGCGAAGGACGCAACTACGACTATCGCTACGTGTGGATCAGAGACCAGTGCTACGTCGGGCAGGCGGCCGCGGCGGCCGAGACCCCACCGCTGCTCGACGCATCCGTGGCGCTCGTACGCGAGAGGCTGCTCGAGCACGGCGCGGCGCTTCGGCCCGCGTACACGATCGACGGCGAGCACGTTCCGGACGAGCATCAGCTCGGCCTTCCCGGCTATCCGGGCGGCTACGACGTGGCCGGCAATCATGCGGGCAGCCAGTTCCAGCTCGACGCGTTCGGCGAGGCGCTGCTCCTGTTCGCGGCGGCCGCGCGCGACGACCGCCTGTCGGCCGACGACTGGCGTGCCGCGGCGGTCGCGGCAGACGCGATCGCAGAGCGGTGGCGCGAGCCCGACGCAGGCGTCTGGGAGCTCGAGCCCGACCTCTGGACGCAGAGCCGGCTCACGTGCTCAGCCGGGCTGCGCGCGGTCTGCGCCTTCCCCGCCGCGGAGAGCCACCGCGCCGACTGGCTCGCCCTCGCCGACACGCTCGTCGCCGAGGCGTCGGCAAGCGCAACCCATCCGACGGGACGCTGGCAGCGCTCACCGAGCGACGAGCGCGTCGACGCGGGGCTCCTCCTGCCACTCGTTCGCGGTGCGATGCCGAAGGACGACGCGCGCACCCGCTCGACGCTCGAGACAGTCGAGCGCGAGCTCGGCGACGACGGCTACATCTACCGCTACCGCATCGACGAGCGTCCGCTCGGTGCGGCCGAGGGCGCATTCCTGCTCTGCGGCTTCATCGTGTCGCTTGCGTGGAAGCAGCAGGGAGACCGGCTGGCGGCCGTGCGCTACTTCGAGCGAAACCGCGCCGCGTACGGCTCGCCGGGCCTCTACGCCGAACAGTACGACGTCGGCGAGCGGCAGCTTCGCGGGAACATCCCGCAGGCGTTCGTACACGCGCTGCTTCTGGAATGCGCGATGCGGGTATGACAGGCGGGTGGCCGAGCGGATCCTGGTGGTGGAAGACGAAGCGGCGATCGCCGATGCGGTTGCCTACCAGCTGACCGGCGAAGGGTTCAACGTGCACGTCGTCTCCGACGGCGAGTCGGCGCTCCGAGTCGCGTTCGACGACTTCGACCTGATCGTGCTCGACCAGATGCTGCCGAAACTCTCCAGCCTCGAGGTCTGCCGGCGCGTCCGTTCGCGGAGCATCGTGCCGATCCTGATCCTCACCGCACGGACCGGCGAGCTCGACCGCGTGCTCGGGCTCGATGCCGGCGCGGACGACTACGTCACGAAGCCCTTCTCGAGCGCGGAGCTCGTGAGCCGCATCCGCGCGATCCTGCGCCGCCGAGACGTCGAGCGCTCGACGCAACACACGACACTCGTCGTTGGCGATCTCGAGCTCGACCTGTCGCGCGAGGAGCTCACCGTCGAGGGGCGGCCGGTCGAGCTGACGCAGTCGGAGTTTCGGCTGCTCGCACTGCTCGCGCACGCTCCGGAGCGCGTCTTCACGCGGCGAGAGCTCGTCCAGCATCTCTGGCACTCGAGCCACCTCGGCGACGAGCGCACGTGCGACGTGCGGGTCATGAACCTGCGCCGGAAGATCGAGCGCGATCCCGCGAGGCCGGAGCGGCTCGTGACGGTACGCGGCGTCGGGTATCTGTTCCGCGCCTGATCCTCTGTGTGGGTTGCCGCACGCGGCGCGTCGACCGGGCAGGGCGTATTCCGCGTTACTTGCTCGTCCAGACGCATGCGACGTCTTAGGTCGTGTTTCGCGGACCTGGCGCGGGGGACAAGCTTGGTGTGTACTCGATCCAACCACTCTTCTTGCTGATCCTTGCTGCGGTCGCGATCTACCTGATGATGGCGGCCGGCGTACAGAAGCACGCGCTGGAGCGGCGGGAGTCGCGCCGTATCTGTCCGTCGTGCGGGCGCGACGCCACGCACGGCTGCCGCTGCACACGTAGCTAGCCCATGTAGCCGGCACTCGCGCGCACGCGTAGGGTTGCTCGCGTGATCCTCGAGAACGGGCTCGTCCGCACACTCGACCGGCAGGTTCCGACGCAGCGCGCACTCGCGATCGCAGGCGAGCGGATCGCCGGCGGTGTCGGAGTGCACGAGACGGCGCTCGCGTCGCCGGAGGTCGTCGACCTTGGCGGGCGCGTCGTACTGCCGGGCTTCACGGACTCGCACGTGCATTTCCCGACGTGGGCGCTTGCCCAGCACGAGGTGAGCCTCGACGGGTGCGCGTCGCTCGACGAAGCGCTCGCGCTCCTTCGTGGCGCGCAGCCGGGGCCCAGCGGCTGGCTGCGCGGGTACGGCTGGCGCAGCGGCGACTGGCAGCCCGCACGCGAGCCGACACGGCAGGATCTCGATGCGATCACCGGCGACGTGCCGGCGGGGCTGATCGCGAAGGACTACCACTCGCTGTGGCTCAACTCGGCAGCCCTCGCGCTCGCGAACGGCGACCTCGAGGTGGCGGGCGGCGTCGTCGAGCGCGACGCCGACGGTTCGCCGTCGGGCGTTTTGCGCGAAGAGGCGGCGTGGCGGTTCAAGGAGCGCCACATGCTCGTCTCAGACGACGCATACCTGGACGCGATGCGTGCCGGCGTGCAACTTGCGAACACGCGCGGAGTGACGTCGGTGCACGACAAGGACGGATGGCTCGGTGCGCTGCGGCTGTGGCGTCGGCTCGAGGAGCGCGGGCAGCTCTCGCTACGTGTGTGGCAGTCGATCCCGGCGGATCTCCTCGATTCGGCGCGGGCCGTGGGGCTTCGGTCCGGGCTCGGGAGTCCGCTGCTCCGCCTCGGCTACTTGAAGGTGTTCATGGACGGCACGCTCGGCTCGCAGACCGCGTGGATGCTCGACGGGAGCGGCGTGCAGATCACGAGCGGCGCGGAGCTTGCGGAGATCGTGCGGCGCGGCGCGGAGGCCGGGTTCCCGGTCGCAGTGCATGCGATCGGCGACCGCGCGAACCGCGAAGCGCTCGACGCGTTCGAAGCGACGCGCGACGTGTGGAAGCCGCTCGGGCTCCGCCATCGCATCGAGCACTGCCAGCTGCTCGGGCCGGAGGACGTCGGGCGGTTCGCGGAGATCGGCGTCGCGTGCTCGGTGCAGTTCACGCATGCTCCCTCCGACCGCGATCTCGCCGATCGCTTCTGGGCGGGGAAGACCGACGGCGCGTACGCGATCAAGTCGTTGCTCGACTCGGGCGCGGTCGTCGCGAACGGCTCCGACGCGCCGATCGAGGAGCTCGACCCGCTTGCGGGGATCCGCGCGGGCGTGCGGCGCACGATCGACGAGCGGCCGGCGTGGCACGCCGAGCAGGCGCTCACGGTCGAGGAAGCGTTCCGGGCGACGTGCGTCGCGCCGGCGTGGCTCGCGGGCGACGAGCGGCGGCGCGGCACGCTCGTGCCCGGCCAGGACGCGGATCTCGTCGTCCTCGACCGCGACCCCTGGGAGGATCTCGACGCGGAGGTCGTCGCGACGATGGTCGCGGGCCGCTGGGTGCACAACCCGCCCCCCTGGGACTAGCCGGTCCGAGACCCGTCCCGGTGCCTGGCACCGACCCCGGCCGGAGCGATACCGTCGCCCGGGATGACGCGGCACCGCATCGGCCGGGACGACGTGATCTGGGCATTCGGGCCCGACCTCCGCCCCGTTCTCGAGATCGAGCCCGGTGACGTCGTCACGCTCGAGACGAACGACTGCTTCACCGGGCAGATCCAGACGGAGGCCGACCTCGTCACGGAGATCGACCTGGAACGCGTGAACAGCGCGACCGGCCCGATCGCCGTCACGGGCGCGGAGCCGGGCGACTCGCTCGTCGTCGAGCTGCTCGAGGTGAGACCCGAGGCGCGCGGTTTCGCGACGCTGATCCCCGGCATGGGGCAGCTGCACGAGCTCGTGCAGGCGCCGCTCACGCAGGTGTTCCGGGTCGAGGGCGACACGATCCACATGTCGGACCGCATCTCGTTCCCCCTCCGTCCGATGGTCGGCGTGATCGGCTGCGCGACCGGCGGCGAGACACTCACGAACGGCTTCGCCGGCGAGCATGGCGGGAACCTCGACAACCACCTGCACGGCCCCGGCACGACCGTCTATCTGCCGGTGCGCCAGCCCGGCGGCCTGCTCGCGATCGGCGACATGCACGCGTCGATGGGCGACGGGGAGATCTGCTTCACCGGCGTCGAGATCGCGGGCGAGGTGACGATCCGCGTCGGTCTCCTCAAAGGCAAGCAGGGCAGGTGGCCGGTGACCGAGCTCGCCGACCGCTGGGTCGTGCACGGCACCGCCGGCCCCGACTTCATGGAGGCACTCGACCGCGCCTCCGAAGAAGCGGCGCGCTTCCTCGTCGACCAGTGGAGTTTCACGATCGAAGAGGCGTTCGTGTTCCTCTCCGTCGCCTGCGACGCGAATATCTGCCAGGCGTGCCGCCCGCAGCCGTTCTCGACGATCGCGCGGGTCGCGATCCCGAAGATCCCCGCGGCCCCGCGCCCGTTCAGCGGCCCGTAGATTTTTCGAACGCTTTACGCACGGAGAACGTCCGGCTGGCGGACGGTGGACAGGCTGGGAGATGTCAACTTCGGTAACCCCAGGGAGGCGTACCCACCATGAAGCACCGCCTGTTTCTCACGTTCGGTCTCGCAGTCATCGCCTGCGCAGCCGTGGCCGCGACGGCCGCGGCAGGCGGCAAGGGCCGGCTCTTCCAGTTCCGCGGCCAGCTCCTCTCGACGAGCACGACGGCCGTCCAGCTCGAGGTGCAGGGCGGCAATCGCCCGGCACTCCGCGCGATGCTCGGCCAGAGCCAGGATCAGAATTTCTCGTACAGCTCGACCACGGAGTTCCTGATCTGGCGCAACGGCGTTCCGTCGGTCGGCAACGTCGGCGACCTGAAGACCGGTGACTGGGTCACCGTGAACGTCCGCGCCAAGGGCGGCTCCTCGCTGTCCGACATCGAGGCCAACCCGGCCGGCACCGTCGGCGACCACCTGACGCGCCCCGGGAAGATGCAGCCGCTGTACCTCTACTCCGGCACGGTCGACGGCCCGCAGGCCGGCGGCCACATCCTGCTCCACGTCCACGGCGGCAACCGCCTCGCGCTGCGGACGCTGATCGGCCAGTCGGGCGACCAGACGTTCACCTACGACGTGAACACGATCTTCCTGATGTGGCAGGGGAAGGTCCCGACCGTGATCGACCCGTCGCAGCTGAAGGCCGGCGACCGCATCACCGTTCGCATCCGCGCGCCGCGCAAGTCGACGCTCGCGCAGATCGAGGCGACTCCGGCCCGCCACGTCGGCGACCACGAGCCGGCGAACGATCCGGACAACGGCGCGTAAGCGAACTCGCTCTCACCGCTGAAACCATCGGCGCCGCCGCGACTTCTGCCCAGGTCGCGGCGGCGCCGTTGCGTCCTCCAGGATCGCGCGCGGGACACTGTCCGTGAGCCAGCGGGCGAGGTCGTCATCGCCTACCGCTGCCGCGGCGGCGCTCAGGCCGACGCCGCGCAACTCGGGTGCATGCGCGTCGCTCGCGATCAGATGCGCGAGGCCGCGGTCGAGCAAATCGAACGCGCAGTTCTTGGCAGCGCGGCCGAGCCGGCCCTCGACGGACGCCGCCGTCAGCTGCACGAGCGTCCCGGCCGAGACAAGCGGCTGAAGGAGCTCGGGGCGCTGCTCGACGTCGTAGTTCCGCTCCGGATGCGCGAGCACTGTTTCGAAGCCGGCGACGCGAAGCCTGAACAGGCGGTCGGCGAGATCGAGTGGCCAGCCCGCATACGGAGTCTCGACGAGCAGCCAGCGCGGATTGCCGGCGAGCCCGAAGCGCGCGAGCTCCTCGGACGGCCGCGCGAGCTCGTCGAGGTCGAGCTCACCGCCCGGCACGACGCGGACGATTCCTTCGACGACGCGCCGCACCTCCGCGAGTGCCGCCTCCATCTGCGCAGGCGTCGTCGGGTAGTCGGCCCGCACGTGCGGCGTCGCTGCGAGCACGTCGGTGCCGTCGGCCGCCGCCGCCTCGCAGATGCGAAGCGCCTCGTCGAGATCGGCAGCTCCGTCGTCGAGGCCGGGGAGGACGTGCGAGTGAAGGTCGATCAAAGGGCGGCAAACGCGAGGTACAGCTCACGCGCAGCGCTGATGCCGAGCGGCACGTAGTCGGCAACCAGCCGCTCGTTCGGCGAGTGCACGTTCGAGTCGGGCAGCCCGAAGCCGGTGATCACGGTCGGGATGTCGCGCCCGGCGAGCGCGGGCACGATCGGCAGCGTCCCGCCCGTGCGGATGAGCGCAGGCCGCTTGCCGAGCACGCGCTCGAACGCGTCGAGGCCGAACTGCACCGCCTTCGCGTCCGGGGGCACGAGCCCCGGCTCCGCCGACGACCACCGTTCGATCTCGAGGTCGGCACCTGCGGGTGCCGACTCGCGCAGGATGCGCTCCACCTCGGGCGCGATCTCGTCGACCTTCTGTCCCGGCGCGAGGCGGATCGACACGTTCGCGACCGCCTCGACGGGAAGCACCGTCTTCTGCAGGAGCGGCGAGCCCGTCTGGATGCCGTTCACGTCGACGGCGGGCTCGGCGAACGTGCGCAGGTAGAAGTCACGCTCCGACGCGCCGTCCTTCGGGCGCGCGCCCTGGTCGGCGAGCTCCTCCGAGCCGTCGGGCAGCTGCTGCCAGCCCGCGATCTCCTCCTCGGTCGGCGGCACGATGCCCTTGCGCAGCGCATCGACCAGCCGGCCGTCGTGCGCAATGAGCCCGTCGAGTGTCTTCACCATCCCGTGCGCCGCATTCAGCGCGGCTCCGCCGTACATGCCGGAGTGGAGGTCGCGCGTGCCCGTTCGGAGCGTGACGTGGAAGTAGGTCATGCCGCGCGTCGCGAGGTTGAACGCCGGCACGTCGCGGCGGATCATCCCGCTGTCGAAGATGACCGCGGCGTCGGCGCCGCGCGAGTCCTCCTCGAGGAACTCGACGATCGAGTGCCCGCCCGTCTCCTCCTCGCCGTCGCAGCAGAAGCGAACGTTGACGGGCAGCTCGCCGGCCTGCGCGAGCTCGCGCGCGGCGGCGAGCAGCATGTACAGCTGCCCTTTGTCGTCGACGGTGCCGCGTCCGTAGAGGTAGTCGCCGCGAATCTCGGGCTCGAACGGCGCCGACTCCCACAGCTCGAGCGGGTCGGGCGGCTGCACGTCGAAGTGCCCGTAGCAAAGAACGGTCGGCGAGCCGTCCGGGTTCGCCGACGCCTTGATCTCGCCGATCGCGAGCGGCTGGCCGTGCCAGTCGACGAGCACGCATTCGCCGCCCGCTTCGCGCACGACGTTGCAAACCCACTCGCCCGCGCGACGCACGTCGCCCGCGTGCGCGGCGTCCGCGCTCACCGACGGGATGCGCAGGAACTCGGCGAGCTCGTCGAACCACTCGGGCACGAGCGCGAGCGTAGTCGAAAGACGTACAACCTGGTTCCGCCTTCGGCGGCAACCAGGTTACGCGACGTCGCGGAGCTGCTGGCTGTCGGCCAGCGCGCGCAGCTTCTTCAAGCCTTGGTTCTCGATCTGGCGGATGCGCTCGCGCGTCACCTGGAACGCGCGGCCGACCTCGTCGAGCGTGCAGGGCTGCTCGCCGTTCAACCCGTAGCGCAGCTCGAGCACGCGGCGCTCGCGATACGTGAGCGCGCCGAGGCACTTCGCGAGCGCGGCGGTGCGGAACGCCGTGTCGGCGGCCTCGTCGGGCAGCGGCGTGTGCTCGTCCTCGAGGAACTGGCCGAACTCCGACTCTTCCTCGTCGCCGACGGGCTTCTCCAGCGACACCGGTGTCTGCGACGTGCGGCGGATCGACTCGACCTCGGAGACCGTCAGCTCCAGCTCGTGCGCGATCTCCTCGTTCGTCGGCTCGCGTCCGCGCTCGGCGCGCAGTTTGCGCTCGGCACGCAGGATCTTGTTCAGCTTCTCGACGACGTGCACCGGCATGCGGATCGTGCGCGCCTTGTCGGCGAGCGCGCGCGCGACAGCCTGGCGGATCCACCACGTGGCGTACGTCGAGAACTTGTAGCCCTTGCGCCAGTCGAACTTCTCCGCAGCACGCACCAGCCCGATCGTCCCCTCCTGGATCAGGTCGAGGAACGGCAGACCCTGATTCCGGTAGCGCTTCGCGATCGACACGACGAGCCGTAGGTTCGCCTCGACCATCTCCTGCTTCGCGCGGTGGTCGCCGCGCTCGATGCGCTTCGCGAGCTCGACCTCCTGCGCGGCGGTCAGCAGGTCGACGCGCCCGACGTCCTTCAGGAAGAGCTGCAGCGAGTCGGCCGCGAACTCGGCGTCCGGCTCCGCGGCACGCTCGTCCGCCTGCGAAGCGAAGTAATCGGCCTCCGCATCGACCTCTGCCAGTTCCACGACGCCGTCGGCGCCGAATTCCTCACTGCTCATGTCTCTCCCCTGCTCGCCGGATGACGCGGAACACTCGCAGCGGCACCGGACGGACGGCTCACCCGGATCCGGCGCCCGATCCCGTGCCTGCAAGACGCTTGACGAAGGCGTTTGCTTCCTTGCCGAACGTCGTCTTCGGGCCAAGCGCAACGGCGACGCGGAACTGCTTCAAAGCCTCGTCGCGCTGGCCGGTCCACGCGAGCAGGTAGCCGAGGTGGAAGCGCACCGTCTGGCTCCTCGGAAAGCGCACGACGAGCGGGCCGAGATGCGAGAACGACGCCGACAGGTCGTCCATGTCGAAGCGCCCGACCGCGGCCGCGACCTGCGCGTTCGGGTCGTCGGGATGAAGCTTCGCCGCGCGCGCCCACAGCCGCTCCGCGCTCACCTGGTGCCCCGCGCGCTGCTGCACCTGGCCCTGCACGAGCAGCGGGTCGTTCCCCGCGTACTGGAAGAGCGGATAGCCGTCCCGGAAGAACTGCGGGTGCAAGACGTCGTCGGCCTTGATCCGGTAGTAGGTGTCGTAGCCCGCCTTCTTCGCGGCGGCGAACGCCTGCGCGGCCTCGTCGACGTAGCCGGAGCAGTAGAGAGCGGTGCCGTCGTTGAAGAGCACGACGGGATCCTTCGGGCTCACCTGCGCGAGCGGCTCGAGCGCCTTCGCGGCAGCGCGCGGGCCGCGGGCGAACGCCGCCCGCACCGCTGCGACATTGCCGGACGGGACGCCGGGCACGATCAGCGGCTTCGGGTTCGCGCAGAGCACCTTCGGCTGTGCAGGGTCCTGGCGCGTCGCGTAGACAACGGCGGCGACGACGCCCGCGGCCACGGCCGCGGCGAGGACGACCAGCAGCCGGACACGTGCGGAAGGGGACACCGGCGGGGACGGTATCGGGAATGCGCAGACCGGCCGCTACCGTTTACAGGACATATGGCGACCTATCGTGAGCTGCTCGCGCGGACGAAGGAAGAGATCTCCGAGGTCGATGCCCGCGGGGCCCAGGAGCTTGAGGGCGCGTCGTGGATCGACGTCCGCGAGATGGACGAGTGGCAGGAAGGGCACCTGCCCGGTGCGGTGCACGTGCCGCGCGGCAACCTCGAGAGCCGCATCGAAGGCGTCGTCGCCGACAAGTCGCAGCCGGTTCTCATCTACTGCGCGTCCGGCAACCGCTCCGCCTTCGCCGCGAAGACGCTCGAGGAGCTCGGCTACACCGACGTCCATTCGCTCGCCGGCGGCTTCACGGACTGGAAGCGAAACGGACTCGAGATCGTCATGCCGCGCACGCTTTCGCCCGAGAAGCGCACGCGCTATTCGCGCCATCTGCTGATCCCGGAGATCGGCGAGGAGGGTCAGCTCAAGCTGCTCGACTCGCGCATCCTGCTGATCGGCGCCGGCGGGCTCGGCTCTCCCGCGTCGCTCTATCTCGCAGCCGCTGGCATCGGCACGCTCGGGATCGTCGACGCCGACATCGTCGACGAGACGAACCTGCAGCGTCAGATCGCGCACTCGCTCGACACGCTCGGCGCGCCGAAGGTCGACTCGGCGAAGCGCGCGATCAACGCGTTGAACCCCGACGTGAACGTCGTCACGTACCGCGAGCGGCTCACGTCGGAGAACATCGATCGCATCCTCGATGACGGCTGGGACGTGATCGTCGACGGTGCCGACAACTTTCCGACGCGCTACCTCGTAAACGATGCGTCGGTCTGGCATGACATCCCCGTCGTGCACGGGTCGATCTACCGCTTCGAGGGGCAGGCCACTGTGTTCAAGCCGCATGCGGGACCGTGTTACCGCTGCCTGTTCCCAGAGCCGCCGCCGCCCGAGCTCGCGCCGTCGTGCTCCGAGGGCGGCGTGCTCGGCGTGCTGCCGGGCATCGTCGGCTCGCTGCAGACGAACGAGGCGATCAAGCTCGCGGCGGGGATCGGCGAGCCGCTCGTCGGCCGGCTGCTGCTCTTCGACGCACTCGCGACAGAGTTCAACGAGGTGCGCATCGAGCGCCGCGCCGACTGCCCGGTGTGCGGTGACCACCCGACGATCACCGAGTACATCGACTACGTCGAGTTCTGCGCGCGGTGATTGTCGCTCCGGCACCGGCAAAGCCGACACCTCCGCTATTGCGGCTCCGTCGAGCCTACGCCGAGAGATGATGAGCGTCGTTCGCATACCACCTGTGCTGCGGGCGGAGGCCGGTGGCGCACGCGAGGTGGAGGCGTCGGGCTCGAACGTGCGCGAGCTGCTCGAGGACCTGAGTGCGCGCGTACCCGCGCTCGGCTCGAAGGTCTACGCCGAAGGTGAGATCCATTCGTTCGTCAATGTGTACGTCGACGGCGAGGACGTCCGCACGCGCGACGGTCTCGAGACGCCGGTGCGCGAAGGGTCGACGGTCATTTTGCTACCGGCGATGGCCGGTGGTTGCTGAGTCGCTCCTCGGCCTGATCGGCAACACGCCGCTGGTCGAGCTGCCGCGCATCTCGCCGCCAGGACGAACGATCTACGCGAAGCTCGAAGGGCAGAACCCGACGGGATCCGTGAAGGACCGCGTCGCGTTGAAGATGGTCGAGAACGCCGAGCTCGCGCCGGGACAGGAGCTGCTCGAGCCGACGAGCGGCAACACGGGCATCTCGCTCGCGCTCGTCGCGAAGCTGAAGGGGCTGCGGCTCACGTGCGTCATGCCGGCGAACGCGACGCCGGAGCGCAAGGCACTGCTCGCGCTGTACGGCGCGACGATCGTCGAGTCGCCGGGCGAGCTCGGCTCGAACGGCGCGGTGCGCATGGCGCAGGAGATCGCAGCTGCGGACGGCCGGTACGTGATGCTGTTCCAGTACGAGAACGAAGCGAACCCGGCCGCGCACTACGAGGGCACCGGCGCGGAGATCGCACGTGATCTCGAGCGTGTCGACGCGGTCGTCGCCGGGCTCGGCACCGGCGGCACGCTGATGGGCGTCGGCCGGCGCCTGCGCGAGTCGTTCCCGAGCGTGCAGGTCGTCGCGGCGGAGCCGCTGCCGGGCGACCCGGTGATGGGCCTGCGCTCGCTGGACGACGGCTACGTGCCGCCGGTGCTCGACGTGACGCAGCTCGACCGCAAGCTGCTCGTCTCGAACGCGGAGGCGGCAGCGGCCGCACGCGCGCTGCTCGACCGCGAGGGCATCTTCGCCGGCGTCTCGTCGGGTGCCGTCGTCCATGTCGCCCGACGCGTCGCGGAGGAGCTGCCGGAGGGGTCGGTCGTCGTCAGCGTGCTCGCCGACGGCGGCTGGAAGTATCTCTCGGCGGAGTTCTGGCAGGGCGAAGAGATCGACGAGTCGGTCCTCTGGTGGTGACTGCCCGTGCATACCCTGGTTGCCGGCGAAGCCGGAACCAGGGTGTACGTCTGAGACGCTCGGCGGCCGGCTCCGGCACGTGCAGGACAGGAACCTGGTTTCCGCCTCCGGCGGCCAACCAGGTTCCGGGACGGCCCGCATGGTGATCCCGGCCGCGATCCGGGACGAGCTGCGCACGCACGCGGCCGAGGAGGCGCCGAACGAATGCTGCGGTGTGCTGGTCTTCCGCGACGGCACCGCCGAGCGGTACGTCCGCGGACGGAACCGGCTCGCGTCCCCCTACCGCTACGAGCTCGAGATCGACCCCACCGTCTGGTTCCTCGAGGACGACGGCTACGAGCTCGCCGTCTTCCACTCGCACCCCGAGACGGAGCCGCGCCCCTCGCGCACCGACCGCGAGCTCGCCGGCCTCTGGGCCGGCAAGCCCTTCCTGATCTACGGCCTCGCACGCGACGAGCTGCGCGCATGGCGCATCGAGCGCGACGGCGCCGAGGAGTTGCCTCTCGAGTAACCGGGTACGGCCGGTGAGTGCTCAGCGACCGCGACCGCCGCCTGCTCGACATGATCCTCGCCGCCTGGATAGTGCTATGGATCGTCGCCGGCGTGCTCGTGTGGCACGAGGTGCGCGGCCTCCGACCGCTCGCGGGAACCGTTGCGGTCGCCGGCCGCTCACTCGACGACACCGCGGCCGCCCTGCGCGGCTTCTCGGGCGTCCCGCTCGTCGGCCCAAGCCTTCGCCGCGTCGCGAACGACGCCGCCGCGACCGCCGCCAGCGCGCGGCAGAGCGCGCGCGACGGCCGCCAGAGCGTCGACCGCCTCGCGGTGATCCTCGGAATCGCGGTGCCCGCCGTCGCGATCCTTCCACTTGCGCTCGCCTACGCGCTCATACGCCCACGCCGTTGACCCGCGCGCTCGCTTTTCTCGTCGCGCGACTCGGCTTCCTGCTCGTGCCCGCGTGGATCGCCGCCGCGATCGCAGCCGTGGTCTACCTGCCGAGCATCGAGCAGGGCGGCGGCTCGCCGCTCGGCGGGCTCGTGCCGGGGAACGCCCCCGCGCTGCACACGCAGGAGCGCGAGGTAGGCATCTTCGGCAACTCGCTGCTGACGCCGATCGTCGTCGTCCAGCACGCACCACGCGGGTTGACCAAGGTCGAGCTGCGAAAAACGGCGCTGCTCGACGCGCGCATCGACCGCCACCGCGGCCCACCGCTCACGGGCCTCCGGCTCGTCGCGCCGCTCGTGTCGCAGAACCGCGCGACGGTCGTCACCTATCTCTACTTCGCACCGACGACGAGCGAGAGCGACCAGCTCTCGACCGCGCAGCGCTTCGCGAACAGGCTCGACCCGCCCGGCCTGCGCACCGGCGCGCTGCTCGCGCGCCAGACGGAGTTCGACCAGATCCAGCGCTCGCTGCCGTGGGTGACGGCCGCGACGGTCCTGCTGATCGCGCTCATCCTCGCCTTGACCTTCCGCGCGGTCGTGCCACCGCTCCTCGTGCTCGCGACCGCAGGGATCGCGTACACGATCGCGGTTCGGCTCCTCGCGTGGCTCGCCGAGGAGCGGCATCAAACCGTGCCGAAGGAGGTCGAGCCCGTCCTCGTCGCGTTGCTGCTCGGGCTCGTGACCGACTACTCGATCTTCTTCCTCGCGGGCATGCGCCGCCGGCTCGCCGCCGGGGAAGGCCGTGTGCACGCCGCCGACGGCACCGCACGCGAGAACCTGCCGATCATCCTCGTGGCCGGCCTCGTCGTCGCACTCGGGTCGCTCAGCCTTGTTGCCGGCCACCTCGAGATCTTCCGCGCTTTCGGGCCGGGCATGGCGCTCGCCGTCATTGTCGCGCTCGCCGTCGCGACGACGTTTGTCCCGGGAGTGCTCGCGCTGCTCGGCCCTGCCGTGTTCTGGCCGAGCCTCGGCCGCGCCGACAAGCCGCCGCGACGCCGGCTCTGGCACGCGCTCACGGCGCGGCCGGTCTCGGGGATCGTCGCGCTCGCACTCGCAGCCGGGCTGGTCGCGTGCTGCGCCGGGCTGCTCCACCTCCATCTTGGCTTCACGATCGTCCGCGGCCAGCCGCCGGGCGCCGAAGTGAAGCGCGCCCAGGTGCACGCGCAGGCCGGATTCGCAGCGGGGATCACCGCGCCGACGGAAGTGCTGCTCCAAAGTCCCGGCATCGGCCGCCGCGTTCCCGCGCTCGAGCGGCTCGAGGCCGAGGTGGCGCGCGAGCCGGGCATCGCGCAGGTGCTCGGGCCGCACACACGGCCACGGATCGCGCTGCCGCTCTTCGTCTCGAAGCGCGGCGGCACCGCGCGCTTCGTCGCCGTCCTCCGCAAGGAGGCGCTCGACGCGGAGGCGATCGCGATCCTGCGGAGACTGCGCGGACACATGCCAACGCTCCTGCGACGTGCAGGACTGCCGAACGCACACGTCGCGTACGCGGGCGACACGGCGCTGGCCGAGGACACCGTCGCCGCGGTCCGCAGCGACGGTGTGCGCGTCGGGATCGCCGTCGCGCTCGTGAACCTCGTGCTGCTCGCACTCTTCCTGCGAACGCTGCTCGCGCCGCTGTACCTCCTCGCGGCGAGCGTCCTCGCGGTCGGCGCGTCCCTCGGCGTGACGACATGGGTGATGCAGAGCCTGCTTCACCACGACGACGTCACCTACTACGTGCCGTTCGCGGCCGCGGTGCTGCTGCTCTCGCTCGGCTCCGACTACAATGTGTTCGTCGTCGGGCGCATCTGGCAGTCGGCGCGGCGGCTGCCGCTGCGCGAGGCGATCGCCGACACGGCGCCGCGCACGTCGTCGACGATCACGACGGCGGGGCTGACGCTCGCGGGAAGCTTCGGGCTGCTCGCGCTGATCCCGTTGCGGCCGATGCGCGAGCTCGCGCTCGCGCTCGCAACCGGGATCCTCCTCGACACGTTCGTCGTGCGGAGCCTGCTCGTGCCGTCTCTGCTCGCGCTCTTCCGGGGCCGCGAGCAGAGACGGCACGCAACGTCACGAGACGGTGAAGCTGCCCTTCATGAATGACTTGTGCGGGTCGCACACGTACTTGTAGGTGCCCTTCTTCAGGGTGACCGTCCACGTCTGCGAGCCCTTGAAGCCGACGCCCGTCTTCTTGTCCACGCCGGGCCCGGTGAGATGGAAGTTGTGGATGTTCGACAGGTCGGAGATCTTGATCACGTATTTCCCGGCCTTCAGCTTGCTCACCTTCTTGGTGCCCTGCTTCAGCGTGATCGTGAAGCCTGGGCCGACCGTCCCGGTCAGCGTCGGGGTCTTCGCGAGCGCCGCAGGCACGACGAGTAGCGCGGCGGTCGCCGCAATCGCAACGAACTTCATCTGACTCCTCGGATCGGTGATGGGGAACGAATTCCCTGCCGGTCACAGGGTACGCTCGGCGCGGTGGATCTCGCAGACCTGCTGCCCGCCGAGGCAATCCTCGAGCCGCAGGGCCGGTACCTGGCCGATCTAATGGGGCGCGGCGTCGAGGGAACGGCCGACGCGGTCGTCATGCCGTCGTCCACCGAAGAGGTCGCGGCCGTGATGCGGCACTGCTACGAGAACGAGATCCCGCTGACCGCACGCGGCGGCGGAACCGGCCTTGCCGGTGGCGCGATTCCCGTGCACGGCGGGATCGTTCTCGGATTCGACCGCCTGAACGGGGTGCGCGCGTTCGACCCGCTGCTCTGGCGCATGCACGTCGAGGCGGGAGTGACGACCGGCAACGTGCAGCGGCTCGCACGCGAGAACGGCCTGCGCTTCCCGCCCGACCCGGGCGCCGCGGAAATCTCGCAGATCGGCGGCAACGTCGCGTGCAACGCAGGGGGCCCGCACGCGTTCAAGTACGGCGTCACGGGTCACTGGGTGACGGGCATCGAGGCAGTGATCCCGCCCGGAGAGATCGTCACGTTCGGCGGGCCGCTCCGGAAAGACGTCGCGGGCTACGACCTGAAGAGCCTGCTCATCGGCTCGGAAGGAACGCTCGGGCTCGTGACGGCGGTCTGGCTGCGCCTCGTCCCCGCACCCGAGCTCGAGCTGCCCGTGATCGGGCTCTACCGAGACGCCGATGCCGGCGTGTCGGCGATCGAGCGCGTGCTCGCGTCGGGCGTCGTGCCCGCCGCGCTCGAGTACCTCGACGGCGTTCTGCTCTCGTACGCGGGCGACGCGTACCCATTCGGGCTGCCTGATGACGCGCGGTTCATGGTGATCACCGAAGCCGACGGCGCTGCGGCGGAGGCTCGCCGCGTCGCGGCCGAGCTACAGGACGCGCTCGACGAAGACGCGGTCGCGGTGCACGCACCGCAGGAGCCGTCCAAGGTGGCGGATCTGTGGCGCTGGCGCGGCGGTGCGGCCTTCGCGATCCTCGCCCAGCGTGGCGGCGCGTACAGCGAAGACATCGCGGTGCCGCTCGACCGGCTGCGCGACGTCGCGCGCGAGACGCTCGCGATCGGCGAGCGGCACGGCGTCCCGGCGCTGTCGTTCGGCCACGCGGGTGACGGGAACATCCATTCGACGTTCCTGTTCTCACCCGACGACTCCGACGAGGAACGTCGCGCCGACGCGGCGTGCCACGAGCTGTTCGAGCTCGCGCTGCGCCTCGGCGGCACCGTCAGCGGCGAGCATGGAATCGGCTGGCTGAAGCGCGGCCAGCTCGAGCACCAGCTCGGCCCGGCGGGCTACGACCTGCACCTGCGTCTGAAGCAGCTCTTCGACCCGAAGAACCTGCTCAACCCAGGTAAGAAGCGCTGAGCGGCGCGTGAAGTCGTTCGACGCGCTGCGCGAGCCCGAGTTTCGCCTGCTCTTCACCGGCCAGCTGATCTCACTGCTCGGCGATGCGTTCACGTCCGTCGCGCTCGCGTTCGCCGTGCTGTCGTTCGGGAACGCGACCGACCTCGGCATCGTCTTCGCCTCAAAGTCGATCCCGCTCATCACCTTCCTGCTGATCGGCGGCGTGTTCGCCGACCGGCTACCACGACGCGCCGTGATGCTCGTCGCCGACGTCACGCGCATGGGCTGCCAGGCCGCGACGGCCGTCCTGATCCTCGCGCACACGGCGACCGTCTGGGAGGTCGCGCTGATCCAGGCGCTCTCGGGCGCGGCGACGGCGTTCTTCAACCCGGCGTCGACCGGCCTCACGCCGATGACCGTGAGCGAGGAGCGGCTGCAGCAGGCAAACGCGCTCCGCGGCATCTCGAACTCCGGCGCAAGCCTCGTCGGGCTCGGCCTCGGCGGTGCGGTCGTCGCGGCTGCCGGGCCCGGCTGGGCCCTCGCCGTGGACGCGGGCAGCTTCGCGGCGAGCGCGTTCTTCCTCTCGCTGCTCCGTCTCCCGCCGCACGTGAAGCTGCCGCCGCAGTCGTTTCTCCACGACCTGCGCGACGGCTGGCACGAGTTCTCCTCACGCACGTGGGTGTGGATGGTCGTGCTCTCGGCGTCGTTCGGGAACATGTTCACGTCGTTCTTCGTGGTGCTCGGCGCCGTCGTCGCGAAGGAGTCGCTCGGCGGGCCGCTCGCGTGGACGGTGATCCTCGTCGGCTTCTCGGTCGGCTCCCTCGCCGGCGGCTTCGTCTCGCTCCACATCCGAACCGGGCGGCCGCTGTTCTTCGGCTCCGTGCTCGTGAGCATGCTCGGGCTGCCGCTCGCGCTGCTCGCGCTGCACGCGCCGGCCGCGGTCGTCGCGGTCGGCGGCTTCCTCGCCGGCGGCGGGAACATGGTCTTCAACTCGCTGTGGGAGACGACGCTCCAGAAGCATGTTCCCGCGGTCGCGCTCTCGCGCGTCAGCGCCTACGACTGGTTCGGCTCGCTCGCATTCCAGCCGCTCGGGCTCGCGATCGCGGGCCCGCTCGCGGCGGCTGCCGGCACGTCGACGGCGCTGTGGATCGCCGCGGCAGGCACGCTCGTCGTCACCGGCATGTGCGCTTCGACGCCGAGCGTGCGCAACCTCCGCGGCTGAGTATTCTCGCCGCGTGAACCAGGAAGACGCGCTTCGCCGCGAAGCTCGCGCCGCGCTCGCGCACGGCGCCGCACGCGCCGGTGCGCGGGCGCACTTCCGTGCGATGGGGATCGACCCGGCGCGCCTCGACGAGCCGATCGTCGGCGTCGCGTCGACCTGGACCGGGACGATGCCGTGCAACCTCAATCAGCTCGAGCTGTCGCGACACGTGTGCGCCGCGGTGGACGATGCCGGCGGAGTCGCGCTCCCGTTCAACACGATCGCGGTCTCCGACAACCAATCGCAGGGCACGCCCGGTATGCGCGCCTCGCTCGTCTCACGCGAAATCATCGCCGACTCGATCGAGCTGATGGCGCACGCGCACGACTTCGACGCCCTCGTCTGCATCGTCGGCTGCGACAAGACCGTGCCCGCCGCGCTGATGGCGCTCGCGCGGCTCGACGTTCCCGCGGTCGTCCTCTACAGCGGCCCGATGCGCGCGGGGCGGCATCGCGGCGCGCCGGTGACGATCCAGGAGGTCTGGGAGGCGGTCGGCGCGGAGGAGCGCGGGCTGACGACACGTGCGGAGCTCGACGAGCTCGAGCGCGGCGCGTGCCCCGGCCCCGGGACCTGTGCGGGCCACTTCACCGCGAACACGATGGCGGTCGCGCTCGACTGTCTCGGGCTCGCCGTGCTCGGCGACGGGCTGATCCCCGCCGACGACACCTCTGCGAAAGAGGCCGCCGCCGCGCGCGCCGGGCGGCTCGCGACCGGCGCGCTCCCTCGCGCCCGCATGTTCCTCGACCGGCGCGCGCTCTTGAACGCGATGACCGGGATCGCCGCGACCGGCGGTTCCACCAACGGCGTCCTTCATCTGCTTGCGATCGCGCGCGAGGCGGGAGTTCCCTTGACGCTCGGCGAGCTTGCCGAGATCGGCGAGCGCACACCTGTCGTTGCGAGCCTCGCGCCGTCGGGCCGCCACACAGCCGAGGACCTGCAGCGCGCCGGTGGGACGCCGACGCTGCTGCGGGAGCTCGTGCGCGCCGGCCTGGTCGACGGCGACGCACCGACGGTGACCGGATCGACGCTCCGCGAAGAGGTCGCGGAAGCTCCTGCGCCGGACGGCGAGGTGCTGTTCGCGGTCGACGCTCCGTTCAAGCGCTCAGGTGCGCTCCACGCCCTGTACGGCAACCTCGCGCCGGACGGCAGCCTCGTCAAGGTGTCCGGCGCCGGGCGCCGCGCGCAGCGCGGGCCTGCGCGCGTCTTCGAGAGTGAAGAGGCATGCACCAAAGCAGTGCGGTCCGGCGCGGTGCGACCCGGCGACGTGCTGGTCGTGCGCTACGAGGGGCCGGCCGGCGGGCCCGGGATGCGGGAGATGCTGAGCGTCACCGCGTCGGTAGTCGGCGCGGGGCTGGGCGACTCGGTCGCGCTCGTCACCGACGGGCGCTTCTCGGGTGCGACGCGCGGGCTGATGGTGGGGCATGTCGCACCCGAGGCGGCGCGCGGCGGCCCACTCGCCGCCGTGCGCGACGGCGACATGATCGCGATCGACGTCGACGCGAAGTCGCTTCGGCTCGAGGTGGCCGACGACGAGCTCGCCGCCCGGCTCGCCGCCTGGCAACCGCCGGAGCTCCCGTACGCCACGGGCGTCTTCGGCCGCTACCGCGCGCTCGTCGGCTCGGCGTCCGAGGGCGCGGTGCTCGGAACCGGAATGATGGGCCGATGAGAGCGCTCGTCACCGGCGCGGGCTCCGGCATCGGTGACGCGGTTGCCCGGCGGCTCACGGACGACGGCTACGACGTCACCGTCGCCGACCTCGATCCGCACGCGGTCGCCGAGGAGCTTGGCGCAACGGCCGTGGTGCTCGACGTGCGCGAGGAGGCGAGCGTCGCGCCTGCGATGGCCGGCGTCGACCTGCTCGTCAACGTCGCGGGCATCGGCTCGACGACGAATGCGCCCGACACGCCACTCGAAGTGTGGGAGGACGTCTTCGCCGTCAACACGCGCGGGACGTTCCTCTGCTGCAAGCATGCGATCCCGGGCATGCGGGAGCGTGGCGGCGGCTCGATCGTGAACGTCGCGTCGATCGCAGGGCTCGTCGGCCTTCGCAATCGCGCGGCTTACTGCGCGTCGAAGGGCGCAGTCGTCGCA
>DASRGQ010000023.1:0-3888 GCA_035650975.1 Gaiellaceae bacterium
ACGATCACGATGGTCGTCTGGGTCGGCATCGAGGTCGCCGCGTTCGCGACACAGCCGAGCGTCCAGCGGATCGAGGAGCGCAACCTCTTCTACGTCGCGCCGCTTCTCTTCACGTGTCTCGTCCTGTGGATCGAACGCGGGCTCCCGCGGCGGCTCGTCGTTGCCGTTCCCGCCGCAGTCGGGGTCGTCGCACTTGCGGCCGCGGTCCCCTACGAGCGGTTCATCGACACCTCGGCAACATCCGACACCTTCGGCGTGCTGATGCTCTGGTCCGTCGCAGAGTGGCTCGGAGTCCACGCGGAAGACATCCGCTGGCTTGTCGCGGGCGTCGCAGTCGTCTTTCTCGCGATCGCGCTGCTCGTGCCGCGCCGAGCCGCGCTCGTCCTGCCGCTGCTCGCGCTCGCCGTGTCCCTCGTCGCGATCCAACCGGTCGACAGCCGCACGCAGAAGGCATCGATAGGCGCCGTCTTCCAGGGAATCACGCGGCCCGACCGCGACTGGATCAGCACAATCGTCGGCTCGAGCGACCCCAATCGCGTCTCTGTCGTCTGGACCGGTCTACTCGATCGGCTTACCGTGAACGAAAACGAGTTCTTCAATCGCGACGTCGGTGCGATCTATACGACGAACGCTCCGGTTCCGGGCGGCCTTGCACAAACGCCGATCACGCTCGACCGCGCCGACGGCCGCTTCGTCGCCGGCGGCAAGCCCGTCCGTGTGCGCGATCTGCTCGCCGACACGTCGATCCCGTTCGCCGGACGGCAGATCGGCGCGGATGTGAAGAAAGGGCTCGTCCTGCTTCGCGTCGACGGCCCACTCGGTGTGCGCTACGAGACGCGCGGCATCTACGACGACTTCTGGTCCGGGCGCGCAGCGACCTACCGCGGCTTCGCCTGCGGCGGGCGCACGCTCGACGTGCAGCTCGGCAGCGACTCCACGCTCTACCACTCGCCGCAGCACGTGACCGCCGAAGTGGCGGGCCGTGTCGTCGCGCGCGCGTCGGTCGCCCCCAAGGCGACGGTGACCATGCGCGTGCCGCTGCACGGCTCCTGCGTCGTTCACTTCAGCGTCGCGCGAACGAAGGTGCCGGGCCCTCAGGACCAGCGCCATCTTGGTGTCCGCTTCCTCGGCTTCAAGGCGTCGTGAGGATCGCGTTCGATGTCAGCCCGCTCTCGCACGAGCCCGCCGGCATCGGCAATTACATCCGCGGCTCGCTTGCCGGGCTCGCCGAAGTCGCGAGACCCGAGCACGAGATCGTCGCGTTCGCGCCGACGAGCCCTGAAGGGAAGCGGCGCATCCCGTTGGCCCTCTCCGGTCTCGACGTGCAGCTGGAGCTCAGGCTCCTCCCGTTCGCCCATTACTGGCGGCAGGCCTGGAGCAGGCTCGGCCGGCCGGGCGTCGAGCGCTTCCTCGGGTCGATCGACGTCCTGCACTACACCGACTGGATGTTTCCACCGCAGCGCGGCGGTCTCCGCTCCACGATGATCCACGATCTCGTGCCGCTGCACCATCGCGAGTGGGTGGCGCCCCGGACGTACTCGATGCACAGCGCGAAGTACCGCGATGCATCGAACTGCGACACGGTGTTCGTCAATTCGGCGTTCACCGGGAACGATGTCGCGAAGACGCTCGGTGTCGATCCTTCACGCATCCACGTCGCAGAGCCGGGGATCGGCCCGGCGTTTGCCGTCGACGGCGCGCGCGCCGACCTCGGCGGCGAGTACGTGCTCACCGTCGCGACGCTCGAGCCGCGCAAGAACCTCGGCGTGCTCGTCGAAGCAAGCCGGCTGCTCGGTGACCGGTACAAGCTCGCGGTCGCCGGCGCCAAGGGCTGGGGCGAACAGCCTCAGCTCGACGCGCCGCAGATCGTGCGGCTCGGCCGCCCGAGCGACACGGAGCTCGCAGCGCTGTATCGCGGAGCGTCGGTCGTCGCGTACCCGTCACGGTTCGAGGGCTTCGGCATCCCGATCGTCGAGGCGATGGCAAGCGGCGTGCCCGTGGTTGCGTCGTCGCATCCGTCGCTCGACGAGGCTTCGGGCGATGCCGCGCTCCGGGCCGACCCGAACGACCCGCAGGCCTGGGCGAACGCGCTCATCGAGGCGGACGAGCGTCGCGACGAGCTCGTCTCGCGCGGGCTCGAGCACGCGCGCAGGTTCACCTGGCGGCGTGTCGGCGCGATCATGCTGGACGCATGGCAGGCGTCCGCATGAGGGTCGGGTTCGACGTCGCGCCGCTGCTGCTCGACAACGCGGGCACGGCGCGCTACGTGCGTGGCGTGCTCCGCGAGCTTCGGCAGCGTGACGACGTCGAGGTGCATGAGCTTTCCTGGGGCGGTGCGAGCCGCGCGACCGCGGCCGTCCGCGACGCCGCCTGGTACCCGTTTGTGCTGCCGGTGCAGGCCCGCCCGCTCGACGTTCTGCACTGCACGACGTTCCGGGCGCCGCTCCGTGCGCCGCTGCCGGTCGTCGTCACCGTCCACGATCTCGCGGCGATTCGTTTTCCCCAGCACTTCACGACCTGGACGCGGCTCTACGCCCGCACGTTCCTGCCGGTCGTGTTGCGCGCGGCGACGCGTGTCCTCGCGGTCTCCGAGTTCACGAAGCGCGACATCGTCGAGCTCGCCGGAGTGCCCGAGGGACGTATCGACGTCGCTCCGAACGCTGCCGATACGACCGTCTTCACGCCCGACGGGCCGAGAAGCGACGGTGACTACGTGCTCGCAGTCGGGACGCTCGAGCCGCGCAAGAATCTGCCTCGGCTGATCGAGGCGACAGCCCGGCTCGGCCTGCAGCTCCGCGTCGCCGGTGCGCGCGGGTGGGGCGGAGTCGTCGCGGACGCCCCGCACGTGAACTGGGTCGGGCGGCCGACGGATGAGGAGCTCGCGACGCTGATGCGCGGCGCTCTGTGTATCGCGTACCCCTCGCTGTGGGAGGGCTTCGGCATCCCGGTCCTCGAGGCGATGCTCTGCGGAACGCCCGTCGTGACGAGCCGCGCGAGCGCGATGGAAGAGGTCGCCGGCGAGGCGGCGGAGCTGGTCGACCCTGAGGACGTCGGGTCGATTGCCGCCGGGATCGAGCGCGCGCTCGCGCGACGGGACGAGCTCAGAGCCGCGGGCCTCGAGCGTGCGAAGCACTTCGGCTGGCAGGCGACTGCCGACGCAGTCGTCGCGAGCTATCGCCGGGCGCTCGCGTGACGCAGACTGTCGTCTTCGACGCCGACGTGCTCGGCCGCCGTCGCACGGGCGACGAGACGTACGTCGCGAATCTGCTGCGCGAGCTCGGTGAAGCCGGCAGCGGGCTACGCATCGTCGCGCTCACGCGGCGCCCCAACCTCGTGCCGCCGGGGATCGAGCCGTACGAGCTGCGCGCGCGGTCGCAGGAGCTGCGCATGACGGTGACCGTGCCGCTCGCGCTGCGCCGCCTCCGGCCGCAACTCGTCCACTTCCAGCACGTGCTCCCGCCGCTCGACCGGACGCCGGCGATCATTACCGTGCACGACCTTTCGTTCGAGCGGGATCGAACGGCGATGAGCGCGGTCGACCGCCGCATCTTCAAGACGTTCGTTCCTCGTGCCGTCCGGCGCGCCCGGCGCGTGCTCACCGTCTCGGAGCGAACCAAGCGCGACCTGGTCGACCTCTACGGCACGCCGCCGGAGAAGATCGTCGTGACCCCGAACGGCGTCGACCCGTCTTTCGTGCCGTCGGCCGACGACGGGCCGGACGGCTACCTGCTCTATGTCGGTGCGATCCAAGCGCGCAAGGACCCGCTTTCCGCCGCGGCGGCTGCAGCCGAGGTCGGGCTGCCGCTCGTCGTCGTCGGCCCCGAGAAAGAGCCCGCCTTGGCACGTGAGCTGCGTGCGAAAGGTGCCGACCTGCGCGGCTACGTCGAC
>DASRGQ010000024.1:0-7869 GCA_035650975.1 Gaiellaceae bacterium
ACACTTGAGCGCTATGCGCGGCTCCAAGATTCTCGCCGTTGCCTCCTCGGTCGACCTCGGCTTCCGCTACGGCTGCACGCCCGCGTGGTGGCAGCTCTGGAAAGGGCTCTACGAGGAGGGCGCCGACCTCGTCCTCGCGCCCTACCGGGGGCGGCCGATCGAGTCGCCATGGTGGCGGGTCGCCGAGAACCCGACCTACCGCGAGGGCGAGTCGTTCGCGTTCGCCCGCGACACGGTCGCCCGCCTGAAGGGCGACAGCCATCTACGCCGAGCCGAGGACAACCCGGAGGACGGGCTCGGCGACCGGATGACCCGCGAGCTGATCTGGCGCTGGGTGACACCGCGCTGGCGCAGGCACCTCGAGCGCCTCGTCGAGCAGGAGAAGCCCGACGCCGTCGTCGTCTTCACGGTGCCGATGGCGCATCTGCGCGGCATCCCGACCGCGCTCCGCGAGCGGTTCGGCATCCCGGTCGTCTTCTACGACGGCGACCTGCCGATGAGCCTGCCGGAGTTCGGCGGCATGGACACCGGCTTCAACTGGTACCACGACGCCGACCCGGCCGAGTACGACCTGATCGTCGCGAACTCCGAGGGTGGCCTCGATCGTCTGCTCGAGCTTGGCGCGCGTCGCGCCGAGGCGGTCTTCTGGGGCGCCGACCCCGACTTCTTCAGCCCGCGCGCGATCGAGAAGGAGATGGACGTCTTCTTCTACGGCTACGGCGACAAGTTCCGCCGCGAATGGATGGCCTCGATGGTCGGCGAGCCGTCGCGCGCGCTCGCCGACGCCGACTTCGCGCTCGGCGGCCGCGACTTCAAGGGCGACACCGGACGCGCGCGCACCATCGGCGACGTTCCGTTCAATCAATTCGCGCGCGCGATCTCCGCGGCGCGCATCAACCTGTGCATCACCCGCCGATCGCACGCATCCGTCTACGCGTCGTCCTCGTGCCGGCCGTTCGAGCTCGCCGCCGCGGGGGCGGCGATCGTCTCGAATCCGTACAACGGCATCGAGCGGTGGTTCGAACCGGGCTCGGAGCTGATCGTCGTCCAGTCCGCGGACGAAGCCGTTGCCGCCTATCGGGACCTGCTTGACGATCCCGCACAGGCGGACGAGCTCGGACGTCGTGCCCGTGAACGTGTGCTCGACGAGCACACCTATCGCCATCGCGCGCGCCGGCTGCTCGACCTCCTGTCACTGAAGGTCCCCGCATGAGAAAAGTCGCGATTGTCCCCGCGTTCGACGAGCAGGGCGCGATCGGCGGCGTGATCGACGAGATCGCCGCCTTCGATCCGACGATCGACGTGCTCGTCGTCGACGACGCGTCGGGCGACGCGACGGCCGCCGTCGCAGTGAGCCACGGCGCGACCGTGCTCCGGCTGCCGTTCAATCTCGGCATCGGCGGCGCCGTGCAGGCCGGCTTCCGCTACGCAGCGAAGTACGACTACGACATCGCGATGCGCGTCGACGGCGACGGGCAGCACGACCCGTCCGAGTTCGCTTCCCTGCTCGACGTCGTCCTTGCCGGCGATGCGGACATCTGCGTGGGCTCGCGCTTCGCGGGCACCGATGGGTTCCGGTCCTCGGCTGCGCGCCGCGTCGGCATCCGGATTCTCGCGCGCACCGTGTCGATGCTCACGGGGCAGCGCGTCACCGACACGACGAGCGGCTTCCAGGTGCTGAACCGTCGCGCTGTCGAGCTGTTCGCGGAGGACTACCCGCACGACTACCCCGAGGTCGAGGCGGCCGTGATGGTGCACAAGCACCGGCTGCGGCTCGTCGAGGTGCCGGTGCGGATGCGCGAACGCGTCGTCGGCCGCTCGTCGATCCGCGGTGCGCGCACGTTCTATTACATGGCGAAGGTGATGCTCGCGATCCTGATCGGCTCGCTGCGTCGGCGCGCGACGCCGCTGGAGGAGCGGTGAACGTTCTCGCAACGGGGCAGACGCCCCTCACGATCTCGATCGCGGCGGCCGTAGCGTCGCTCCTGCTGCTGCTCGTCGTCTTCGAGCTGATCCGCTCGCGCCGCCTACGCGAGCGCTACGCGCTCCTCTGGCTCCTCACCGGCCTCGTGCTGCTCGCTCTCTCGCTGTGGCGCGGTGGCCTGAACACGATGGCCGGCTGGTTCGGCGTCCAGACCTATCCGCCGGCCGTGCTGTTCGCGGTCGCGTTGCTCTTCGTGCTCGCGGTGCTCCTGCACTACTCGACGGTGATCTCGAAGCTCGCCGACCAGAACGTCGTGCTCGCGCAGCGCCTGGCACTCGTCGAGCTCGAGCTCAGCGCTCGGGGCGCGCCGACGCCTGCGCAGCTGCTCGAGCCGGACGCCGCCGGGGCACCAGAAACGCCAGTGACGTGAGCAGCACGGCCGCAGCGGGGGCCGCTGCGGCGAGAGTCGCCCAGAAGACGCCGTCGTCGTAGCCGCGGTGCGCGCCGAGCGCGACTACGGCGATCGCGATCCCGCCCAAGGCGAGGCCGCGCTCGATTGACCGCAGCAGCGCGCCCAGGATGGTTGCGACCACGAGCCATTCGGTGAACGTGACGCTCCACACCGTCTCGTGGAAGTTCGGCGGCAGCGTGCCGAGGCTGCCGCCGAAGAGCACGAGTGCGACGACCGCGAGCAACACGCCGCCCGCCGCTGCAACGCGTGCGGGCGCGAGCGCCGCGATCGCCACCAGCGCGATGCCGACGGCGAACGTGCCTGGGGCATGCAGCCCGACGAGCGCCGGGATTGCGTGCCGGTCGAACGTCGAGCGATAGGTGCCGAGCATCAGCCGGTTCCCGAGGAGCGGCAGCAGCACATAGACCACGGCCGCGGCTGCGGCTGCGCGCGCGCCGGCGAGGCGCCGCGCTGCGAGCGCCGACAGGATCACTGCTACCGGCGCGAGGACGAGCGCGACCACGACGGCAAACGCTCCGTCCGTCGGCTCCTTGTGTGCGATCGCGGCCACGACGAGGACGGCGGCACAGACGGCCGCCGCGATCGTCAGATGGCGACGGAGGCCTGCTCGCGATACCACGCGACCGTCTTCTCCAAGCCGTCGCGCAGCGACGTCCGCGCCTCGAACCCGAATAGCTCCTTCGCGCGGGTCGTGTCGAGCTTGCGCCGCGGCTGCCCGTTCGGGCGCGACGCGTCCCAGTCGATCTCCCCCTCGAAGCCCGTGACGTCGGCGATCAGCTCCGCGAGATCGCGGATCGAGATCTCCTCGCCCGTGCCGATGTTGACGGGGTCGGCGCCGTCGTAGCGCTCTGCCGCGAGCACGAGTGCATCGGCAGCGTCATCGACGTACAGAAACTCGCGTGTCGGTGAGCCGTCGCCCCAGAGCACGATGCGCTCTGGGCTGTCGCACATCTTGCGGATCATCGCGGGGATCACGTGTGACGTCTCGAGGTCGAAGTTGTCACGCGGTCCGTAGAGGTTCACAGGCAGCAGATGAATCGCATTCGTCCCGTACTGCGCGCGATATGACTGCGCGCCGACGAGAACGGACTTCTTCGCGATCCCGTACGGAGCGTTCGTCTCTTCCGGGTACCCGTTCCACAAGTCGTCCTCGGAGAACGGCACCGGTGCAAGCTTCGGGTACTCGCAGATCGTCCCGAGCGTGACGACCTTGCCGACGCCGTGCATGCGCGAGAGCTCGAGCACGTGCGCGCCCATCATCAGGTTCGCGTACCAGTAGCGGCCGGGATTCGCGCGGTTCGCGCCGATGCCGCCGACCTCGGCCGCGAGATGGAACACGAGCTCCGGCCGTTCCTCGGCGAAGAGGCGCTCGGCGTCGTCCCAGCGTGTCAGGTCGTACTCGCGCCGGCGCGGGACGGACACCTCGTGGCCGTCCGCCTCGAGGCGCGCGACGAGATGCGAACCGAGAAACCCGCCGCCGCCGGTGACGAGGATGCGCGTCATGCCGGAGCCGCGCGCGTGGCTTTGAGCCAGTCGACGCGCCCGATCCAGCTCGCGCGGTTCTCGGCATACCACTCGATCGTGCGCAGGACGCCCTCCTCCCAGGAGACGCGCGGCTGCCAGCCGGTCTCGCGCTCGAGCTTCTCGTAGCCGACCCGCAGCGCCATCACGTCGGTGACACCCGGCCGCAGCCGCCGCTCGTCGATGACGACATGCCTGTCGGCGTCCCAGTAGCCGTGCTCGCGCCCGACCGTGAGGATCAGGTCGCTCCAGTCGGCCATCGAGATGTTCTTCCCTTGGCCGTACACGTACACGTCGCCGGCGACGCCCTTCGCTGCCACGGTGAGATGACCGCGCACGCCGTCCGTGCAGAAGCAGAAGTCACGCAGCGGCTCCAGGGCGCCCAGCTCGACCTCCGGCCGCGAGAGTGCCTGCGTGATGATCGTGCCCGTCACGTAGCGCGGGTTCTGGCGAGGGCCGTAGTTGTTGAACATGCGCGTCACGACGCCCGGAATGCCATACGCGTCGTGGTAGTTCATCGTCAGGAAGTCGGCTGCGACCTTCGCGGTCGCGTAGATCGACTTCGGGTTGATCGGTGAGCGCTCGTGCAGGATCAGCGAGCCGGCATCGTCGAAGTCGTGGTGGTGTGCCACCGACTCACGCACGTTGCCGTACTCCTCCGACGTTCCCGCCGTGTCGAACTTCTCGAGCTCGACTCGGTGGTCGACCATCGACTGCAAGAGATTCAGCGTGCCCACCGTGTTGGCCATCACAGTCTCGTAGGGGCGGTGCCAGGACTCGCCGACGTGCGCCTGCGCGCCGAGGTGGAAGACGTACGGACGGTCGCGGGCCGGGACGAGGTGGTCGCGCACCGCGTGGTCAACGGACGTCTTGTCGGTGAGATCTGCGAAGACGACGGTGACGCGGTCGCGGAGATGGCCGATGTTGTTGAGCGCGCCCGACGACGTAGCGCGCACGAACGCGATGACGTTCGCGCCGAGCGCAACGAGGCCGTCGGTCAGGTGACTCCCCATGAAGCCGTCGGCGCCGGTGACGAGGCAGGTGCGGCCCGCGTAGGCGTCACCGAGCTCGTCGGCGAGATCGTCCGTCCACATGCGCGGAACGATAACGCCGAGACATGAGGAATCATTGAGGGGGTGCCCGAGAAACCGCACTCCTACTACGAGCAGGCGCGGCCCGAGCTCGTCGCGCTTCTGCCCGACCGGCTCGGGCGTGTGCTCGACGTCGGCTGCGGGGCAGGGGGCGTCGGTCGGTCGCTCCGCAGCCGCGCCGACGAGCTGGTCGGCATCGAGATCGACGAACGCGCGGCCGCCGAGGCCGAGCAGGTCTACGACACCGTGGTCGTGGGGACGGTCGAAGACGTGCTGCCCGGTCTCGCCGGTCCGTTCGACGCCGTGCTCTGTTACGACGTCCTGGAGCACCTCGTCGATCCCGAGCGCGTGCTCGGCGAGCTCCGCGCTTGCGCAGCACCGGATGCGCTGCTGCACGTCTCCGTGCCGAACGCGCGTCACTGGACGCTCGTCCGCGACCTCGTCCTGCGGGGAACGTTCGGCTACACCGACTGGGGCCATCGCGACCGCACGCATCTGCGGTGGCTCACGAGCGCGGATCTCGTCAGGCTGCTCGAGGGCGGCGGCTGGCGCGTCGAGCGCGTTGCGCATGCACCGCTCAGCCCGGCCGGCGCGCTTGCGGAGCGGCTGACACGCGGGCGCAGCGCGGAGTTCCTCGTGTATCAGTGGTCCGCACTCGCGCGCGCTACTTGACCTGCGCCGAGCTCTCGTCGAAATGCGACGGCAGAGCGCCCGTCGCACGCAGCCGCAAGAGGTTCGCCTGCCGCGAGAGCGCCTCACGAAACGACACGGTTGCGAGCTCGAGCGGCGCGCGCAGTGGCGGCCGCCGCAGTCCCGCGCGCGTGCCGCGCCACCGCTCGCGCAGCGGCGAGGCCTCGCGGCGCACGAGCAGGTGCACGGCGAGCACCGGCCAGTCGAGCACCGCGATCTTCACACGCATGATGAGACCGCGGCGAGCGACGCGGTAGCGCGCGAGCACGTACGCGCGTCCGTACGCCTCGAGTCGTCGCTGCATCGGCGAGGCCGCACCGAGCGTCTGACCGTGCTTGTGCAAGGCGCGCGCAGCCGGCGCGCGAACGCAGCGACGGCCGGCCAGCTGCAGGCGGAGTGCCAGGTCGACGTCCTCCCAGTAGGCGAAGAACGACTCGTCGAAGCCACCGACCTCGCGTAGCGCGGCCGTGCGGAACGCCGCCGCGCCGCCACACGGGCCCACGGGCTCGCGCGCTGCGTCGAGCTCTGTGACGGGCCGATTCCAGAGCGCGTCCCACGAACGAAGCGTCGTGTCGAGCTCGATCCCTGCGGTGTCCACGAGCTCCGGCCGGTCGTGCTGGAGAAGAACGCCGGCGACGCTTGCCACTTCTTCGTCCGAAAGGGGTGCGAGCAGCTGCTCGAGGAAGTCCGGCCGGCAAAGGACGTCGTTGTTCACGAGCACGACGACGTCGGTCTCGACCAGCTCGAGTCCACGGTTCACGGCGCGACCGAAGCCGACGTTCTCCGGCAGATGGACGACGCGCACGCGCGGGAAGGCCTCTGCGAGGTGATCCGCGGTCCCGTCCGCCGACCCGTTGTCGACGACGATCACGTCGTGGTCGACCGTCTGGCGATCCAGATGCTCGAGCGCCTCTGAAAGGAGCTGCCGGGCGTTCAGCGTCGGGATCACGACTGTCGCCCGCATGGGCAGGCACGATAACCCCGGTGACCGCAGCCGACACGCAGCCCGACCTGCTCGGGACACCCGAGGCGGGCGGGCGCGTCGTGCGCGGCGGGCTCCTCCGCGGGCTCGGCTACGCGGTCGGCACGCTCGTCGCAGCGGGGACATCGGTCCTCCTGCTGCGGCATCTGGGCCGGGACGACTTCGGCCGCTACGGAACGGTCGGCGCGCTGCTCGGCGTGATCAGCGGCATCAGTGATGCGGGACTCACCGCGGTCGGCGCGCGCGAGCTGGCGCTCGCGCCGCCCGCCGATCGCCCGCGCATGCTGCGCAACCTCGTCACGTTGCGGCTTGCGATCACGCCCGTAGGGATCATCGTCGCGCTCGTGTTCGCGGTCCTCGCCTACGACCGCACGATGGTGTGGGGGACGCTGCTCGGCGGCATCGGCGTGTTGTTCGTCAACACGCAGGCCACGATGATGATGCCGCTCACCGTCGATCTGCGACTGGGCACGGTGACGATCTTCGAGGTGCTGAAGACGACGCTGACGTTCGTCTTCGTCGCCGGCTTCGTCGCTGCGGGCTGGTCGCTGCTGCCGCTCCTCGCGATCCAGATCCCGGTCGGTGTCGCGCTCATCCTGCTGACGCCGCTCGCGGTGCCGGTGGGGCGAGGGCTCGTGCCCGGCTACGACCGTGCGCTCGCGCGCACGCTCATCCGCGAGGCCCTGCCGCTCGCGATTGCCCTGACGATGAACGTCGTCTACTTCCGCGTGCTGATGCAGATGATGTACCTCATCGGCACGAAAGCCGCGACCGGGCTCTTCGCGACGTCGTTCCAGGTGTTCTCGGTGCTCTTCACGCTGCCGCTGCTCGTGCTCTCGAGCGCGCTACCCGTGCTATCGGTCGCCGGTCGCGACGACAGCGAGCGGCTGCGCTTCGGGCTGCAGCGGATGACGGAGGTCGCTCTCGCCGCAGGAATCGCCTTCGTGCTCGCGATCGTCGCGCTGGCGCACGTCGTGATCCCGTTTCTCGGCGGCAACCAGTACCGCGGCGCGGCGCCGGTGCTCGCGATTCAGGCGTTCGCGCTGATCGCCGTGTTCGTCGGGCAGACCTGGCAGCTCGGGCTGCTCTCGCTGCGCAGGCAGTCGGCGCTTGCCTGGGCGAACGGCGTCGCGCTTGTCGTGGTCGTCGCCGCCGGCGGCATCCTGATCCCGCTCGACGGCGCACGCGG
>DASRGQ010000025.1:0-21999 GCA_035650975.1 Gaiellaceae bacterium
CTCGGTGTACGGCGGCAGCCCGCCGCCCCCGAAGACGCCGCGGTAGTCCTCGCCCTCCAGCTCGTAGAGCCCGGCGTTGTGGAAGTAGCGGAGGCGCTCGGCGTCGCGGTCGATCGCCTCGATCGCCGCCGACGTCTTCACGTGCTCGCTGCGGTAGCTCGTCGCCGCCGTGTCCGGCAGGAACCACGCGTCGAGCTCGACGATCACCGTCCGCCCCTCGGCCAGCTGCGTGCGGATCTGCTCCGGCAGCGAGCGGTACGGCTGCATCTCGTGGATGTCGACGCCGTAGAGCCGCTCCAGGTCGCCCGGGAAGGGCTTGAAGAACGTCCACTGGTCGCCCTCGAAGTCGGTCCGAACGGTGCGTCCGAGCGCAGCGAGCGGCTCGTCGCCGCGCGCATGCAGAAGCTCGATCAGGATGTCCGCGTAACAATTGGTCTCCGGGTAGGCACGGTCGTCTGCGTGGAGAGCGTGCGACACGTAGTTCGCGGGGTCGGTGCCGAAGAGGCTGACCACGTCACTCTCCCTCGGGCCAGAGTCGCGCGCGGACCTCGCCGGGCCACGCACTCATGTCGAGCCCGTGCGCGCTGAAGAGAGCAAGCGTGATTCGCTCGAGCCCGAAGCCGACACACGCGGTGTGCGCGAGCTCACCGCCCGCTTGCTGGATCCCGAACACCGATGAGAAGTGCTCCCGGTGGTAGTTGAACGATGCGACCGCCGTCGGTTCGTCGCCGCTGATGGGCACGGCGATCTCGAACTTCAACGCCTGCGCACGCTGACTTCGCGCGAGCATCTTCCCGCTGCGGCCGAAGAACGGATCGGATGCGACATCAGGTGCTGCGTCGAGCCCGAGTGACGCGAGCAGCGAGACGCCGTGCTCGCACCACCCGTCGCGCCAAGCCGCGACGGTGTCCGGCTCTCCCAGCCGCACCATCTCGCGCTGGTGGAACATCTGCCAGCGTGCGGGATCGGGTGACGGCTCGCTGCGGAAAACGTAGGAGCCGCCGAGATCCACGGTCGCGCCTCCTTCGGGTAGGGGCCCGCGCGCCGCCATCGCGGGATAGACCGGGTAGCACGCCGCAGGCACGAGCACGAGGTCGGTCTGCTGCTGGAACTCGCTCCAGTCCTCACCCGCACCGGCTCGACGTTCCTGCTCCGCCGCAGCTTCTTCGTCGCCGTCGAACGAGAAGACCGTCCCGGCGAGATGCGGGAACGACGACAGGTAGCCGATCCGCTCGAGCTGCACCTTCGGCAGCAGCGGCGAGAACGCCATGCGCTGCACGTCCTCGTTGATCGTTTGCGACCAGATGAAGCGGTCGACCGCCGTGCGCGTCTCTTCGAAGGCGGCACCCCGGCCGTAGGCGCCGGGAACGCCGCTCGAGATCAGCAGCCCGGTCGAGATCAGCTCGTCGAGGAACGCAGCACGATCGCGTCTCGCCGGTGCCATGTCAGGTCTCTTTGGCGACGAGCAACAGCGCAGCGTTCGTTTGGTGGATGCGCTCGTTCGCGATCATCAATGGAGCGGACATCGTGTCGCGCAGGTGCCTGCCGACGCTGAACGGCGTGTCGTTCTTGAAGCCGACGATGCCGCACACGCTCATCGCGCCTTGGCAGACCCGCGGCGCCTGCTCGGAGGCGGCGATCTTCAGGTTGTTGAAGCGAAGCGCCGAGGCCATCGTCGACAGCCGCTCCCGGTTCGGCGTCGCGTCCGCGACCAGGAACTCCTGAAGCGCCGACTCGACCTCACCGCGAAGGAGCGACAGCTGCGTCATCAGATGCGAGAGGCGAACAGCGGCAGGGACCGGCTCGCCGGGAGCCTTGCGTGCGGACGCCCGCACGAACGCGCGCGCACGGTCGAACGCCTCCGTCGCGACACCGAGCCACACGTGTGACCAGAGCAGGTGCGAGTACGGGACCATCGTCTCCGCGCTGATCGTCGAGAACGGCTCGGGGAGGATCTGCTCCGCCGGGAACGAGGCGCGAACGACGAATCCGGGGGAGCAGGTGCCTCGCATGCCGAACGGGTCCCAGGTGCCCATCGGCTCGAGCTCGACCTGATCCTTCGACGCCAACACCGCCACCTGCTCCCCGCCATCCGCATCGGGTGCACGGCGAGCGGTGGTGAGCAGATCGTCGGCAAACGCGCCGTAGCTCACCGTCGGCGCCTGCTTCTCGAACGAGCAGCCCTCCCCGCCCGTCGACACAGCAGCGATCGAGCGGCCCATGTCGCCGCCGGTGCCGACCTCCGATGTGACCGAGGCGATGAGGCGCTGCTCGGTGACGAGCGCGCGCAGATAGTCCTCGAACCAATTGGATCCCGCGGAGTGGCGGACGATGCATGCGACCTGGATCTGGTGCATCGCGAAGACCATGCCGCTCGCGCCGCAACGCCGGCCCAGCGCGAAGCAGGAGTCGGCGACTTCGGCGATCCCGAGCCCACCGCCTCCGTACCGCGTCGGGACGAGCGCGGACAACGCACTCGCTTCCTTCAGCGCATCGATGGTCTCTCTCGGAAAGCGTGCGTTCTGGTCGACGTCGTCCGCGTGGGCAGCCGAGATCTCGTCGGCGATGCGCTCGACGGACGCGACGAGGCTTTGCTCGTTCTCACTCGTTGTCGTCATGTCGTCAACTCACTCCCAGGGTAGTCAGCGACGATGCAATCGAATCGATGCTCTCGAATGCGTTGCGCGTAAGCATCTCGTCCGGAAACTCGACGTCGAACTCCTCCTCGAGCGCGAGCATCACGTTCACGCTCGCGTGAGACGTCATGCCGGCGGAATACAGATTCGCCTCGTCTTCGAGAATTCCCGCCGAGACGGGCAGCCGGCCGTGGTCGTCCAGCACGCGGCGGATGCGTTCCTTCATCGTGTCGCCACCACCATCGCGGCCGCATAGCCTGGCTCGTGCGAAAGGCTGACGGCGAACCGGCGGAGACCGAGCTCGCGCGCGGCCGCGGCTGCAGGACCGGCGAGTCGGACCAGGGGCTCGCCTCCCGGCCCACGCTCGACCTGGATCGACGTCCAGGGGGCTTCGAGCGCGGCCCCGCCGATCGCCTTCCTCACGGCCTCCTTGGCTGCGAACCGCGCTGCGAGACGGCTGGGCTCGACGCCAAACCCGGGAGATGAGCAGTCGCGGCGCTCGCCGGCGCCGTAGACGAGACGGAGGTAGCGCTCTGCGCGCGGCGAGGCGAGCGCCGAAGCGACGTCCCTTACCTCGACGATGTCCACGCCGATGCGTACCGGATCGATACGGCGCAACCGGAAGCGCGCTCGAGCGGCGAGGACAGCGCCGGCGCCGACGAGAGCGATCGAGGGAGCGATGAGGTACAGAGCCACGAAATGCGGTATCGGCAGGGAGCCGGGACAGCTGAACCAAGAATAGACAGGCCTGGCTCGCCGACCCCTCTACTAGGGTGAGTCGCGTCGCCGTCGCGACCACCGCGCGGCGGCCGGCCCATTCCCACCATGGAACGTCTTCCCGAGCCCGCACTGGAGCTACGGCGGCTTGCGGCGCCCGACACGGCGATCGCGCTCGTTGCGATCGTCGGCTGTTTCTCGCTCTGGTCTGCGAACGACGGCGGCTACGAGGAGATCGTCTGGTACCCGGTGGGGCTGGTCCTGCTCGTGCTCACCGGGATTCTCGCGTGGTCGAGCGGTCGGCGGCGTCTCGGCCGCTTCACGGCGACGGCCCTCTACGGCCTCGGCGGGTACACCGTCTGGGCGTATCTCTCGATCGCGTGGGCGGGCGACCGCGGGCTGGCGCTGACCGGCGCCAACCGAACGCTGGTCTACCTCATCGCGTTCTACGCAGCCGTGAGCCGTTCCTGGCGCGGGGCCGACGCGATGGTGCTGGCTGCCGCTTGGGCACTCGTGACGCTGATCGTCGGCGTCGTCGCGCTCGTGCACGCAAACGGGCTCGCTCACCCGGAGCTCGACTTCGTCGGCGGACGGATGACCGTACCGATCGACTATCCGAACGCGAACGCCGCGCTTTTCGTGCTTGCCGCGTGGCCGTTCGTCGCGGCCGCGCAGGAACTGCGTCTGCCACCGTGGCTGCGCGCGTTGGCATTGGGATGCGCGACAGCATCCGCCGCCATCGCCCTGCTCGCGCAGAGCAAAGGAGCCGCACTTGGTGTTGCGGCGACGATCATCGTCGTCGCGGCGATCGCGCGTGCGCGTGCGCGACTCCTGGTGCAACTCGCCGTGGTCGGGGTCACGATCGCGATCTTCCACGGCCCGCTCTTCGCGGTCTACAACCGGATCAATGCCGGCGGTGACGCACGACACACGGTCCACCACGCCGTCGTAGCGGTCGCTCTTTCTTTCGTCGTGGCGTCCGCGCTTGGAGCGGTCATCGCACTGATCGGTGACCGGATGCTGCGCACACGACCCGTCCAACTGCAGCGCGCCGGTCGTGTCTTTGTGACGGGAGCCGCACTTTGCGCCGTGCTCGCGCTCGCAGCTGTCACCGTCCACTACGGGGGGCCGGCGTCCACGGTGCGCGACGGCTGGCATGCCTTCATCAGGCCCGAAGGCTCGGACTCGAGCCATTTCGTCAGCACGGCCGGAAACCACCGGTACGACTTCTGGCGCGTCGCGGCTCGCCAATTCAAGAGGTCGCCGCTGCTCGGTGCCGGCATCGACAACTTCGGCGCCGACTACGTCCGCTACCGCCACAGTCTCGAGCAGCCGCTGTACCCCCACAGCCTCGAGGCTCGCCTGCTCGGCGAGACAGGCCTCGTCGGCTTCATCCTCTTCGTCGTCTTCTCGGTTGCCGCCGGGTGGCTCGCGGTCTGCGCCGTGCGTGCCCGCTCGCTCCTCGCGCCGGTCGGCTTGGCGAGCGCGACCATGTTCTTCTACTGGCTCGCGCACGGAAGCGTCGACTGGCTCTGGGAGTTCCCGGGATTGAGCGGGCCGGTGTTCGTGCTGCTCGGCTGCACGGCATCGGTCGAGCCTCCTCCGGTCGTCGCGACGGAGCGTTCGCGATGGACCAGGTTCAACAGCTCGACCGTCCACATCGCAGCGGGCATCGCCGCCGCCGTTCTGCTCGTACCGTCCTGGCTCGCTGCGCGTGACGTGGCGAGCGCGCTCTCGTCGTGGCGGCGCGATCCGGCCGGTGCAAGCTCGCTGCTCCACGACGCAACGAGGTTGAACCCGGTGAGCGACGAGGCCGACGTCGTCGCGGGAACGATCGACGAGCGGCGTCGTGACTGGCCGGCGGTGCAGCAGGCGTTCCAGCGCGCTCTTGAACGCAACGAGCAGAACTGGTACTCGCATCTCGAGCTCGGCATCGCCCTCGCGAAGCAGGGGAACAAGGCAGGTGCCATCGCGACGCTTCTTCGGGCACACACGCTCGATCCGCGCGAGTCGCTTGTCACCGATGTGCTCTCGTCGGTCCGCGCAGACCGTCCGATCGACGTTACGCGGCTCGACGAGCGGATCATCGGCCGGACGACGGTCAGCGCGGCCTCCTAGCCCGACACGTGTCCGACCCGGTCTTCGACACACCGCGGGAGCTCGTGCCCGCTGCACGGCCACGCCGCGCGCTCGACCTGCTCCACCGCCGCGACTTTCGCCGCGTCTTCGCGGCCGTCGCCGCAAGCGAGCTCGGCGACTCGCTGCACTACATCGCGCTCATGTGGTTCGCGTTCGACGTGGCAGGAGCGGGCGGCGTGATCGCGGTCAGGCTCGCCGACAGCATCCCGGCGCTCGTTTTCGGGTTGCACGGCGGGCTGGCGGCCGACCGGTTCTCGCGCAAGCGACTGATGGTCGGCGCCGACCTCCTGCGCGGCGTCGTGCTCGTGCCGATCGCGATCGCCGGCCTCGCCGGCAGTCTTCCACTCTGGGCGCTCGTGGTCGCGTCGTTCGTGCTCGAGTCTGCAACGAGCTACTTCGCACCGGCCTACGGCGCATTGATCCCGGCACTCGTCGACCGCGAGAACGTTCAGCGTGCGAACGCCTTCGTGCAGTCGTCGGTGCAGGCGCTCTCGATCGGCGGCTGGGCTGTCGCTGCAGCGCTGCTCACGTTCATGCCGGTGAGCGTCTTCTTCGCGGTGAACGCGGTGTCGTTCTTCGTCTCGGCGGCGCTCGTCGCCGGGCTCCACCACGGCGGTGAGCGCGACCCGCACGCCGCGCCGCTGCAGCTTCGCGCCGGCATCGCTGCGCTGCGCCCGCAACGGCTCCTCGCGGCGTCCGTCGTCGCCCTCGGCGTCGCGGTGACGATCACCTCCGGCACCTGGATCGGCGGCGTGCCGAAGCTCGTCCGCGACACGCTGCATCTCGGGGCGGGCGGCTTCTCGATCATGATGGTCGGCTACGCAGCCGGCTCGATCGTGAGCGGCGTCGTCCTCGCCCGATTCCAAGTGCGGCGCAAGGCGCGCGCGAGCCTGCTCGCGTGGTCGATGTACCTGCCCGGCTACGGGCTGCTCGCGCTCGCGTCGTCTCTGCCGCTGGCAGTCGCGGGCGCGTTCTTCGCAGCGCTCGGGCAGAGCACCGCCGTCGTGCTCGTCAACTCGGCCGCGCAGGAGGAGGTGCCTGACGACGTGCTCGGTCGCGCCCTGGGCGTGATCTCGCTCACGCACCGCGGCGCGCACGCCACCGGCCTGATGCTCATCTCGCCGCTCTTCCTCGTTGCCGCGACGCCGACCGTGTTCAAGGGCGCAGCGATCGCAGTGCCGCTCGTCGGCCTCGCGGCGCTGGCGGTGGGGGTCACTCGAGGAGGCGCACCTCGAGGACGCGCGACGCGTCGAAGCCGTCGATCCTGAGCAGCGCGCCCGCGGCGGCGGCCGCCGCCCCCGCGGGCATCAGGCCGACAAGCTCGGACCCGACAACCTCGGCCCCGCGCGCGTGCGCCTCGCCCGCGATGCGCTCGACGATCTCATGCAGCGCCGCCGCCTCCCAGTCCTCGACGTTCATCGAGACCTGAACGAGCCCCGCGGTCGGCAGGTCGAGGCCCAGCGCGCGCACACCGGGGAACCCTCCGCCCCGTTCCCGCACGGCGGCGGCAATTTCGCGCGCGACGTCGACGGTGCCGCGCAGGTTCACGTTGAACGCGATCAACGGGCGTCGCGCACCGACCATCGTCGCGCCGGCCGATGCGTGCAGGGTGCGGGGCCCGAAGTCGGGAGCGAGCTCGCCGTCCGCGAGCCGCCGAGCGAGCTCGCCGGCACCGCCGCGGCGGTAGAACGCCGGTCCACGTTCCGGCGGCGCATAGAGGAACACCGGCAGCGCGAGCGTGTCGGCGATGCGCTTCGCGACGACGGGCGCGAACGCCTGCGCGCGCTCCCAGTCCAAGGGCCGCAGCGGCACGATCGGGACGACGTCGGCGGCGCCGATCCGCGGGTGCACACCTGCGTGCGCGTTCAGGTCGATCCGGTCGACGGCGGCCGCACACCCGGCGACGAGTGCCGAGGCCAACTCGTCCTCGTTGCCGACAATTGTGAACACCGATCGGTTGTGGTCGGCATCCGCGTGCACGTCCAGCACGCGTGCATGCGTGCCGAGCGCGGCGCCGATCGCATCGATGGTCGCGGCGTCGCGGCCTTCGCTGAAGTTGGGCACCGACTCGAGCATTCCGCCTACTCTAGGTGCGCGATGAAGGAGTACTACGACGCACGCGCTCCCGAGTACGACGACTGGTATCGGGGCGCGGGCCGCTTCGCCGACCGAGATCGCCCGGGCTGGCAGCAGGAGGTCGATGAGCTGGTCGCGGCGATCGAGGTCCTCCCTCCCCTTCGCACGCTCGACGTCGCGTGCGGCACCGGCTTCCTGACGCGTCATCTCCCGGGCGAGATCGTCGGGCTCGACCAAAGCCGCCGCATGCTCGACGAGGCTGCGCAGCAGGCGCCGAAGGCGACGTTCGTCCAGGGCGACGCCCTCGCTCTCCCGTTCGACGACGGCAGCTTCGGCCGCCTCTTCACCGGTCACTTCTACGGCCACCTGGAGAGCGCGGACCGCGAGCGGTTCCTCGAGGAGGCAGCGCGGGTCGCGGACGAGCTCGTCGTCGTCGACTCGTCGCGTGCCGCGAGCGAGGTCGACGAGGAGATGTCCCAGCGTGTCCTCAACGACGGCTCGACCTGGGAGGTCTACAAGCGTTGGTTCACCGGACGCGGCCTCGCACGGGAGCTCGGCGGCGGCGAGGTCCTGCACGACGGCATCTGGTTCGTGGCCGTTCGCACGTCCCTGTGAGCGCGCGTCGCGCGAACTATCGCTCGCTCGATGCGATGAAGCGCGACCAGCGAGTGTGCCGTGCGTGCGTCGAAGCGGGGTTCCCCCTCGAGTCGCTGCCCGTGATTGCGCCGGGGGACCGACAGCGCGCCTACCTCTACGGCCAGGCGCCCGGCGTTGTCGAGGGCGAGGAGCGGCGCCCGTGGCGCGGGCGGGCGGGCAAGACGCTCCGGCGCTGGCTCGAGCTCGAAGAGGACGCGTTCTACGCGGCGTTCTACTGCGCCTCGGTGACACGGTGTTACCCGGGACGCTCCCCGACCGGGCGCGGCGACCGCACGCCGACGCCGGTGGAACAGCAGCTCTGCGAGCGCTGGCGGGACACGGAGCTGCGGCTGCTGAGACCGTCGCTGATCGTCACGGTCGGCGGCCTCGCGGCGCGCCGGCTCCTCGGCGTGAAGAGCATGACGGAGAGCGTCGGCGTGCGCCTCGAGCACGCGGGCGCGGTCGCGATCCCCCTCCCCCACCCGTCGGGCGCGTCGAGCTGGCTGAACGACCCCGCCAACCGCGCACGCGTCGCCGAGGCCGCAGCGCTCGTGCGCAGCGTGCTGGCTACGCTCGCGTGATGGCTCCGGACACGCCGCGGTACAGGACGACGTTCGTCCGCCTGCTCGGCTTTCTCCGCCCGTACAAGACCTCGATGGCCGTCTCGATCGTGCTCGCTGTCGGCTCGCAGGCAGCGATCTTCGCGGCGATGTATCTCACGGCTTCGATCGCAACGGTGCTGCATCACGGCGAGCGAAGTCGGCTGCCGTGGCTCGTCGGCGCGATCCTCGCTCTCGGCCTCGTCCGAGCCGTGATGATGGCCGGCCGCCGCCTGATCGCGGGCCGCCAGGCGCTCGGCGTCGAGCTCGACCTGCGCACGGCCCTCTATGCGCGGCTCCTTCGCCTGTCGTTCGGCTTTTACGACCGGCACCAGACCGGTCAGCTGATGAGCCGCGCGACCGTCGACCTCCAGGGCGTCCGGTTCTTTCTCGGGTACGGCCTCGTCTTCTTCTTCCAGAACCTGTTCACCGTCGTCGGCGTCGGCCTCTTCGTCTTCGTGATCTCGTGGAAGCTCGCGCTCATCTCGATCGCAATCGTGCCGCTCCTGATTGCGGTCGCCTACCGCTACAGCCACGTTGCGCATCCGCTCCTCCGCGACGTGCAACAGAAGATGGCCGATGTCGCAACGGTCGCGGAGGAGAACATCGTTGGAGTGCACGTCGTCAAGTCGTTCGCGCAGGAAGACGCCGAGCAGGCGAAGTTCGAGCGCCGCTCGGAGCGTGTCTTCGACCTGAGCGTTCAGGCCAACCGGCAGCGAGCGTTCTACATCCCGGTGCTCGGGTTCCTACCGCTCGTCGCGCAGGGAGTGATCCTGCTGGTCGGCGGGCGCATGGTCGCACACCACTCGCTTCCGCTCGCGAGCTTCATTCGCTTCAACCTCTACCTCGCGCTGCTCGTCACTCCCCTGCGCTCACTCGGCATGTGGATCGGGCAGGCGCAGCGCGCGAACGCGTCCGGCGAGCGCATCTTCCAGGTGATCGACGAGCCGGAGGAGATCGCCGACAGACCCGATGCCCGCGATCTGCCCGCGGGGCCCGGCCGGATCGTCTTCGAAGAGGTGACGTTCGGCTACGACCCCGAGCGGCCGGTGCTGCGTGACGTCGAGCTGAAGATCGAGCCGGGAACCGTCGTCGCGTTGATCGGTCACACGGGCGCCGGCAAGACGACTCTGGCCGCGCTCATACCGCGCTTCTACGACGTCCAGCGCGGGCGCGTGATGATCGATGGGATCGACGTGCGCAACGTCACACTCGGGTCGCTGCGCCGCGAGATCGGCGTCGTCTCACAGGACCCGTTCCTCTTCTCGGCGACCGTGCGCGAGAACATCGCGTTCGGCCGCGCGAACGCGACCGGCGAGGAGGTGGAGCGCGCCGCGAAGCTCGCGCAGGCGCACGAGTTCATCGAGCAGCTGCCCGACGGCTACGACACCGTGATCGGCGAGCGCGGGATCACGCTTTCCGGCGGACAGCGGCAACGTGTCGCGATCGCGCGGGCGCTCGTCGTGGATCCGCGCATCCTGATTCTCGACGACGCGACCGCGTCGGTCGATGCGACGACGGAGGCGAAGATTCGCGTCGGCCTGCGCGAGGCGATGCGCGACCGGACGACGGTCATCATCGCGCACCGCCTCTCGACCATCGCCCTCGCCGAGCAGATCGTCGTGATCGACGACGGAGGCATCGTCTTCGCGGGACCGGCGGACGAGGCTCGCACGAACGACGTCTACCACGAGATTGCCGAGCACGGGATGCTCGAGCGCATCTTCACCGAAGAGGTCGCGTAATGAGGGTCCACCAGCCGGGTAGCCATCTCACCCGGGGTGGGCGGCCGGAAGTCGACGACTGGTCGTGGGCACGGACGAAGCGCCGGCTGCGAGCTCTGTACCGGCTCGCCCGGCCGTACAAGCTCCGCACGGCGGTCGCGATCGGATCGCTGCTCGGGGCGACGGCCGCGTCGCTCGCGCCGCCGTACCTGGTCGGCCACACGGTCGACCTCGTGAACCATGGCAAGACCGGGAAGCTCGTCCTGTTCGTGGTGCTTTTCATCGCCGCGGGCGCGGTCGGGATCGGCCTCACCTACGCGCAGACGTATTTCACCGGCTGGACCGGCGAGCGCATGCTGGCCGACCTGCGAGGTCACCTCTTCCGTCACCTGCAGCGCCTGTCGCTCGGCTTCTACGAGCGCAACCGCGCCGGCGTGATCATCAGCCGGCTCACGAACGACGTCGAGGCGCTCGACCAGCTGGTCACCGACGGCGTCACCTCGCTGGTCCAGAACACGCTCACGCTCGTCGGGACGGCGATCATCTTGTTCTTCCTCGATTGGCGCCTCGCCCTCGCGTCGATGACGATCATCCCGATCCTCGCGTTCGCGACGGCGATGTTCCGTAAACGTTCGGCCCGCGCCTACGGCGCCGTGCGCGAGACACTGGGCGCCGTCACAGCGACGCTGGCCGAGGACATCGCCGGCATGCGCGTCCTGCAGTCGTTCACGCGTGAGCGGCAGGCCCACGAGAACTTCCTGCAGGTGAGCAACCGGTACCGCGACTCGAACATGCAGACCGTCGTGCTGAGCGGCGTGTACTTCCCTGTCGTCGACTTTCTTTCGTCGGTCGCGACGGCAGTCGTCCTCGGCTACGGCGGCTGGCTCGCGTTCAACCACAACGTCACGATCGGAACGCTGGTGGCCTTCCTCGGCTACCTGACGAACTTCTTCGATCCCGTGCAACAGCTCTCCCAGCTCTACAACACGTTCCTCTCCGCTGTCGCCGCGCTCGACAAGATCACCGACCTGCTCGACGAGGAGCCGGAGGTGGTCGACGCGCCGGCTGCGGTGGCACTCGGCCGCGCGGACGGCCATGTCACGTTCGAGGACGTGCGGTTCGCCTACGGTCGCGGCCCCGAGGTACTGCACGGCATCGATCTCGACATCGCCGCGGGAACGACGGTGGCGCTCGTCGGCCATACGGGCGCCGGCAAGTCGACGATCGCCAAGCTCCTCGCGCGTTTCTACGACCCGTCGGACGGTCGGATCACGATCGACGGCGTCGATCTCAGGAACGTTGCACAGGAGTCGCTTCGCCGCCAGCTCGGAATCGTCCCGCAGGAGGGCTTCCTCTTCGCGGGCACGGTCGCCGAGAACGTCGCGTTCGGGCGGCGCGACGCGACACGTGACGAGATCGAGGCGGCGATCCGCGCGGTCGGCGCCGACGAGTTCGTGGCCCGGCTCGAGCACGGCCTCGAGACGCAGCTCGGCGAGCGCGGGTCACGGCTGTCGCTCGGACAGCGGCAGCTCGTCGCATTTGCGCGCGCTTTGCTCGCCGACCCGCGGATCTTGATCCTCGACGAGGCGACCAGCTCCGTCGACATCGGCACCGAGCAGAAGATCGAGCATGCGCTCCGCACGCTCCTGCAAGGCCGGACGGCTTTCGTGATCGCGCATCGCCTCTCGACGATCCGCGACTCTGACACGATCGTGGTGCTCGAGCACGGCCGGGTCGTCGAACAGGGGACGCACGACGAGCTGATCGCGAAGCGCGGCCTCTATCTGTCGCTCTACGGGGACTGGGCGGATCAGGCGGCGTAGGCTGCCTCCCCATGACCCTCGACCCGCAGACCGAGAAGCGCATCGACCAGCCGGTCTCCGAGGAGGCCGAGCGCGAGACGCGCCTGACGCCCGCTGAGGCCGTTTCGCAGATGCGCATCCGGGTGCCCGTGCGCGCGAACCGCAAGCTGCGCATGGTGATCGAGCGCGTGAACAAGGACGAGCAGCTCAAGGGCTGGTGGCACGTCGCGAACGTGAACGCCGTCGCGCGCATGGGGATCAACGACCACTCGTGGGTCCACATCCAGATCGTCACGAACATCGCTCTCAAGCTGTTGCGCCAGTTGACGAAGCACGGCGTCGAGCCGAGCGTCGTCAACGACTACGGCTACAGCCGCGACGACGCCGAGGTGATCGTCACGCTGACGGCACTCACCCACTGCGTCGGGATGGCGGTGCACCGGAAGGGGCACGAGGACTTCAGCCTGTTCCTCGCCGAGCCGAAGCTGCGCGAGCTCGTGAAGGGCATCTACGACGAGCCCGACCTGACGGTCGTCGTGTCGGAAGTGCTGCAGGGGATCATCAGTCACCGCTCCGACGGCGAGCCGCTCACGCTGGAGGCGGGCATCCTGCGCGTCGCGGACGCGCTCGACATGGAGCAGGGCCGCTCGCGGATCGCGTTCGAGCGCGGGCGTGTCGGGATCCACTCATTGTCGGCGGCAGCGATCGAAGAGGTCGTGATCTCCGACGGCGAGTCGAAGCCGATCCGCATCTCGATCACGATGAACAACTCGTCCGGGATCTACCAGGTCGACGGCCTGCTGAAGGCGAAGCTGCGCGGGTCGGGGCTCGAGCCGTACGTCGAGGTGATCGCGCACATCGACACGGAGGCCGAGAAGCGCCTCGTTCCGCTGTACGAGCTCGAGCTCTGATTTCGCCTCCCGGGGCTACAATGCGGCCGCTCTGCGGGATCGTCTAATGGTAGGACGCCTGACTCTGGATCAGGTAGTCTAGGTTCGAGTCCTAGTCCCGCAGCTTCTGAAAGCCCCGCTCAGCGGGGTTTTTGTTTTCTCATTTGTGTACGCGCGCGGACCCGGGGCCACAATCACGACATCTTGCGTCGCCCTGATTGAACGCGCCGAAGAGTAGCGCTAGAGAAAGTCGCGCAGGATTGTCTCGAGCCGCGTGAGGTGCGCCGGCCACGCCGACAGGTCGAGCGCTCCGAAGTAGCCCGCGGCACCGGGCGCGCCGGTCTGCAGCATGCGACGTGTCGCTTCCACCCACTCCGCGACGCGCTCGTCCGGAGCGCCGCCGCGAAGCTCACGTCCGGCGGCGAGCCGCGCCTCGAGCCGTTCGCGCAGGTCGTCGGCCGCCGGCACCCGAGCCGTCGAGGCCCCAGGCGCCGGTACGAGCTCGGGTTTCGCCGGAGCTGCTGGAGCCGGCTCGCCAGCCGGGTCGCGCGGGCTGCGCCGCAGGCTTGGTAGGACGGCGAGCGAGACCAGCGCGATCGCCGTGCCGACCACGACGCCCGCCGGCGCGGCGACGATCCGGGCACCGACTGAGCGGTGAAGCGCAGCCCCGTAGGCAAGCGCTGCCGCAACCGCCGAGCAGAACGCGACCCAGCACAGGGAAAGAGGAGATTCGAGGCGCTGTGCCACCGCTCACAGCTTTCACGCTCTGCCTAAGACAAGGCGAAGAACCCGTCAGGCCCGCGCGGGCCGAACGCTGCGCACGACGTCGGCGACGTCCTCCCGTCCTTCGCCGGTGAGGCCCGCGATCACGCCGTCGATGTTGTCGGCGCGCTGGTTCTGGCTCATCTTGAACTTCGCTTCGACGCGCCCGATCACGAGCTCGATGCCGACGATTGCGCGCAGCTGGCCCGCGTGGAAGTCCGCCGGCGCCTCGTCGACGCTCCACGCGCGTTCACGACCGTCCTCCTGGCGCGCGGTCAGGCGCCGGACGAGTGCGTCGACCCACTCGACGCTGTCGTGGATCACGAGCTCACCGTAGACATGCGCGGTCGTGTAGTTCCACGTCGGGACGACTCTGCCGTGCTCGGCCTTCGTCGGATACCAGCCGGGCGTGATGTACGCGTCCTCGCCGTGTGCGATCACGAGGGCGTCGCCGACGGTCGGCCGCGACCACTGGTCGTTCTTCCGCGCGACATGGCCGAGCAACGCGCCGTGCTCGTGCGCGTCGCGGTCGAAGACGAGTGGCAGGTACGTCGCGACGAGGCCGTCCTCGGTCATCGTCACGAGGTCCGCAGCTTGGATGCGCGAGAGAAACGCCGCCGCCTGGTCGTCGTCGACCGCGAAGTGCTTCGGCGTGTACACGTCGAGAGCGTATCGGCGCGTTCGGTGGAAGAAGCGGGGGCGCTGGTCCTCGCAGGTCCCCCGCTTGACCCGCTCCCGGCTCGCCGGGCCTTTGGGGAGGGAAGCGCCGGCGAGCGACCTCAGCCTACTGCCGATCACATGCAGGATGCAACGATCAACCGAGGCGGGGCGCCACGGCTCGCCCGGCGCCCAGCGATGCGAGCAGCATGAGCGCTGCGGCGGCCGCGAACCACGATCCGATCGCGAGCTCTTGCCGGCGGCGGAGAAGCGTGCCGGCGAGGCGCGCGTAGATGCGGTCGAGGCGGCCCACGGAGCCGGCGCGATAGCTGTCGCCGTCGGCTTCATCGGCGATCGCGGCCAGCATCCGCACGTCCGGCGGCATGGGTCGCGAGAGGCCGCCGTAGCCGAGCACGCTCGAGAGGGGCCCGGAGCCGCCGCCCACCCCGCTCTGGTTCGGCACACCGTGATCCGTGCCGAGCGCCACCGTGTCGACGCGGATGCCCGCGAGCCGCGCGAGCCGCGCCCCCGAGAGCGGCGCGAGCCGTCCTGCCGTCTGACTTCCGTCCGAGAGCAGCACAATCGCCGCCGGCTGACGCCTGCCACCTTTCCCCTGCGGGTCCACCGAACGGATGAGGCGCACCGCTGCTGCAAGCCCGTCGCCGATCGCGGTGCCGGCGCCGGCCTGCAGCCACGGCAGGTTCTCGTCGATGAGAGCGCGGTTCGTCGTCGGACGGACGATCACGCTCGGCCAGTTGTCGAACGCGACGAGACCGACGTTGTAGCTCGGCGGCAGCTCCGTGAGAAAGACCCCGATCGCCTCCTGCGCAGCACCGAGACGCGACGGCAGGACGTCGGTCGACCGCATCGAGCCCGAGGTGTCGACGAGGAGCACGACGGTCGCGCCGGGTGACGACTTGCTCCGGGGGAGCTGCGGCTGTGCGACCGCAACCGCTGCCGCCACGAGCGCCACCATGAAGAACGCGAGCGGCAGCAGGCGCCGCCAGCTGCGCCGGGGCTCAATCACACTCGCGAGGACCTCGAGATTCGTGAACGCAACCGCGTACCTGGCCGGCCCACGCCGGAGCCGCACGGCGACGAGGATCGCGATCGGCACGAGCGCGAGAAGCACGAGGGCTGCGGGCACGCCGAATCCCATGGGCGAACTGCGCTCGAGCGTAGCCGAGCCGAAGCGGCCGCGCTAGGCGGCCTCGGCGGACACCGCCGGCTCGAACCAGCGCCGCTCGAACGCCACGGCGAGCCAGATCGACGCCTCGAACAGGAGGAGGAGCGGGATCGTCTCGATCGTCGTCGTGACCGTGACGCCTGCGCCGAAGATGCGCGTGCGCAGCTCCGTCAGGTGGTCGACGGTCGTGAGCTCCTGCCCGTGTGCGCGTCGGCGGGGCAGCTGCATCGGGCTACGCGGCGTTCGCCTCGTCGTGATGCTCCTCGGCGATCGCGGAGATCTCGGCGGGCGAAGGCGTGTCGTGCCCGCTGATCGAGTCCTTGAATTCGCGCATGCCCTTGCCGAGACCGCGACCCATCTCGGGCAGCCGCTTCGGGCCGAAGAGCACGAGCGCGACGATTCCGAGCAACAGCAGCTCCGGCATACCGATGAATCCAGGCATCTGTCTCTCCCCTCCGTCGAAGTTCGTGGCGTTTCTTCGGTGGGGATTCGCAGCGCCCCGCCGGTCGGTTCGCGGAAGCGCTACCGTCCCCCGCCGTGAGCGGCAAGGGGCGCAAGGCGGCGAACGAGGCGGTCTTTCGTGAGGTGAACGAGCGGATCGAGGAGCTCCAGCGACGCTTCTCGGTTGCTGGCGACGAGCTGTTGCAGATCGTCTGCGAGTGCGACGAGCTGAATTGCATGACGCACATCAGCGTCTCGGTCGGAACATACGAGCGGGTACGCGGGGACTCGGCGACCTTCCTCGTGGCGCCGGGACACGAGGATCCCTCCGTCGAAGAGGTCCTCGAGCGCGACGACGGCTACTTCGTCGTGCGCAAGCGGGCCGGCGAAGCGCGCCGCATCGCCGAGGCCAGCGACCCGCGCTAGCGAACCGCGGTCGACTGTCCGAGCACGCGGCCGCCCGCACCGAGCGCCCGCACGGCGATCACATGCTCGGGCAATGGGAGCGGAATCGCCGTCTCGAGACCCGACCAGGGCGCGGCCGCAACGTGAGTCAGATGACGGGCATCGGGGCCGCCGAGCACCTCCCAGCGCGCGATACCGGCTTTCCCGTTCCAGCTCGCATAGACGGCGCCGCCCGCGACGGCCACGAGCGGCTTGCCGCCCGGGTTGCCTCTCCACGGCAGGAGGTAGCCGCGGTAGGTGTCGCCGAACGGCAGCTTCAGCTGGAACGTCACGTTGCCGTTCGCCGCGAAGTCGGTCACCTTCGGCACCCCGCCCCAGCCCACGAACGCGCCGCCGCCCGGCAACAGCTCGATGTTGCCCTCGTACGGCGAGGCGATCCGCTTGGGGGTCGCGAACGTCTTCAGGATCGTCGCACGCTTCGTCTTCTCGTCGAGCCTCAGGACGACTGGCCGCGTATATCGCTCGGCGCGCGGAATCCCGCCGTTGTCGAAAAGGCTCAGCGTCCCGTTCGCGTGGAGGCGTGCGTTGTGCTGGTAGAAGAACCGAACGGCGGCGGGCGGGCCGAAGTCGCTCTGCTTGCCGCCGAGCCGCCAGACGATGTGGCCGTCGCGCGCGATCAGGTAGAGCGCGCTCGTGTTGCGCGCCGAGAGGAGGATCGTCCCGTTCGGCCCGTCGGCGACGGAATTGACGTGGAAGTAGTCGAGCGGCCGCTTCTTTGTCGCGTCCTTTGCCGGCTCCTCGTTCGCCTCGAGCGACTCGGAGAGCGGCACGTGATCGAGGCTGTGCCATTCGAAAACGACGTTGCCGGTCGCGACGTCGATCTCCTGCACGACGCAGTCGTACACGTAGCCCTTGCCCGGGCCACCGACGCCGCTCAAGTCGTACGGCACCTCGTGGTAGGCGGTGATGAACGCCGTGCCGCGCGGCGTCAGCTGGAACTCATGCAAATCTGCCTGGAGCCCGTGGCCCGCCTTCACCGTCGCGATTCGGTGGTAGGAGGTGTCGTAGATCTCGTCGGTGCCGGAGCCGACGCCCGCTTTCGACACCGTTCCCTGCCACCACGTGAGCACCGGCTTCCCTCGATAGGTCTGCATCCGGAAGTCGGTCGCCTGCAGGTCCGACGGCAGCTGGTGGAACCAGACGACCCGCCCCTTCGCATCGACGATCATCGGGCCGCCGGGGCGCTTCTTCCCGCCGCCCTTCTCCGCAATGAAGACGAGCCCCTTGACGGAAGCACGGGCGGCCACCTCCACGGTGAGCCGGGGCGGCTCGAGCCCGGGGATCGTGTGGAGGCCGGTTCCCGTGCCGGTCACGGCCGTGCCGGCGGAGCGCGCGCCTGCTGCGACCACGAGGCAGACGGCTGCGAGCGGAAGCAGTCGGCGCAAGGTGAGCGATCCTAGATGAGGCTCGTTCGTGCTGCGGTTCGACATGTTCCTTTCGTTACGCACAGTGGGCCGGGTTGGCTCTCGCCTCGTCTCTATCTATGCTCTTTCCCGATTCCCCTGACCCCCCAGACAGGAGGACGAGTGAAGAAGCGCATCTACGTGGGCGCAGGCGCGTCCGCGGTGATCGCAATCGTTGCGCTCGCGCTGACAGTCAGCGGCGCGATCGCCCACACGAGCGGAGCGACGCCGCTGCCGGCGTCGTCGTGCTCGGCGATCCAGAACGGGAGCGGCAAGATCCTGGTCGCGTCGGACCTGCCACTCGAGGGCTCGGGCCGCACCCAGACGCTCCAGATGACCCGTGCCATCAGCTTCATCTTCAAGCAGCACAACTGGCAGGCCGGGAAGTACTCCCTCGCCTACCAGAGCTGCGACGACGCTACGGCTCAGGCCGGCAAGTGGGACTCGGGCAAGTGCTCGGCGAACGCGAACGCCTACGCGCAGGATCAGAGCGTCGGCTTCGTGATCGGCACGTTCAACTCCGGCTGTGCCGAGATCATCGTCCCGGTGCTGAACCGGGCGGCGAACGGCCCGGTCGCGATGGTCAGTCCCGCGAACACCTACGTCGGCCTGACCCACCCGGGCCCGGGCACGGTGGCCGGCGAGCCGGGCAAGTACTACCCGACCGGCAAGCGCAACTACGCGCGTGTCGTGGCGGCGGACGACTACCAGGGCGCTGCGGACGCAGTGCTCGCGAAGTCGCTCGGCGTCCACAAGGTGTTCATCCTGAACGACAAGGAGGCCTACGGCCTCGGCGTCGCGACGAACTTCCGGAACGCAGCGCAGAAGCTCGGCATCAAGGTCGTCGGCTTCACCGCATGGGACGGGAAGGCGTCGTCGTACGAGGCGCTGGCAGTCAAGATCAAGGCGTCGGGTGCTCAGGGCGTGTTCCTGGGCGGCCTGATCTGCGAGAACGGCGGCAAGCTGATCAAGGACATCCGTGCGGGTGTCGCGAGCAGCGTGCACATCATGATGCCCGACGGGTTCACCCCCGTCTCGGCGACGGTCCAGGGTGCTGGCACCGCCGCTGAGGGCGCCACGGTGTCGGTCGCCGGTCTGCCGAACTCGGCCCTGAAGGGCGCGGGCGCCGCGTTCGTGAAGGCGTTCTCGAAGGCCGACCACCAGCCGCCGGATCCGTATTCGGTGTATGCGGCGCAGGCCGCCGAAGTGGTCGTCGCCGCGATCGCGGCGTCGGACGGAACGCGGGCCGACATCTCGAAGCAGCTCTTCAAGGTCAACCTGAAGGGCTCGATCCTCGGCAACGTGTCGTTCAACGCGAACGGTGACGTGACCTCGAACCCGGTCACGATCTACAAGGTGAAGGGCGGTAAGAGCACGACCTACAGGGTCATCGTGCCGCCCAAGACGCTTGTGAAAGCCGCGTAGGCCGGGACCCCCAGAACGGCAGGACCCGCGGGGAGGGCGAAAGCCCTCCCCGCTCTATCCTTGGCGAATGCCACCGCTCGCTCCCGTGCCCGACCTCGAACGCGAGCTCGACGACCTCTACGCGCTCCCGCTCGAGGAGTTCACGAAGGCGCGGAACGATTTGGCGTCACGGCTGCGCAAGGCGCACCAGGCCGATGCAGCGGCAGAGGTGCGCGGCTTGCGGAAACCGAGCCTCGTCGTGTGGGCCGCAAACCACCTGGCGCACGTCCGGCCTGATCAGACGGCGGAGCTCGTCGCGGCGGCCGAGCACCTCCGCGATGTGCAGCAGCGCGCGCTCGCGGGCGGCGTACAGCCGGCGGAGGTGAACGAAGCGATGAGCCGCGAGCGCGACGCCGTTCGTGCATTGCTCGCGGCGGCCCGAGACGAGCTGTCGGCTCGCGCGACGACCGCGCTGCTCGATCGCCTCGCACAAACGCTGCGCGGCGCCTCGATCGACGAGGGTCTCGCCCATCTGCTCTCCGCCGGCAGGCTCACCGACGAACTCGGCGCGGTCGGCTTCGGCCCGCTCGAGGCGGTGCAGAAGCGCCCCCGCCGCGACGAGCTCCGCCGGGCTGCGCGCGAAAGGGTCGGCGAGCTTCGCACGGCCGCGGCGCAGCTCGCCGACGACGCGCGCGAAGCCGAGCACGCAGCCGCGGAGGCCGAACGGGAGGCCGGGACGCTGAGAGTCGCTGCGGAGGAGGCGGCCGCGCGGGCGAAGCTTGCCGCGACCGAGCTCGAGGCTGCAGAAGCGGATCTGCGCACACGGCGCTGACTTCCCGCTCAAGTGCCGCAGCCCGGCCGCCGATAGCGAGCTACAGGCGGCGCGTGCTGCGGCGTGGGACTGACGGCAATCGCTCCCCTCGTTCGCCGCGCCGCCGACTCTCTCCTGCTCTACCGCGCCGGGACTTCCCGCGAGGGTGGGCACGCAGCCCACCCTCGACGCGGGGAGCCTCTCCCCGACCGCCAACGCTATGCGCCCGGCCGCGTCGCGCGGGTAAGTCCTCCGTAAAGGTTGGCGCGCGGCTCGCCCGGCAGGAACGCCGCAACGACCGGCGTGACGATTGCCACAGCCGCGACGGCGACGATGGAGCCGCCGACGAGGAGCGCCGCGATGCCGATCGCCGTTGCGATGGCGAGGTTCCGCACGCACCTTGCGTCGGCCGCAGCGGATGTGCCGCCATCACCCGATGCAGGGATCCGAAAACCGGTCTACAGTCCCCCGTCACCGGCTGGAGGGGACGAGGGGTGTTCCGGGAACATTGGCGGTCTTTGCAGTTTTGGCGCTGGTGGTGGCGGACTTCGGTGAGCTCCGAAGTGAAGTGGCTGCTCGCCGCCGCGCTGATCCCGGCGCTGCTCGTCGGCGGCTACTTCGCGTCCGGCAGCCTCAGCGGAGCGAGCGCCAGCGACACGAGCGGAAGCGGGTCGTTCGTGCTGCAGACCACTGTGCGCCGCATCGTGACGGTACGCCAACACGGGAAGGTCGTCGTCAAGCGCATACCTGTCGTCGTGCGTAAATCCGTCGTCAGGGTGCAGTCACGCACGGAGACATCCGTGCAGACGGTCGAGAACACGCAGACAGTCGAGAACACGCGGACGATCACGTCCGCAGGCGGCGTGCGAACCGTGCAGCAGAAGGTCGTCCACTACGTTCCGGTGACCACGAAGGTGCAGCTCGTGAACGGGCAGACGACCACGGTCACCCACACGGTCGCTGACGTGCAGACGGTCACGAACCAGAGCACCGTCGTGCAGACCGTGACGGCGCCCGCACCGCCCGCACAGACCGTCACCGAGACGCAGACAGTCGTGCAGACCGTGACGCAGCCGGCGAACACGGTCACCGTGACGGTGACGGCGCCGAGCATCACCCCCTGAGCTCCGCGTCCCCCGTTCGTGTCCAACCGCACGACCAGGTGCGACCTATCCGGAAGGCCGATGGCACGGCCGCCGCGCGGGCGCATGCTGATCGAGCGATGCCAGAGCACGACAACAAGGCCCGGCGCGCCACGGACGTCGCTCGTGCAGTCTGCACCGACTGCAGCCGGCAGAGCGACCCGTTCTGGCGCGGCTGGATCGCCTACCGGATCGACGACCCGTTGACGGACACCGTGCCGGAGATCGGGTTCTTCTGCCCGGACTGCGCCCGCAAGGGCCCGGGCGGCAAGCGCCGCTAGCGGCAAGCGGCCGATCACGGCGGGTGCGGGTGCCACTCACGGCGCCGAAGAGGCGCGTCCGGAGAGCCCGCCCGCACCCGCTGTGAACGGCCTTAAGAATCGAAGGTGCAGGGCGATTCAGCCGCGCCGCGAACCGGGAACTGACGCCCGCGAGCCGCAGGCCGGGGCGTCACAGCGGCGGCGGACGGCCCCAACTCTCCCCAGGGGCCCCCGCCGCCGTCTGTTCCG
>DASRGQ010000026.1:0-68702 GCA_035650975.1 Gaiellaceae bacterium
CAGGGTCTGGAAGGTGCGCGAGATGCCGCGGCGGCTGATCTGGTGCGGCTCCAGCCCGACGATGCTCTCGCCGTCGAGCAGGATCCGCCCCGACTCGGGGCGGTAGATGCCGGTGATCAAGTTGAAGAGCGTCGTCTTCCCGGCGCCGTTCGGCCCGATCACGGAGACGATCTCGCCCTCGTCGACATGCAGGTCGAGCTCGTCGACGACCTTCAACCCCCCGAACGACAGCGAGACACCGTCGAGCTCCAGAAGCGGCATCAGATGATCTCCACTCTTCTTTCGCCCAGGAGGCCGTTGGGGCGCAGGATCATCAGACCGATCAGGATCACGCCGAGCACGATGTAGCGCGCGGGCTCCGGCTTCGAGAGCATCACGTTCTCCCACACGAACGCCGCGAGGTAGAGCGTCGGCACGAGTGCGACGAGCCGCGCTCTCCCGCGCAGCATCGTGCAGACGAGCGCCGCCGCGATCACGCCGATGTACGAGACGGGCGTGATCCACCGTGCGAGGTGCGCCGGGACGACAACCCAGTGCGCGACGAAGCCACCGAGACCGCCCGCATGCTCGCCCGCGATCCAGCTCGAGTGCACTCCGCCGCACACCGCGTGCACCACGAAGCCGAACACGAGCGTCGAAAGCGCCATCGCCGCCGTCGCGCGCGAGCGCCGGCTGAGCACGGCCAGCGAGACGACGAGCGTGAGGAAGAACAGGACACGCGACTTCGACGCGTCGCGCAGCATCTCGAGGAGCGGCGAGATGATCACCGCGCCCGCGACGACCCCGGCCTGGCTTCCCGAGCCGCCGAGGATCACCATCGTGTAGACGGTGATCAGCAGCACGAAGTAGAACGTCAGCGGGAACACGTTCGCGTACAGCGCCGCGTAGAGCGTCCCGGTCAGCGCTGCGACCGCGGCCCCGAACGAGAAGCTGAGCAGCTTGAGGCGGTTGACGGGCATGCCCATCGCCTCAGCTGCGAGCGGGTCCTCGCGAAGCGACCTCCACGCCCTGCCTGTCCGCGAAAGGTTCAGGAACCGGAGCGCGACGAAGACGACCGCGAAGAAGCCGAGCGCGATGTACAGGTAGGCGACCGCGAACACGCCTCCATGCTCCGGCTGGACGTTCACGCCGAACGCGCCGAACGGATCGATGTTCAGGATCCCGAACGGCCCCCCGGTCACGTTCTGCCAGTTCGTCGTGATCGTCTGGAAGAGCTGCAGGAAGAAGAGCGTCACGATCGCCAGGTAGTCGCCCGTGAGCCGCCACGACGGCAGCCCGAGCAGCAGGCCGACGATCGCGCCGATCACCGCGATCGCCGGCACCGATACGAAGACCGGCAGGTGAATGCCGTAGTGCGGCGAGTCGAGCAGCGCGTATGCGTACGCGCCGATCCCGTAGAACGCGACGTAGCCGAGATCGAGCAACCCGCCCCAGCCGACGACGACGTTGAGCCCGAGCGCGAGCAGCATGTAGAGGACGGTCGAGAACGCGACCTCGCGGACGTAGCCGCCCTGCTCGACAACCGGAAGCAGCGAGAACCCGGCCAGGAAGAGGACGAGCCACGCCCACCATGGCACGCTGCGGAGCCGCCGCTCGAGCGCGCCGAACGCGCCTTTGCGCAACTCGCTCCGCTCGCCGTGGCGCGCGACCCACTCGTCCTGCCCGACGGCCGGCCCCTCGTGCATCCCGTGCGGCGTGGAGTCCGACATTTTCCTACACCTTCCTGATGTCGGCGCGGCCCAGGAGCCCCTGCGGCCGGAAGATCATGAACGCGATCAGCAGCGAGAACACGAACAGGTCGGACCACTGCGTCGAGATGTAGCCCTGCGTGTACGACTCCGCGAAGCCCAAAATCAGGCCGCCCGCCATCGCGCCCGGGATCGAGCCGATGCCGCCGATCACGGCGGCGGTGAAGCCCTTCAGTCCCGCGACGAAGCCGATCGACACCGTCGTCGGCACGCGGAGAGCGAAGAACACTCCTGCGGCGCCGGCCAGGGCGGAGCCGAGCACGAAGGTGAAGACGATCACCTTGTCGATGTCAATGCCCATCATCGACGCGGCCTCGCGGTCGTATGAGGTCGCGCGCATCGCCTTGCCCGTGCGCGTCTTGTTGACGAGGAACCACAGCACGATCATCAACACGAACGCCGCGAGGATCGTGATCACGCGCAGAAGCGGCATGTGCACGTCGCCGATGTCGAAGCCGGAGGTGTAGAGCACCGCCTCGTGGATGTCGAACGTGTCGTAGTTGCGCGGCGTCGCGCCGAACAGGAGCTGCATCGAGTTCGAGAGGAAGAACGACACGCCGAGCGCGCTGATCAACGGGGCGATGCGCGGCGCATCGCGCAGCGGTCGATACGCGAAGCGCTCGATCACGACGCCGAGGCCGGCGCACACAGCCATCCCCGCAAGCGTGACGAGCGACAGGAAGAGCCACAGCGGCACCTTCGGGTTCGCGCCGCCGAGCACCTGGAACGTGCCGTAGCCGGCGAACGAGCCGACCATGAACACGTCGCCGTGGGCGAAGTTGAGCAGCTTGAGGACGCCGTAGACGAGCGTGTAGCCGAGCGCGATCAGCGCGTACACGCTGCCCAGCGTGAGTGCGTCGATCGTGAGCTGAATGAACTGGTCCACGGTCTGATGGCGATCCTAAGAAGTTGTGGGGCGGCTCGGAAACCCGGGCCGCCCCACGCGTGCGAATAGCGAGCTCGCGGTTATCCGACGAGCTTGTACGAGCCGTTCGACTGGATCTGGAAGATGTAGAACTTCGCGTTCAGCGGGTCGTTCGACTTCGTCGACCACTTGAACGATCCACCGAGGATCCAGTTCTTGATGCTGACCTTCTTCATGTTGGCGAGCACGGACTGGCGCGTCGCCGTGCCGTGACCCTGGTTGCACGCGAGCTTGATCGCGTTCATCAGGATCTGCACCGCCCCGTAGCTCGGCGGCCCGAACGAGCCGACCGACTTCCCGGGGTTGTCCTTCTTCCAGCCCGAGATGATGCCCGCGTCGGCCTTGATCCCGGTGATGTCCGGTGCGAAGTTCGACACGTACGAGCCCGGCTGCTTGAACTGCGTCGAGTCGTCCGAGCCGTCACCGCCGAACACCTTCGCCTTCTTGCCCTGCTCGATCAGCTGCTGGGCGAACGTGTTCGCGTCGCCCGGCTTCTGGGTCGGGAAGAAGACGATGTCGGCGTCGCTCGGCACCTTCGTCACGTACGCCGAGTAGTCGGTCGTCGTGTTCGGGGCCGAGAGGCGGATCGTGGACACGCCGGCCTTCGTCAGAACCGTGTTCACCGCGGCTGCGAGGCCGAGGGAGTACGGCTCCTGGAAGTCCATGATCACGACCTTCTTCACGTGAAGCGTCTTGATCATGTAGTTCGCATCCGAGGGGCCCTGGATGTAGTCGCCCGGGACGTCGCGGAAGAACGTCGGGTACTCCTCGCGCTGCGAGGCCGGGCCCTGCGTGAAGTCGGTGCGCGTCGCCGACGGCGAGATGTGCGCGAGATGCGCCGCATAGAACACCTTCGCCGTTGCCGCCACGTCACCCGACGTCGAGGGGCCGAGCAAGCCGAGCACGCTCGGGTCGCCGATGTACTTCTGCGCGACCGCCGTCGCCGGCGTCGGGCCCTGCTCGACGGGCGTGTCGCCGACCACGAGCTTGATCTTCAGGCCGAGCGACGGTGCGAGCGTCTTGATCGCGTACTTCGCCCAGCTCACCTGCTCGGTGCCGAGGAACCCGGCGCCGCCGGTGATCGGAGTGACGAACGGGATCGTGATCGTCTTGCTGCAGCTGTACCCGGCGTTCGCAGAGACTGCGACCGTCCGGCTGCCCTGCGCACTCGAGGCGACCGCAGCGGTCGCGAGTACGGCGAGGGCGAAGGCAATCGCCTTCTTCATCTAGTTCTCCTCCTTGCGCGGGGGGCGCGTCGGTTTTCGGGGGGTCTGCGCTGAACTGTCGATCCTCCACCGTGCCCCGCACGGTGTCAATGATCAAATCTCGACCGGGAGAGGGCCTCGTTCCAGCCTGCCGTGTCGAGAAACTGCCGGAACCGGGTTGCCTTGCCGTCGCGGAAGGTCCAGACGTGGACGAACGGCACGTCGAGCCGCTTGCCGGTGCCCTTCGCGACACCGCGGTAGCGGCCGAGCACGACGACCTCGTCGCCGGCGTCGACGAACTCATCGGGGTCGGCGGTGAACTCGTCCCACCACTCGGCGTCGAGCGGTTCGAAGATGTTGCGCCGGACTTCCGCGATTCCGTGATACGTCCCGCCGTGGGGGAGCCCCTGCGCCTGCACCCACTCGATGTCGGGGTCCAGGTCGCCGAGCACGCCGTCCAGGTCGCCGCGCGCGAACGCGGCATACGAACGCTGCACGACCTCCAACGCGGCCATCCGCGTAGGTTAGTGATCGATGGAATGGCTCCTGCACGCCGGCGACGCGGTCGACGGACGGCTCTTCGACGTCGGCACGTTCACGCAGCGGCTCGTCGACCTGCGCGACGCGGGCGGCGGGCACGACGCAGACGAGATCCTCTATGTCCTCGAGGGCAACGGCTCGCTCGACATCGCCGGCGAGCGGCACGCGCTTCGGCCGGGCATCTCGGTGTTCGCCGGCGCGGGGACCACGTGGTCGGCAGACGGCGGCGCACGCGCAGTGTCGGTGCTCGTGCACGACCCCGACGCGTCGACGGCGTGCGCCGTCGTCGACATGGACGCAGTCGCGAAGGGCACGGCAACGGCCGGCCGCGAGTTCGTGCTCGGCGCGACGCCGGCGGTGGGCTGCATGAGCGCGACGCAGTTCATCGGGCTGATCCCACCCGGCCGCGCGCCGGACCACTTCCACCGCTACGAGGAGGTGATCTACGTGCTCGAGGGCGAGGGACGGCTCGAGATCGGCGGCGAGTCGGAGCCGATCGGGCCGGGCAGCTGCATCCACCTCCCCCGCACGCTCGTGCACGCACTGGCGAACACCGGCAAGTCGGAGCTGCGCGTGCTCGGCGTGTTCCGACCTGCAGGCTCGCCTGCCGAGGCGTACTACCCAGACGGCACGCTCGCTACGGTTCCCGACAGCTGATGCCGCGGATCGAACGCACCGCCGAGATCGTCTGGGAGGGAAACGTCGCCCGTGGCAGCGGGCACATCACCGCCGGCACCGGTGCGTTCACGGAGCTCCCGTACTCGCTGCCTGCGCGCGTTGGCGCGCCGGAGGGCAAGACGAGCCCCGAGGAGCTGCTCGCCGCGGCGCACGGCGGCTGCCTGACGATGTCGCTCGCGACCGAGCTGACCCAGGCCGGGACGCCGCCCACCCGCCTCGAGACGACGTGCCTGATCGTGATGGACGAGGTCGAAGGCGAGGGTCACCAGATCGTCGCCTCGCACATCACGCTTGCCGTCGACGCCGACGGCGCGGACGACGATGCGGTCGCGGCCGCAGTCGAGCGCGCCGACGCCGGGTGCCCGTTCTCGACGCTCCTTCGCAAGGCGGGCGTCGAGGTCGCGATCAGCCGCGCCTGATCTGCGAACCGTGCTCGTCGAGCTCCGGCGGACGGAGCCGGACGGACGCGGGCGTCTCCGACAGCGTTGCCGGAAACCGCACGGTGCGGACGCCGTCCGTCTCGTCGACGACGTCCAGTCCGAGCTCCGCCGCGAGCGAGAACGCGCGGTCGATCGTCTGCACCGGGCCGGCGGGCACACCCGCTGCGAGCAGTAGCGACGACCACTCCTCGCGCTCTCGCGACCCGAGGGCAGCCTCGAGCCGGTCGCGCAACGCGTCACGGTTCGCAACGCGTGCCTCGTTGTTCGCAAACCGCGCGTCGACAGCGATCTCCGCGATGCCGAGCGTCTCGGCAAGCCGTGCAAACTGCGCGTCGTTGCCCGCGCAGATCATCAGGTCGCCGTCGGCGGCCGCATAGGTCGCGAACGGCTCGATGCTCGGATGCACGTTGCCGAGCGCGCGCGGCACCTCGCCGCTCGCGAGGAAGCCCGTCGACTGGTTCGCGAGCAGCGCGAGGCTCGCATGGAGGAGGTCGACGGTGACACGCTGGCCGCGGCCGGTGTCACGCCGCACATGCAACGCAGCGAGCACGCCGATCGTCGCGTACAGCGCGGCAACGACGTCGGTCACCGCGACGCCCGTCTTGTACGCGCCGCCCGGCGGCCCTGTGACGGACATGAGGCCCGAGAGCGCCTGCACGAGCGGGTCGTAGCCCGGCAGCGCGGCGCCCGCCGTCTCGCCGAACCCGCGGATCTCGCAATGGACGACGCCCGGGTTCTCCTCGGCGACCGTCTCGTGGTCGAGCCCGTAGCGCTCGAGCGTGCCTGGCAGGAAGTTCGCGACCACGACGTCGGCCCTCCCGCACAGCCGGCGCCCAAGCTCGAGGTCGGGCGCGCGCTTCAGGTCGAGCACGACCGAGCGCTTGTTGCGATTCGCGGTGTGGTGGTAGGACGCGCGACCCTGCGCGTCCTCGGGCGGCTTCCACCGACGCGTGTCGTCGCCCGCCGGCGACTCCACCTTGATCACGTCGGCGCCGAGGTCGCCGAGCGTCATCGCGACGAGCGGCCCCGCAAGCACGCGCGACAGGTCGACGACCAGCAGGCCGTCGAGCGCGGGACGCGTCACGGGCTCAGATCCGGCGCGCGCCGACGTACGAGTCGCCGAACGAGGCGAGCGTCGAGATCTTCACGACGTCGCCGGTCTCGGGCGCGTGCACGAACTGGCCGCCGCCGATGTAGATCCCCACGTGGTTCAGGTTGTCGAAGAAGACGAGGTCGCCGGGCTGCAGCTCGTCGCGGGGCACCGCCTGTCCCATCGCATATTGCGCGGCCGCATAGTGCGGCAGCGAGACGCCGAGCTGCGCAAAGACGTACATCACCAGGCCGGAGCAGTCGAAACCGCTCGGTGACGCGCCGCCCCAGACATACGGCACACCGAGGTAGCGGAGCGCGATCGTCGCAGCCGCCGGGTGGCCCGGGCCGAGCGAGCCGGCCTGCTGCGGGCCGGGATCGGCGGGCGTCGGAGTCGTCGGAGTGGTCGTCGTCGCGGGCGCGGTGGTCGTCGTCGGTGACGCCGTGGTCGTCGTAGCGGGCGGCGGATCGGCTGCCGTGGTGGTCGTCGCCGGCTGCGTCGTCGTCGTGGGCGCGGTCGGCGTCTGCGCCGCCTTCGCCGCCGCAGCCTTCTCTTCGGCGGCGCGGCGGCGGAGCTCCGCCTGCTCGGCCGCGAGCCGCGCACGTGCCTGCTGTGCAAGGAGCGCCTGCCGCTTTGCCTCCTGCGCTTGCAGCCGGCTCACCTCCGACTGCACCGAGGCAAGCAGTCGCTTGCGCTGCGTGAGCATCGCGCCGATCTGCTTGCGCTGCGCGGCTCGCTGTTCGACAGCGGCGGCCCGCTGCTTTTCGACGGCGACGGTATGACGCAGCGCGCTCGCATAGCGGTCGCGCGCTTCCGTCGTCTGCACGGCGAGGTTGTGGTCGGCGTTCGCGACCTCGTGCACCGCGCTCAGCCGGTCGAGCAGCTCGGACATGCTCGTGGCGCCGAAGATGATCCCGATCGTCGTCGGCTGATCCGGGCTTTCGTACATCGCGATCACGCGCGCCTTGACGCGTGCGTACGCGACGCGGCGCTGAACCTGCGCGATCTTCAGCGCGGCACGGTCGGCCTTCAGCTGCAGACGCGTCTGCGCGAGCTCGTATTGCGCACCGTGCCACGCCTCGACGCTCGCCTCGAAGCGGCGATCGAGGCTCGAGATCTGCGCCAGCACGGCGTTCGCCTGCGCCTGCTTCTCGCGGATCCGCTCCTTCGGCGAGGCCGCGGAAAGAGAGCCCGTGAGCACGGCGCCGGCGAGCACGGCGGCAGCGGCCGCGAATGTCGTCCTGGGGATGCGCACCAACTTCGTCCTTTCGGCCCGCCCCGACCGTAGTCCTTCCCGGCCGAGAACGCCACCGGCAGGCCGCTCGAGCATCACTTTCCCTTTTGTAGCTTCAGCTTGTATCCTGGTTTCGTGGCCGAGATCCGCATCCCACCCGTCCTGCGCGGCGAGGCCGCCGGCCGGCGAACGGTCGCCGTCGAGGCCGCGACGGTGCGCGAGGCCCTCGATGCGCTCGTCGCCGAGCATCCGGCCCTCGAGCCCCGTGTTCTCGCCGGTGACGGCGTGCCGAGCTTCCTGAACGTGTTCGTCGACGGCGAGGACGTGCGGCTGCTCGACGGCCTCGAGACGCCCGTCGGCGCGACGTCGACCGTGCTCCTCCTGCCCGCCGTCGCGGGCGGCTGCAGTCTCCGCTAGGCTGGTCGCTCCGTGTCGCGCCCGACGATGAAGCCGTTCTTCCTTATTTCGGCCATCGCCTGCGCGCACATGGCCTAGCCGGACACACCCGTCTCACCGGTTAGGCCACAGAAACTGGACGGGAGGGCGGCTCCGGTGAGCGGATATCAGCTGCGCTGCCGCGTCTGCGAGGAGGTCGTCGGCGAGGAGCCGGTCGACGCGTGCCGCCGCTGCGACGGGCCGACCGACGTCACCTACGACTGGGGCCGGCTCGCCCGCGTCCTCGACCGCGACGCGGTCGCTGCAGGGCCCGAGTCGCTGTGGCGCTACCACCACCTGCTCCCGGCCGGCGCGCACGTCGAGGTCGGGGCCGGCTGGACGCCGCTTCGCCGCTCCGACGAGCTCTCCGAGCTCCTCGGCGTCGACCTGCACCTGAAGCTCGAAGACGCGAACCCGACGCGGTCGTACAAGGACCGAATCGCAACCGTCGCCGTGTCCGCCGCGCTCGACCACGGCGTGACGACGGTCTGCTGCTCGTCGACCGGGAACCTCGGCGACGCGGTCGCGGCCGCCGCGGCTGCACTGGGGCTGGAGGCGATCGTCCTCGTGCCGGCCGGCAGCGCATCGGCCGCCGTCGCGGCGGGGCACCGCGGTGCGCACGTCTTCGCCGTGCGCGGGACGTACGACGACTGCCGGCGCCTGGAGCTCGAGCTCGGCGCGCTCTTCCCGTGGGGGTTCGTCAGCGGCAACTTGCATCCGTACGCGAGCGAGGGCGCCAAGACGATCTCGTTCGAGATCGCCGAGCAGCTGGGCTGGCAGCTTCCCGACGCGGTCGTGTGTCCCGCTGCGAGCGGCACGCTCTTCGCGAAGCTCGCGCAGGGCTTTGCCGAGCTGACACGCAGCGGGCTGGCCGCCGAGCCGGTGCCGCGCATGTTCGCCGGCCAGGCGCTCGGCTCGAGCCCGATCGCAACGGCGTTCGCCGACGACCGCGGCAGCATCTCGCGCGTGCACGCGGAGACAGGCGTCGCGTCGCTCGCGGTGGGTGACCCGTCGCACGGCGACCTTGCGCTCGGCGCCGCGCGCGCGACTGGCGGCGCAGTGCTGGCGGTGACCGAGGATGCGATCGCCGCGTACACCGAGCTGCTCTCGCGGACGACGGGCGTCGCACCGGACGAGTCGGGTGGCGCGGCGCTCGGGACGCTCGTGCTCGCGGTCGACCGCGGCCTCGTCGAGCCCGGCTCCCGCGTCGTGCTCGTGGTCACGGGTGCACGGCCGCAGTCGACCGTCGGTGACGGCGGCGCGACGACGATCGATCCGGACGCCGGAGACGTGCTCGCGGCGCTCGGCCTCGCGTCGTAGGTCTTGGACACCGCAGCTCCCCTGCGCCGGGACGTCCGTCTGCTCGGGACGATTCTCGGCGACGTGCTCGTCGAGCAGGAGGGGCCGCGGCTCCTCGAAGTGGTCGAGCAGATCAGGCGGAGCGCCCAGACCGCGCGGAGCGAAGGCGTCGTCGCCGAGGTCGACGGCACGCTCTCCTCCGACGAGCAGGCGCTCGTCCTGCGCGCGTTCGGGCTCTACTTCCAGCTCGCGAACCTCGCAGAGCAGCTCCACCGGCTGCGCCGCCGGCGCGAGGACGCGCAGCGCGGTCGCGTCGTTCGCGAGTCGCTCACGGACGCGTTCGCCCACTTGTCAGGCGTCGACCTCGAGCCGGCTCGCGGATCGTCGATCCGGCTCGTCCTCACTGCACACCCGACCGAGTCGACGCGGCGCACGGTACTGCTCGCGCACATCCGCATCGCCGAAGAGCTCTACCGCCTCGACGACCCGCGGCTTCTGCCGAGCGAGCTGCGCGAGGCCGAAGCACGCATCGCCGAGGAGGTGACGCTCCTGTGGCAGACCGACGAGGTGCGGCACGACCGGCTGAGAATCACCGACGAGATCCGGCACGGGCTGTGGTTCTTCGAGCACAGCCTGCTCACCGCAGCGGCCGAGCTGTTGGGCGAGTGGCGCGAGCGCTTGCCGGGCGCTCCGCCGCCGCTTCTCTTCGGCTCGTGGATCGGCGGCGACATGGACGGCAACCCGGCTGCCGGGCCGGCGTCGATCGCCGAGGCTCTCGACCGCGCCCGCACGGTTGCGCTCGAGCGCTACCGCGCCGAGGTGCGCGCGCTCGCAGTGGAGATCGCCTCGGCGCGGTCGCTCGTCGAAGTGCTGCCGGAGCTCGACGAATCGCTCGCGCGCGACGAGGCCGAGCTGCCCGGGTACGCGGCCGAGGTCGGCGCACGGAACGAGCTCGAGCCCTACCGTCGGAAGCTTTCCTTCATGTGGTGGCGGCTCGGGAACGACGGCTACCGGCGCCCCGACCAGCTGCTCGACGACCTGCGGCTGATCCGTCGCAGCCTCGCGGCGCACAGCGGCGCCCGCATTGCCGACGGGCGCGTCGCCGCGCTCGAGCGGATGGTGGAGACCTTCGGTTTTCATCTCGCGAAGCTCGACATCCGGCTGCACGCACGCGACCTCGACTCGGACCGCGCGCGCGAAGCGGTCGCTGCGGCGCACGACGCCCAGGACCTGCACGGCGCAGCCGCGATCGACACGCTGATCGTCTCCGGGACGGAGTCGCTCGAAGACATCCGCCGCGCGCGGTCACTCACCCGGCTGAACGTCGTCCCGCTCTTCGAGACGGTCGACGACCTCGAGGCTGCGCCGGCGATCGTCGAGGCGATGCTCGCCGAGGGACCGAAGGCGGCCGAGGTGATGGTCGGCTACTCCGACTCGGGCAAGGACAGCGGCTACCTCGCGGCGCAGTGGGCGATCCACCGCGCGCAGGAGCGGCTGGCGGAGGTCGCGGAGGCGCGTGGTGTCGAGCTGACGATCTTCCACGGCCGCGGAGGCTCCGCCGGTCGCGGCGGCGGCCCAACCTACGCGTCGCTCCTGTCGCAGCCGCCCGGGCACCCGCCTGGACGGATCAAGGTGACCGAGCAGGGCGAGACCGTCTCCTTCAAGTACAGCCTCGTCGGGCTGGCGCGACGCAATCTCGAGGCGGCGCTCGCCGGAACGCTGCTCGCAACCTTCCCCGAGCGGCTTCAGCCGCCGCCTTCCGACACCGATCGTGCGCTGCTCGACCGCCTCGCGCTCGAGTCGCGCGCCGCCTACCGCGCATTCGTCTGGGACGAGCCGCGTTTCCCGGCGTTCTTCCGGGCGTTCACGCCGGTCGATGAGCTATCGCTGCTCGAGATTGCGTCGAGGCCCGCCCGCCGCCCGGGCGGCGATGACTTCCTGGCGTCGCTGCGCGCGATTCCGTGGGTGTTCTCGTGGACGCAGAACCGCGTGCTGCTGCCGGCGTGGTTCGGTGCAGGAACGGCGTTCGCGACGGTCGGCCCGGGCGAGCTGCGCAGCCTCTACGAGCGGCTGCCGTTCGTGCGCACCGTGATCGACAACCTCGAGATGACGCTCGCGAAGTCGAGCCTCTCGATCGCGCGCGGCTATCTCCGACTCGTCGACGATCAGGGCCTCTTCGAGCGGATCGAGGCCGAGCACGAGCGCGCCGTCGAGGGCGTGCTCGCGGCGACCGGCGTCTCACGCCTCCTCGAGCGCCAGCCGATGCTCCGCCGCTCGATCGACCTGCGGAACCCCTACGTCGACCCGATGAATGCCCTGCAAATCGAGCTCCTCCGGCGTCATCGCTCCGGCGACGAGACGGCGCGGCTGCCGCTCCTGCGCTCGATCGCGGGCATTGCGGCGGCACTTCGCAATACCGGTTGAGCGACCGCCGATGAGTTTTGCGCACGGCCGCCGTCTGTACGAGGATGAACGACGTCGTCTGCCGGAGGTGAAGAGGGTGTCTCGTACGCTGCTGCTCGTCGGAACCAGGAAAGGGCTGTTCGTCCTCGAGAGCGATGCCGACCGCCGCGAGTGGTCGACGCGCGGGCCGTTTTGCGAGGGCTGGCCGGTCTATCACGCGATCATGGAGCCGGGCTCCGGCACGATCTTCGCGGCCGCGGCCAGCGAGTGGCATGGCTCGGCGGTCTGGCGCAGCAAGGACCTCGGCGAGACGTGGACGCTCTCGAGCGAAGGCTTCGCGTACGAGGACGGGCGCAAGCTGTCGAAGGTCTCGTCGCTCTCCGCTGCGCACGGCCGTGTGCTCGCCGGTGTCGAGGCGCCGGGCATCTTCGAGAGTCGCGACGACGGCGAGACGTGGACACTCCTCTCGACGCTGGCCGGCCAGCCCGGCAGCGAGGGCTGGGACGACCCGTCGAATCAGCCGCCGGGGCACCTCGGCATCTCGGCGTTGCACGCAGACCGCGACGACGCGGACAAGTTCTGGGCGATCGTGCAGGGCATTGGCCTCTTCGAGACGAGCGACAACGCGAAGACGTGGACACCTCGCAACCGCGGCCTACGCGCGGACTGGCCACGGGAGCACGAGGAGGTCGGTTTCTGCGTGCACAACCTGGCGCGTTCGCAGGTCGACGAGCAGCGGATGTATCAGCAGAACCACGTCGGCATGCACAGAAGCGACGACGGCGGCGCATCGTGGACGGAGATCACCGACGGGCTGCCCACCGAGTTCGGCTTCGCGGCCGCCGCGCACCCGCACGACCGCGACACGTTCTTCGTGATCCCGCTCGACCCGGGTCACGGCCGCACGATGCCGGACGGCGCGGCGGCGGTCTGGCGCACGAACGACGCCGGCTCGACGTGGCAGCGGCGCAGCGAGGGCCTGCCGCAGCAGAATGCGTACGTCGGCGTGCTTCGCGAAGGGATGACGAGCGATTCGTACGACATTCCCGGCTACTACTTCGGGACGAGCACGGGGCAGCTCTTCTCGAGCGTCGACGACGGCGACAGCTGGACCGAGGTCGCGAGCTACCTGCCGCCGATCTCGTCGGTCGAGGTGGCGGTCGTCGACTGATGGCCGACGTCCACCTGCCGATGACGCTGCAGCCGCTGTTCGCGGGTCTCCCGCGACGGCTGGAGGTCGACGCTGCGAACGTCGGCGATGCGATCGAGCAGCTGGAGTCGCAGTGGCCGGGCTTGCGCGACCGCTTGTGCGAGCCCGGCTCCGCCGATGCGTTGCGGATGCACATCCACGTCTATGTCGACCGCGAGCGCGCCGCGCTCGGCACGCCGCTCACGAGCCGCTCGCGCGTCGACGTGGTCGCAGCCATCTCGGGCGGCTAGGAGGCGCTGCCACGCCGACCTCGCGGCCGCGGCCAGCTCAGACACCCCGTTCCCAAGCAAGGGTGACAGAAGTGCAACTCCCTTTTCCACACCTGCCCCAGGTGCAGGCACTTCGTCGCGATCTTTCCCAAGCAAGGGTGACAGAAGTGAAACTTCCGCACTCGGGACATTGGCGGCCCAGGACAGGAGACGCGGCTAGAGCGCGGTGACGTCGAAGCGCGGCGTGTATGCCGCTTCGAACGCGGCGAGCTCGTCCTCGCGCTGCAGCGTGCGCGCGATGTCGTCGAGGCCGTGCACGAGCGTTTCCTGCGCATGCGCGTCGAACGGGAACGCGATCGTCAACCCGTCCGGGTGCGCGATCTCGAGCCGCTCCAGGTCGACGGTCAGCTCGTTGCGCGCGGCGACCGCAGCCTTCAGCTCGCCGAGCTGCTCCGCCGGCAGGGCGATCGGCGCGAGCCCGCTCAGGATCGCGTTCTGCCGGAAGATGTCGCCGAACGACGGTGCGAGCACCGCCCGGAAGCCGTAATCCTCGAGCGCCCACGCAGCATGCTCGCGCGAGGAGCCGCAGCCGAAGTTACGCCCTGCGATCAGGATCGACGCTCCGGGGGTCGCGTGCAGCTCGAACGCGGGGTCGCGCATCCAGTCGAAGAACAGGAACTCGCCGTAGCCGGAACGCTCGATGCGCTTCAGGAACTGCTTCGGGATGATCTGATCGGTGTCGACGTCCGGCCGGTCGAGGACGGCCACCGTCCCGGTCACCTGACGCAACTCCCTCACGCTACGAGCTCCCGCACGTCCGTGAACCGCCCCGTCACGGCCGCGGCCGCGGCCATCGCGGGGCTCAAGAGATGCGTCCGCCCGCCGGCGCCCTGACGGCCCTCGAAGTTCCGATTCGACGTCGACGCGCACCGCTCCCCGGGCTGAAGCACGTCCGGATTCATGCCGAGGCACATCGAGCAGCCGGCGCGCCGCCACTCGAACCCTGCGCGCTCGAAGACGTCGCGCAGCCCCTCCTCCTCCGCCTGCCGCTTCACCTGCGCCGACCCCGGCACGACGATCGCCTGCACGCCGTCCGCGACCCGGCGGCCGGAGACGACGTGCGCCGCCGTGCGCAGGTCCTCGATGCGCGCGTTCGTGCACGAGCCGATGAACACCTTGTCGATGCGAATCTCAGTCAGCGGCGTGCCCGGGACGAGATCCATGTAGGTGAGCGCGCGCTCCACCGCAGCGCGCTCGTCCGCGTCGTCGAGCTCGGCGGGATCCGGCACCACGGCATCGACCGGCGCGACCATCCCGGGGTTCGTCCCCCACGTCACCTGCGGCTTCAGCGCCGAGACGTCCACGACGCGCACCTCGTCGAACTGGGCGCCGTCGTCGGTGAAGAGCGCGTCGAAGTGCGCGAACGACCGTGGCGCGCCGAGCCTCCCCTCGAGGTACGCGAACGTCGTCGCGTCCGGCGCGATCAATCCCGCGCGTGCGCCGGCCTCGATCGACATGTTGCAGATCGTCATGCGGCCCTCCATCGAGAGTGCTCGCACGGACTCTCCCGTGTATTCGATGACGTGCCCTTGCCCGCCCGAGACGCCGAGCGTCCCGATCGCGGCAAGCACCATGTCCTTCGCTGCGAGACCGAACGGCAACTCGCCTGCGAACTCGACGCGCATCGTGCGCGGCAGCTTCTGCGGCAGCGTCTGCGTCGCGAGCACGTGCTCGACCTCGCTCGTACCGATCCCGAACGCGAGCGCGCCGAACGCACCGTGCGTCGACGTGTGGCTGTCGCCGCACACGATCGTCATGCCCGGCTGCGAGATCCCGAGCTCCGGGCCGATCACGTGCACGATCCCCTCCTGCCCGCTGCCGGTCGCAAAGAGCCGCACGCCGAACTGATCGCAGTTCGCGCGCAGCGCATCGAGCTGCTGCTTCGCGAGCGGGTCGGTGATCGGCCCGTCGACGGTCGGAACGTTGTGGTCCATCGTCGCGACCGTCAGATCCGGCCTCCGCACGCGACGCCCCGCAAGGCGGAGCCCTTCGAACGCCTGCGGGCTGGTCACCTCGTGCACGAGGTGCAAGTCGATCCAGAGGAGCGACGGCGCATCGACCCCGCCGTCGACGACGAGATGCTCGTCCCAGATCTTCCTGAACAGCGTTCTCGTCACTGCGTTCTCTCCGCGGCGTACGAGCCGAACAGGCGCAGCTCGCGTGTCAGCGTCCGCAGCTCGGCGAGTGCCGGCCGGACGGTGGGATCGAAGACGTGGCCGTCGAGCACCACGTCGAAACGGTAGCGCCACGGCGAGCGCGGCAACGGCCGCGAGACGAGCTGCACGAGGTTGACGTTGTCGCGTGCGAACGCACCGAGCGCGCGGTACAGCGCGCCGGGCTGGTGGTCGGTAACGAACGAAAGCGCCGTGCGCCAGCCCTCGCCGCCCGCGACCAGCGTGTACGGCGCGAGCGCGACGAAGCGCGTCGAGGCGCCCGGGTGATCGCCCACGTCATCGAGCACGACTTCGAGTCCGTAAGTCTGAGCCGCCTCCGCGCTTGCGATGGCGAGCTCCGTCGGGTCCTCCGAGACCTTCACGTCGCGCGCCGCGTCGGCCGTCGTCGCGGCCGCAATCAACCGCGCCGAGCAGCCGGCGAGCAGCTCACGGCACTGATCGAACGCGGCGGGATGCGAGCGAATCACGCGCGCCCGCTCGAAGGACGCACCCGGCAGACCCACGAGACAGTGAGTGATCGCGAGCGTGGCCTCGCGCACGATCGAGACCGGCGCCTCGTACAGAAGGTCGTGTGTCTCTGCAATCGGGCCGATCAGCGAGCTCTCGATCGGCAGCACGCCGACGGCGACATCCGCCGTCGTAACGGCCCCAACGACGGCGCTGAAGCTCGGCAGATCGACCGGCGTGGCGTCGGGAGCGAGGACGGCGGCCGCGGCGTCGCTGTGGCTGCCGGGCGGGCCCGGGTAGCCGACCGTCGTCACGCGCGGCCAGCTTCCGGAACCCTCTGCCCCACCGAAGCGAGCACGGCGTCGCCGAATTCGCGCGTCGTCGCGCTGCCGCCGGCGTCTCGCGTCGGGCATGAGACGAGCGCCTCGTCGACCGCTTCTTCGACAGCTCGCGCGAGCTCGGGACGCTCGAGCGCATGCTCCAGCAGCAGTGCGAGCGAGCGCAGCATCGCAGCCGGGTTCGCAGCGCCGGTGTCTGCGATGTCCGGCGCAGAGCCGTGCACGGGTTCGAAGATCCCGGGGCCGTCGTCGCCGAGGCTCGCAGAGGCAGCCAGTCCAAGCCCGCCGGTAACACCCGCGGCGAGATCGCTGAGGATGTCGCCGAACATGTTCTCGGTCACGACGGCGTCGAGCCGTTCGTTCTCGACGACGATCTCGATCGCGAAGCTGTCGACGAGCGCGTGGCGCAGCTCGACGTCGGGATAGTCCACTGCGACCTCCGTGACGACGCGCCGCCAGAGTCGGGAGGTGTCGAGGACGTTCGCCTTGTCGACCGAGACGAGCGATCCTCTCCGCGACCGCGCGAGCTCGAACGCACGGCGCGCGATGCGCTCGACCTGCGCCGGGTGGTACTCGCATGTGTCGTACACGGTCCCGTCGTCGCGCACGCCACGTGCGCCGAAGTACAGCCCGCCCACGAGCTCGCGCACGACGAGCATGTGCCCCGCCGGCCGCAGGTTCGCGTAGACGTCGAGCTCCTTGCGCAGCCCGAGCAGGCCCGCCTCGGGACGGGGCCCGCCCGCATCCCACTTCGGTCCGCCGACGGCGCCGAGCAGCACGGCGGTCGCGGACCGGCACGCCTCGAGCGTCGAGGCAGGCAGCGGCTCGCCGGTCTCGTCGATCGCAGCACCGCCGAACGGCAGCTCGACGACCTCGACGTCAACCGGTAGGGCGTGCAGCACACGCAGCGCCTCCGCGGTCACCTCGGGGCCGATCCCGTCGCCTGGCAGGCAGGCGATCACGTCCGTCACACTGGCACCCCGAGCTGCTCGAGCACGTCGTCGACGTCGGCATCGATCTCGACCGGCTCGCCGACGTCGACAACTGCGGGCGTCTTCAGACCGGTGCCGGTGACGAGCAGGACAACGCGGTCGTCGGCGCCGAGCTGCCGTGCAGCGACCGCTGCGCGCAGCGCGCCGAGCGTGACGCCCGCAGCGGTCTCGCCGAAGATCCCGCTCTCCCGCGCGAGCAAAGCCATGTTCGCGCCGACGTCCTCTTCCGCAACCGCGTGGATCGCGCCGCCGGACGCACGCGCGGTCGAGACGGCGAGGTCGCCGTCGGCCGGCGCGCCGATCGCCAGCGACTGCGCGACGGTCGCAGGCCGGACCGGAGTGACCGCGCGCTCGCCCGCATACGCCGCGGCGACCGGCGAGCATCCCTCGGCCTGCCCGCCGAAGAGCCGCGGCAGCGGCCCGTCGACGAGCCCGAGTCGCTCGAGCTGCCCAAACCCCTGCCAGAGCTTCGTGAAGAGCGAGCCCGACGCGATCGGCGAGACAACCGCGTCCGGCAGCGACCAGCCGAGCTGCTCGGCCGTCTCGAACGCGAGCGTCTTCGAGCCTTCGGCGTAGTACGCACGCAGATTGACGTTCACGAACGCCCAGTCGAGCTCGCCCGCGAGCTCGACGACGAGGCGGCTGCAGTCGTCGTAGCTGCCGCGCACCGCGAGCATCGTCCCGCCGTACACCGCGGTCGCACGCAGCTTCTCCGGCTCGACCGTGTTCGGGTACAGCACCACCGAGCGCATGCCAAGCGACGCGGCGCGCGACGCGACCGCGTTGCCGAGGTTGCCGGTCGACGCGCACGCGAGCGTGTCGGTGCCGAGCTCGCGCGCCTTCGCAGCCGCGACGGCGACGACACGATCCTTGAACGAGTGCGTCGGGTTCGTGTGGTCGAGCTTCAGGAAGAGCTCCCCCACCCCCACCTCCGCTGCAAGCCGCGGCGCGGCGACGAGCGGCGTCCAGCCCGGACCGCCGGCGGCCTCCGGCGGCGGCGCCACGGGCAGCAGCGGCGCGTAGCGCCAGATCGAGCGCGGGCCGGCGGCGATGCGCTCGCGGCTCACCTCACGCGCGATCGCCTCCCAGTCGTAGAGCGGCTCGAGTGGGCCGAAGCAGCGCGGGCAGCTGCCGCTCGCGACGGCCGGGTACTCGGTCTCGCAGATGCGGCATTTCAGCGCGTCGGCGGGCATGCCGGCTCACGATACTTCAAAAGGGAAAGCGTCATGTTCGTGCGCCCTCCGACGCCGAGCCCACCGTGGCGGCGTACTTCGCGAAGACACCCGAGGTGTAGCGGGGCTCCCGCGCGCGCAACGAGGCACGACGTCGCTCGAGCTCCGCGGGGTCGACCTCCACGTCGAGCCGCCGGCCGTCGACGTCGACCACGATCGGGTCGCCGTCGTGCAGCAGTGCGATCGGGCCGCCGCGGAACGCCTCCGGCGCGACGTGCCCCACCATCAGCCCGTGCGTGGCGCCCGAGAAGCGGCCGTCGGTGACGAGTGCGACCTCGTCGCCGAGCCCTTCGCCGACGAGCGCAGCCGTGACATGGAGCATCTCGCGCATGCCTGGGCCGCCCGCCGGCCCCTCGTAACGGATCACGACGACGTCCCCGGGCAGAATCGCGCGCGCCTTGACGGCCGCGAAGCAGTCCTCCTCCGAGTCGAAGACGCGCGCGGGGCCGCGGTGCGCCGTCCGCTCGTGACCCGCGAGCTTGACCACGCAGCCTTCGGGCGCGAGGTTGCCGCGCAGGATCGCGAGCCCGCCCGTCGGCTTCAACGGCTCGTCCCAGGACACGACCACCTGCTGGCCCGGTGTCTCGCGAACCGCCGCGCCGACCTCGCGCAACGAACGGCCGTCGACGGTTCGCGCGTCCGCATGCACGAAGTTCCCCTCGACGAGCTCGCGCACGACGAGCCCGACGCCGCCTGCCTCATACAGATCGGTCGCCACGAAGCGCCCGCCGGGCTTGATGTCGGCGACGATCGGCGTGCGGGCCGCGATCGTGTCGAAGTCGTCGATCGAGAGCTCCACCCCGGCCTCGGCTGCGATCGCGAGCAGGTGCAGGACACCGTTCGTCGAGCCGCCGCTCCCGGCGACGGCGGCGATCGCGTTCTCGAACGCTTCGCGCGTGAGGATGCTGCGCGGCCGCACATCGTCGACGACGAGCTTCATCGCGAGCTCGCCCGCGCGTTCCGCGGCCTCCTGCTTCGCCGGGTGCTTCGCGGGGATCTCGTTCAGCCCGGGCGAGCTGACACCGAGGAAGTCGAGCACCATCGCCATCGTGTTCGCCGTGAACTGGCCCCCGCATGCACCGGCGCCGGGACACGCGACGCTCTCGAGCTCGTGCACGTCATCCTCGGACGCGGTGCCGGCTGCGTGCGCGCCGACGACCTCGAACACGTCCTGGATTGTGACGTCGCGTCCGCGGAACTTGCCCGGCGCGATCGAGCCGCCGTAGAGCACGAGCCCCGGCAGGTCGAGTCGCGCGAGCGCCATCACCCCGGCGGGAATCGTCTTGTCGCAGCCGACGATCACGACGAGGCCGTCGAACAGATGGCTGCGCGCAACGAGCTCGATCGAGTCGGCGATCACCTCGCGCGACACGAGCGAGCCGCGCATGCCTGCGGTGCCCATGGTGACGCCGTCGGACACCGAGATGGTGTTGAACTCGAGTGGTGTCCCGCCGGCGCGCCTGATGCCCTCCTTCACGTGATGGGCGAGCAGCCGGTGGTTCAGGTTGCACGGCATCGTCTCGATCCACATCGAGGCGACGCCGATAAGCGGCTTCGCGAGATCGTCGTCGGTGAAGCCGACGCCTTTCAGCATCGCGCGCGCCGGCGCGCGGTCGACACCGTCGGTCAACGCCGCGCTCTGCCGCTTTGCGGGATGGGTACGGTCGTACACGCTCACGTGACGCGAGCTCCTTCACCGACGACGCGAAGCGGCACGACCCGCGTGCCTGCGGAGACGGCGTGTGCGAGCGCCTCGACCACTTCCGCCTCGCGGCGCTTGTCCGCCCACACGACGACCGACGGGCCCGAGCCGGACAACGTGACGCCGACAGCACCGGCGGGCGCATGCGACCGCAGCTCTGCGAGCAGCGGCGCTCCTGCCGCGCGGTACTGCTCGTGCAGGCGGTCGTGGAACGCGTGGCGGAGCAGCTCGGCATCGCCTGCAACGATCGCGGCGCCGAGCAGCGTCGCCGCGCCGGCGTTCGCAGCCGCATCGCCGTGCGCGATTGTCGCGGGAAGGCCGTTGCGCGAGTGCGCGGTGCTCGTGCGGGTCGAAGGGATCGCGAGGATCGGCGTCGCCGGCATGTCGCTGGCGATCCGCCGCGCACGCGGCGCGCCGTCGTGCTGCCACGTGAGGCACACGCCGCCGTTCAGCACAGCGGCGAGGTTGTCCGCGTGCCCCTCGAAGCCGAGGGCCGCACCGAGCAGTTCGTCCGGCGACACGGTGCGTCCCGCAGCCGCGGCGCCTGCGACGAGGCCGAGGCCGATCGCAGCGGCGCTCGACCCGAGCCCGCGCTCGAGCGGGATGCGGTTCATGAACCGGAAGTGGTAACGCTCGGGTGGTGCGAAGACGGCGAACGCACGCAGCGCGAGATGCGTTGCGTCGCGCGGCAGCTCATCTGCGCCTTCACCCTCGAGCTCGACCGAGAACGCACCTTCCTCGAACGTCACCTCGTTCCAGAGGTCGAGCGCGGCCGCAGCTGCGTCGAACCCGGGCCCGAGGTTCGCGGTCGACGCGGGCGCCTTGGCCTGCATCAGCCGAGAACCTCGAGCACCGCGTCGACAGTGGCCTCGATGGTGGCGGAAGACGATTGGTCGACCGCGCCCGTGTCCTTCAACCCGTGCCCCGTGACGATCGCGACCGCGCTCCGCCGCTCCGCCAGATCGATCCGCGCCAGTGCGGCGACACCCGCAGCCGACGCCGGCTCGCAGAAGACGCCCTCCTCGTTCGCGAGGCGCTCCCACCAGTGCCGTAGCTCGTCCTCGGAAAGCGTGACGATCTCGAGGCGTTCCGCAGCGACGAGGCTCTCGACCTCGCGCGCATGTGCGGGCTCCGCGATCCGGATTGCGGTCGCCCACGTCGTCGCGCGTTCGGCGGCCTGCCCGACGACGAGGCTCGTGTTGGCGCCGAGCTCTCGCAGACCGAGCGCGACGGCGCTCACGTTGCCGCCGCCGCCGAACGGCAAGGCGATCACGTCCGGCACGCCGCCGAGCTGCTCGAGGATCTCGCCCGCGACGAGCTTCTGCCCCTCGATGCGGTTCCGGTCGGGGCTCGCCGAGTTGACGAGCACGAATCCGTCGCGCGCACCGAGCTCGAACGCGAGCCGAAGCGCGTCGTCGAACGTGCCCCGAATCTCGACGACGCGCGCACCTGCGGCGGTCGCTTGCGCGCGCTTCGCCGACGCAGTGCCGCCGGCCGGCGTCAGCACGAGCGCGCGCAGTCCGGCACGGGCGGCGTAGGTCGCTGCGCTCGCCGCCGTGTTCCCGGTCGACGCGCAGACGACCGTGTGCGCCCCGGCTTCGACCGCGCGCTCGACCGCGACAACCATGCCGCGGTCCTTGAAGCTCCCCGTCGGGTTGAGGCCTTCGCACTTCAGGTGCAGCTCGACGCCCAGCGCGTCCGAGAGCTTTGGCGCGGAGACGAGTGGAGTCGCCCCTTCCCCCAGCGACAGCCAGCCTGTGCGCGCCTCCGTCACGCCCATCCGAGCTCCACCACTCCGCGGTCCGAGATAACGGGCAGCGGCCGCGAGCGCCGGTGCACCTCGTCGCGCGCGCCGAGCTCGGCAAGCGCGTCGTCGAGCGCGCCGACGCGTGCCTCGTGGGTGACGACGTGGATCGCCGCGCCGCTCCCGTTCTGATGCTGCAGCAGCCGCGCAATCGAGATCTCGCGCTCGGCGAGCCCTTCGGCGACACGAGCGAGCACGCCGGGCCGGTCCTCGACGGAGAGCCGGAAGTAGTACGGCGAGCGCGAGTCGCCGCTGGGCAGCTGCGGCAGCGAGCGCCAGGCGGCGTCGTTCTGCAGGAACCCGGTGCCCATAGTCCCGATCACGCTTGTGATGTCGGCGATCACAGCCGACGCCGTCTCGATGCCGCCGGCTCCGGGCCCTTCCAGCGTGATCTCGCGGATCGCGTCACCCTGCAGCATCACCGCGTTGAACGCCCCGTCGACCTTCGCCAGCGGATGCTGCTTGTCGACGAGCGCGGGCTCGACGCGCACGTCGACGTGGCCGTCCACGAGCCGCGCCGCCCCGACGAGGCGAATCACCATCTCGAGCTCGCGCGCGGCCGCGACGTCGAGCGGGTCGATCGTCGTGATGCCCGTGTAGTCGACGTCGTCGATGTCGACCCGCGAGTTGAACGCGACCGTTGCGAGAATCGCCATCTTCGCGGCGGCGTCGGCACCGGACACGTCGTCTGTCGGATCGGCCTCGGCGTAGCCGCGCGCCTGCGCTTCGGCGAGCGCCTCGGCGTAGCTCTTCCCGTTCTCCATCTCCGTGAGCACGAAGTTCGTCGTGCCGTTGACGATGCCGAGCACGCGATGCACGTTCGTAACGACGAGCGACTCGCGCAGCACCTTGATCACGGGGATCGCGGCGCACACGCTCGCCTCGAAGCGAAGCTGCACGCCGGCGCTCGAAGCAGCGGTGAAGAGCGCAGCGCCGTGCCGTGCGACGAGCTGCTTGTTCGCAGACACCACATGCTTCCCTCGCCGCAGCAGCTCGAGCACGTACTCGCCTGCGGGCTCGAGCCCGCCCATCACCTCCGCGACGACGGCGATCGACGGATCGTCGGCGATCTCGGAGAAATCGGTCGTGAGCACACCGCCCGCAGGCGGCCCGTCACGCTCCTTTCCGGCGTCGCGAACGAGCGCCTTCACCACACGAAGGCGGTGCCCGGTCGCACGTTCGATGTCGTCGGCGGATTCGCGAAGCAGACGGTCGACCGCCGCGCCGACCGTCCCGTAGCCGAGCAGCGCGACGTCAGTCTGAACCGACAGCTGCCTTCTCCTCTTTCACGTTGAGGGCGCGCAGGCGCGCGCCGACCTGCTCGATCTGCTTCGCTGCGAGCTCGCGGCGGCGCTCGTCGAGCACCGGTTGTCCGCGGTCCATCTCAGCGACCCACTGCTTCGCGAACGACCCGTCCTGGATCGACGCGAGCACCGCGCGCATGTTCTCGCGCACGTGTTCGTCGACCACCTTCGGACCGACCTCGTGCGAGCCGTACTCGGCCGTGTCGGAGATCGAGTAGTGCATCCGCTCGATGCCGCCCTCCCAGATCAGGTCGACGATCAGCTTCAGCTCGTGCAGGCATTCGTAGTAGGCGACTTCGGGCTGGTAGCCCGCCTCGACGAGCGTCTCGAAGCCCTGCTGGATCAGCTGCGTGACGCCGCCGCAGAGCACGGCCTGCTCGCCGAAGAGATCGGTCTCCGTCTCCTCGGCGAACGACGTCTCGACCATGCCGGCGCGTGCGGCGCCGATCGCCGCGCCGTACGCGTACGCGAGCTCGAGCGCGCGGCTGGACGCATCCTGCGCGACCGCGACGACCGCCGGCGTGCCGTACCCCTCGGTGTAGAGACGGCGCACGACATGCCCCGGCCCCTTCGGCGCGACCATCACCACATCATGGCCCGCGGGCGGCGAGATGCGCTCGTAATGGACGTTGAACCCATGCGCGAACAGGAGCGCCGCGCCCGGCTCGAGGTTCGGCGCAACCTCGTCGGCGTAGAGCGACGGCTGTGCGCCGTCGGGGACGAGCATCGCCACGAGCTGCGCGCCGCGAACGGCGTCGGCGACGGTCGCAACGGCGAGCCCGTCCTCCTCTGCCTGCGCCCACGACGGGCTGCCGTCGCGCAGGCCGACGACGACGTCGACGCCGGAGTCGGCGAGGTTCAGCGCGTGCGCGTGCCCCTGGCTGCCGTACCCGAGTACCGCCACCTTGCCGGAGAGCAGCTCGACGTTGCCGGACTTGACGATCTCTGCCATCTCGTTTCGTTTCCTTTCTCTCTTAAGGTGTCCGGCTCGGGCGCCGCAGCCCGATCCTGCCGGTACGGACGAGCTCGCGCACGCCGTACGGGCGCACCAGCTCTTCGAAGGCTTCCACCTGGTCGGGCCTGCCGACCACCTCGAACGTGATTGCATCCCGGCCGATGTCGGCGACGACCGCGCCCGCCACCTGGCTGAGCGCGACGAGCTCGGCCCGGCGGTCGGGCGCGACGCTCACCGTGAAGAGCGCGAGCTCACGCTCCAGCGAGTCGTCCGGCTTGAGCTCGGTGACACGCAGCACGTTGACGAGCTTGTGCATCTGCTTCTCGATCTGCTCGAGCGAGTTCTCGTTGCAGTCGACGCGCAGCGTAAGCCGCGAGATGTCGTCGCGCTCCGTCGGGCCGACCGCGAGACTCTGGATGTTGTAGCCGCGCCGCGAGAAGAGCTGCGACACGCGTGCCAGCGCGCCCGGCGTGTTCTCCAGCCGGACGGAGATCGTATGACTGCTCATTTCCGCTCCGGTGCCGGCCAAGCCGGCACCTCCGCTACTTCTGAGACTCCGTCGAGCCTACGTCTCATGTCAGCACCTCTTCGGGAGCCTCGAGCACGTCGACCGCGGCGGCGCCCGCGGGCACCATCGGGAAGCACTTCTCCTCCGGGTCGCAGCGAACGTCGACCACCGCGCTCCGTCCACATGCGAAGGCGGCGGCGAGCGTCTCCTCGAGCTCCGCCTCGCTCTCGACGGTGAAGCCCGCGCAGCCGTAAGCCTCCGCGAGCTGCGCGTAGGCGGGCACCGACTGCGTGAGATGCGTCTCGGCGAAGCGCTCGTCGTAGAACATCTCCTGCCACTGACGCACCATCCCGAGCCAGCCGTTGTTGATCACGACCGCGACGATCGGCAGCCGCTCCAGCGCTGCGGTCGCGAGCTCCTGGCACGTCATCTGGAAGCAGCCGTCGCCGTCGATGCACACGACGGTCGCGTCGGGTCGCGCCGCCTTCGCGCCGATCGCGGCCGGGAGGCCGTAGCCCATCGTCCCGAGGCCGCCCGACGTGATGAAGGAGCGCGGTTCGTCGCAGACGAGGTACTGCATCGCCCACATCTGATGCTGACCGACGCCGGTCGTCCACACGACGTCGTCCGCGAGACCCGCCGCTGCGTCGCGCACCGCTTCGATCGCGGTCTGCGGCTTCAGCACGCCGTCCTGCTTCGCGTAGCGGTACGGAAACTGCTCGCGCCACTCGTCGAGCTGCTTCAACCACGGCTCGTGCGTGACGCCGCGCGCCTTCACCTCGCGGGCGAGCTGCGCGAGGCCGAGCTTGAGCGGGCCGACGACCGGGATCTCCGCGTGCCGGATCTTCCCCACCTCGGCCGCGTCGATGTCGAAGTGGATCACCTTCGCGCCCGGCGCGAACGCCGACAGCTTTCCCGTGACGCGGTCGTCGAAGCGCGTGCCGACCGCGATCAAGAGGTCTGCCTTGTTGAGAGCCCAGTTCGCGTACTTCGAGCCGTGCATGCCGGGCGGGCCGTAGTTCAGCGGGTGCGAGTCGGGCAGGCCGCCCTTTCCCATCAGCGTCACCACCGCCGGTAGGCGGCCCGCCTCGACGAGCGCTCTCAGCTCGGCAGCCGCATCGGCGTTCAGCACCCCACCGCCGGCGTAGACGATCGGCCGCTCGGCCGCCGCGATCGCGTCCGCAGCGGCCGCAAGCTGGCGCGGGTGCACCTTGCTCGGCGGCCGCCAGCCCGGCAGGTCGACCTCGTCGGGGTAGACGAAGTCGAGCTCCGCCTCCTGGACGTCCTTAGCGATGTCGACGAGCACCGGCCCCTGGCGCCCGGTGCGCGCCACATGGAACGCAGCCTTCAGCACCGCCGGCAGCTCGCGCACGTCCTGCACGAGCCACGAGTGCTTGACGATCGGCATCGTGATCCCGGTGATGTCGATCTCCTGGAACGCGTCGGTGCCGATGAGTTCCGAGCGCACCTGACCCGTGATCGCGACGAGCGGCGTCGAGTCCATCCAGGCGTCGGCGATCGCAGTGACGAGGTTCGTCGCGCCCGGGCCCGACGTCGCGATCGCGACGCCGACCTTGCCCGACGCACGCGCGTAGCCCTCCGCCATGTGCCCTGCGCCCTGCTCGTGGCGCGCGAGCACGTGCCGCACGGTTGTGCCGCGCGCGATCGCGTCGTACAGCGGCAGGATCGCGCCGCCGGGGATGCCGAACGCGACGTCGACGCCTTCGTGCTCGAGCGACCGCAGGACGGCGTCGGAGCCGAGCATGCGCGTGCCGCGACTCAACGCCACACCTCGTCGAAGTGCTCGACGTCGGTGCGTGACTGCGGGAGCAGGTCGATCACCGCGTCGGTGAACGCGCGCGTGTCCGGCTCGTGTTCACGCACCGCCGCCGTCCCGACTGCGCGCTCGAGTGTGCGCGACGCCGCACGACGCTCGAGCCCCTCGGCGAGCATGAGCGACGTCGCGAGCAGCATGGCTGTTGGGTCGACGACACCGAAGCCCGCGTCGGCGTCGTCGGCCGACGGACGACCGGGCGCGAACACGCCCGGGCCGTCGTCCGGCAGCCAACCTTGAGCGAGCGAGGCGTGGGAGCCCGCGAATGCGGCCGCGGCGTCGGCGACGGCGTCCACGAAGTGCGCCTCCGTGACGACGACGTCCACCGACTCGGGCCGGTCGCGGAGGCGCAGCAGGGTCTCACCCAGCCCTGCCTCCTCCACGTCCAGCCCGTCCCACTGCGCTCGCTCGCGTGCGACCGACTCCCTCCAGCAATCCGACGTGCCGACCGAGAGGAGCCGGCCACGGCGGGAGGCGGCGCACGCGAAGGCGCGCGCCACAGCGGTCGCGTTGGCCCAGTCTCCGACCGGGCCGATGACGACAAGATCGTGTGCAGGTCCGACGTGGACGCGCGTGACGTGCCAGGCGAGCGGCAGGTCGGCCTTGACCCCGTCGAGCGCCGGCTCGGCCGGCGACGCGACCAGGATCGCGTCCACGTCGCGGTATCCGTCGCGCGTCGCAGCGGGCAGCGGATGACCGGACCGCGTCACGGCCTCGCCCGCGAACGGCAGGTGATGATCGTCGAGATCGAAATGGTGTAACGCCGCGACACGGTCGAGGGCGCGCGTCGCGGCAGCCATCAGCTCGGGGCCGACACCGTCTCCGGCGAGACAGGCAACTTTCTTCGTCATGTGGGTGAGACCTCCATCGTTTCGTTCGCGCTTCCTGTCAGCGGACGCACTGGTCCTGCAGTTCGGTCGACGTGTGCGGCGTCTACGGCCGCGTGAGCGCGATCTCCCCCTAGCGGGGGAGAATGACGATGACCGTAAGAATGACGAGGCCCAGCGCGAGCAGCTGCAGCGGAAGCAGCGACGGAAGCTCGAGCGCGCGGGCCGGGCGAGTCATCGTCCACTGAGTGTGCCGACACGCCGGCGGGCTGTCAAGCTTCAGAAGGTATAGCGGTCGTTGTTGCCCTCGCGGTCGACGGTAACTATGCTTTTCGAAGCGATGGGCTCTGAGCGTTCTTTCACCGATCTGGCCGGCACCGTCCGCGATGCGCTCGCCCTCCTCCTCCTTCCCCGCTAGGGGAGGCGTTCGCATGACATACCCGTCTCGCGCTCCCGCACCGCCGGGAGAAGTCCGCCCTTTGGAGGAGTGACCGCCATGTCCATGCCGTACTGGAAGTACCGCCCGTACCAAACCGTCGAGCTCGTCGACCGCGTCTGGCCGAACAACGTCGTCGACCGCGCGCCGATCTGGTGCTCGACCGACCTCCGCGACGGGAACCAGGCGCTCGTCAAGCCGATGGACTCGCTGCGCAAGCAGCGCATGTTCGACCTCCTGGTCGAGCTCGGAGTGAAGGAGATCGAGGTGGGCTTCCCGGCGGCGTCGAAGACCGACTTTGACTTCGTCCGCCGGCTCGTCGAGGAAAACCGCATCCCGGCGGACACCACGATCGCCGTGCTCACACAGGCGCGCCCGGAGCTGATCGAGCGTACCTACGAGGCGATCGACGGAGCGCAGCGCGCAATCGTCCACCTCTACAACTCGACGTCGACCACGCAGCGGCGCGTCGTCTTCCGGCTCGACGAGGCGGGAATCGTCGAGCTCGCGGTGCGTGCGACCGAGCTCTGCAAGGAGCTCGCGGCGGAAAGCTCGAGCGAGATCGTGTTCGAGTACTCGCCGGAGAGCTTCCACGGCACGGAGCTCGAGTTCGCGCTCGAGATCTGCGAGGCAGTGATCGCAGTCTGGGGGCCGACCCCGGCCGAGCGGATGATCGTCAACCTGCCGACGACGGTCGAGGCGTTCCCGCCGAACGTCTATGCGGATCGCATCGAGTGGTTCCAGCGGCACGTTTCCGCGCGCGACCGCATCCTGCTGAGCGTCCATCCGCACAACGACCGCGGCACGGCGGTCGCGACTGCGGAGCTCGGGCTGATGGCGGGCGCGGACCGCGTCGAGGGAACGCTCTTCGGAAACGGCGAACGAACCGGCAACGTCGACCTCGTCACGCTCGCGCTCAACCTGCTGACGCAAGGCGTCGACCCGAAGCTCGACCTCTCGCGGCTCGACGAGGCAAGGCGCATCGTCGAGGAGTGCAACGAGCTCCCTGTGCACCCACGGCATCCGTGGGTCGGCGAGCTCGTCTACACGGCGTTCTCCGGCTCTCACCAGGATGCGATCAAGAAGGGGATGTACGCGCAGCAGCGCTCGAGCTCGGGGCACTGGGACGTGCCGTACCTCCCGATCGACCCGCAGGATCTCGGGCGCAGCTACGAGGCGATTATCCGCGTCAACAGCCAGTCGGGAAAGGGCGGCGTCGCCTACCTGATGGAGACCGAGCACAGCCTCGAGCTGCCGCGTGGCCTGCAGGTCGACTTCGCGCAAAAGGTGCAGGCGGTCAGCGACCTGGGCGGCGGCGAGCTCACCGCCGGCGAGCTGTACGCGCTCTTCGACGAGCACTACCTCGCGCACACCGCGCCGTACGAGCTCGGCCGCTACACGCACTCGAGCGGCGACGACGACACGATCGCCGCGGAGCTCGCGGTCGACGGAGCGCTGCACACGGTCGAAGGCACCGGCAACGGGCCGATCGACGCACTCGTGGATGCATTCGCGCAGTGCTTCGGCGTCGAGATCCGCATCCGCGACTACCACGAGCACGCGATGGCCGCCGCGGCGAGCGCGACCGCCGCGGCCTATATCGAAGCGGACGTCGACGACGACCCGGTCTGGGGCGTCGGGCTGCACTCGAGCATCGTCACCGCGTCGCTCCGCGCCGTCGTGAACGCGGTCAACCGCGCGTTGGCACAGCGCGAAGCGCTCGCAGGGGCGGCGATGCTGTTCGACTGAAAGACGGGAACCTGGTTCTCGGGCGCAGCCCGAAACCAGGTTGTACGTCTTTCGGCGGAATGAAAGTCAACTTCCTGGTTCCGGCTTCGCCGACAACCAGGAAGCGGCGGTCACTCGGGCTTCGAGCCCGAGTGACCGCCGAGCTCCCGTGAACGTTCGGTGGCGGCGTTGATTGCGTTCAGAAACGCAGCGCGCACGCCCGAGCGCTCGAGCTCTCTGATCGCACGCGTCGTCGTGCCGCCCGGCGAGGTGACCGCCTCGCGCAGCTCCACCGGATGCATGCGCTCGTCGCGCAGGAGCGTCGCGCTACCGAGCATCGTCTGCACGACGAGCTTCGTCGAGATCTCCCGCGACAGCCCGAGCAGCAGCCCCGCCTCGATCATCGCCTCGGCGAGCAGGGCGAAGTACGCAGGACCAGAGCCCGACAGCGCTGTCACCGCGTCGAGGTCGTGCTCCTGCAGTCGCACCACGCCGCCGAGATGCCCGAGCGCGTTCTCTGCAAGGGCGAGATCCTCGTCGGTCGCAGACTTCCCGCCGCTGACGCCGGCGATGCCCTCGTGCACGAGTGCAGGCGCATTCGGCATCGCACGCACGACGCGCGCGCCGTCGGGCAGCAGCGACTCGATGTACGCGGTCGTGATTCCCGCAGCGACCGACAAGATTGTGTGCTCAGGCGAGACCGCGGTTGCGATCTCCGCGAGCACGCTTTCGACGTCCTGCGGCTTCACCGCGACGATCGCGAGCCGCGCCGATGCCACGGCCTCGGCGTTCGACGAGCCCGCGACAACGCCGTAGCGCTGCTCGAGCTCGTCCCGACGCTCAGGCCGGCGCGCCGTCACGACGAGATCGTCGGCCGTCCGCCACCCAGAGCTCAGGAACCCGCGGAGGAGCGACTCACCGAGCCGGCCAGTGCCGACGATCGCGATCCGCCGCTCCACCGCGACTTCAGTTCCGCGCGGCCGCGGGCCTGCGCCGCTTCGTCTCTTCGGGAAGCATCCAGGCGCGACCGAACTTCCGCATCTCGCGGATGATCGGCAGCAGCGCGCGTCCCTTCGCCGTCAGCTCGTACTCGACGCGCGGCGGCGATTCCGGATAGCTGCGGCGGATCACAACGCCCTGTCGTTCCAGCATGTCGAGCCGCTCCGAGAGCGTTCGCGGGCTGATCCCGGGACACGCATGCTCGAGCTGCATGAACCGCCGAGGACCTTCCGAGAGGTCGTGGACGATCAGCGGCGTCCACTTCGTCGCGACGATCTCCGCGGTCGCCGCAACGGAGCAGCGCCCGTCGTGCACATCGTTCATGGTTCGCTTCATGGCGGCGGAGTCTACTCCGGGCTCCGGGCGACCGCTATCGAAACGAAAGCAGGGTCGGAGGCAGCGGCGTCGCGCCCGTCCAGCCAGCCGCGCACGGCCTGCGCGCACTTTCGCCCCTCGTCGATCGCCCACACGACGAGCGACTGACCGCGGCGCGCGTCGCCTGCGGCGAACACGCCGTCGACGCTCGTCGCGAACCGTGGCGCGTCGACATTCCCGCGCCCGTCGGCAGCGACACCGAACGCGTCGAGCAGCGTGCGCTCCGGGCCGAGGAACCCCATCGCGAGCAGCACGAGCTCGGCCGGCCGCTCCTCTTCGGTACCGGGCACGGGCTCGTACGGCGGCACGCCCGTGTTGCGCTGCCAGTGAATCCGGTCGACCCGGCCGTTCGCACCGGAGAACCGCGTCGTCGAGAGCGCGAAGTCGCGGTCGCCGCCCTCCTTGAGCGCGTACGACGTGCGGAGCTTCACCGGCCAGCGTGGCCAGGGCGTCAGCGCGTCGTCGCGCGACGCGGGCGGCTCGCCCAGCAGCTCGATCTGCGTGACCGACGCCGCGTGCTCGCGGTGCGCGTGCCCGACGCAGTCGGCGCCGGTGTCGCCGCCGCCGATCACGACGACGTGCTTCCCCGCAGCGCTGATCGCACCTGCCCCGCGCTGCCGGTCGTAGAGGTAGTCCATCGCGAAGTGCACGCCGTCGAGCTCCCGGCCCGGGACGGGAAGGTCACGCGGGACGCGCGAGCCGGCCGCGAGCACGACCGCGTGGTGCGCGGCGAGCAGCTCGTCGGGCGACTCGACGTTCACGCCGAAGCGAAACTCGACACCCTCGGCCCGAAGCTGATCGACGCGACGCTCGACGAGGCGCTTCTCGAGCTTGAACTCCGGCACACCGAAGCGCACGAGCCCGCCCGCAGCCTCGTCGCGCTCGTACACGACCACGTGCTCGCCGGCGCGCGCGAGTTGCTGCGCGCAGGCGAGGCCCGCAGGACCGGAGCCGACGATTCCGACGCTGCGCCCCGTTCGGACCGCAGCCGGCTGCGGCACGACCCAGCCCTCGGCCCACGCGCGGTCGATGATCGCGCGCTCGACCTGCTTGATCGACACCGCGCTTCCCTCCTCGATCTCGAGCACGCACGCCGCCTCGCACGGCGCCGGGCACAACCGGCCGGTGAGCTCGGGGAAGTTGTTCGTGCGATGCAGCTGCACGATCGCCTCGTCGAAGCGGTCGCGGTAGACGAGGTCGTTCCAGTCGGGGATGAGGTTGCCGAGCGGGCAGCCGTGATGGCAGAACGGCACGCCGCACTCCATGCAGCGCGCAGCCTGCTCTCGCAGATCGCTGAGCGGCAGCGTGCCGACGAACTCGCGAACGTCACCCCTGCGCTCGGCGGGCGCGCGTTCGGGCGCCTCGACGCGCTGCACCTTCTTGAACGCGCCGATGCGGCCTATGGCGAGACCACCGCCTCTTCCGACTCGCGCGTGACGAAGCCGATGCCACCCGCGGAGAGCGGCAGGTCGAGCGCGCGCTTGTAGTCGTGCGGTAGTACCTTCGTGAACCGCTCGGGCCGCCAGTCTGCGAGCAGCGCGGCGGCGACGCCCGAGCCGGTTCGCTCGCGGTGCTCCCGCATGAGCGCAAGCACCGTCTCCTCGTCGGGCGGCTCGAGCGGGCCGAGCCCGACAAGCTGCGTGTTGCACTGCGCAGGCTCGAAGTCGAGCGCGTACGCGATGCCACCGCTCATTCCCGCGGCGAAGTTGCGTCCGGTCGGGCCGAGCACGACGACGCGGCCGCCCGTCATGTACTCGCAGCCGTGATCGCCGACGCCCTCGACGACGGCGGATGCTCCCGAGTTGCGCACGGCGAACCGCTCGCCGGCGAGCCCGCGGAAGAACGCGCGACCCGCCGTCGCGCCGTACAGCACCGTGTTGCCGACAATCACGTTCTCCTCGGCGCGGTACGCCGCATCGTCCGGCGGGCGCACCGCGAGCACCCCGCCGGACAGCCCCTTGCCGACGTAGTCGTTCGCGTCGCCCTTGAGAGTCAGCTCGAGCCCGCGCGCGAGCCACGCGCCGAAGGACTGCCCCGCGCTGCCGTGCAGCTCGAAGTGCGCCGCTTGCTCGAGACCGCGGCGCGTGACGTGGCTCGACAAGAGCCCGCCGACCGTACGGTCCGTGTTGCGCACGGCGAACCGCCGGCGCGTCGTCGAAAGCGCGTCGATCAGGCTCCAGTCGAGCGCGTCGGCGAGCGGCGACACCTGAGCCTCCGTGCGGCGCAAAGGCGTTCCGTGAGGAACGTCGGGCGTCCGCAACAGCTGCGTCAGGTCGATGCCGCGCGTCTGCCAATGGAGGATCGCCGTGTCGGGCTCGAGCAGGTCGACGCGCCCGACGAGCTCTTCGAACCGTGCGATCCCTAGTGCCGCCATGTGCACGCGCACGTCCTCGGCGACGTGGAACAGGTACTCGATCACATGCTCGGGCTTGCCCTGGAAGCGACGCCTCAGCTCGGGATCCTGCGTCGCGACTCCGACCGGGCACGTGTTCAGATGGCAGGCACGCATCATCACGCAGCCCGTCGCGATCAGCGGGGCGGTCGCGAACCCCATCTCGTCGGCGCCGAGCAGCGCGGCGATCACGACGTCGCGTCCGGTCTTCAGCTGCCCGTCGGTCTGCACCCACACGCGCGAGCGAAGGTCGTTCAGCACGAGTGTTTGCTGCGTCTCGGCGAGCCCGATCTCCCACGGCACGCCCGCGTGCAGGATCGACGAGACCGGGGACGCCCCGGTGCCGCCGTCGTGGCCCGAGATGAGGATGTGATCCGCGTTGCACTTCGCGACGCCCGCTGCGATCGTCCCCACCCCCACTTCCGCGACGAGCTTCACCGACACGCGCGCGGTCGGGTTCGCGCAGCGCAAGTCGTAGATCAGCTGCTTCAGGTCCTCGATCGAGTAGATGTCGTGGTGCGGCGGCGGCGAGATGAGGCCGACACCCGGCGTGGTGAAGCGGATCGAGGCGATGTACGAGTCGACCTTGTGGCCGGGGAGCTGGCCACCCTCGCCGGGCTTCGCACCTTGCGCCATCTTGATCTGCAGCTCGTCCGCGTTGACGAGATAGTCGATGTTGACGCCAAACCGGCCCGAGGCGATCTGCTTGATGCGTGAGCGCCGCTCGTCGCCGAACCGTGCGGGGTCCTCGCCGCCCTCGCCGGTGTTCGAGCGGCCGCCGATGCGGTTCATCGCGACCGCGAGCGTCTCGTGCGCTTCGCGCGAGAGCGAGCCGAGCGACATCGCGCCCGTCGAGAAGCGCTTGACGATCTCCGCTGCGGGCTCGACGTCTTCGATCGGGATCGGCTTCTGCGCGCGGAACGTCAGCAGGCCGCGCAGCGTCGAACGGCGTGCCGACTCCGCGTTCACTGCGGCGGCGAACTCCGAGTACACGGGCCGGCCGCCACCGCGCACCGCGTGCTGCAGCAGGGCGATCGTCTCCGGGTTCCAGCCGTGGTGCTCGCCGTCGCGTCGCCAGGCATAGAGGCCGACGACCGGCAGGAGATCATCGGCGGGCCCGGGATACGCGCGGGCATGCCGCGCGAGCGCGCCGTCGGCGAGCTCCGGGAGGCCGATGCCGCCGATGCGCGACGGCGTGCCGGTGAAGTACCGCTCGACGAGCGCCGGCGAGAGCCCGACCGCCTCGAAGACCTGTGCGCCGCAGTACGACGAGAGCGTCGAGATGCCCATCTTCGAGATCGTCTTCAGGAGCCCCTTGCCGATCGCCTGCAGCGCGCGACGTTGTGCCTCATCGACGGATGCCCGGCGAAGCCGGACATCCTGCGGCTCCGTCGAGCCTACGCCGCGTGCCTCCTCGCGCTCGAGCTCGAGCCGGCCGTCGGCGACGAGCTCATTGATCGTCGCGAGCATCACGTACGGGTTGACCGCCGCTGCGCCGTAGCCGATCAACACGGCGACGCTCTGGACGCTGCGCGGTTCGCCCGACTCGACGACGAGACCAGCCTGCAGCCGCGTTCCCGCGCGGACGAGATGATGGTGTACTGCGCCGACCGCGAGCAGCGAAGGCATGGGGACGCGCTCGGCGCACGTTGCGCGGTCGGAGAGCACGAGGATGTTCGCGCCGGCGCGCAACGCGTCGTCCGCCTCGGCGCAGATCCGCTCGAGCGCGGGCTCGAGGCCGGACACGCCCTCCGCGACGGACCACGTGATGTCGATCGTGTGCGCGCGAAAGACGTCCGACTCGACCTGCCGCAGCGACTCGAGTTCGTCGTCGCGCAGGATCGGGTTGTCGATCACGAGCTGCCGGGCGTGCTCCGGCGTCTCGTCGAGCAGGTTTCGCTCCGAGCCGACCAGCGAACGCTTGCTCATCACGACCGCCTCGCGGATCGGGTCGATCGGCGGGTTCGTCACCTGCGCGAAGAGCTGCTTGAAGTACGAGTAGAGGAGCGGCCGCCGATTGGAGAGCACGGCGAGCGGCGTGTCGTTCCCCATCGAGCCGACCGCCTCCTCCGCGTTCGCGGCGAGCGGCGCGAGCATCACCTTCATGTCCTCCTGCGTGTAGCCGAACGCGAGCTGCAGCTTGCGCAGCGGCTCGTCGAGCGCCCGCGGCTCGCGCCGCGGAAGGTCTGCGAGCCGCACGTGCCCGCGCTCGAACCAGCTGCCGTACGGCTTCCGCCCCGCCACCTCGGCCTTCGCGGCGGCGTCCGGGACGATGCGACCCTGTTCGAGGTCGACGAGGAAGAGCTTCCCCGGCTGCAGCCGGCCCTTGCGCAGGATGCGGTCGGCCGGCACGTCGAAGACACCCGTCTCGGAGGCCAGCACCACCCACCCGTCCGTCGTCTCGACGAAGCGGCCGGGTCGCAGCCCGTTGCGGTCGAGCACGGCGCCGATCAGCGTCCCGTCGGTGAACGCCACGGCCGCGGGGCCGTCCCACGCCTCGGTCAAGCATTCGTGGAACCGGTAGAAGCCGCGCAGCTCCTCCGACACGTCGGCGCGCCCGTCGTAGGCCTCCGGCACGAGCATCATCAGCGCGTGCGGCAGCGAGCGACCGGCGAGCACGAGCAGCTCGAGGACGTTGTCGAGCATCGCCGTGTCGGAGCCCTGCGCCCGGATGACGGGCAGCACCTTCGCAAGGTCGTCGCCGAAGAGCTCCGACGCTAGCTGCGACTCGCGCGCCTTGATCCAGTTGATGTTCCCGCGCAGCGTGTTGATCTCGCCGTTATGCGCGATCAGCCGGTACGGGTGCGCGAGCTCCCAGCTCGGGAACGTGTTCGTCGAGAAGCGCGAGTGCACGAGGGCGAGTGCCGACTCGAAGCGCGGATCGCGCAGGTCGGGGAAGTAGCGACCGAGCTGAGGCGCGCTGAGCATTCCCTTGTAGACGAGCGTGCGCGCGGAGAACGTCGGCACGACGAGCTCACGCCCCGCGGCATGCTCGGCAACCCTGCGGATCACGTAGAGCTTCCGCTCGAACGCGAGCACGTCCGCCAGGTCATCCGAGGCCGCGACGAAGAGCTGGCGGATCACCGGTGCGAACGCACGCGCCTGTGCGCCGGCTTCGTTGCGGTGCACGGGCACGTCGCGCCAACCGAGCACCGTCTGCCCTTCCGCGGTGACGGTGTCGGCGACCAGTTTCTCTAGCGCGCCGCGCCGCGCCGCGTCGTGCGGTAGGAAGCAGACCGCGACGCCGTAGCGTCCGGCCGGCGGCAGCTCGAACGGCACCATCTCACGCAGGAACGCGTCCGGCATCTGCACGAGGATCCCGGCCCCGTCTCCGGTGTCTGCATCTGCGCCGGCTGCCCCCCGATGCTCGAGGTTCTCGAGTGCGCGCAGCGCGTGGACAATCGTCTCGTGCGAGCGAACACCGTCGGGACGCGCGACGAACGCAATCCCGCACGAGTCGTGCTCGTACGCAGGGTCGTAGAGTCCGGCTCTGTTCATTCGCTTGCTCCCCCCGCCGAGTGTGTCGCTAGTCCGGCGGGGCGAGGGGTCGCGGTGCCGGCTAGCGCAGCTGCGGGCGCGCGCGCTTGTTCGAGATCCGCTCGAAAATTGCCGTGGTGACGATGCGCGCGCTCATTGCTTCAAAGAGTAAAGCATCAACAGCGGACGTACGCAACCAGCTCTGCGAGCGGCCTCCGTCGGCCCGCCTCGCACGCGGCGAGATAGCCGTCGTCGCCGACTGCCGAGCGGACGGCGGCCTTCGTCTCGCTGAACATCGCCGCGGCGCGCCCGACAAGGGCGATGCCTGTCTCTGTCAGCAGCGCGTCGGTCGCGCCGGCAATCGTCGCAGCCGCCGAGTCATCTCCCTCGGCCGCGCAGATGCGCAGTAGCGCAACGAGCCCGTAGGCAATCACTTCCTTGTAGCCGAGCTCGAAGGCAAGCGACAGACACTCCGCGACTCGAGACCGCGCCTCACCGAGCTCGCCCTCCTCGACGAGAAAGCTCCCGAGGTTGACGAGCGAGACAGCCTCGCGCTGGCGATCGCCGAGCTCGCGCTGGATCGCGAGCGCCTCCTCCGTCACGACGATCGCCCGTGCGAAGTCGTGGCGCTCCCCGGTGACGTGCCCGATGTTTGCGAGCGTGAGGGCAAGGCGGCGCCGCTCGCCGAGCTTGCGGAAGGCTTCCGCGCTCTCCTCGAGGAATGTCGTCGCGCGGTCGAGATCACCGAGCGCGGCGGCAACCGCGCCGAGGTCGCTCAAAGCGCGCGCCACAGCAACGTCGTCACCGAGATCGCGAGCGAGCGCGAGCGCGCTCGAGTAGTGCCGCTCGGCGGCATCGAAGTCGCCGCTGTGAAAGGCAAGTCGCCCCGCCGCTTCTTCTGCGCGAAGTCCGAGCTCGGCGGGGACCGCTTCACCGACGTCGAGGATCCCGTCGAGCCAGCGCCGGCCCTCCATCAGGTGGCCCCGCACCTCCCAGAAATGGCTCGCCGGCGCGGCCACGCGCAGTGCGAGCTCCACCGCGCCCCCCTCGAGTGCCCACCCGAGGGCCGCGCGCAGGTTGTCGTGTTCGAGCTCGAGCAGGTCGAGCCAGGTCGCGGCGTCCTCGCTCGTCTTCAGCTTCGCTTCCGCTCCCTCGGCGAGCTCGGCGAGCCACTCCGCCTGCCGGCGCCGCACGGCATCTCCCTCGCCGGCCTCTGCCAATCGCATCTCCGCGAAGGCCCGCACCGTCTCGAGCATCGAGAAGCGCGTTGCGGCCGGCGCGTCGCGGCGCCGTACGAGGCTGTTGTCGACGAGCGTCTCGAGCGTGTCGAGGTCGACGTCGCAGACCCGGTGCGCCGCGTCGGCCGAGAATCCACCCGAGAAGACAGCGAGCCGCGCAAATGCACGCTGCTCGTCGTCGTCGAGCAGGTCGATGCTCCAGCGGATCGTCGCGGTGAGCGTCGACTGCCGCGCGGGCAGGTCGCGCGGCCCGGAACCGAGCAGATCCTGATCCTCGTCGAGGCGGCGGAGCAGCTCGGCAGGGCCGAGCACCTTGGTGCGCGCCGCTGCGAGCTCGATCGCGAGCGGCAGGCCGTCCAAGCGGCGGCAGATGGCCGCAACCTGGAGCGCCGCGTCGCCGTCGAGCGAGAACGACGGCACCACGGCCCGCGCGCGCATCGCGAACAGCGTGACCGCTTCGTTGTGCGAAACCTCCGTGGGATTGTCAAGCGCGGGCGAAGGGAGCGGCAACGGCGGCACCGCGTACTCCTGCTCTCCGCGAAGCCGGAGTGCGGCGCGGCTCGTGACGAGAACGCGAAGCGCGGGCGCGCCGGCGAGCAGCTCCGACACCTGTGGCGCCGCCGCCAGCAGCTGCTCGAAGTTGTCGAGGACGAGCAGGAGCCGCCTGTCGCGCAGCCGTGTCACGATCCCTTCGATCCCGCCGTCCGCAGCTTCGGACGCACCGAGCGCGTCCGCGATCCCAGCGGGCAGCAGCTCGGGCTCCAAAAGGGCCGAGAGATCGGCGAAGACGGCGCCGTCATCGAGCTCGGCGGCGAGCTCCTCGGCGACCGCGAGCGCGATGCGCGTCTTCCCTGTCCCACCGGGCCCGACGAGCGTGACCAGGCGTGTCTCGTCGCGCAGCAGCGCAGCGACAGCGGCGATCTCGAGCCGCCGGCCGACGAGGTTCGTGACTGCCGCGGGCAACGGTCGTCTGCGCTCGGTTGCGGGTCGCTTTGCGGCGTCGAGGCTCGCATCCTGGCGAAGCACTGCGCGCTCGAGCTCGCGAAGCGCGGGCGTCGGCTCGAGGCCGAGCTCGTCGCGCCACGTTGCACGCGCGGCGCGATACGCGTCGAGGGAGTCCGCCTGACGGCCTGCGCGATACAGCGCGAGGATCTTGTGCGCCCGCAGGCGCTCGCGGTACGGCTCCTCCTCGATCAGGCGGTCGACATCGGCAAGCACGCGATCGTGGCGCCCCTCGCCGAGCAGTGCATCGTTGCGCAACTCGATCGCCTCCAGCCGTCGTTCATCGAGCTCGCGCGCCGCGAGCGCGAGCTCGCCCTCGAGCTCGGCGCCGGCAAGCACCGGGCCGCGCCACAGCGCGAGCGCACCGTCGAGCTCGCGCGTCGCTGCGCCATAACGATCGTCTGCGAGAGAGTTGCGCGCGCGCTCGACGAGCTCTTCGAACCGATCGAGATCCAGCTCTCCCTCTTCGACGCGGAGCCGGTACGAGCTTCCGCTGGTGACGATTCTCTCGGCACCGAGCGCTCGGCGGAGCGCGTGGACGTGCACCTGCAGCGACGTCACGGCCGTACGTGGCGGGTCGTCGTGCCACACCGCGGCGACGAGCCGGTCGCGCGGCACGGCCTCGTTGCGCTGCCAAAGAAGCCGCGCGAGCACGGCGAGCTGCTGCGGCCCGCCGAGTGCGACCGGCTCGCGGCCGACCACGACCTCGAGCGGCCCGAGAATCCGGAACTCCATCTGCCTGCCGACCCCTTTCGCCTGCTGCCGGTGATCTTACGGTCCCGCTCCGTGCGATGGAAATCCCCCTCTCGCAGGTCTTTTTGCCTCCTATACTTCGCCGGTGGCCCGGTTTCGTCGCCCCGCACCGCGCCTCACCGGTGTCGCCGCGGTCTGCGCCGCGGCGGCGATCGTCGCTGCGGGCATCGCCGCGGATCGATCGCACGAGGCGACCGGACCGGCCGAGGTGCGCCTGACCGACCGGCAGGTCGCCGATGCGTCGTTCGGCCCAGCCGACGGGATCGGCTCGGGCGAGGTCACGCGGCTCAACCTCTACGGCAGCTCGCATAAGTCGCGCGCGATCGGCCACGCGGTACTCATGTGCATCGACGTCGGGCGCAGCGAGCGAAGCTGCAACGCCACGTACATCCTTCCCCGCGGAATGATTCAGACCGGCGGCATCCTGAAGACACGGCTCCTCTATGTGCAGGCGATCACGGGCGGGACCGGCATCTACGACAACGCGAGGGGAACGCTCACTGTCACGGCAACGGCGATCAAGCCGCGGCGCGAGCTTCTCCTCTTCCGACTCACGGGGTGACGATGGCAGCGAGCACGCTGCGGCCACTCATCCTCATCTGCGACGACGAGCTCCCACTGCGGGAGCTGATCAAGGCCGTGCTCGGCGACGGCTATCGCTACGTCGAGGCCGAGGACGCACAGCAGGCCGAAGCGGCGCTCGCAGCGCAAACGCCCGAGGCGATCGTCCTCGACGTGATGCTGCCCGGAAAAAGCGGCATCGAGTTCCTCTCGGAGCTGCGGTCACAGCCCGTCGACGAGTCGATTCCGGTTGTCGTCGTCTCGGCGTGGCAGAGTGCCGAGGACGAGCGCGCTGCGCTCGGCGCTGGTGCAAATGCGTTCATCGGCAAGCCGTTCGATCCAAAGGACCTTGCCACTGTCGTCGAAGCCCTCATCGCTGCATAGCGTCGTCAGCCGAGTCATCGGCGTGACCGCGCTCGGCGCCGCGGCGATCGCCGCGACGCTCGGGCTGTTCTTCGCGGCGAACACGCGCCTTCGCGCGGCGAACGCCGACAACGCACGCGCGACCGCGGTTAGCGCCGCCGCGTTCGACCTGCGCGCGCACGTCGTCGAGCTGAGCGATGCCCTACACGGAGTAATCGCGGAGGTCACGCCGAACTCGATCGCGCGGTGGCACGCAGCGGAGCAGTCCTGGCGCACGCCTGCGCTTCAGCTCGAGAAGGCCGCCGCGGACAACGAGCTCGAACAGAGGCGCGCTCAGTCGCTCTACGACGAAATCGAGTCGTACATCACCGACTACGGCGACCTGATCGTGTCGATCGCGCGCTTTTCGCCGTCGGCCGTCCGATCTTCCGACGCGGCCGAGGAAGGGACGATCCGGCTCGACCAGATCGCTTCCGACACCGACGCCGTCGCACGGACCGCTGCGGTCGACGCCGCGGACCGAACCGACGCCGCGAGCCGACTCGCACACCGTGCAAGCGTCGCCGGCACGGTCGCGCTGATCCTGACGCCCGTGCTGCTGATCCTCCTCGGGCTCTGGCTCGCACGGCTCGTCGCCGCGCCATTGCGGCGCACCGTCGACGCGGCGACGTCGGTCGCCGCAGGTGACTTCGACGTTCGTCTCGACGAGCACCGACGCGACGAGTTCGGAGTGCTCGGCCGCGCGTTCAACGCGATGACGCGATCCCTCTCGGCGAGCCGGCGCGAGCTGATCGAGCGCGCCGACAGCCTCGAGCAATCCGAGCGTCACAAGTCCGAGCTGATCAGCATGGTCTCGCACGAGGTCCGCACGCCGCTCGCGAGCGTGCTCGGCTTCACGCGGCTCTTGCTCGAGCGAAACCTGCCCGAGAGAGACCGTCGGCGCTATCTGAAGATCATCGATGCCGAGGCGACGCGGCTTGCAACTCTCGTCAGCGACTTCCTCGATGCGCGCTTGATCGAAGAGGGGCATTTCGCGCTTCGACCCGAGCTCTTCGACCTGCGGTCCCTCGTGCTCGAGCAGGCGGAGCTGACGCTCGCCCACGACGAGAGCCACGAACTGGAGCTGAACGTGCCCGAGACGCCGCTCGAGGTCGAGGCGGACCGCTCTCGGCTCGCGCAGGTGGTCGGCAACATCCTCTCGAACGCAGTGAAGTACTCACCGGCCGGCGGCCGCATCACCGTCGGCGCGGCCGAGGCGGCGGGGAGCGCGCGTGTGTGGGTGGACGATGAGGGGACGGGCATCGCGCCCGAGCACCGGGAGCAGATCTTCCAGCCGTTCTACCGCGGCGACGCGGCGGCGGCCGGCATTCCCGGCACCGGCCTCGGGCTCGCGGTGTCGCGGCGGATCGTCGAGGCGCACAACGGGCGAATCGGGTTCGACCCGATCGACGGCGGCACGCGCTTCTGGATCGACCTGCCGCTCGGCGAGCAGACACCGGAGCCGCAGGCGGCCTAACCTGGTTCTCGGGCGGAGCCCGAAACCAGGTTGTACGTCTTCCACGAGCGCCACAGACCGACAACTCGGTTCCGCGCTCCGCGCGGCAACGCTTGCAACCTGGTTCTCGGGCGGAGCCCGAAACCAGGTTGGGGGTCTTCCACGAGCGCCACAGACCGACAACTCGGTTCCGCGCTACGCGCGGCAACCGAGTTACGCTCACTCATGCGGTTCGGGCGCGCTGCCGATAGACGCGCCATGGCTGCGGCAACCACGCTCGCCACGGCGAGCCCCATCCCGGAAGGCCCGGAGCCCGCTTGGGCTTCGGTCGACTTCGAAGCACTCAGCGAGGACGAGGTCGTCGACCTCCTCCTGCGCCGGCTTCGCAAGCTGATCGCACTCGGCGTCGAGCCGGGCCTCGCGCTGATCGGGGCGTCCCGCCTCGAGATCGCACTCCCCTAGGAGGACGACGGCGCATCGCGTGCGCCGGCGGAACGCGCCGGCGCACGCCACGGGCCTACGAAACGGTGAAGTGCTGGAACATCACCGACTCGTGCGGCGCGCAGTACGCCTTGTACTTCCCGGCGACGAGCTTCAAGACGAACGTCTTCGTTCCCTTGAACGGGACGGACGTGAACGTCCACGACTTGCCGTGCGGTCCGTCCAGCTCGTAGTTGTGGATCGACGAGTCGTCGTGGATCACGAACTTGTAGGTGCCGGCCTTGATCTTCGTCACCGTCTTCCCGCTCGAGTCGACGAGCGAGATCTTGTACGCGTTGTTCTTCCCCACCACGCCCGTGAGCGTCTTCACGCCCGCAGGCCGGGCTGCGGCGGACGCGACGAGCACGGCCGAGCCGAGCACGAGCGCGAGCGCTGCCGCCACGACGAGTCGTTTGCTGCGCATGGAACCTCCCTGTCGGTATCTACCTCAACCGATACGCGGGGCCCCGCGACACGGATTCCGCGGCGAGTGATTTTCCTCAAGAGCACAGCCACCGCTGTCGATGAATGAGCCGTGTCTCCGTTCGTCACCGCGGCTTGGCGCGACGGCGTCACCGGCCGCGGCCGGCGTGGCGATCGCCCCGTCGTCCTCGCGTTTGGCGTGCTCGCGGTGCTTCTCGGCGTGTATTTCGTTTCCCTCCTCGTGCGACCGGCGTCGGCCAGGCCGGAGTGGCTCGACGGCTGGGGAGTCGACGCGTTCGAGCTCGTCGTCTGCAGCCTCGCGATCGGGCGCGGGCTCGTGCGACGGCCCGGGCGTGGTGTCGCACTGACCCTCGGCGGCGCTGCACTCATGTGGGCGCTCGGCGACGTGGCGCTGACGATCGAGTCGCTCGGCGGCAAGCAACCGCCGGTGCCGTCGGTCGCTGACGGCTTCTACCTCGTGTTCTTCCCGCTCGCGTACCTCGCGCTCGGGCTCATGGTGCGCCGCCAGGCAACGCGGCTCGTGCCGGCAACGTGGCTCGACGGCATCGTCGCGGGAACGGGCGTCGCAGCGCTCTGCGCTGCCTTTGCCTTCCGGCACATCGAGCACCTCGCGGGTGGAAGCGCCGCCGCCGTCGCCACCAACCTCGCCTACCCCGTCGGCGACGTGCTCCTCTTGGCGATGGTCGTCGGCGGGACGGCGCTGCTCTCCGGCGAGCGTCGCGCTTCGTGGTACCTCGTGGCCGCGGGCTGTGCGTTGAACGCGGCCGGCGACACGTTCAACCTGTTCGGCTCGACGGACGCGGGCGTGGGCTCGATCGTCGACGGAATCGCGTGGCCGGCCGCGATCCTCATGATGTCCGTCGCCGTCTGGCTACGCCCGGCCCGGCCGTCGCTGACCGGGCACGACGAGGCTCCCGGGTTTGCGCTCCCCGCCCTCGGGACGATCTCCGCGCTCGCGATCTTGGTCACGGGATCGACACGCCATGTCGAGCCGACCGCAATCGCGCTCGCCGGGTGCACGCTCGCGGTCGTCGCCCTGCGCCTCGCTCTCTCGCTGCGCAGCTTGCGCAGCCTGACGGAGGAGCGTCGTCGCCAAGCGGTCACCGACCAGCTGACGGGGCTCGGGAACCGCCGCCGGCTTGCGGACGTGCTCGAGCGGTTCTTTGCCCGCAGCGACGACGAGCTCGCGACCGTGGCCTTCCTCTTCGTCGACCTCGACGGCTTCAAGCAGGTCAACGACTCGTTCGGGCACTCCGCGGGCGACCAGCTGCTTCGGCAAATCGGCCCGCGAATCGGCCGCTGCCTCGGTGACGACGACCTGCTGATGCGCATTGGCGGTGACGAGCTCGCGGTCCTGCTCGTCGGCGCGTCTGTCGAGCACGCGACGGAGGTTGCCCAGCGCATCTCCGCCGCGATTCGCGAGCCCTTCGTGCTCGAACTCGTGAGCGTGCAGGTGCAGGCGAGCATCGGCATCGCGGTCGCGCCGTCCGACGCGCGCAACGCCGACGAGCTGATGCGGCACGCGGACCAGGCGATGTACCGCGCGAAGCGCGCAGGTGCGCACTACGCCGTCTACGACCGCTCGCTCGACACCGAGACCGACCGGCTGCGTCTCCTCGACGACCTGCGCGCCGCGCTCGCGGCGGGCGACCTCGAGTTGCACTACCAGCCGCAGCGCGACCTGAGAACGGGTGAGCTCACACGCGTCGAGGCGCTGCTTCGCTGGGAGCATCCGCGGCTCGGGTTCGTCCCGCCGCTGACGTTTCTGCCGCTCGCCGAGGAGAGCGACTTGATGCGTCCGCTGACCCAGCTCGTGCTCGACCGCGCGCTCGCGCAATGCGCGCTTTGGCGGAGCGAAGGAAGCGACGTGACGATCTCCGTGAACGTATCGGCGCGCGAGATCCAGGACACCACGTTCACGGGCCTCGTCCAGGAGCGGCTCGCGGCGCACGACGTTCCGCCGAATGCACTCATTTTGGAGATCACTGAGACGACGCTGATCTCGGACTTCGACAACTGCAAGCGCGTCGTCGACGCATTGCACGACCTCGGTGCGCAGATCTCGATCGACGACTTCGGGGCCGGCTTCACGTCGCTCGCATACCTCGGCCGCCTCCCGGTCGGCCAGCTGAAGCTCGACCGCTCGTTCGTCGCGGGCCTGTTCGACGAGGACGCGAACCCAACCCTCGTCCAGGCGACGATCGAACTCGCGCACAGCCTTGGCCTCGAAGTGGTCGCGGAAGGCGTCGAGGACGCGGCCGCGCTCGAGCTTCTCGAACGGCTCGGCTGCGACGTCGTGCAGGGGTTCCACGTCGCCCGGCCGGCCGCCGCCCCGTCGCTCCGGCTCCCGCGCCGGCTGGCTGCGTAGGGCTGTCGAGGCGCGTCAGTCTCGGCGCGCGCCGGAGCCGAGGGCGTCGAGCTCGGCGAGCTCGTCCGCGGTGAGCTCGAAGCCGAGGACGTCCGCGTTCTCGGCGATCCGCTCGCGGTGGCTCGACTTCGGGATGACGACGAAGCGATGCTCGAGGTGCCAGCGGATGACGACCTGGGCGGGCGTGACGCCGTGCGCAGAGGCAATGCGACCGAGCCGGCGGTCGCGCAGGTTCGTGGTGCGAAGAGGGCTGTAGCCCTCGAGCTGAACGCCGCGCTCGCGATGGGCGGCCGCGAGGCTCGCGTCATACATGGCTGGCCCCCACTCGATCTGGTTCACGGCGGGCATGCAGCCAGTTGACCGTGCGAGCTCGTCGAGCTGGGCGACCTCGTAGTTGCTGACACCGACCGCGCGCGCAAGCCCGTCGCGCCGGGCTTCGATGAAGTGCTCCCAGACGTGCGGCGCAGCGCCGCCGTTCACGGGCCAATGGATCAACCAGAGGTCCACAGCGTCGAGCCCGAGCGCCTCGAGGCTCTCCTCGAGCGTCTCGCGCTCGCGGCCCGCACGGTCGGGCCAGAGCTTCGTCGTGACGAAGACCTCATCGCGCCCGAGCCCGCTCTCAGCGAGCGCGCGGCCGACCTGCGACTCGTTGCCGTACATCTGTGCCGTGTCGACATGCCGGTAGCCGAGCGCCAGCGCGTCCGCGACGGCCTTGGCGGCGGTCGCGCCCCGGATCTGCCACGTGCCGAAGCCGAGCAGCGGCATCTGCACACCGGGGGCGATCTCGACGGCGGCGTCGAGCGGCATGCGCCAATCCTGCCAATCGCACGGCGGGTGCCGGTGCGATAGTTCGCCGATGCGCCCCGACCGGCTTGTCGCATTCACGGACGGAGTGGTCGCGATCCTGATCACGATCCTCGTTCTCGAGCTGCGCCCACCCGCAGGCGACCGCCTCGGCGACATCGTCCATGAGAAAGGCCGCCTGCTCGCGTACGTGCTCAGCTTCGTGTTCGTCGCCATCTACTGGGTGAACCATCATCACCTGATGCAGGTAGTGCACACGATCGACGGCCGCGCTCTCTGGGCGAACATTCATCTGCTCTTCTGGCTCTCGCTGACGCCGGTTGCGACCGACTGGCTCGGCGAGTCGGGAGTGAAGGGCGGTCCGGTCGCCGCATACGCGATCGTGCTCCTGGGCTGCGCGATCGCCTACACGCTGCTCACCCTCGCTCTGCTCAGCCTCCACGACGCGGACTCGCCCCTCGTGCAGGCGATCGGCCGCGACCGAAAGGGACGCCTATCGCTCGCGGCCTACGTGGTCGCGCTCGGCCTCTCGTTCGTGGTGCCGGTCGCCTCCGTCGCGCTGTTCGTCGCCGTCGCGCTGCTCTGGTTCGTCCCGGATCCCCGCGTGGCGCGAGCACTCGGCAACGTCGTTTAGTGCAATAACGCTCAAGGTCGGCCCCGTCGCACCCGATAAGTGGCCGGTGAGCATCAGACTCGGGATCGTCGGCGCGCTCGTCCTCGTCACGAGCGTCCTCGCAGCTGCGGGCGTGGCGCTCGCGCTGCGCGCACGCGGCCCCGCGCCCGTCGGCGGCGGCCACGTGGTCGCCGTGCAGGAGCACGACTTCCAGATCACGCTCTCGACCCACCGAGTCCCTGCCGGCGAGACCCTCTTTCGCATCACGAACCACGGCCCCGATGCGCATGAGCTGATCGTCGTGCACGACAACGGGCATCTGCCGCTCCGCGCCGACGGCATGACCGTCAACGAGGAGGCGCTCACGAAGCAGACGGTCGGCGGGCTCGAGCCCGCGCGTGCCGGCGCGGTGCGCGACTTGCGCGTCAACCTGCCGCCGGGGCGGTACCTCCTGCTCTGCAACATGTACGGGCACTTCATGGCGGGCATGCACTCGGAGCTGATCGCACAGTGACGCTGCCCCGTCGGGAGTTTCGTCCGTTCGCCGAGCGTGGGCGCGGCACGATCATCGCGATCGTCTGCACCTTCGCCCTCGTCTTCACCGCAAGCGCGGTGATCTCGATCTGGTCGACCGGAAAGTCGCGGAACCGCGCCGCAGTCGTCGAGATCGCAGCGCGCCAGCGGACGCTCGCCGAGCGCTACGTTGCCCAGCTTCTCCTCGTGCGTCACGGTGCGCGCGCCGACCCGGCGCGTACCGGCGTCCTCCTCGCGCAGAGCGCAGAGGCCCTTCTGAACGGCGGCACGGCGCCGGCCGTGGAAGGCGACGACGACGACGTTCAGATCGAAGGGCAGACCTCGCCCGCCATTCGCGCGCAGATCGAGGAGCAGCAGAAGCTCATCCACGACCTCGTCGCAACGGGCAGCGCATACCTGGCCGGAAGGCCCGTCGACTCGCTGCCGGAGACGGGCGGCGAGCACATCGGCGCGCAGGGCTCGCTGATGCGACTCCGCGTGCTCTCGGGCCTCACCTCGAACGTCTCGCTCGACGCTGCGAGAACGATCGCATCTCAGACCGACAAGAACATCACCGACTCGATCGTCCTCCAGCTGGCGCTCGGCGCGCTCGGCGTCCTCGCGTCGATCTTCCTTGCATGGGCGCTGATCACGACGACGCGCCGCCAGACGGCGCACTTCCGCAGCCTCGTCACGTCGTCGACCGACCTCGTCCTCGTGCTCGCCCACGACGGGTGCCGTCACGCGAGTGCCTCGGTCGAGCGGCTGACGGGTCATACGCAGGCGGATCTCTACGGCGAGGGGTTCTTCGAGTTCGTGCACGAGGACGACCGTGAGGCGCTGCGTGCGACGCAAGGCCCCGAGCCCGCGACGCGGCTCGTCTACCGACTGCGCACCCCCGCCGGCGAATGGCGGCACCTCGAAGCGCATCTCACCGACCTGCGCGGCGACTCGAACATCCGCGGCATCGTCGTGAACGCGCGCGACATCACCGAGCGCGTCCGGCTCGAGCAGCAGCTCACGCGGCAGGCGCAACGCGACACGTTCGGCTCACAGCTCGTCGAGGCACTCGAGATGGCCGACGAGGAGAGCTCGGCGTACGACGTCGTGCGCCGTGCGATGGTGGAGATCTCGCCGGACACGCCGATGGAGCTCCTGCTCTCCGATTCGAGCCGCGCGCATCTCGAGCAGACGGCCGTGCATCCCGCCGCCGGCGCGCCGGCGTGCCCGGTCGAGTCGCCGTACTCCTGCGTCGCCGTACGTCGCGGCAATCCGGTGGTCTTCGAGTCGAGCGAGGCGCTGAACGCGTGCCCGAAGCTGCGCGACCGCGCGACCGGGCCATGCTCCGCAGTATGCGTGCCGATCAGCTTCATGGGGCGATCGCTCGGCGTTCTCCACGCGACGAACGGTGTCGGCGTGCCTCCGACGCCCGAGCAGGTCGCGCAGCTGACGACGCTTGCAACGCAGGCCGGCACGCGGATCGGCACCGTGCGCGCCTTCGAAAAGACACAGCTGCAGGCGCAGACCGACGGGCTCACGGGCCTCATCAATCGCCGCACGCTCGAGAGCGAGCTGCGCGCGCTGACGCGCGACCAACGGCCGTTCGCGCTCGCGCTTGCCGACCTCGATCACTTCAAGAAGCTCAACGACACGCACGGTCACGAAGAGGGCGACCGGTCGCTCCGGCTGTTCTCGCATGTCGTGGAGCAGGTTCTCCGCGACGGCGACCTCGTGGCGCGCTGGGGCGGCGAGGAGTTCCTGATCGCGCTGCCGGACGCCGACTCGGAAGCCGCGGTGCAGGTCATGGAACGAGTCCGCGCGGAGCTCGAGCGCGCGCTCAAGGGCGGGCGCGTTCAGTTCACGGCGAGCTTCGGTGTGACGGACTCGTCCTGCGCCGAGACATTGCAGGAGCTGATCCAGCTTGCCGACCTCGGCCTGTATCAGGCGAAGGCTGCGGGGCGCGACCAGGTCATGCTCGGCGAGCGCGACGGGCTCGCCCCGGCCATCTCGAACGGGCACCGTGTAGCTGCGAGGGCCTCGGCGTTCCAACGCGCCGCGACCGACGACGATCCCCATTTCGTCTAACGCGAGGGTTGGACCGCGCGCGAGCCGGGAACGTTTCGGCTCGAGATGGAAACGCAGCCGTTTCGGACGATCGTGGTCGGCTATGACGGCCTGCAGCCGGCAGAGCATGCGCTCGATCGCGCTATGTCACTCGCGCGCGCATTCGGCGCGAAAGTGGTCGTCGCCGACGTCGCGGTGCCCGTGCCGGTTCAGGAAGCGCCCGGTGCCTTCGGCTACGGCCCGTATCACTCGTACACGGCCGAGCTCGGGCTGCGCACAGACACGGAGCTCTGGCAGCGCCACCGCGACCACATCGCGGAGCTGCTCGACGCGGCGGGCATCACCTACGAGTTCACCGGCGTCGTCGGGCAGCCGGCGTCCGAGATCGTCGACGTCGCCGAGCAGGCAGGCGCCGACCTGATCGTCGTCGGCACGCGCGAGCCCGGGCTGCTCGAACGCCTCTTGGGCGGGAGCGTCAGCCAGGGCGTCGCCCGGCAGGCGCGCTGCGATGTGCTGATCGTGCATCCGCCCGAGCCCGAGCAGGCCTGACCATGGGTACCGCAGACCGGGTGCGCGCAGCGATCGAGCGGCCGACGAACGAGGCGTCGAAGCTGCTCGCCGAACTGCAGCACGCAAGCGACGCCGAGCGCCTCACCGTGATCGTCGACAGCTGGTGCCGCGGTCTCGCCTCGGCGCTCGAAGAGCTTGCAATCGGACTCGACGAGCTCGAACGCGCCCGCGACGAGGCGACGCCGTGGGTTCGCGCCGAGGCGCCTCCGAAGCTCGACGACTCGAAGGCGCCGCGGGGAAACGCCGCCGACACGCCCGCGGCCGACCCAGGCGCCGACGAGGAAGAGCTGATCGCGAAGGCGCAGCAGTCGCGCGCGGCCACCGAGGAGCTGCGCGAAGCAGCCTCGGACGAGCGGTAGCGGTCGTCGGTTTCTTCGCGGGCCGCCCGCGGCATCTATCAGCGACGACATCCGAGCGGAGAGGAGACACCGCATGGAACTCGAGACCCTGCACGACCTGTTCGAGCACGAGATCGCAGACCTCTACAGCGCCGAGCAGCAGCTCGTCGAGGCGCTGCCGAAGCTGGCGAAGGCCGCGTCGCACGACGAGCTTCGCAAGGCATTCGAGCATCACCTCGACGAGACGCGCGACCACGTCAAGCGGCTCGAGGAGATCCGAGAGTCGATCGGCAGCTCGCTGTCCGAGAAGTGCGAAGGAATGAAGGGGCTCATCGAAGAGGGCGAGGAGATCGTGGAGGCGAAGGGCGACTCCGCCGTGAAGGACGCAGCCCTGATCGCCGCGGCGCAGCGGGCCGAGCACTACGAGATCGCCGCGTACGGCACCGCCCGCACGCTGGCCGACGAGCTCGACCTGAGCGAGGCCAAGGAGCTGCTCGACCAGACGCTCGACGAAGAGTCGAACGCCGACACGCTGCTCACAAAGATCGCAACCGGCGGACGCCTCAAGTCGGGCGTCAACCAGAAGGCTGCCAGCTGATGAAACGGCTCGGGGGCGGCAGCGACCTGCCGCCCCCGGCAACCGCCCGACGCTCCCGGCCTGTTCAACACGCGAATGAGAATGACCGACGGTGAGCTCCGGCACGTTCAGGAGGAGCTCGAGCGCATCACGTACTTCCTGCCCTCCGGATCGAGCTAAGGGCGCGCGTCAACTGCTCGGAGCCACTAGGCCGGACTCGTAGGCGGCGACCACAGCCTGGGCGCGGTCGCGCAGTCCGAGCTTGCGCAACACGTGGCTCACGTGGGTCTTTACGGTTTCACAGCTGAGGACGAGACGATCTGCGATCTCGCGATTCGATAGACCGGCTGCAACGAGCGCGAGGATCTCGAGCTCGCGCGGTGTGAGCGCGTCGAGGTTGGCGGTGTGCGTGCGTTCCGCCGGCCGAAGTCGTGCGAAGTCGGCGATCAGTCGCCGGGTGATCGTTGGCGCGAGCAAAGCCTCGCCGGCTGCGATCACGCGCACGGCGTCGAACATCGTCTCGGGCCGAACGTCTTTGAGCAGAAAGCCGCTCGCACCCGCCTGAAGCGCGTCGTACACGTATTCGTCCAGATCGAACGTCGTAAGAACGAGGACGCGCGTCGACGTATCCGCGTCGGCACAGATGCGGCGCGTCGCGGCGATGCCGTCCAGGACGGGCATGCGAATGTCCATCAATACGACGTCGGGCCGGTGCTCCCCCGTCAGCCGCACTGCCTCGTCGCCGTCTGCTGCGGTTGCGACGACCGTGATGTCGTTCTGGGTCTCGAGCAGTGCGGCGAAGCCGGCCCGCACCGCTTGCTGGTCGTCGGCGACGAGAGCCCGGATCATGCGGTCTCTTCCGTTGCGGGTAGCGAGACGACCACCTCGAAGCCGCCTCCGTCGGCGGGACCCGCTGCGAAGCTGCCGCGCGCGAGCATTGCTCGTTCGCGCATTCCCATCAGCCCGTGCCCCTCGATCACGGCTCCCTCGAGTGTTCCGGGGCCGTAGTCCCTGATGTGCAGGTGAAGCGATCCGTCGCGGTAGGAGAGCTCGACATCGACGTTCGCACCCGGAGCGTGGCGCCGCGCGTTCGTGAGCGCCTCCTGAACGATGCGGTACGCGGCGAGATCGACGCCCAACGGCAACCGAGCGATGGTTCCTTCGCGTACGAGACGAATCGGTGTTCCGCTCGCCTGCGCCTTCCCGATGAGCTCGTCCAGCACGTCCAGGCCGGGCTGCGGTGCGCGGTCGGCTCCGACTGCGCTGTCATCGCGGAGGACTCCGAGCAGCCGGCGCGTCTCCGTGAGCGCTTCCCGCGCGGTCGATGCGATCGCTTCGAAGCGGCCGACGGCGTCCTTGGAGAGCTTTGGCGACGTGAGGCGCGCGGCTTCGCTCTCGACCGTGATCACCGACAGGTGATGCGCAACGATGTCGTGGAGCTCGCGGGCGATGCGGGCGCGCTCCTCCATCGCCGTCTGTAGACGACTGCTCTCTGCCATCGCCTCCTGCGTCGCGTCGAGCGCGGCAACTGCAAGACCGCGCTTCCGCATCGACTCGCCGACGACGAGTGCAGCGAGGAGCAGGAGGAGCGGCAGCGCGCTCGAGAGGCTGCTCGAGTCGCCGTCGAGCGGGCTGCCCGTGTTGATCACGAACGGAACGAGGAGTGGAACGGCAAAGGCGAGCCCGCCGCGGGTTACGAGCTGCACCACCGTGAAGAGCAGCACGCAGAAGGGCAGTACTGTCAACGGCGTCTGGTGCACGCCCAGAAGGGCGACCGTGAGCAGCGTCGCGATCACCGCCGCGACCGTCGGCCGGCGCCGAGTGATCAGGAGCGGCACGACAGCGAGCGGCAGCAGGACGAGCGCCTCCCCCCTGCCCGCGTCGGGCCCGCCGCGGTTGCGCGTGAGCGCGGCTTCGGCCACTGTCGCCACGGTGAGCAACGAGATCAGCGCGACCGTTCCCGTCCGCCCGGACAGGCGCTGCCGCGCCTCCACGAGCAGGTGATCCAGCTCGATTGTCTGCACGGTCCCATTCTCCCGCGGACCGCACGGCTGCGCCTCGCGCGCAGATAGGACTTTCGCCCTCACTCCGCAGGGTGAGAAGACGTGAAAAGCCACCCGGGCGGGCGGCTCGAAAGACACTGCTCGCGCGCGACGCGGACGAGCGAACGTCTCTCTACCGTCGGTTACGTGGAGAGCTTCGCCGCGTTCGTCGCACACGAGCTGCGCACGCCGCTCGCGACGCAGCGCGCGCTGCTGGAGCTTGCGCTCGCCGACACGACGATGGACACGCTCGCCTGGCGAGAGATCGGCGCGGACGCGCTGCAAGCGTGCCGGCAGCAAGAACGACTGCTCGAAGCGTGTCTCACTCTGACGCGGAGCCGGACCGGCTTGCAGCGTTCGGAGCCGGTCGACCTCGCGACCATTGCAGCAGACACGGTTCGCGCGCACGACCTCGGGGCGCTCGAACGCGTCGTCACGCTCGACAGAGCATGGACACGCGGGGATCCGGACCTCGTCGAGCGCCTCGTCTCGAACCTCGTCTCGAACGCTGTTCGGCACAACATCGCCGGCGGCCGAGTCGAGATCGAGACGCGCACCGAACGGTCGCACGCGGTTCTCTCCGTGACGAACACAAGCGCCCCGGTGCCGGCCGGCGAGCTCGAGCGGCTCTTCCAGCCTTTCCAGCGGCTCGCGCCGAAGACGAACGCTTTCTGCGACGGCGCCGGGATGGGTCTCGGTCTGACGATCGTCCGCGCGATCGCGGACGCACACCACGCGCTCGTGGCTGCACGTCCTGGAGCCACGGGCGGGCTCGCGATCGACGTTGCCTTCCGGCAACTCCACTGAAAGGAGCCTCGCATCATGGCCAACCGCAGATTCGTCTTCGCTTTCGCGCCGATCGTCGTGGCGTCCTCGCTACTCGCTGCCGGCTGCGGCGGTGGCGGCAGTTCGCCGAGCGTCGCGAACACGGGTCCCGCCACGAGCACCTCCGCGACGGCCGCGCAGCCAAGCCTCGTCGCCTTCGCGCACTGCATGAGAGCTCACGGCGTGTCGGGATTCCCCGGCCCCGCGAGCGACGGCAACATCCCGAAGGAACTGGTCGTGGCAGCGAGAGCGCGCAACGAAACCAAGTTCAATGCCGCGTCTGCGGCGTGCGCGAACTTGTTGCCGAACGGCAGTCTTGGAACGCCGGAGACGGCGCAGCAAAAGCGCACGCAACTCGCGGACGAGCTTTCCTTTGCACGCTGCATGCGCCAACACGGCCTGAGCAGGTTCCCCGACCCGACCTCCGAGGGCGGCCTTTCGGTCGAGATGGTCGAGGCCGACGGGATCGACGTGCACTCGACGGCGGTTCTGCACATCGCGCAGACGTGCATACCCGCCTCACACGGCGGCCTTACCATGAAGAAGATCAGAGAGTCGATCAACGGAAACGGCTGACCGGCTCAGCACGGAGTCAGAGAGCCACCGAACGGGCGGTACTGGGCTCGAACCCGTGACCCCCAGCTTGTCGATCGCGTCTGCGCGTTAGCAGGGTGGGCCATTAGCCGCCATTTGGCCTATCTACGCGGCTCGAATCGCCTCATGCTGGGCGAAGAATGACGCTCTTCGTGACCGTCCTTCCCGATTCTTTCCACCACCACGACTCCGGGCTGTGTTCCGGCACCGTTCGCGCGCCGAATCGCGCGGCCCCGAAGGGATTTTAGGGTTCGGGACGCCGATGTCGGCGTGCCCATCGCGGTCGCGACTACCTAGACGTCGACCACCGGGAAGCAAGCGGCTTGCGGATCATTCATAGAGCGCCGAGCGAGGCACCGCACGGTGCTGCTGGTCAACGGGCGCCGGCGGCGAGGCGGTCAGCCAGGTACCTGAACCCGAGCGGGTAGCGGTGCTGAACCCCCGCGTGGAAACCTTCGAACAGCTCGAAGTGGTGCGCAATCCCTGCATCGTCGAGCTGCGAGGAGATCGACTGCGCACCGAGATCGAGGTAGTAGTCGTCGCGCCGACCTGCGTCAATCCAGATGCAACGCAACGAGCGAAGTACATCGAGCTTCGTCGCGACCATTCGCACGGGGTCGAGCTCCTGCCACCTGCGCCACACGTCGTCGCGAAACTGCAGCGTGCCCTCGTCGAACGGCAGCGCGACCGAACCGTCGTCCTGCGGTGAGTACGCCGCGGCCATCGCGTAGATGTTGATCAGGACGTGATCGGAGTCAGACGAGGTCAGGATCCGCGCGGGCCGCGAGAAGAAGTCGTCGAAGAAGCGCGGCCAGGAGCCGCCGTAGAGATCCCGTAAGGCGCGGGCGCACGCTGCAACGTCGAAGAGGTAGCACTGTTCGAAGCCACAGTCGCCGGAGTGGCTTGCGAACGCGCCGAACACATCGGGCCTGAGCATCGTCGCGACCATTGCGCCGTAACCGCCGCTCGACTTTCCCGACAACGCGCGATGGTCGCGGTCGGGAATCGTTCGATAGCGCTGGTCGATCGCCGCCACCACGTCTTCCGCGAGGTAGTCGAGGTAGCGGCCGGTCGCCGGTGAGTTCAGGTACTGACTGCCTCCGATCTTCGTCCACGCGTCGACGAGAACGACGATCGCCTGTGGCTCGGAAGGATCGGCGAAGCATTCGTCGACGTACTGCGGCACGCTCGGCTGGAAGCCGACCCAGTTCCACAGGCCGTCGACGCGTCCGAGGTACCCGTGCAGAAAGTAGATCGTGGGATAGCGCCGGCTCTCGTCGTCGTCGTAACCCGGCGGCGTGTAGACGAATGCAGTTCGCTCGTGCGGATCGCCGAGGGCGTTGCCTCGCAGGGCGGCGCTGTCGACGCGCTCGCGGGTGAATCTCCCAGCGAGCGTCCACGGATCGGAGAACCTTTCGTCGATGCGCGTCATGCGACGAGAGTTGGCGCCTCGGAGCCGGACGTGAGTGGACTGAGCTGCGAACGGGTGGCCGCCGCCAGCTCGCCGCCATTGACGTTCAAGGGATGGTGGCACGCGGCTAGGTGCCCACTCGGATAGGCGGTCAGCTGCGGCTCAACCGCGCGACAGACGTCGGTCGCGCGCGGACACCGGGGGTGGAAGCGGCAGCCCGCGGGCGGATCGAGGGGATTCGGCGGCTCGCCGCGAACGGGCGCCGCGCGGGTCCCCCGCCGCGCCAGATCGGGGACTGGGATCGCGTCGAGGAGCGCGGCCGTGTACGGGTGGATCGGCCGTCGGTAGAGCTCGTCGCCGGGCGACAGCTCAACGATTTTCCCGAGGTACATAACCGCGATCCGGTCAGAGACGTGCCGCACGACCGAGAGGTCGTGCGCGACGAAGATGTAGCCGAGCCTGAACTCGTCCTGCAGGTCGCTCAACAGGTTGATCACCTGGCTCTGCACCGACACGTCGAGGGCCGAGACGGGCTCGTCCAACACGATCAGGCTCGGTCGTACAGCGAGTGCGCGCGCGACGCCGACGCGCTGGCGCTGTCCGCCCGAGAACTCGTGCGGGAACCGATTCACGTACTCGACGCCGAGCCCCACGTCGCCCAGCAGCCGGCGGAGCTCGTCCGCGGCAGCCCGGCCTTTCAGTCCGCGGAGCCGCAGGCCGGCCGAGACGATCTGGCCGATGCGCTTGCGTGGGTTGAGCGACGCCTGCGGGTCCTGAAAGACGATCTGCAGCTCTCGGCGGAGTGCGCGGCGCCCGGCCCGCCCGCGCGCGCCGACGGCCTCGCCGCGGAACCTGATCGCACCTTCGGTCGGATCGAGCAGCTGCACGAGGCAGCGCGCCAGTGTCGTCTTGCCGCAGCCCGACTCTCCGACCAGCCCGAGCGTCTCCTGCTCGTGGATCTCGAACGAAACGTCGTCGACCGCGCGGACCCAGCCAGCAACACGGTCGAGGACGACGCCCGATTTGACAGGGAAGTACAGCTTCAGATGCTCGACCTCGAGCAGCGGCGTCGGCGGCATCGACGCGACGGTCGCAACGCTCATGTCGCGGCCCCGACGAGACGGATGTCGCCGTCGACGAGGCGCAGCCGCCGCTTCTCCTCCACGTCGAGCCAACAGCGATCGCGGTGGTTCGGCTGACCGGGCAGGCGCGAAACGAGCGGCGGGACGTCGTCGCATGGCTCGAACCGGTGAGGGCACCGCGGCTTGAAGTGACAGCCCGTCGGCGGACGCACCAGCGACGGCGGTGCGCCGCCGATCGTGGGGAGACGCGCCGAGCGCGGGCGGTCGACCCGCGGCACGGAGCCGAGGAGCCCCCAGGTGTACGGATGCTGCGGGTCGCCGAATAGCTCGGTGACTGACGCCTGCTCGATGATGCGGCCGCCGTACATCACAGCCACCCGGTCGGCGAGTTCGGCCACAACCCCGAAGTCATGCGTCACCAGAATGAGCGCGGCGCCCGTCTGCCGACAGAGCGCGGCGAGCTCGTGGAGGATCTGAGCCTGGATGGTGACGTCCAGCGCCGTCGTCGGCTCGTCCGCGATGATCAGCCGCGGATCGCACGACAAGGCCATCGCGATCATGATCCGTTGGCGCATCCCACCAGAGAACTGATGAACGAACGCGCGCGCGCGCGTACGCGCCTGCGGTATGCCAACGCGCTCCATCAGCGCGACCGTCGTCTCGAACGCCTCGCGTTTCGACACGCGGTTGTGTGCACGGATCTGCTCTGCGATCTGATCTCCGATTCGTTGCACCGGATCGAGCGCCGTCATCGGATCTTGAGGGATGACTGCGATCTCCGCGCCGCGGATCCTTTCAAGCTGCCGTTCCGAGGCACCGATGAGCTCGACGCCGTCGAACACGGCGCGGCCGGAGAAGCGCGCGTTTGCGGCGCGGGTCAAGCCGATCAGGCTCGACGTCATCACCGACTTCCCCGATCCCGACTCGCCGACGACACACAGGATCTCCCCCTGCTCGACCGCCAGGCTTACGCCATCGACTGCACGCACCGTCCCGTCGTCTGTGCCGAACGTGACGCTCAACTCGTCGACCTCTAGCAGGGGCGGCTGCGTGCTCATGTGTTGAGGGAGATGCGCGGGTCGAGGTACGCGTACAGGATGTCAACCAGTGCCGCGACGACGACGACGAGGACGCCGGTGTACATCACGATCACCATGATGGGCGGCACATCGAGGGTCGAGATGGACTCCGCCGCATACTGCCCGACGCCACGCAGATCGAAGATGCTCTCGATCAGGATCGCCCCGCCACCGATCACGCCGGCGAAGTCGAGCCCCCACAGCGACACGATCGGGATCAGTGAGTTGCGGAGGACGTGCCGCACCATCACGCGGCGTCCGCTTAGTCCCTTCGCACGCGCCATGCGGACATACTCCTCGTGCTTCGCGTCGAGCACGTTGCCCCGCAGGACGCGCGAGTAGAAGCCGATGAACGCGAGCGAGAGGCTGATCCACGGAAGCACGAGGTGGCGGAACCACTGCCACGGGTCGTCCGTCAGAGGTACGTACTCGCCCGTCGGAAGAATGCTCGTCCTGTACGCGAACACGTACAGCAGCACGGCACCAAGGACGAAGGCGGGCGTCGAGATCGCGGTCAGCGCCAGGAAGCCGAGGACTCGGTCGAGCACGCGTCCCGGGCGGAGTGCGCTCAACAGACCGACGACGATGCCGAAGAGGAGCCAGATCACGCCGGCGCCTACCGCGAGCGAGACCGTCGCGGGCAAGCCGCGCCGGATCTGGTCGACCACGTTGATCTGCTGGCTGTAGGACACGACCGAGCCGCTGAAGATCTTTTGCATCGTGCGCAGGTACTGCACGTAGATCGGCTGGTCGAAGCCCCAGGAGCGAGCAATCGCACGGATCTGGTCGGGCGAGGCGGTGCGTCCCGCGAGACGAGCCGCGGGATCGCCGTTCGGGATCACCTGGAAGATCAGGAAGGTGAAGATCGAGATGAGCACGAGCACGATCACCGTCTGTGCCATTCGCCGGACGATGAACCGCGTCATCGGCGCGTTCTCGTCACTGCGCGTGGATCGAGCGCGTCACGTACCGCCTCGCCGAGGATATTGATGCTGAGAACTGTCAGGACGAGCGCGACGCCTGGGACGAGCACCAGGAAGGGCGATGTCGTGATCAAGCGCACCCCATCGCTGATCATCGTCCCCCACGACGGGTTCGGCGGTTGCACACCGGCGCCGAGGTACGAGAGGCCGGCTTCGAGCAGTATCGAGTTCGCGACCATCAGCGGCACAAGGACCACGATGGTCGAGCTGAGGTTCGGCAGGATCTCGGTCATCATGATCCGCAGACCCCCGGCGTCGAGTGTGCGCGCGGCGTCCACGAACTCCTTCTCGCGCAGTGCGATCACCTGTCCTCGGATCGGTTTCGCGACATACGGGATGTTGACGAAGCCGATGATCAGCGCGGGGATGTACAGCGAGTCGCCGCTGATCTTGAGCGGCCCGAGCGAGATGCCGCCGAGCGAGAGCGAGGTTCCAATCGCGACGCCGAGCAGAATCGCGGGGTAGGCCCAGATCACGTCGAGCATCCGTGCGAGCACACTGTCAATCCAGCCGCGGTAGTACCCCGCGAAGAGCGCGATGAGCACGGCCGCGAACATGGTGATCGCCGTCGCGGAGAAGCCCACGATCAGTGAGTTCCGTCCGCCGTAGAGCAGGCGCACCGCGACGTCACGGCCGTTGAAGTCGGCGCCGAGGAGAAAGTGGGAGTGCCAGGTGGGGCCGATCGGGATCCCGATCAACGAGACGACGTCGCGGATGTGCCCCCCGACCTTCACCCGCTCCGTCTCGTGGTTGTCGAGTGGACCGGTGTGAGCGACGTAATGCGCATAAAGCGGCGCGCACAGACAGCAAGCGACGATTCCGACAAACACCACGGCCGCCACGAGCGCGGCGACGTTCCGTCGTAGGCGCCGCAGCGCGAGCCGGTATGGGCCTACGCCCGTCCCGACACGGAGCTCCTCGCCGGGCACGTCGGCCGCGACGAGGAGCTCCTCCGGGTTGACGACTGCGGGCTCTACTTCGTGAGCTTCCAGGTCGAGTAGTCGTCGAAGAAGAGCGGATGGAAGACGGCGCTCGAGAAGTCAATGCGGTTCGAGAAGAACTTGACGAGCTGGGACGAGCCCCACACGATCGTGTACGCCTTCCGAGCCTGATACTCGTCGACCGCCGCCCACTGCGACGCGATCGACTGGAGCTTCGTCGCCGGCACGGCCTCGAGCTGAATCAGGCGCTTCTGGATCCATGGGTCGTCGACGTTGCCGAAGTTGTTGCTCTTGACCGGATGGATGTTGCGTGCGTCGATCAGGAGCAGGAAGTCGTCGGGCGCTGGGAAGTCGAGGAATTGACCGCCCATGCCGGTCTGTGCCCGCGTCTTCGCGTTGCCGATCGTTGTCCAATAGATCGCCGGATCGATCAGCTTCAGCTGCGGGTTGAAGCCCGCCTGCTTGAGCGCGCTCGCGTAATACTGGCCCTCCTCCTGACGCGGGCTCTTCGCCATCGCGTAGACGGAAACCTTCGCGCCCACCAAATGCGCCTTCTTCAGCAGCGCCCGCGCCTTCGCGATGTTCGGCGACGCGTACGGGCACTTCGCGTTCGGGTGCCCGACGATCCCGACCGGGATGAAGTAGCACGACGGGGCGACGAAACCACCGGCAAGTCGTGCGAGCGCGCCGCGGTCGATCGCGTACGCCGCGGCCTGACGCGCAAGGATGTTGTTGAACGGCGGGAGCCGCTCGTTGAGGAAGAAGTAGTTCGTCGACGCGACAGTCTCCTTCGCGAAGCGGCCCTTCGCCTGCGACTGGATCTGCCCGAGTAGCGCCGGGGGCACGGCGTCGCCAACGTCGAATGCGTCGACGCGGTTCGCGAGCACGTCCTCCGCCTCAGTGGTGTTGTTCGAGACGATGACCGTCTTGATCGTGTCGATGTTCCCGAGCGGAATTCCCGGGATGTGGAAGCTTGCGAAGATCGGGTTCTTGGTGATCTCGTACGACTGGTTGGGAACGACGTTCTGGAACATGTACGGGCCGACCCCGGGTGGCATCTGGGTCGTCTGCACCGTCATCGGCGTCGACTGCGGCACCGGTGACGTCGCCGGGAACGCGAGCACGTTCGCGAAATCCCCGACCGCTGTCGTGAGGTTGAACGTCACGGTGCGGGTCGCGTCGTTCGTCGTGATCCCGCTGATCGTGCTCGCAGTCCCGTTCAGGTACGCCTGAGCGCCCGCGATCGGCATCAGGAACGAGCTGGCCCCCCAGTTGACCTTGATCGCCCGCTGGATCGCGAACTTCACGTCAGAGGCGAGGACGGGCGTTCCGTCGGAGTACTTCAGCCCGGCTCGAAGCTTGAGCGTGTACGTCTTGCCGCGATTCGTCACCGTCGGCAGCGCAGTCGCGAGACCCGGAATTAGCTTCGTCCCGGCGACGCCGCTCTCGTGCGCGTACGTAAGGAGCGGTGTGTAGACCAGCCAATCAGTCTCGCCGGCGCTGACCGTATAGCCGGACTGCGGATCAATCGAGTTGGGCGGCGAGCTCGTGTCGACCGTGACCGACGTGCCGGCAGAGCGGTGGTTCGACGCGGCACGCGCGCTGACGGCGGCCGCGGTCAGCACGGCGACGACGAGGAGCAAGACCGCGGCCGCAGCCGTCCAGTGGCGACGGTCGGGATTGGTGCGCTTCATGCGGGCTCTCCTTGTCCGGGCGGGACGGATCCCGCGGGAAAAGAAAACGATTACTTCGTCGCGGTTCTACAGCGCGTCGACAAAAGAGTCAAGCGCCGCGCTTGTTTTTCTTCCGACCCGCACTTTAGGATGCTGACGCCGCGGTGAAAACGAATTCAACACCGACCATGCTTGAAGTGGCGGCACTCGCCGGCGTCTCCGCGGCGACCGTCTCGCGCGTCCTGAGCGGCGCGGCCGCCGTCCGCGAAGACCATCGGCGGCGCGTGCTCGACGCCGTCCGACAGACCGGCTACCGCCCGAATCGCATCGCCCAGAACCTTCGCCGGCAACGCGCGGAGACGATCGGCGTGGTCGTCCCCGACATCGCAAACCCGCACTTCAACGAGGCGGTAAGCGTCTTCGAGCAGCTCGCGTTTTCCGAGGGCTACCGACTGTTCCTCTGCAGCACCGACGAGACCGTCGAGAAGCAGCGCGCGTACCTACAGGCGCTTGCCGACGAACGCGCACTCGGTGTCATCGTCGCCCCGGCAGACAGCCGCGGCAGCGGTCTCACGCCCCTCTTCCAACTCGACATTCCGGTCGTGGTGTTCGACCGCTGGGTGCACGACGAGCGCGCGGACATCGTCCTGTGCGACAACACGGACGCGACGCGGAAAGCCACCGAGCATCTGCTGTGGCTCGGCCACGAACGCATCGCTTACGTCGGCGGCCGGCTCGATCTGGAGACGGGAGCGGAGCGCCTCGAGGGCTATACCGCCACGATGCGCGCGGCCGGCCAAACGCCGTTCGCAGTCGACGGCGGTTTCCGCTCCGACCTCGCGCAGCGCGAGACGGAAGCCCTGCTCGCCGTACCGAATCGCCCGACGGCGCTCGTCGTCGGAAACAACCTGATGACGCTCGGCGCACTTCGTGCCATCCGCGCGGCGGGCGTCAAAATTCCGCACGAGCTCGCCGTCGTCGCGATCGATGATCCCTCGTGGGCGGCTCTCGTCGACCCGCCGTTGACGGTCGTGGCGCAGCCGGTGGAGCAGATGGCGGAGACAGCGATGGGCCTCCTGCTCGAGCGGCTCCACGGAGGCCGTGGCGAATCCATCCGTTCCGTCCTTCCGCTCGAGCTGCGCGTTCGCGCATCGTGCGGCATGAAGCCGGAGACCGACTGATGCCGAAGGTCGGTCTGCTGACGGTCTCGGATGGCCGAGCCGCGGTTCATCGCGACATCGAACGGTTCGCGGCCGAGTCCGACGATCGGATCGCAGGCGCCCTGCGCGCGGCCGGGCACGAGGTCGTGCAGGCGGAGAGCATCGTCTGGACGAACGAGCTCGCCGTCACCGAGGCGCGGCGTCTAGCTGCAACGCAGCCCGACCTGACGATCCTGAACATCCCGGTGTGGGCGTTCCCGCACTTCACGATGCGGGCTGCCCGCGAGCTGGCGGGCCCGCTGCTCCTCTTCTCGAACGTCGACCCGCAGTACCCCGGAATGGTCGGGATGCTCGCGGCCGCAGGAGGCCTGGACCAGCTCGCGCGGACGTACGCGCGAGCATGGGGTGACGTCGGCGATCCAGCGACGCTTGCTCGGCTCGATTCGCACGTTCGCGCCGGGGCGGCGGTGCAAAAACTGCGCGGCTCAACGTTCGGCCGCATCGGCGGGAGGCCGATGGGCATGTACACGGCGGTTTCGGCGAGCGACCGCTGGCTCGCGCAATTCGGCGTGGACGTGGAGGAGATTGACCAGTGGGAGATCGTTCGTCGCGCACCCGAGGTCGACGGCGCACGCGTCGCAGCGGGCCGCGAGTGGCTGGAACGACACGCCGCTGGCGTGCACTACGACGACACCCGTCTGACACCCGAGCTCCTCGAGCGGCAGATCCGGTCGTACTACGTCATGCGCGAGCTGATTGACGAGTGGAACCTCGACTTTTGCGGCATCAAGGGCCAGCCAGAACTAACGGATCACTTCGCGACGATGGACGTAACCGAGGCGTTCCTCAACGACCCCTACGACTGGGAAGGCGAGAAAGCCCCTTTCGTCTGCTCGACCGAGGCCGACATGGATGCCGCGCTGACGATGCAGATTCTTACGTCGATCTCGCAGACACCGGTCCTCTTCGCGGATGTACGGCACTACCACGACGACCTCGACGTGTGGGACCTGTGCAACTCGGGACAACACGCCACGTGGTTCGCCGCACGCAGCGATGACCCGCTCGAGAACCTCTCGCGCGTTCACTTCTATCCAGAAGAGTTCTACTTCCCGGCAGGTGGCGCCACAGTTCACCACCTCGCTGCGCCCGGGGAATTCACGTTCGCGCGCTTGACGCGTCTCGGGGAGCGCTACCGCATGCACGTCCTGCGCGGGCGCTTCGAGCAGTTCGACGATGAGACGAACGAGCGCCTGATGCGCGCGTCTACATATGTGTGGCCGCACGCCTTCGCACGCATCGACGCTGACCCGAGCGAGATCCTCGGCCGCTACGGCTCGAACCACATCCACGCAATTCCGGGCGATCACGTCGACACCCTGCGCACGGTGTGCCGCCTGCTCGACGTCGACTTCGACGGCTTCGGGGCGCTGTGAGTGTCGAAACCGTTCTCGGGATCGACATCGGGACGTCGGCGACGAAAGCCGTGCTCGCGCGCGGCGACGGAACGATCGTCGCCGAGGCGCGACGCGCTCACTCGATCTTCTGGCCGCGGCCGGGGTGGGCAGAGCTCGACGCGGATTCGGTGTGGTGGAACGACGTCAGGGCGGTCTGCGCAGAGCTCGCACCGCTCGCGGGCGATTCCCTGGCCGGGGTGTGCGTCAGCGGGATCGGGCCGTGCGTCGTCCCTTGCGACTCAAACCTGCGACCGCTGCGTCCGGCGATCCTCTACGGCATCGACACGCGTGCGAGCGCCGAGGTAGACGAGTTGACAAAACGTTTCGGTGGCGGCGCGATCCTCGAGCGCGGCGGTTCGACGCTGTCGTCGCAGGCGCTCGGACCGAAGCTGTTGTGGCTGCGCCGGCACGAAGAGGACGCGTGGCGCGCCGCGACGGGTTGGTACATGGCGAGCTCTTTCGTCGCCGCGAGGCTCACGGGCGAGTACGCCCTCGACCACCACTCGGCCAGCCAGTGCGATCCGCTGTACGACCTCGACTCGGAGGGCTGGGCCACGGACTGGATCGACGAGGTGGCGCCGGGGATCGCGTTTCCAAGGCTCCTCTGGCCGTCCGACGTCGTGGGCACGGTGACGGCGGAAGCATCGTCGGCGACGGGCCTGCCGGCCGGGACGCCTGTCATTTGCGGAACGATCGACGCATGGGCCGAGGCCTTAAGCGTCGGAGTGCGCTCTCCGGGCGACGCCATGCTCATGTACGGCTCGACGATGTTCTTCGTGCAGGTCGTCGCTGACGCCCCGCCACATCCGCTGCTCTGGACGACGCAGGGCGTCCAGCAGGGGACGCGCACGTACGCCGCGGGGACGGCGACAGGGGGCAGCCTCACCGAGTGGATCCGCGATCTGGTGGGGCAGCCTGACTGGCCAACGCTCATGGCCGAGGCCGGTGAGGCGCCCCCGGGGGCTCGTGGCCTGCTCGTGCTCCCCTATTTCGCCGGCGAGCGCACGCCGATCTACGACCCGCTTGCACGCGGCGTCGTAGCGGGCTTGACGCTTCGGCACCGTCGCGGCGACCTGTTGCGGGCTGCGTACGAGGGCATCGGGTGCGGAATCCGGCAGATCGTCGAGCTCCTCGACCGCCCGCCGGCACGCCTCGTCGCCGTCGGCGGCGGGACGCAGGCCCACCTGTGGTTACAGGTGGTCTCGGACGTGACGGGTATCGCCCAAGAGCTCCCGGAACAGACGATCGGAGCGGCCTACGGCGACGCGCTTCTCGCGGCGATCGGCACCGGGCTCGTCGCCGCCGAGACGGATTGGACGCGAATCGCGCGCGTCGTCGAGCCGGACGACGGAGTACGTCGCGCCTACGACGACGTCTATCGGCGCTACCCGACGCTCTACGCGGCAACCTCCCAGATCGTCCATGAGCTGCAGGAGCTGTCGGCGTGAACGTGCTGCCAGTGCGGGAGCAGTGCCGCGTCGTCGGCGACATTCTCGCACGGCGTCTCGACACGCTGCTTCCGGCGGTCATGCGTGAGACAGGCTTCGACATGTGGCTCGTCATCTGCAACGAAGACAACCACGACCCAGTATTCCGCACGATCATGCCTTGGGACGTCTGGGCGCCGATCCTGCAGATCGTCGTCTTCTTCGATCGCGGCGACAGCGTCGAACGGCTGAACGTCTCGATCACCGACGTCGGCGATCTGATGACGTCTGCCTGGAGGCTGGATGCCGACGAGGATCAGTGGGCGACGCTGCGCCGCGTCGTCCACGAGCGGAACCCAAGGCGGATCGGGATCAACGTGTCACCGAACATATGGGCTGCGGACGGCCTGACGGCATCGCTGCGCGACCGGCTCGTCGAGGCGCTCGGAGATGACGTTGCGAGCAGGCTAACGTCGGCGGAGCCGCTCTGCATCCGGTGGCTCGAGACGCGTCTCCCCCACGAGCTCGCGCTCTACGAACAGGCGTGCGTGATCGCGCACGAGGTAATCGCGGAGCGCTTCTCGCGCAAGACAATCACGCCAGGCGTGACGACGACCGAAGACCTGCGCTGGTCGTATTGGCAGGCGGTGACGGATCTCGGATTGCCGCTGTCGTTCCCCGCGTTCTATCGGGTGCATCGCTCGCCGGCTGCTCGGGACATTTACGGCGAGGGCGGGCCGATTCAGCCCGGCGATCTGCTCCATTGCGACGTGGGACTCGAGTACCTGCGGCTGATCACGGACCATCAGGAGATGGCGTACGTGCTCGGTTCGGGCGAGACAGAAGCGCCGGAGGGTCTACGAGCAGGCATCGCAGAGGCGAACCGCTTGCAGGACGTCTTCGTGTCGTGCTGGCGCGAGGGCGCAACGGGCAACGAGATCCTCGCGGACGCGCTCGGCCGTGCACGCGAAGCCGGCATCGCGAAGCCGAAGATCTACTCGCACTCGCTCAGTCACTACCTGCACGAGCCCGGGCCGCTGATGGGGCTCCCGTGGGAGCAGGAGAATACGGGCGCACGCGGCGAGGTGGTCATGCACTACGACACGTGCTACACGGTCGAGCTGAGCGTCACGTGCCCCGTTTCGGAATGGGACGATGCGGAGGTGACCTTCGCGCTGGAACAGGACGCGGCGTTCACCCGCGACGGAACCGTCTTCGTCGACGGCCGCCAGACGCAGCTGCATCTCGTGTAAGCACGCAACGCCTCCGGAGACACTACCGGAGTCGCCTTTCTCTGACGCCCGGTCGTCCACTGCAGGGAACAGCGAGGTGCCCGCATCCAGTACGCCCGGCGCCGCTCCGCTGGGGTGTTGTGTGGTTCGGCCGCCGTAGGAAGGCAACCAGGCGCGGCGACTAGAAGACAGCCGGCGTTACGACGGAAAGAACCTGACCGTCATGGTCGCCAACTGTCCTTGTAGGTATGTGTGCGGGAACCTGCGAAGTGTGCAGCGTCACCTGCGGAGATTACGACAGGATCGCAGCCGCCGAGCTCGAGCTCGAATCTTCCGGAGAGGACGTACAGGAACTCCTCCCCCTCATGTGTCGAGGGTTCCGACTCGCCGGCGGGGGCGAACACCGCCAGGATTGGTGACATGTGCGTTCGCCCCGCTTCGTGAGGAGCGACACGTCGATCCGTTCCCTTGGGAAGTACACGCGCTGTCCTTCGCCGTTGTAGACCACGATCTCGTCGTCGGGCACGGCATCCGGCAAGACATCGGAGATGTGAACGCCGTAGAACCGCGTGAGCCTCATCAGGCGCGTAATCGTGATGTCACTCTTTCCCTGTTCGACCAGGGTGAGGAAGGACTTGGAGATGTTCGCGCCCTCGGCGACCCGGCCCAGGGTATAGCCGCCATGAGGCGCAGATCGCGCAGCCGCGCGCCGATAGTTGAGTTCACATCTGTCGCCATCAGGACGTCGCGCTCGAGCGCCGACGACGGCGCGTGAGGCGCGAGAGCGCGACCGCAAGGATAAGCGCACCGCCGTAGAAGAGCTGCTGGACGAAGCTCTGAACGCCGAGCAGTTGCAGTCCGTGGCCACCGCGAGCGCTCGCGCTAGCAATAGAAAACCCGCTGTCGCCAGCGGGCTTTCTATTGCTAATGGGCGGTACTGGGCTCGAACCAGTGACCCCCAGCTTGTCGAGCTGGTGCTCTCCCAACTGAGCTAACCGCCCAAAACATGCCCATTTGCAGGGCATTTCAGAGATTCCTAACGGATTGTGCTCTCCCAATACTTGCGGAGTGAAGCTCAGGATACCTTCGAGAGCCCGGGTCGCCTCGCGAACCCACTCGACAAAGACGCCGCGGGTCGCACAGGCCGGACGCCCTAGCCGCTGCGGCCCGCCAACGGCCTTTTGCGTTCGCCTCACAGCTTCGGTGCAAGAATCGCGCCGAGACGAGGGTCAGACGTCTTGCCGTTGCCGCTGTTTGCGTCTGCGCTCTTGTCGCGAGCGAAGCGTCGGCGGCGGGGAGCGACACGACCTGGCTCGTCACGGCGCCTTCAGCCTGGCATTACCGAATCGGGCCGATGGTCTATCGGGCGGGAGGCTTGTTCAAGCCGCCAGCCGAGACGCTCGCGTATGCGATCAAGTACTTTCGGCAAACCGACCGAGTGCCTAGTCTCGCGGGACTGGTACGCCATCGCGACTGCTTGGTGAAGGTGATCGTGTAGGTGCCGGCCGGGTTCGGCTGGAAACCGGAGGCTCCCGAGTCGGGAGGGACAGGCTTGCTCAGCGTGCGTTGCCAGCTTCCTGCGAGCGCGCTGGGGACTTCCGGCGCGGGCAGGA
>DASRGQ010000027.1:0-12836 GCA_035650975.1 Gaiellaceae bacterium
ACAAGCGGCCGCTCTATCCGCGCTTCCGCGGACGCCACCGGCTCTGGCGGCACGAGAACGGGCTCGAGAAGTGCGTCGGCTGCTCGCTCTGCGCCGCCGCGTGCCCGGCCGACTGCATCCGCGTCGTCGCGGCCGAGAACACACCGGAGAACCGCGTCTCCGCGGGCGAGCGCTACGCGCGCATCTACGAGATCAACATGAGCCGCTGCATCTTCTGCGGCTACTGCGAGCTCGCCTGCCCGTTCGACGCGATCACGCTCGGCAACGAGTTCGAGATCTCGGAGTACAACCGCGACGATCTCATCTACACGAAGGACATGCTGCTCGCGCCGCCGATCAAGCGCGTGCCGGTGGCCGACCCCGCGCTGTACGACACGCCGCTTCCGTACTACCGGACGAACTCGTAGTGGCAGCGAACATCGTCGTCTGGATCGTCTGGGTCGGCGCGGCGTTCGCGTGCCTCGCGAGCGCGGTCGCGGTCGTCAGCTTCCGCAACCCGTTCTTCTCGGCGCTCGCGCTGATCGGGAACCTCGCGTCGCTCGCCGTTCTCTATCTCCTGCTCGCAGGCGAGTTCGTCGGGCGGGCCAGGTGCTCGTCTACGGCGGCGCGGTGATGGTGATGTTCCTGTTCGTGATCGCCTACCTCGGCGACCGCACCGACGAGTCGCCGTGGTCGGGCGGACCGTCGTGGCAGGTCGTCGGCGCGATCCTCGCCGGCGGCGCCATCCTCGCCGAGGTGATCGTCGTCGTCGGGCTGAAGGCTGGGAACCTGCTCTCGAAGCCGTCGCACATCGGCCGCTCGTTCGGCTCACCCGAGGCGCTCGGCCGCCTCTTCCTCACCGACCACCTGCTCGCGTTCGAGATCACCTCGATCGTGCTGCTCGTCGCCGCAGTCGGCGGCGTCGTGCTTGGCGCGCACGCCCGGAACCTGGAGCACGATGCACGGTCCTGACATCCAGTGGTACGTCGTCCTCTCGGCGATCCTCTTCACGACGGGCGCGCTCGGCGTGATGCTGCGCCGCAACCCGCTGATCATCCTGCTCTCGGTCGAGATCATGCTCAACGCGGCCAATCTGCTCCTGATCGCGTTCTCGCGGCTGCACGGCCGTGAGGACGGGCAGGTCTTCGCCATCTCGGTGATGGCCGTCGCCGCGTCCGAGGTCGTCGTCGGCCTCGGGCTGATCGTCGCGATGGGCCGGCGCCAGGTCGACCTCGACGTGGACAAGCTCAGGACGCTGCGAGGGTAATGAGTACTGCCGCCTGGATCTGCCTGCTGCTGCCGCTTGCCTCGGCGATCGTGATCACGTTCTCCGGCACCGCGATCTCACGCCGCGTCGCGGGCTACATCTCGACCGCGACGACGTTCGGAGCGTTCGCCGCCGCGGTCGTCGCATTCGCCGGCATGTGGAGCAAGTCACCCGGAAGCCGCGGCGCGGCGACGACGTCGTGGACGTGGCTCTCCGCGGGGCAATACCACTTCGGCTTCACGCTTCTCGCCGACCAGCTCTCGATCGTGATGATGCTGATCGTCTCGGGCGTCAGCGCGCTGATCGTCGCCTATTCGGTCGGCTACATGGACGGTGACGACGAGGAGCGCCGCTACTTCGCCTACATGTCGCTGTTCGTCTTCTCGATGCTGCTGCTCGTCGAAGGCGGCAATCTCCTGCTCCTGCTCGCCGGCTGGGGCATGGTCGGCCTCTCGAGCTATCTGCTCATCGGCTACCACCAGGATCGCCCCTCCGCGGTCGCGGCTGCGAAGAAGGCGTTCGTGATGAACGCGGTCGGCGACGCGACGATGGCGCTCGCGCTCTTCCTCTTGATCCAGCACACCGGCCGTCTCGACTACGGCGGTGTGTTCGGCGCGTCGCCGCACGGCGGCGCCGTGGCGAACCTGATCGCGCTCGGCCTGCTCGGCGGCGCGCTCGCCAAGTCGGCACAGATCCCACTCCACACGTGGTTGCCCGACGCGATGGAGGGGCCGACGCCGGTCAGCGCGCTGATCCATGCGGCGACGATGGTGACTGCCGGCGTGTATCTGATCGTCCGCTGCCACCCCCTCTTCGAGCACGCGTACGTCGTCCAGGACCTCGCAGCGGGGCTCGGCGCAGCGACGCTGTTGATGGCGGGGTTGATCGCCCTGGTGCAGACGGACATCAAGCGCGTGATCGCGTACTCGACGATGTCGCAGATCGGCTACATGTTCGTCGGCGCGGGGCTCGGCGCGTACCCGAACGCGCTGTTCCATCTGATGACGCACGCGTTCTTCAAAGCGCTGCTCTTCCTCGGCGCCGGCATCGCGATCCATGCGATCGCGAACGAGCAGGACATCCGCAAGCTCGCCGGCATCGGGCGGCTGATGCCGTTCACGCGCGTCGTCTTCCTGATCGGCTCGCTCGCGCTCGTTGGGATCTTCCCGTTTGCCGGATTCTTCTCGAAAGACTCGATCCTCGCCGAGGCGCTGCAGCGCGGCTGGTACGGCGATGTGATCTTCGCGGCCGGCCTCACCGGCGCGTTCCTCACCGGCGTCTATGCGTTCCGCCTCTTCTTCATCGTCTTCACCGGTGAGCCGACGGCATTCGCGCGCGAGCATTTCCACCGCCATCACGGCAAGGAGGGACCCTCGTGGATGCTCGCTCCCGTTGCCGCGCTCGCGGTGCTCTCGTGCATCGGCGGCTTCCTGCAGTTCGCGCCGCTCTGGCATCCGCTCACCGACTGGCTCTCGCCGGTCGCGGCGCCGCTCGCCGAGCCGACGAACGCGCAGGAGTGGATCACGTCGGCCGCGGGGATCGCGGTCGGCCTCGCGGGCATCGCCGTCGCCTGGGCGATCTTCGGCGCGAAGCGCGTCGCGGCGCCGCGCGCCGTGCCTGCGCTCGAGAAGAAGCTCTACTGGGACGAGCTGTACGACCTGCTCTGGTACCGCACGAGCGACCTCGCCGCCCGCGGCTTCTATGCGCTCGTCGAGACACCGCTGATCGGCGGCTCGATCACCGCCGTCACCGGCGCCGTCGGCCTCGGGTCGAAGGAACTGTCCGTCGCGCAGACTGGTCTCGTCCGCTCGTATGCCCTCGCGCTTGCGGGCGGCCTCGCCATCCTCGCCGTCGTCTTCCTGGCGGTGCGCTGAGCCATGAATGACTGGCTGACGACGATCCTGATCGTGCTTCCGGTTGCGTCCGCGCTCGTGATCGCGATCGCGCCGTTCTCGACGTACTGGCTCGGGTCGCTCGCAGCGCTCGCGTCGCTGATCGAGGTCGGCTTCTGGATCACTGCCGCGTCGAAGTTCCACTTCGGTTCGTCGCAGCTGCAGTTTGCGCAGCGCGCCTCGTGGTTCCGCGACCTCCACGTCAGCTGGCACGTCGGCCAGTACGCGTTTTCGCTGTGGTTCGTCGGGATGACCGTCGTCGTGATGGCCGCGTGCACGATTTACGGCTGGTGGGTCGGCCGCGACCGCGGCCGCGCGTACTTCGCGCTGATGCTGCTCCTGACCGGCGCGATCGTTGGCGTCTTCACCGCGCAGGACTTGCTCCTCTTCTATGCGTTCTTCGAGGCGATGCTCATCCCGCTCTACGTGCTGATCGGCGTGTGGGGCGGCGCCGACCGCATGCGCGCGACGATCACGTTCGTCGTCTACACCGTCGTCGGCTCGCTGCTGATGCTCGCGTCGATCGTGATCCTCGGCCTGCAGCAGGGCACCTTCGACCTGACGCAGATGTCGACCAGCTCGTCGACGTGGCTGTTTCTCGGCTTCGTCGTCGCCTTCGCAATCAAGTCGCCGCTTTTCCCGCTGCACGGCTGGCTGCCGATCACCTACCGCGAGTCGCCGCCGGAGGTGACGGCGGTGCTCTCGGGCGTGATCGGCAAGGCGGGCCTGTACGGCCTGCTGCGGATCGCGATCCCGCTGTTTCCGCAGCCCGTCCACGACTGGCGCGTCGTCATGCTCGTGCTCGGCTCGGCGTCGCTCGTGTACGGGTCGCTGCTGGCGTTCCGCGCGGCGGACTTCCGCGGCGTCGTCATGTACTCGTCACTCGCGCAGGCGGGCCTGATCGTGCTCGGCCTCTTCGCGCACAACGCGCTCGGCTTTGACGGCGCGGTGCTGCAGATCGTCAACCACGCACTGATCTCGACGTCGCTGTTCCTGGTCGCAGGGATGGTCGAGCGGCGGACGTCGACCGGCGAGTTCTCGCGGCTCGGCGGCATGGCGCGCGGCCGCCCCGCGCTTGCAACCGTGATCATGGTCGCCGGGATCATCTCGCTCGCCGTGCCGCTTTCGACGTCGTTCGCCGGCGAGTTCCTGATCCTCGCCGGCGTGTTCCAGCAGGGCTGGGCGTGGGCCGTCATCGGCGCAGTCGGGATCGTGCTCGCCGCGATGTACATGCTGCGCGCGATCTCCGGCGTGCTCCACCAGGAGGTCGGGCCGGCGGTCTCCGAGCGCGCGACCGACCTACGCCTCGGCGAGCTCGCAGTCGTCGTGCCGCTTCTCCTGTGCCTGCTCGGGCTCTCGGCCTGGCCGAACCTCGTGTCCGGTCATGCGAGCTCTTCGTCGACGGCGGGCTGGACGAGGTACGCCCCGTGATCGCGAAGCCGCACGTCGACTGGCTCGCGCTCTCACCGTCGCTCGCGCTGCTCGCCGCCGCCGGCACGCTGCTGATGGTCGCGGTCTTCGTGCCACGCGTCGCACGCAGACAGGCGTCGGCGTTCGTCGGATTCGCCGGCTTCGTCGCCGCGTTCGTCTTCGCAGCGTTCCTCGACGACCGCTCGCGACACGGAGTCACGCTCGTGCACGACGCAATGTTCCGCGACAAGTGGTCCTCGCTTGCGCAGGTGCTCATCGCGGGCGCCGGTGCGGTCGCGGTGCTCGTCTCCGACCGCGAGCACATGCGCGACGAGCACGTCGCCGAGTACTACGCGCTGCTCACCGCCGCTGGCGCAGGCATGGCGTTCTTCGTGCAGGCGTCGAACCTGATGACGCTCTTCCTCGGGCTCGAGTGGTTCTCGATCGCGCTCTACGTGTTGACGGCGATCGACATCGACTTGATCGGGTCGCTCGAGGCGGGCCTCAAGTACCTCGTCGTCGGCGCCGTCGGCTCGGCCACGCTCCTCTTCGGCTCCGCGCTCGTCTACGGCATCACGGGTCAGCTGTCGTTCGACAAGATCGCGGCCTCCGGCCATCGGCACGACGCGATGTTCGTCGTCGGTCTCGCGATGATCATCGCCGGCCTCGCGTTCAAGTCGTCGTCGGCGCCGTTCCACCAGTGGACACCCGACGTCTACCAGGGCGCTCCGACGCCCGTGACCGCGTTCATGTCGTCCGGGACGAAGATCGCCGCACTCGTCGTCACGCTGCGCGTGCTCCAGACGGCGTTCCCGCAGGACGGCAGCCTGTGGCGGTGGGCGATCGCCGTGATCGCGATCATCTCGCTCGCGTGGGGAAACATCGCCGCGCTCGTGCAGCGGAACGTGAAGCGGATCCTCGCGTACTCGTCCGTCTCGCACGCCGGATTCATGCTGATCGCGATCGCCGCCGCCAACCCTCTCGGCGCGCGGGCGCTCCTCTACTACCTCATCCCGTACTCGGCGATGTCGGTCGGCGCGTTCGCGGTCGTCGCGGCGCGGGAGCGCGAGCTGCAGGCGCCCGTGACGCTGCAGAACCTCGCCGGGTTCGGCTGGGAGCGCCCGTTCCTCGGCATCTCGATGTGGGCGTTCATGCTCGGGATGCTCGGCTTCCCGCTGACCGGTGGCTTCATCGGCAAGTTCTACGTCTTCGCCGCCGCCTACGAGCGCGGCTGGTGGTGGCTGATCGTCGCGGGCGTCATCGCGACCATGATCTCCGCCTACTACTACCTCGGCATCGTTCGCGCGATGTACTTCCGCGACCGCGCCGAGCTCCAGCTCGCCCCTGCGGGAGGCTCACCGCCGAGCGACGTGCTGCTCGACGCCGGAGTGCTGGTCGCCCTCGTCGTGACGGTCGGCTCGTTCTTCGCCGTGCAGCCGCTGATCGACCTCGCGCACTCGGCAGCCGGCTCGCTCCCGTTCTAGAGACGTACAACTCGGTTCCAGGCTCCGCCCGGCAACCGAGTTACGGCTTCGCGGGGCGAAGCAGCGCGAGGCGCCTGAGCTGCGGCACGGCGGCGACGATCGCCTTCACCGCGAATACTCCGAGGCAGGCTGCGAGCGCGGACGAGCCGAGCGCGGGCAGCGTGTGCGTCTCCGCGGCGGTCGAGCGGGCGGCGCACGAGAGGACGAGCAGCACGAGCGCGGCCGTCCAGAGCGACGCCTGCAGCGCGGCGAGCGGCTCGCGAACGTCGAGGTAGGTGCCGAACGTCGTCAGCGCCGCGACCGCCGCGAACGGGATCGCGCCGAGCAGCGCGTCGAAGGCGAGACCGTGGGAGCCGCGGCCGTCGGCGTAGGCCGCCAGGATGGTGAGGAGGGCCGGGAAGAAGCGGCGTCCCACACCGACAGGTTCGCCGGTGGACCGGACGGTCCTTCTATGCTCACGCGGTCCAGATCACGAAAGGGAGCGCAAGCGAATGGCGACTTTGACATGGCTCGGTCACGCGTCCTTCAGGCTCGACACCGCGGACGGCAAGCGCGTCTACATCGACCCGTGGCTGTCCGGCCCGACGACGCCTGCCGACGAGAAGGACCCCGAACGCGCCGATGTCATCTACGTCACGCACGGCCACGGGGACCACGCCTACGACGTCGTCGCGATTCAGAACAAGACCGGCGCGCAGGTGCTTGCGATGGTCGAGCTCGGCGACTGGTTCACGAAGAACGGCGTTGCCGACGACAAGGTGACCGCGTTCAACAAGGGCGGCACCGCCGAAGCCTCCGGCATTCGCTTCACGATGACGCATGCGGGGCACTCCAGCTCCGCGCCCGACGGCTCCTACGCGGGCGAGGCGAGCGGCGTCGTCGTCCAGGCCGACGGCGTGTCGATCTACTTTGCCGGCGACACGAACGTGTTCGGCGACATGCAGCTGATCGCACGGCTCTACAAGCCCACCGTCGCGGTGCTGCCGATCGGCGACCACTTCACGATGGGCCCGGAGGAGGCGGCCGTCGCGCTCGAGCTCCTCGGCAACCCGCGGTGCATCCCGTGCCACTGGGGAACGTTCGGGGTGTTCACAGGGACGCCCGACGCGCTGGCCGAGCTGACGCCCGCCACCGTCGATCGCCTCGAGCCCGGAGACACTGTCGACCTGTGAGAGAGCGCTGGTTCGGAGCGACCGGCAGGCGCGTGCCGGAGATCGCACTCGACGGTGAGCTCGACCTCGGAGACGCGCTCGTGCTCGACGCCGTCGACGCGGCGAAGCTCCGCAGCGCCCACGCCGAGGGACGCCCGGTCGTGGTGCGCGCGCGTTCTGCCGACGAGGTGAAAGCAGCGCTCGCCCGTCCCGAGGTCGCGACTGCGATCGTCACCGACCCGAAGCTGCTCGATCTCGACCTGACCGAGTTGACGTATGGGTAGCCCCCTCGTCGCGACGTACTCGATCGCGGCGTGCGACCTCGAGGCGGGCCGGTGGGGGGTCGCGACCCAGTCGAAGTTCCTCGCCGTCGGCTCGGTGGTCCCGTGGGCGGAGGTGCGCGTGGGTGCGATCGCGACGCAGGCGTACGCAAACCCACGCTACGGCCCCGACGGGCTTGCGCTCCTGCGCGAGGGGCTCTCCGCGCAGGAGGTGGTCGACCGGCTGACGGCTGGAGACGACGAGCGCGCCCACCGTCAGCTCGGCGTGGTCGATGCGCACGGCGGCAGCGCGTCGTTCACCGGGGACGAGTGCATGAACTGGGCCGGTGGGGCAATCGGACCGTGCTACGCGGCGCAGGGGAACATCCTCGTCGGCAAGGAGACGGTCGCCGCTCTCGCCTCGACGTTCGAGGCAACGGCGGGCACGCCGCTCGCGGACCGCCTGATCGCGTGTCTCGCGGCTGCGCAAGCCGCGGGTGGCGACCGGCGCGGGCAGCAGTCCGCGGCGCTCTACGTCGTCGAGCACGAAGGCGGCTACGCCGCGCTCTCGGACGTCCTCGTCGACCTGCGCGTCGACGACCACGAGCGCCCGGTCGACGAACTCGCTCGTCTCTATGCGATGCACTCGCTGCTCTTCGGCAAGACGGAGGAGTGGGTCGAGGTGGACGACGCCCTGCGCGGCGAGCTCGTCGACCGTCTCGCGCGGCTCGGGTACACGGGCGAGCTCGCCACCGCACTCGCCGCCTGGGCGGGCACCGAGAACCTCGAGGAGCGGCTCGACGGCGTGGAGCGCATCGATGCGGTCGTACTCGAGGAGCTGAGAGCGAGATAGCGGGCTATGAGATCCTCTCCCTCGACGAGCTGGGGCCGTATCCGGACCCGCGCTACGGCGACGCGCCGCCGCAGCTGATCCCGCTTCGCTACGCGCTGGGTCTACGCGCATTCGGCGCGAACGCCTGGGCGAACGACGCGGGCGGGCCGCTCGTACCGCGGCACAGCGAGCGCAGCGGAAACGAAGAGCTCTACGTCGTCGTCCGCGGCCGCGCGACGTTCACCGTCGACGACGAGACGCTCGACGCACCGGCCGGCACGCTCGTCCACGCCGTGAGCGGCGAGACACGCGAGGCCGTGGCGGCCGAGGACGGCACGATCGTGCTCGCGATCGGCGCGACGCGCGGCGGGGTCTTCGAGGCGCACGGGTGGGAAGAGGTCGTGATCGCGTTCGCGAAGGCTCGCGCCGGTGACGTCGACGGCGCACGCGCGATGATCGACGCGCTGCTCGCCCGCGAGCCCGACGAGTGGCAAGGGCCGTACAACGCCGCCTGCTTGGAGGCGCTGCACGGAGACACGGAGCGCGCATTCGCACAGCTCGCACGCGCGGTGGAGATGGGCGGAGACGAGGTGCGCGACTTCGCGCCCGGAGACAGCGACCTCGAAAGCCTCCACGACGACCCGCGCTGGCAAGACTTGGTCGCCCCGTGAAGACGATCCACGTCGACCGGCTCGACCGCATCGAGATGGACGACGGCTTCGTCTGGCGGCCGATCCGGCGCCACTTCGGAATCGAGGCGTTCGGCGTCAACGCGTATTCGCCGCGCGAGGCCGGCGCGCAGGTGGTCGAGGAGCACAGCGAGTCGCAGCTCGGACACGAGGAGATCTACCTCGTGCTCCGTGGACGCGCCAGGTTCACGATCGACGGCAAGGAGCACGAGCTCGACGCGGGCCAGCTCGTCTTCCTTCGCGATCCCGCGCTTCGGCGTGGCGCCGTCGGGTTGACGGAGGACACGCTCGTGCTCGCGCTCGGCGGGAAGCCCGGCGAGGCGTACGAGATCTCTGCCTGGGAGACGATGTTCGCTGCGGTGCCCGCTGCGCGCGAGGAGCGCTGGGACGACGCGATCCGCCTGCACGAGGAGGCGCTCGAGCGGCGGCCGGAGCATCCCGCGCTGCTCTACAACCTCGCGTGCATGGAGGCGCGCGGCGGTAAGCACCTCGATGCGCTGCTGCACCTGAAGCGCGCCGTCGAGCTCGAGCCCACGTGGGCGGAGACCGCCGCCAGGGACTCGGACTTCGCTGCGATCAGGAGCGAGCCGGGCTTCCCCGACTGACGCGGTCGCCGGGAAGGCGCACGCCGCCCGCGAGCGAGCGCAGCGCGGGCACCGGATCGGCCTCGGGGCGCGCGACGACCAGCACCGCACCGAAGCCACCGTCCTCGAGCAGGGCGTCCACGAAGAGCTGCAGCCCGACCGCGAGCGCGAACGCCTTGTACGCCTGCTCGCCGCCGAAGGGCACGAGCTCCTCGGGCGCCGCGAGACCGGCCAGCACCGCGCCGTGCGTGACCGCGCCCATCGACACATCCACAACGACCGGCGCCCCGTCGCTCGACGGCACGGCGATCGCGAGCGGGTTCGTACCCGCGAGCGGCTCACCGCCGCCGGGCGGGGCGAGCCGGCGCGGGCTCGTTGCGGTGAGCATGCCGACGAGGCCGGCCTCGGCCAGCTGCCGCACCCAGTATCCGAGCGCGCCGGTTGGAAACGTGCGCGAGCAGACGACCACCCGCGCGTGCTCCGGTGGGTCGGTGATCTGCGCGGCAACGACCGCCGCGAGCGTGAGGTAGCCGAGCGCGCCCGAGCCGTCCCAGCGTTCGTAGCCGGGCTCTGCCACAACGCGCGCAGGCCTCGACTCGGTGTCGATCGCCTCCCACGTCTCGAGCCACTCGATCCGCGAGAGCCCGTGCCCGAGCGAGCCCCGCGCCTCCGCGTCGAGGAAGTGGGCCGCGAGCGTCTCGACGTCGTCCGGTGCGAAGCCGAGCGCCGCGAGCCGCGGCCGTGCCTCGTCAGGCTGCAAACTCGACCACCTGCCAGCCCCGCACACGGGCGATCCGCCGAAGCTTGCGGTCGGGGTTCGCTGCAACCGGATGTCCGACGGCTGCGAGGAACGGCTCGTCGGTGTGGGAGTCCGAGTACGCGGTCGACGCTGCGAGGTCGATGCCCTCGGACGCCGCGAGCTCACGCACGGCACGTGCTTTCGTCTCACCGTGCGCGGCGCGAAGCGAACGGCCGGTGTACACGCCGTCGACGACCTCGCACGTCGAGCCGATCGCGCCGTCGAAGCCGAGGTCGGCCGCGACGAGCTCGACGATCTCCTGCAGCGTCGCCGACACGATGTACGTGCGCTCCCCGCGTTCGCGATGGCGGCGCAGCAGCTCGAGCGGCTCGTCGTACACGAGCGGCCGGAGCACCGGCTCCATCGCACCGGCGACGAGCCTGCGCATGTCGTCCACGGAGTAGCCCTCGAGAATCCGCATCCCGTCTTCGCTCGCCGAGCGCACGCGCTCGGCACTTGCACCCCGGAGCACGAAGAGCGTCTGCCAGAACGCGGACTTCGCGAGATCGAGCCGCGAGATGAGGCCCGCGCGCCGAAACGCGGGCGCGAGGGCGAGCACGGACGACCGGCGGAGCACGGTCCGGTCGAGGTCGAAGAAGGCCGCCGCGGCCACGCCCGACGCTACGAGACGAGCGGCAGCGTCCGCGTGAAGCCGCCGACGCGGCTCTCGTCGACCGTCGTCGCGAGCTCGAAGATCGCGCGCGCAGCCGGCGACTCCGGGCTCCGCGCGACGAGCGGCGTCCCGGCGTCCCCCGACTCGCGCAGTGCAGGGTCGAGCGGGACCGTCGCGAGCAACGGCACGCCGAGCTCGGTTGCGAGCCGCTCGCCCCCGCCCGAGCCGAAGACGTCCGAGGTCATGTTCTCGACGATCCCGACAAGACGCATGCCGGTCTTCTGCGCCATCGTCGCCGCACGCGACGCGACCTCCTGCGCGAGCGGCTGCGGCGTCGTGACGACGATCGCCTCCGCACGCGGCAGCAGCTGACCGAGCGAGATCGAGACGTCGCCCGTGCCTGGCGGCATGTCGACGACGAGCACGTCGAGATCGCCCCAGTGCACGTCCTGCAGAAACTGCTCGAGCGCGCGGTGCAGCATCGGCCCGCGCCACATCACCGGCTGATTGTCGTCGAGGAAGAAGCCGATCGACATGAGGCGCAGGTCGTGCGCGACCGGCGGGACGATCAGCTTGTCGACGAGCACCGGCTTCTGCGAGATGCCGAGCATGTGCGGGATCGAGTGCCCGTAGATGTCGGCGTCGAGCACGCCGACTTCCTTACCGGTCGCCGCGAGCGCGGCGGCGAGGTTGACGGTCAGCGACGACTTGCCGACGCCGCCCTTGCCGGAGGCGACCGCCAGCACACGCGTGCGCGGATCGAGCTGCACGCCGCGCGGCTCGACACCGCCGCGCAGCCTGGTCGTGAGCGCCGCGCGCTCGTCCGGGCTCATCACATCGAACGCAAGCGAGACGGAGTCGACGCCGGGCAGCGAGCCGACGTGCTCGCGCACCTGGTCTTCGAAGCTCGAGCGGAGCGGGCAGCCGACGACCGTCAGCGCGATCGTGACCCCGACGTGACCTCCGTCGACCTCGACGCCACGCACCATGCCGAGCTCGGTGACCGGCCGCCGGAGCTCGGGATCGATGACCCGGCCGAGCGCTTCCGTGATCTGCTCGCGCGTCGCCACCCGACGAGCGTAGCTATTGAAGGGCGGCGGACAGACGCCGACAGAGCTCGCCTGTGCCGGCTGCGGCCACGCGAGACCGTCCCTCGAGGTCGAGCGGCGCCGCCCCGAACGGCGGCGCCTCGAAGAGCTCGATCGCAAGCCCACGCTCGCGAATGAGCAGCTGCGCGGCGGCGATGTCGACGGCACGCGCGGGCTTCAGGGAAACCACACCGTCGACACGGCCGGCCGCGAGGTGGCACAAGGTGATCGCGAGCGACCCCATGATGCGCAGGCGATGCGCGACGCCGGTAAACCGCGCGGCGTCGGCGGTGACGTAGGCGAGCGTCGTCGCCTCGAACGAGAGGATCTCCAGCTCGTCCTTCGGCCGCTCGGTGAGTGCCACGCCGTTCACGAATGCGCCGCCGCCGCGCGTCGCCGTCCACTCTTCGCCGGTTCCAAAGTCGTGGACGTACCCGAAGAAGACGTCGTCCATCGTCTCGCCGTCGGCGATCGCGATCGAGATCGAGAAGAACGGGATTCCACGCTTGGCGTTCAGCGAGCCGTCGATCGGATCGACGACGACCGTGAAACGGCCGCTGCCCTCGATGCCGGCCTCTTCGCTCACGAGGCGAACATCGCGATCGCGGAAGCGCGCGAGGATCACCGCCTCGGCCGCAGCGTCGATCGCGGTCGTGTCGTCGCCGCCGAGCCCCGCGCCGACGACGGGCTCCCGCTCGGCACGGCCCGGCAATTCGGAGAGGACGCGCGCGACGTCGTCCCGGGCGGCGCGGCAGAGGGCGAGCCAGTCGGTTGCTTCAGCCAACGGG